>JAMPIC010000046.1 GCA_023663025.1 Prevotella sp.
CTCCGTTTGGAACGAAAGGGAATTTCGCCCTCTGCGGAGGGCGACCAAAGGGCGCCGCCCTTTGGAAACCTGCCGCCTTTGAAAAGGCGGGCGAAACTTTTAGTCGCGGCTTCGCCGCCCAATACTCGTTACATGTTCTGCGCTAAATTACAATTTATCATTTCCCGCCAAAATTGTAAAGAACCGACGTCCCCTTGCATATAATTTACGGACAGGTTCAAAGTCCCTGCGGACAACACCCACGCACATCAAAATTATGCAAATAATGCTGTAAAGCTTTTGACTTTTGTTATAAATGCACAATAAAATGCGTTAACGTCTGTGACATATTTTCGTAGCAATTTGTCGAAAAGTGTGCTATAATGTATGTATGACTGCTGTGCCCGGCATTTACAGGCTCGACGCTTACGGACTGACAAAATCCCTCCGGGAAACGGCTTTTTAAAACGGGTACGCAACATCGCATCATACTATTGAGGAGGTTCTATAATGGGTTCAACAATTTCATCCATCCCTTTCGCGGGTACTCCCGAACAGGAGAAAAAACTCCGCGCCGTTATCGACAGCCATAAGAACGAAAAAGGCTGCCTTATGCCTATTCTCCAGCAGGCGCAGGAGATCTACGGCTATCTTCCCATCGAGGTGCAGAAGATAATCGCCGCCGAAACAGGCTATCCCCTTGAAAAGATCTACGGGGTAGTTACTTTTTACGCTCAGTTCGCTCTTAACCCCAAGGGTCAGTACAAGATTTCCGTCTGTCTCGGAACAGCTTGCTACGTTAAGGGCAGCGGCGATATCTACAACAAGCTTATCGAAAAGCTCGGCATCGAAGGCGGAGGCTGTACCCCCGACGGCAAGTTCTCTCTCGAAGCATGCCGCTGCATAGGCGCGTGCGGTCTCGCTCCCGTTCTCACCGTCAACGACGACGTTTACGGCAGACTTACCGTGGACGATATCGACGATATCCTTGCAAAGTACAACTGACGCCCCGTCTCCCTCGCACGGCGCGGGAGAATTTAAAAACATACCAAGGAGGATAATACCAAATGAAATCGCTGGAAGAACTTAACGCTATCCGAGACAAGATCAAGGATCATGTTGAAATCCGCAGAGAATCTTCCGACGCCGCAGATAAAAAGTATCAGGTTCTCGTCTGCGGAGGTACCGGCTGTACCTCGTCGGGAAGCGCGAAAATAATCGAAAAGCTCAAAGAGGAAATCGAAAAGAACGGCATAAGCGACAAGGTGGAGGTAGTCAAGACAGGCTGCTTCGGTCTTTGTGCGCTGGGTCCCATTATGATAGTTTACCCCGAGGGCGCGTTCTACTCGATGGTCAAGGAGGAGGAGATCCCCGAGATCGTCAGGGAACACCTTGCGGGCGGTCATGTCGACACCAAATACCTCTACAAGGAGACTGTTACCGAGAACGGTATCAAGTCCCTCAACGAGACTAACTTCTACAAGAAACAGCACCGCGTTGCTCTCAGAAACTGCGGCGTTATCAATCCCGAAAATATCGACGAGTACATCGGTACGGACGGATATCAGGCTCTTGCCAAGGCTATCAAGGAGATGACCCCCGAGCAGGTCATTCAGACCATTTTGGATTCGGGTCTCCGCGGCAGAGGCGGCGGCGGCTTCCCCACCGGTATGAAGTGGAAACTGGCAAGAAACATCGTTCCCGACGCGGATCAGAAGTACGTCTGCTGCAACGCCGACGAGGGCGACCCGGGCGCGTTCATGGACCGTTCCGTTTTGGAGGGCGACCCCCATGTTGTGCTTGAAGCTATGGCTATCGCGGGTTACGCCATCGGCGCAAATCAGGGCTACATATACGTCAGAGCCGAGTACCCCATCGCTATCCAGCGTCTGGAAATCGCCATCAAGCAGGCGAGAGAGTACGGCGTTCTGGGCAAGAATATCTTCGGCACTAACTTCGATTTCGACATCGAGCTCCGTCTCGGCGCGGGCGCGTTCGTCTGCGGCGAGGAAACCGCTCTTATGACCTCTATCGAGGGCAACCGGGGCGAACCCCGTCCCCGTCCTCCGTTCCCTGCGGAAAAGGGACTTTACGGCAAGCCCACAATTCTCAACAACGTTGAGACATATGCAAACGTCCCCAGAATTATCCTTAACGGCGCGGAATGGTTCGCCGCAATGGGTACTGAAAAATCCAAGGGCACAAAGGTATTCGCTCTCGGCGGAAAGATCAACAACACCGGTCTGGTTGAAGTTCCTATGGGAACGACCCTCCGCGAAGTCGTTGAGGAAATCGGCGGCGGCATACCCAAGGGCAAGAAGTTCAAGGCTGCTCAGACGGGCGGACCTTCCGGCGGCTGTATTCCCGCGGAGCACTTCGACGTGCCCATCGACTACGACAACCTTATCGCTATCGGCTCTATGATGGGCTCGGGCGGACTTATCGTTATGGACGAGGACAACTGTATGGTGGATATTGCCAAGTTCTTCCTGGAGTTCACCGTTGACGAGTCCTGCGGAAAGTGTACTCCCTGCCGCGTAGGTACGAAGAGACTGCTTGAAATTCTCGACAAGATCACCAAAGGTCAGGGCACTATGGAGGACATCGACAAGATGGAAGAGCTGTGCTACTACATCAAAGCCAACTCCCTCTGCGGTCTGGGTCAGACTGCGCCAAACCCCGTGCTTTCTACGCTGAAATTCTTCCGCGACGAGTATATCGCTCACGTTGTGGATAAGAAGTGTCCCGCCGGCGTCTGCAAAAATCTTCTCAGCTACGAGATCGATCCCGACAAGTGCAAGGGCTGTACCGCCTGCGCGAGAGTTTGTCCCGCGGGAGCTATCGAAGGCTCGGTCAAAACTCCTCACGTTATCAACAAGGATAAGTGCCTGAAGTGCGGAGCGTGCATGGAAAAATGTAAATTCGGCGCGATCTCCAAGAAGTAAGCCGATCGGATAAGGAGGATCTTAAGAAATGGATATGATAAATGTTAAAGTCAACGGCGTAGACGTTACCGCTCCCAAGGGTACGACTATCCTTCAGGCTGCGCGTATGGCGAACGTTGATATTCCCACGCTTTGCTACCTTAAAGATATAAACGAGATCGGCGCGTGCCGTATCTGCGTTGTCGAAGCCGACGAGGGCAGAGGAAAGCGTCTTGTGGCTTCCTGCGTGTACCCCATTACCGAGGGTATGCAGATATTCACCAACACCCCCAAGGTGCTGGAGTCCCGCAAAAAGACCTTGCAGCTCATTCTCTCCACACACGAAAAGAAGTGTACTTCCTGCGTAAGGAGCGAAAACTGCGAGCTTAAGAAGATGTGCCACGATATGGGCGTGGAGGACGAGTTCAAGTATGAGGGCGAGAATATGAAGTACGACATCGACTTCTCCGCCGCCCATATGATAAGAGACAACAACAAGTGTATTCTCTGCCGCCGCTGCGTTGCGGTCTGCAACGCCACACAGGGCGTGGGCGTTATCGGCGCAAACGAGCGCGGCTTCAAGACCCACATCAGCTCCGCCTTTGAACTGGGTCTGGGCGAAACAAGCTGTATTTCCTGCGGACAGTGTATCGCGGTATGTCCCGTGGGCGCGATCACCGAAAAGGACAACACAAACGACGTTATGGCGGCAATTGCCGACGAAAAGAAATTCGTTATCGTACAGACCGCCCCTGCGGTACGTGCGGCTTTGGGCGAGGAGTTCGGCTATCCTATGGGAACAAACGTCGAGGGCAAAATGGCTGCGGCTCTCCGCAGAATAGGCTTCGACAAGGTTTTCGATACGGACTTTGCCGCCGACCTCACCATTATGGAGGAAGCCAACGAACTGGTTGAACGTGTCAAGAACGGCGGAAAACTGCCGATGATCACGTCCTGCTCACCCGGCTGGGTCAAATACTGCGAACACTATTTCCCCGATATGACGGAAAATCTTTCCAGCTGCAAGTCGCCTATGCAGATGTTCGGCGCGACGGCAAAGACCTACTACGCGCAGAAAATGAACATCGACCCCAAGGATATGGTAGTTGTTGCGGTAATGCCCTGTACGGCGAAAAAATTCGAGATAGACAGAGACGATGAGAGCGCGGCGGGCGTTCCCGACGTGGACATCTCTATCACCACAAGAGAGCTTGCGCGCCTTATAAAACGCTGCGGAATTAAGTTCACCGAGCTTGCGGACGAGAAGTTCGACGATCCTCTCGGAATTGGCACAGGCGCAGGCGTAATCTTCGGCGCGACGGGCGGCGTTATGGAAGCTGCTCTCCGTACCGCTGTGAAGATGATAACGGGCGAAGAAGCCGGAAACATCGACTTTACCGAGGTTCGCGGCGTTGCGGGAATTAAGGAAGCGTCTTACAAAGTTGGCGACCTTGACGTTAAGGTAGCTGTCGCTTCGGGTACGGCAAACGCGTCCACGCTCCTGAAAAAGGTTCAGAGCGGCGAGGCGGACTACACCTTTATCGAAATTATGGGTTGTCCCGGCGGCTGCGTAAACGGCGGCGGTCAGCCTCAGCAGCCCGCTTCCGTACGGAACTTTGAGGACATTCGCGCTATCCGCGCAAAGGCTCTCTACGACGAGGACGCGGCAAGCACCCTCAGGCGTTCACATGAGAACCCCGCTATAAAGGAAGTTTACGACACATTCTTTGAGAAGCCCGGCAGCCACAAGGCGCACGAGGTTCTCCACACAACTTACGTTAAGAGAGGACTTTGATCCGTCTTTTGAATGCGTAAAAATTCCTCGTCCGCACAAGGCTGCGGACGGGGATATTTTTTCCCGTATGCGTTAGCTTTTTAGCTTTTTTTCTTTTTTATCACTGCCGCTGCTGCGACCGCAGCCAAAACAGCCGCAGCAGCGGCAGCAGCAGGGACGATAAATTTCGTTTTTCCCGACGTTTCGGCGGGAGCGGTTATTACAAATTCGGTAACGGAAAGGGGCGGCAGAGCGTAGGTGAAAGTGTTGCCGGAAATGTTTTCAACAGCGGGCATGAGCCGTATGTCGGTACTGTCGCCGTAAAGAGAATAGACCTCCGAGGTTTTGTATATATTATCCGAGGACAGGCTTATTTCCACGGGAGTTTCGTCATGAAGCGAACGGTTTGTGACGATGATCTTCACGGTATTGTCGTTTTCGCCGTCCACGGAAGAATACACGGAAATATCCTCGTTTTCGCAGGCGCTTTTAACGAGAGTATCGCCGAAGCCGTTCCCGCCGCCGTCGTAATTCGTGAACATATTTATTGCCGCAAGCTGGTACTGATTGCTGTCGAACGACCACATGGATGCGAAATACACTCCGTACTCCGCAAATATTCCCAGCATATCCGTTTCGGCGACCGCGCCCGATATGTGGTCTCCGCCGCCGAAATTGTACTCTGTGAACGCAAGCTTCGTGCCGGGATAATATTTGTCTATGGACTGCTCAATATTCGGCAGCAGAGGGAAAAATTCCGCGCCCGTGTCGGTGATCCAGCTGTCCTCGCGGTAATTTTCGTCATAGAGCGACCTTACGCTGTCAAGACGCGCTTTTACACAGCCGTCGTCATCATAATGACTGCAGGAACGCTGACCGCACACGCCTTTCGCTTCGGTGTAAAAATGTATGTCCAGCACGTCCAGAAGCCGCGTTCCGCCGTTTTCCTCAGCCTTGCGCATTTCGTCCAGATAGAAGTCGATGAACCAGCGGTAGCCGTTGTCCGCTTTGAGACTGTCCCAATCGGGAGCGCCGCCCAAAGAAACGAAAGCCGAATATCCGAAGAGCGACGGACCGAACACCTCCGCGCCGGGATCCAATTCCTTCACTACCGAAGCAAGGTCGGCTGACCTTGCTGTAAGCTCCGTGCAGGAAAGCGGTTCCTGTCTGACAAGGCTGTGAGTGTGCTGCCAAAGTGCGGGTTCGTTGTCCAGAGCGAAAGCCTTTATACCCGTGTCGCTGTCCGATTTTCCGAGCTTGCCGAAAAGATAGTTCAGATATTCGTCCGTATAAACTGCATCGTCCTTTTTATCGGGTTTGTCGGAAAGCTCGCCGTTCTTTCTGTTTTCGGTTCTGACCCAGTATTCGGAGGGCGCGGCGGCTGTTTCGGGAAGTCTTCCCCTTTTGCTTGACGTAACGTATCCCATCATCTGAAGCGTCAGCAAAGTATAGGGAACTCCGTGTGCCTTTGCCTCGCTTGAAAGGGACAGCGCCGGACCTCCCGGCACGCGCTTGAACTCGTCGGCAATGTCGGTTATCAGGTACATATCGGAGGTGTTGTAGTAGTCCGAGCCTGCATTGGACATATTATTTTCCCAATTGTAGGCGGACATTCTGTTTCCCCCGAGGCGCAGCGACTTTGCCGAAACGACGTTAAGGTCGACGCCCGTGTTCACGCCGTAAATATACGGGGATATCTTGCGCAGACGTTCGGACGGAACCACGGTGATCTTTGAAGTCTGCCCGGAGGACTGTTCCGCAAAGGCGTAACCTCCCGCAGAAAACGCTATCAGCAGCGCGGCTGCCGACGATAATATCTTTTTTGCTTTCACTATGTATTCTCCTTTATTATAAGGAATGATGAAGCGGCTTTGCCGCTCGGGGAAGCAGAATGTGATAAATGCCATAATTTTTATTTTGAAATTTTTTCCGCAGATTTCTCCGAAAATTACAGCGCATTCCGAGGAACGTTCCGCATATACTAAACGTGCCGGAGATAAAACGGCTAAACCAAAAGGAAAACCGCGCCGCGAAACAAAAGCGGTATGTATTTCGTACGATGGAAATATTTCCCGTACGGAATACCGAGCTCCGAAAAGGGAGACAAGTCCCGGTTCGGATATCGGTATCGAACCGAAGCGCGGCGGAGGCTTCCGAAAAGGAGAACTTGAAAATGAAAAATCCCTCAATTAAATGCGATGTAACAAGCTGCAAGCACAACATGGACACCGAGCACTACTGCACCCTCGACTGCATTCAGGTGGGTACTCACGAGAAAAATCCCTCCGTACCCGAATGCACCGACTGTCTCTCTTTCACAAAGAAGAACTGCTGCGGCTAAGCGGTTTATAGGAAACAAAGAGGTTTGTGTCTTGTCAATTTCCTATCTGCATTATTCGGTCAAAGGGACGCTTTCGGGCGTCCCTTTGATTTTTGATTTTTTGATTTTCAGTCGGGGATATAGTCGAATCTCGGCTTGACATTTCCGTGGTCGTCAACGTCCTCCAGGAACATATCCAGCGGACGCACCCATACTATGGGCTTGTCGTGTATCTGCATATAGACCGCCTGCTCCGCGCAGGTCTCGTGATCCTTCGCCACGTTCAGGACAACATACTCGCCGCCCTTGAAATGCCTGTAATGACCGCCTATGACGATCTTTCTTCCCTCGGGAACGCCCAATCCCCTTATGCCGTTGTTTTTGGGAGGAATTTCCGCCTTGACCTCGGGAACTTCCCGTACCTCGGCTGCGGGAGCTTCCGCTTTGGCTTCGGGAACGGTTTCGGCAGTTTCCTCACGCCGGGGAGCAGGCTGTACAGCCGAACCGTCCACAAGTATCATGGACTTGTTTTTGGGAACGGTTATCTCGGCGTTTCCGCCGTTTACGGTGAACTGTCTGCCGCTGAGACGGTCGGCAAGCTTTCCGTAGGGTGTGCCGAAACGGAATGTGTAATCGCCGTCGCTGATGTTCAGGGCGATATAGACGGTCTCGCCGTTAAGCTCCCGCTTGAAAAGGAAGGTCTGGTTTTTCAGTTCTATTTTCGCGTAAGAGCCGGACTGAATAGCCGGCAGCGAAAGTCTTACCGCGCCCAGCTCGGAGATATGGAGCATGAGCTTGTCGTTTGCGTCGGGAATATTGTCAAGATCGAGACAGGGACGGATAGCTCTGTCCGCGTCCTCGCCTCTGCCTTTTTCACCGCGTATTCCGAATTCGCTGCCGTAGTACACAGACGGAACGCCGTACATTCCGTACATCATGGTATAGCAGCACTCGGCGTGCTCCGGGTTTTTCAGCACCGACATAAGACGGGCAACGTCGTGGTTGTCCAGGAAGTTATACATATAGATGTTTCCGTACTGACCGTGCTGGTACTCGATGGAGTGGGCGATCTCGAAATAGTTGCGGTCATTGTGGGAGGAGTAAATGCCCTTGTAGCACTGATAGTTTGTCACGCAGTCGAACATTTCGCCGTTCGCCCAGCGGTTGTACTGACCGTGAATTATCTCGCCCATGAGCCAAAAATCGGGGCGCAGCTCCCGTGTAAAGCGGTGTATTCTTTTGATGAAGTCCTCGGCAAGACAGTCGGCCGCGTCGAAGCGTATTCCGTCTATGCCCCATTCCTCAATCCACATTTTTACAGCACCGAAAAGGTGCTCGACCACTTCGTTGTTGTAAAGGTTCAGCTTCACAAGGTTATAGTGACCGCTCCAACCCTCGTAGGAAAAGCTGTCGCCGTAGGGAGAACGTCCGCCGAAGTTCACACCGGCGAACCAGTCCTTGTACCGCGAGCCTTGACCGTTCTGCTGCAAATCCCTGAAAGCTGCGTGGTCTCTGCCAACGTGGTTGAAAACGCCGTCCAGAATAACGCGTATGCCGTTTTTGTGCAGCTCATCGCAGACCTTTTTGAAGTCCCCGTTCGTGCCGAGACGTCTGTCAATAGTGTAATAATCCGTGGTGTCGTAGCCGTGCTCGAAAGACTCGAAAACGGGACCGAAGTAAACGGCGTTGAAGTTCATTTTTTTCAGGTGGGGTATCCAATCTATTACCTTGAGAATTCTGCCGTTCCCGTCCTTATCCGAACCCGTAAACTCGGAGCGGAACTTTTCGCAGCCGCAGAAACCCAGCGGGTAAATATGGTAAATATTAGTTTTTTCGATCCAGTGCGACATTTTAAAAGACCTCGTTTCTAAGTATAAGATACACATATTATACCACATTTTTTCCGACAATGCAAGCCAATACCGTTAAAATCCGCAAAGCCGCATGTTTTGAGGACGCGCTGTACGGCTATCGCGCAAATTACGGCGGTGCGCGGTTTTACGGAAACGCTCATGCGTCAGCGGGAAAACGGCGGCTTTATTCCGCAGGATTTTCCATCGCCTCCCGATCCGTTTCCTTTTGCCCGAATTCGGAAAATAAAATTCAAGAATACTATTGAAATCCTGAAAAAAATGGTGTATAATATTATCATAATGTGCTGTTGTACGATTTTTTTGTTCATTATTTTGTGTTAGGAGTTGTTACCATGAGACTTGTTACACGTTCGGATTTTGACGGACTTGCCTGCGGCGCGCTGCTTAAAGACGTTGGAATAATCGACCACTGGAAATTTGCTCACCCCAAGGATCTTCAGGACGGTCTTATTGAGATCACAGAGGACGACTGCCTCGCCAATGTTCCCTTTGTGGAGGGCTGCGGACTTTGGTTTGACCATCATTCCAGCGAGTTTGAAAGAAATCAGCTTGAAGGCAAATATAAGGGCGAGAGCCGTATAGCTCCCTCCTGCGCGAGGATCATCTACGATTATTACGGCGGAGACGAGCGCTTCGGTCACTACAACGATATGATGATCGCCGTTGACAAGGTGGACAGCGGAAACCTTACAAGAGACGAGATACTCAATCCCACGGGCTGGATACTTGTAGGATTTCTTATGGATCCCAGAACGGGTTTGGGAAGATGGCGCAATTTCACCATATCCAATTATCAGCTTATGGAGAAGCTCATCGACTGCTGCCGTACCATGAATACGGACGAGATACTTGCTCTGCCCGACGTTAAGGAAAGGATAGAGGTCTACTTTGAACAGGCGGAGAAATTCAAGGAAATGGTAAAGGATCACACCCGCGTCGAAAAGGACGTTATCATCAGCGATCTGCGCGGCGTTGACCCTATTTATTCGGGAAACCGTTTTCTGATTTACAGCTTGTATCCCGAACAGAACATTTCCGCATGGATCGTAAACGGCAAGGGCGGCAAAGGGTGCAGCGCGGCAGTGGGGTACTCGGTGCTTAACCGCACTTCCAATGTTAACGTAGGCAGGCTTATGCTGAAATACGGCGGCGGCGGACATAAGGCGGTGGGAACTTGCCAGTTCACCGATGAGAATATGGATACCGATTTACCGAAGATGCTTGACGAGCTTATCAATTACAAGGAGTAGAAATACATATAGAATAAACAAAAAGCTATCGACAGTTGTCGGGAGCTTTTTGTTTTTGTGGGTGTAAATTGTTGTTTAGCGCAAAACAAAACGTCAGCGTAACGCGCGGCGAAGCCGCGACTAAAAAGTTCGCCAGCCTTTCAAGGCTGCGAGGTCCACGGGGCAGAGCCCCTGGTCGCTCCCCGCAGGGAGCGAAATCCCCCGCGCCCGTAGGGCGCAATTCGCCCCGAAACGGGGAAGAGGGTGAGAAATGCGACAGCATTTCG
>JAMPIC010000047.1 GCA_023663025.1 Prevotella sp.
GTCGCCATTCCTCACCCTCTTCCCCGTTTCGGGAGGATTTGCGCCCTACGGGCGCGGGGAATTTCGCTCCCTGCGGGGAGCGACCAGGGGCTCTGCCCCGTGGACCTCGCAGCCTTGAAAGGCTGGCGAACTTTTTGGTCGCGGCTTCGCCGCGCGATGCGCTGTTGTTTTGTTTTGCGCTAAACAACAATTTACAACACATAATTGCAGCAAAGGAGAATTTCAATGCCAAACAGGGAAATAACGCTTTCAATGAAAAAACAGTTTTCCGAAGCCTTGAAAAAACGAATCGCCTGTATGCCATTTGATAAAATTACCGTCACCATGCTTTCGGAGGACTGCGGCGTGAACCGCCAGACCTTTTACTACCACTTCGAGGACATTTTCGACCTCGCCAATTGGTGCTTCCGCAACGAGGCGGAAATAATCCTCGGCTTCGATGAAGAACCCTATGATTGGAAAAAAAGCGTCCGCTCGCTGATAAAATACGTTGATGAAAATAACGATATGTGCGTATCCCTGCTTAACTCCATAGGACACTGCGCTCTCAAAAGAACCTTTTCCGACAGCACTGAACAGCTTATCCGAAAGGTGATAGATTCCTGCATTCCCGACGGCGAAAAAAGTCTCCCCGATGAAATGCTGGAGTTCAATATAATGTTTTATTCCATGGCGGTGGGAGGTCTGCTGGAAAAATATATCCTGAAAGAACTGAATATATCCTCCGAAAAGCTTATCGGCTATATTGAAAGCATTATCATTAAAAATACCGGCGTTAACAGCTGAACAGCTCTCTCGGGTTATGCCGTACAGATATGCCCCTTTGCGGCGCGAAAACTTGTCCGCCGTGAAAACACAGTCGTTTTCCACAAACGGACACGGAATTGCGCCGCTTTTTTGTTTTATATAACTATTGATTATTCTTTCCAATTTATTTATAATAGTATAGTACCGAAAACTAAGATCAAATGAAAGGAACATTTTTCCATGAGCAATATCAAAGTTGTAAAATTCGGCGGAAGCTCCCTCGCGGACGCGGGACAGTTCAGAAAAGCCGCCGACATAGTTCTCTCCGACCCCGACAGACGTTTCGTTGTGGCGTCAGCTCCGGGCAAACGTTTCAGCAGCGACATCAAGATAACCGATATGCTTTATTCATGTTATGACAAGGCGGCAAAGGGCGAGGACTTTACCGAAGATTTTGCCGCAATTGAAAAGCGATATAACGAGATCATTTCCGAGCTGGATCTGAGCATATCCCTTGACAGGGAATTTCAGCGCATAAAAAGCGCTTTTGCCCATATGGCGGGACGGGACTACGCGGCGTCCCGGGGCGAATACCTTAACAGCAAGGTATTGGCGGCTTTCCTCGGCTTTGAATTTATAGATCCCGCAGGCTATATCAAGTTCGGCGAAAACGGCGTTTTTGATTTGAATACGACCATATCCCTGCTGCGCCCCCGTCTGGAAAAATGCGAGCACGCGGTAATTCCCGGATTTTACGGCTCTATGCCCAATGATACCATCCGTACTTTTTCCCGCGGCGGTTCGGACGTTACAGGTTCTATTGTGGCAAGGGCGGTACACGCGCAGATTTACGAAAACTGGACGGACGTGTCGGGCTTCCTGATATGCGACCCGAGGATCGTTGACGATCCCGCTCCCATCACCACCATTACTTATCGGGAGCTTAGGGAGCTTTCCTACATGGGCGCGGGCGTTCTTCACGAGGACGCTATTTTCCCCGTGCGCACGGCGGGTATTCCCATAAATATCCGCAACACAAACCGCCCCGAGGACAAGGGCACTATGATAGTGGCAGAGTCCTCCGAAGCGGGAAAATACGTTATTACGGGAATTGCGGGAAAGAAAGGACTTTCCGCGATAAATATTGAAAAGGACATGATGAACAGCGAGCTTGGTTTTGGCAGGAACGTGCTCCGCGCCTTGGAAAAGAACGGACTGAGCTTTGAGCATATGCCGTCGGGCGTCGACACCATGAGCGTTATCGTGGGTACGGACGTTCTCAAGCCCGTGCAGCGGCAGGTTTTGGACGAGATAAATTTCCGCGTACACCCCGATCATATGGAGGTGGAGGACAATTTGTCCCTTATCGCCGTTGTGGGACGTGGAATGAGAAAGGCAAGAGGAACCGCGGGACGGATATTCTCCGCGCTTGCCCACGCGAAGATCAACGTAAAGATGATCGATCAGGGCTCGTCCGAGCTTAACATTATCATAGGCGTAAGCGACGAAGATTTTGAGGCGGCTATAAAGGCGATCTATGAGATATTTGTGCTTACCGAAGCAAAATAAAATAATATTCTGCGATAAATTGCTGCTTGACCGGGACTTCCCGCTAAGCGGCAATTTATTCTTTTTATGCTAATCCCTTATTGGAATTATGAGTAGGAAACCGCCGCAATAAGCTTTGATATATGCGGTTTTGCGGCGGGAGATTACATATAATTCAATAAGGGATTGGTATTAACAGCCCGATAAATGTTTATTTGGCAAAAATCCGCATAAAATAGTTGCAAGATCGCCAAAAATATGGTACAATTATTCAAGATTATTTTTTTGAAAGGACGGCTGACAACATGAACAAAGAACAATTTCTGACAAAAATAAACGAAAATCTCCGTATCGACGGCAGGACGGATATTTCTCACGCTTCCCCGAAACAACTCCACAACGCGCTTTCAAGGGCGGTTATGGACGACATTATTCCTCTTTGGGACAGAACCGAGGAACGACACGGCGAAAAGCGCAGGGCGTATTATCTTTCCGCCGAGTTTCTTATGGGGCGCGCGGTGTTCAACAACCTCTACTGCGCGGGGCTTCTGGACGAAGCTAAGGAAATCCTCTCCGAGCAGGGGGTTGACATTGCCTGTCTCGAGGAAATCGAGGACGCGGCTCTCGGCAACGGCGGCTTGGGACGTTTGGCTGCTTGCTTTTTGGACTCGGCGGCGGCGCACGATATTCCCCTCAACGGCTACGGCATACGCTACCGTTACGGACTTTTCAAGCAGTCCATCGGAAACGGCTTCCAGCAGGAAAGCGCCGACGCTTGGCTTGATTACGGCGACGCATGGAGCGTACGCGCCGAAAACGAGGCTGTTCGGGTGGACTTTGCCGACCAGTCGGTGCTTGCAGTACCCTATGATATTCCGATAATCGGTTATGAGAAAAAAGCTGTCAATACGCTTCGTTTATGGCAGAGCGAGAGTTTGAAAGGCTTTGATTTCGGCAAATTCGATAATCAGGACTACGTTGGCGCAAGCGAGAATACCATTCTTGCGGAAGCTATCTCAAACGTTCTGTACCCCAACGACAACACCGAAAAGGGTCTGCGCCTCCGTCTGAAACAGCAGTATTTCTTTGTGTCCGCCTCGATACAGGACATCGTGCGGCGGTACAAGAAAACCCACGGCGATGATTTCTCCAAATTCGCGGACTGCTTTGCAATTCAGCTCAACGACACCCACCCCACCGTGGCAATTCCCGAGCTTATTCGCATTTTTATGTTCAAGGAGGGTATGTCCTTTAAAGAAGCGTTCGACATCGCCCAAAAGACCTGCAATTACACCAACCACACCGTTCTCGGCGAGGCGCTGGAAAAATGGGGCGTCGACCTGTTCAAAAGCGTTCTGCCCACGATTTACGAGATCATTCTTTTGGTGGACGCACACCTTGAAAAGTACCTTAAATCAATCGGTCAGACCGATAAGCAGATCGCCGAAAAGCGCATTGTGGAGGTTGACCGCATTCATATGGCGAGAATGGCAATTTTTGCCTCGTCCCACACAAACGGCGTGGCACAGCTCCACACCGACATTCTGAAAAACGACGTGCTGAAAGACTGGTATGAGATATTCCCCGACCGCTTCCAAAACAAGACAAACGGCATTAGCCCCCGCCGCTGGCTGGGACTGTGCAACCCCGAACTGTCCGCCCTTATTACCGAAAAAATCGGAAACGGCTGGCAGACCGACCTTGACAAGCTTGCGGAGCTGAAAAAGTTTGTGGACGACGGAAATACCATACGCCGCTTTATGGATATTAAGCGGGAGAAAAAGATTCAGCTTTGCGAGTATATCAAGAAGCACGAGGGCGTGGAGCTCAGCCCCGACTGGGCGTTCGACATTCAGGTTAAGCGTTTGCACGAGTATAAGCGGCAGCTTCTTAACGCGTTTTCTATTGTGGACTTGTACTTCCAGATAAAGGAAAACAAACTGCCCGATTTGCAGCCGACTTGCTTTATTTTCGGCGCGAAAGCAGCTCCCGCGTACAGACGTGCCAAAGGAATAATAAAATATATTAACGAGGTTGCCAAGCTTGTAAACAACGACCCCGACACGAAAGACAAGCTGAAAGTGCTTTTCGTGCAGAACTATAACGTGTCCTATGCGGAGAAGCTTATTCCCGCCGCGGATATTTCGGAGCAGATCTCCACAGCGGGACTTGAAGCAAGCGGCACGGGCAATATGAAATTTATGCTCAACGGCGCGGTAACTCTCGGCACTTACGACGGAGCGAATGTTGAAATCGTTGACGAAGCGGGCTGGGAGAACGAGTATATCTTCGGCGCGCGGGTCGAGGAAATCGAAAAGATAAAGCCCCGCTACAACCCCCGGGAGAAAATCTACTACACCAACGAACGTGTTAAACGCGTGGTAAACACCCTTGTTGACAGCACTTTCAACGACGGCGACACGGGAATGTTCGGCGAGCTTTTCAACGCGCTGATAAACGGCACAAGCTGGCACAAGCCCGACCATTACTTCCTGCTTGCGGATTTGGAGGGCTATGTGGACACAAAATTAAAAGCGTTGTACGATTACAAGAACAGAGAAATGTTCTCCAAAAAGTGCTGGATGAATATTGCGTGCAGCGGCAAGTTCTCCTCCGACAGGACTGTTAAGCAGTATGCCGAGGAGCTTTGGAAACTTTGATATAATAAAATAAGAAAAAAATTTACCCTTATTGACATACTCGTCAATAAGGGTAAATTGCTTACATGGGCAGCATTCTTCCGCACCGTTACCTGCCAAAAAAGGGGGCGGGAAATTTTCATTGCTTCTGCTCCGGCAGCTTGAACGTAAGCGACAGTTCAAAAACATTGTTTTCGCAGTTTATGCTGATGCGTCCTCCGAGCCTGACGACAGCCGCTTCGATATTTTTCAGTCCGAAGCCGTGATTTAAAACGTCGGATTTGGCAGTCTCCGGAATATCGCGGTAGGTCCTGCCGTCTGCGGTGGGATTTTTTATTGTAAGCACAAAATAGCCCTGCCTGACCTGAGCGAATATTTCTATACTGCTTACGCCCTCGCAGACCGCGCACGCCTCCGCCGCATTGTCAAGAGCGTTTGAAAGGATAACGCACAGGTCGACGTTATCTATTTTATCGGGAATAAAACCGCAGAATACGATCTTCGCGTACTCCCCGCAAAGGTCGCTTTTGTCGGTAAGTATGGCGTCCGCAAGGGGATTTCCCGTTTGGTAGAGGGAAGTCCTGCCGGGACATATGACGGAAGCAAGCTTTTCGACGTATTCGGTCGCGTCTCCGTACTGTTCCATTTCCAGCAGCGAAAGCAGACTTCGTATGTGATTGGTGTAGTCGTGCATGAACGACCTGATCTCCTTGCTGAGCTGTTCCAATCTTTTATAGTGCCTGACCTGTATTTCCACCTGGCTTCGGAGCACGGAGTTCGTTTCGCTGAACTGCTTTTTGGCGGCGACGTTTATCAGCAGCGACAGTATCATTATTATCAGCGAAACCGTAAGCGCGGAGATCAGCACCGTATTTATGGGACGTTTCTCGCTGTCGTCCGCGGCAAAGCCGTTGTTTTCCGAAAGGAGCGAAATAAACAGCACAGACAGAGCCGTAAGTATAAAAATATGCTTGGGAATGATCTTTATCGCCGGACCGAGCTTGCGGGCTTTTCCGGAACGCAGCAGGATTTCCGCCGTAAGAAGTACGGCTGTTCTGACTGTCAGCAGCGATAACGTTTGAAAATCGGAACGCATGGGCAAAACAGATCCGTCGGCAAGAATACACAGTCCCGACGATAAAAGCGACGTTACCGATTCCGTTATCAAAGCAATATAAATGTGCGACATTTTCAGTTCCCCGAAAACGATCAGGTACGCGGTCAGGAACATCAGCGGATAGACGACGGAGGAGACCGCGCTCATTTTCAGCTCCCACCCGGCGGAAACAACGACCGCCAGAACGGCGTTTACGGCGGCAGCGGCAGCCCTGCGCTTCTTTCCGCCGATTTTTGATATTCCGAACGCGGCGACGATCCGCACTGCGGAAAAAACCGCCGTCAAATTTGATAAGACCCGAATTACGCTCATAATCGAAATCATACTAAAGCGCTCCCGAATTGTACTTCATAATATAATTCTGGAATGTTTCCTTGAATTTTTTAATGTACGCTTTTCCTATCTGAGCCATCTCGCCGTTGTCGAAAAATATATCCGTATTGGAATGATTGCTTATATGTCCGAAGCCCGCGATATACGACCTCTGGCATCTGACGAACTTTACGGGCGGCAGCATACTTTCGATCACCTTGAGATGAACGGTAACCTCCAGACATTCTCTGACCGTGCGCACGACCGTATGCTTGCCCTTGGCTTCGGCGTAGATTATATCCGATATTTTTATTTTCCACACTCTGTCCCTTGTTTTTATCACGATATAGTTGTCGCGGTCCTCGGACTTGAAATAATCGTCGAGAGCGCGGAAAAGCTTCGATTTGTCAACAGGCTTTTTCAGGAAACGGAACGTGCCCACTTCAAAGGAATCCAGAGCCGCCTCCGGAAAGGCGCTTACAAAGATAATTGTGCAGTCGTCGTTTGCCTCGCGTATTTTCCGCGAGGTCTCTATGCCGTCGATACCGTTCAGCTGATAGTCCATAAAAACTATTTCGTATTTGCGCTGCGCTCTGAGCAAGCCGGAACCGTTCTCAAAACGGTCGGCAATAATGTCAACGCCCCTTTTCGCGCCGTATTCCTGCAGGAGCCGCGCAAGACTGTTACGCATAGCCTCTTCGTCATCGCATATTGCAACGAACATATTACACCACCCCATTTTATTGTATCATATTGTCGAAAAATATTCAAGACGGTTTTGTTCCTTAAAAACGCCCGTCTGTTCCGAAAATGTTGAAAACTGCGGAAATATCCGTTAAAATGCAGTTACAATATTATTTACGGGGAGGGATCGGAATGTCCTGGACATATTACATTCTTTGCTGGATCTACGGTATGTGATTTTTCGGAAGGAGATTAAAATGTGTTTCATTGAGAATCAACAGCTATGGTATGAAAATGTTCTGTCGTACAGGACAAGGATAAGCGAGGGTGCGCTGCCCGAGCTGATAAGCTTTGTACGGGAAAACATTGACGCCATGGATCTGTCGATAACCGGGGATATCGTATTTTCAATTTCCGAAAGAGTGACCGACAACGACCAGTCAATAATCGGAATGGAATTTATCATTCCTGTTGACAAACGCTTCAAAAGCAATTCGAGGTATGTTTTCAAACCTAAGTTCAAGCTTGAAAACGCGGTTATGTACAAGTACAGCGGAGACATACGGCAGCTTTTCAATGAAAAAAACAAACTTTTTGAATACGTTCTCAGAAACGATCTCAAGGCTGTTACCGGAGTGTACTACTGCGTTAAAAAGCTTGACGGCTGCAGCGGTATTATTTGTATGTATGTCGGCATAAGCGGCAATATGCTGTAATACCGCAGCCGGTAAAACCGCGGCGGGAAATCCGCGCAAAAACACGTTTGCGAATTTTTCTTGATTTTTTGTACGGTTTCTGTCGGATATCGGTAAAAGAAAAAGATCATGCGGATGTTCCGCAGTCACAGAGCAAGCTGCACGGTTGTGCAGCCGCGCAGAAGCGCTGTTGTGCTCTATGACTGCGGAATTCTTTTTGTTAGTGAAATGTTAATACATAATTCACAAATAATATGCAGTATTCCCTTGAATATTTTGTGAAAGTTGTGTATAATTATTTTTAAGTAATTATATCACTTTGCTTTCTAATGAGGTGTGGTCAATGTTTTTAAACCGTTTTTCCGTCAGCGTTTTCAGCGGCGGGGAAAAGCTCGCGAATATTCTGCGCGGCGTCCCTCAGCCGGAGGACAGCGAGTTTGAAATAAAAACCTGTTCCGACGCCGAAGCTCCGGATATCAGTCCGTTTTTCGGAAACGCGGCGGTTGCGGACTGTACAGGCGCGCGTGCAGGGAATATTCCCGAGCTTAACGCCGAATATAACGTTATCATCGTCTCCGCGGACGCTGTTCCGAATGAGGATATCCTCGGAAAAGCGGACGACCTGTGGGTCGTGCCCGCAGACGATCCGTACTGTGAAAAGCTGATCAGAGCCTGCTTTAAACGTCTTATGACCAATATGAAATTCCGCGCCGACAGCCGCCGTACGGAAATATGCTTCAATACGGCTATAGACAGCATTCCCGATCTGGTATGGTTCAAGGACTCCCGCGGGGCGCATCTGATAGTCAACAACAGTTTCTGCAAAGCGGTGGAAAAAACCAAGTCACAAATATATAAGCAGGGACATTACTACATATGGGATATCCCCAAAAGCGAATACGAACAGGGCGACTACGTTTGTCTCGAATCGGAGGACATCGTTATGGAGGCGCGGAAAACCTGCCTGTTCGACGAAAAGGTCAAGACCAAAAGCGGTATGCGCCAGTTCAGAACATATAAGTCGCCGCTTATCGATCCCGACGGAAATATTTTCGGCACCTGCGGCATTGCTCACGACGTCACCGATATCCAGAACACCAATAACGAGCTTGACGTGGTACTGGAAAGCATGCCATACGCCGTTATCGTCGCGGACAGACACGGTGCAGTTATCAGCACAAACTCAAAGTTCAGCAGCTATTTCCCGGAGGACGGCAGCATTATCGGCAAGGATTTTGTAACCTGGAGAGAAAAGGCGCTTGCCGACCACACCGTAAACGCGGATGGCTGCATTGAGATAACCAAGGAAACGGACGGCGGCATGAAAACTCTTGTTTTCAACGAACAGCCCATCATTGACATTTTCGACAAGGATATCGGCACGCTGAACATTTTCCGCGATGTTACGCTGGAGAGAGCCTTTGAGTCCCAGACCCTGCAAAACGCCAATACCGACTTCCTGACCGGTCTGCACAACAGGCGAAGTCTGTTCTCTTACTTGGGAACGGTCAAAACCGAACCGCAGCTTTCGCTGATAACCATTGATCTGGACAATTTCAAATCGGTAAACGATACATTCGGTCATCAGACGGGAGACGAAGCCTTGACGGAGACATCGGCGATAATACAGAAGTGTTTTCCGAACGATTTTATAGCAAGATTGGGAGGAGATGAATTTCTCGTTGTGGTCAGCGGCATACATTCCGAAAGCGAGCTTGAAAGCAGCACAGCAAATTTGCTGAGCACGCTTTGCGAATTATACAGAAGCCGCAATGAATTTTCGCTTATGACAGCCAGTGCGGGAATTTCCTATGCGGTTATCGAATCGGGAACGCATAATATTGAAAAGCTTATGGTAAACAGCGACAGTGCGCTTTACTGCGCAAAGAATTCGGGAAAAGCCACATATAAAGTTTACGGCAAAGCTATCCGTGAGGGGATTACCGTAAGATAAATAAAGGACGTGCAAGGAGAAATCTTTGCACGTTTTTTGTCGGTAATGATATAAATTGTAATTTAGCGCAAAAACAAAACGACAGCGCCCCGCGCGGCGAAGCCGCGACTAAAAAGTTCGCCAGCCTTTCAAGGCTGCGAGTTTCCAAAGGGCAGAGCCCTTTGGTCGCGCTCCGCAGAGCGCGAAATTCCCCGCGCCCGCAGGGCGCAAATCCTCCCGAAACGGGGAAGAGGGTGAGGAATGG
>JAMPIC010000048.1 GCA_023663025.1 Prevotella sp.
CTTTGCGGAGCTCTTGAACGATTTGCGCCTGCGGGCGCAGGAAAGGAGTTTCGCCGCCTGCGGGCGGCGACCAGGGGCTCTGCCCCGTGGACCTCGCAGCCTTGAAAGGCTGGCGAACTTTTTAGTCGCGGCTTCGCCGCCAATACACTTTACTCGTTCCGTAAATTACAATTTACATTCCCAACAGACCTGAAAACTATTGACAATTTTCTTCCCAAATGCTATACTTGAAATATACCGTAAATGCTTTTAGGAGGGGTTATATATGAATTTACGCAAACTAAGAAAAACTGCCGTTTCCATTCTGGCTGCCGCAGTGAGCGCTGCCTTGATAATGAGCGTTTCCGTTTCGGCGGCGGAAAAAACCGACGTGTGGAAAGAAACCAAAACCATGGCGGGAGCGACCTACAGTTCCAAATACACAAAATTGATAAAGAAATACTATGAAAAAGATTCCGATAAAACCGTTTCCTTCGGCAAATCGAGGACGAAAAAATTCTTCGACAAATACAACGCCGCCCGCGAAGAGGACAAGCCTCTCTCCTACAGCGTTACAGGCAGCGATGTAATAATGTCTATGACATACGACAGCGAACACATGAAAGTCGTCAGCTTTATGGAGGATCTGACGTTCGGACTGTATATAGATACGGAAAAATTAAGCTTAATCGACCCGGAAACAAAGACAAAATGTTCGATCGAAATCGAAAAAGACGATTTTTCGGAACTTGCCGCGTCCGCAAGCGACAGTTTAGTATTTCTCGACGGCGTAAGGGACGAATTGGGTTTTGACGACGATTACAGCGAAAACGGCAAATATTTCAAGCTGAAAAGCAACGATAAAATATACTTCTATGAGGAATTTTCGGGAGGCGGCTATAACTTCGGTTTCCTGTTCAGCGAGAAAGGAAAGCTTCTCGCCATGGGCGACGACTCCGCTGCTTTCTGCGTAAACGTTTCGTACAGCGTGGACAGCGATGATTTTAAAATTCCAGCGGGCTACAAGGATGTCGGTATACTCGATTTCGACAGCGACCTTTTTAATTGATCATACGATTTTTGTGAAAAAGTGTTCAGCGTTTTAAACCGTCAATAAATTTTAAAGATTTGGTAAAATTATTGACAAGCTTATTCCGCTGTGGTATAATGTGAACATGAGCATTCGCCCGAATTTCAATAAGGAGGAAAAAACAATGATGTCCCGCAAATTCAAAAAAGCTTTGTTTTCGATCGTTTCCGCCGTTCTCTGCGTAACGATGGTTCTCGGCGTTTCCGCTTCGGCGGCGGAAAAGAGCGTCTGGAGCGAAACAAAAGCTCTGACAAGCGCAAAGTACAATTCCAAGTACATAAACTGGCTGGAAAAGTACAGCGAAAAAGAATCGAAAAACACAGTTTCTTTCGGCAAGTCCAGAACCAAAAAGTTCTACGAAAAGCAGCTTGTCGAGCTTGATGACAAAAATCCCCAGTTTGTCGTTAACATTATCGACAAGGAAACCATTGTATCCGTTGCCTATAAGAACAAGAAGATAAAGACGGTCGCTTACGAGGACGGCACAGGTATCGCGATTTACATCGATCCCGATAACATGACCATGCTCTCCGTGGCTGACAAGCAGAAGATCACAATGCCCATGACGGAGGACATCGGCTATGAGGATATGCTTAACGAGATGACGGAGGCTTTCGTCAGCTTCGACAACGAAAGCTATATGTCCGACGACCTCGGCGTTACCGACAAAACCAAGGGAAAGCTCTTCAAGATCAAGAGCGGCGAAAAAATATACTACTATGAGGAATTCAAGGGCAGCGAAGCGGGTAAGTTCGCTTTCCTGTTTGACGCAAACGGCAATCCGCTCGCTATGACAAGCGACGGTATGTCCGTATGCTTCAACGTTTCTTTCAGCGTAAAGGATTCGGAATTCAGCATTCCCAAGGGCTATACCGAAATGGAGTATTAATTGCCGCATAGAGCGTTTGCAGCTCCGTCCGCCACATAAAAGGCGGACGGAGCTTTTTTGAACGGACGTCCCGCCGCAGAATAATTTGTAAAATGATTTCCGAATTTTAGCATATCGGGTATTGACAATGTCAAAAAAAAATGCTATAATTAAACGATAATTTGTGTTGCGGAATGTAACAAAACAGGAGGTTAAATCGTGAGAAAAGTAAAAAAGCCTGTTTTCTTTGTCGTTTTTGTGCTTATACTCTTATTTGCGGCTTCCGTGATCTTCGGAGTGACAACATATTACGGCGACATGAATACAGTTTATCTCAAGGGCGTGAACAATATCCGCTTCGGTATAGATATCAGGGGCGGCGTTGACGTTACCTTTACTCCTCCCGGAGATATCGACGCCACCGACGCGCAGCTTGACTCCGCCAAGGAGGTAATCGTTCAGCGTATGATAAATCTGGGAATTACCGATTACGAAAGCTTTATCGACTACGGAAACGACCGTATAATCGTAAGATTTCCGTGGAAAGAGGGCGAGGCGAACTTCGACCCCGAGGCTGCCGTTAAGGAACTGGGCGAGACTGCCGAGCTGACTTTCCGCGAGGGCTACGAGGTGGACGAAGCCGGTATGTACACCGGCGTTACCGCCGAAAACGTTATCCTTGTTGGTTCGGATATCCAGGAGGCTTACGCCGCATATCAGCGCGACGATGCGGGCAATATGCAGTGGGAAGTGGATCTTGAGCTTACAAGCTCCGGTACGGAAAAATTTGCCGACGCCACCACAAGGCTCAGTCAGACCCGCGGAGTTATCTCCATTTGGATGGACGAGACCTGTATTTCCTACCCGCAGGTTAATTCGTCCATCACAAACGGCAGAGCTTCGATCACGGGCAGCTTTGACGCCGACGAAGCAAAGTCCCTCGCGGACAAGATAAATTCGGGTGCGCTGCCCTTTAAGCTTGTTACCGCAAGCTTCTCCACGATTTCCCCGAGTTTGGGTTCGGGCGCGCTGGAGGCTATGGTTGTGGCAGGACTTATCGCGTTCGCCTTTATCGCGGTGTTCATGGTCGTTCTGTACCGTCTCCCCGGAGCGGTGGCGGTGGTCGCGCTGATAGGACAGGTCGCGGGCACGCTGGCGTTCATTTCGGGATATTTCGGCTTCATGACCGGCTCTATCCTGACTATCCCAGGTATCGCGGGTATCATTCTCGCGGTGGGCATGGGCGTTGACGCAAACATCATCACTTCCGAAAGAATACGCGAGGAGCTTGCCAACGGCAAGACTTTGGACGGTTCCATCGAATCGGGCTTCAAGAGAGCTTTCTCCGCAATTCTGGACGGAAACGTCACCATGATACTGGTCGCCATAATCCTTATGGGCGCGTTCGGTACGCCCGACAGCATCTTCTCCAAGCTGCTGCATTTCGTGTTCTTTATGTTCGGACCGTCAACGGCGGGAACGATCTACTCATTCGGCTTTACGCTTCTGACAGGCGTCGCGCTGAACCTTTTCTTCGGCGTGCTCTGTTCGAGACTTATGCTCGCTTCGCTTTCCAAATTCAAAGCGCTGAGAAATCCCAAGCTTTACGGAGGTGTAAGACGTGAACAGTAAATTCAATTTTGATTTCGTCGCCCGCAAAAAGCTGTTCTTTATCATTTCGGCTGTAGCTATTGCGGTCTCGGTGCTTTCGTCGTTTATTTTCGGCGCAAATCTTGACATTCAGTTTAAGGGCGGTACAATTCTGACCTACATCTATGACGGCGTTATCGATCAGTCTCAGTTTGAATCCGACGCGACCGCCGCTTTGGGAGGAATAGGCGTTTCCTCCACGGTGGGCGAGGACTTTTCCTCGGGCAGGAACAATATCCGGCTTTCGCTTATCTCAAACGAGGGACTGACCTCGGACAAGCAGATAGAGCTTTCCAATTCGATTTCCGAAAAGTACGCGGACAATAACATCGAGCTTTTGGAGTCCTCGGACGTTTCCCCCTCTTCGGGACGCGAATTTTTCCTGAAGTGTATCGTTGCGGTGCTGCTGTCCTTTATAGTGCTTATCATCTACATCGCGCTGCGGTTCAAAAACATCGGCGGCTGGCTTGCCGGCGTGTGCGCCGTTACCGCCCTGCTTCACGACTGTATCATCGTTTACGGAACGTTCATTATCTGCCATATGTCCATCAATGCGAACTTTATGGCGGTGGTGCTGACGATACTGGGTTACTCCATTAACAACACCATCGTTATTTACGACCGCGTCCGTGAAAACGAGATACTTTTCCGCAAAAAGAAAACCAAGACCGAGATCGTAAACATGAGCATAAACCAGTCTCTGACCCGTTCGATAAACACGTCCATCACCACCATCGCGGCAATGCTGGCGGTAACGATCGTGGCGGCGGTTTACGGCGTGACTTCGATAATTTCGTTCTCGCTGCCCATGATGATCGGCATGATCGCGGGCGCGTATTCGTCGGTATGCTTTACCTGTCCCCTGTGGCTCACTCTGGAGGACAAGTTCCGCAAGGGCGGCAAAAAGGCAAAAGCGTAACTGCGGAAACGGGAGAACCGGTTTCCCGAAAAAAATTTCGGCGGCGGACATAATTTGTCCGCCGCTTTTTGCGAGGGTGATTTTATGTGGCTTCCTTTTGCAATTCTATCCTCGGTATTTGCCGCCCTCACGTCCATTTTGGCAAAGGTCGGCATAGACGGGGTGAACTCCAACCTTGCCACGGCTCTGCGGACGGCTGTGGTGCTCGTCATGGCTTGGGGAATGGTTTTTCTCACGAACGCTCAAGGCGGAATTGCGGACATCGGCAGAAAAAGCTGGATTTTCCTAATTTTGTCGGGACTTGCCACGGGCGCTTCCTGGCTGTGCTACTACAAGGCTCTGCAAATGGGGGAGGTTTCAAAGGTCGCGCCCATAGACAAGATGAGCACGGTTCTCACGCTGATTTTGGCGTTTGTTTTCCTGCACGAAAAATTCACCGTCAAGTCCGTGATAGGGTGTATACTTATTGCGGTCGGGACGTTGTTTATGGTATTGTAGTACAAAAAATATATAAAATTTTAGGCATTTTTACATATTGACTTATTGGCAGACACAAATTATAATATATATTGGCAGACGAAAAGTGAGGTGAGAAAATGTCGCCAAGAACAGGCAGACCCAAAAGCGACAATTCCAAAAATGAAAGAATAACGGTAAGGCTCGACAGCGAAACGTCCGATACTCTGAAAAAATACTGCGAACAGGAAAACGTGGAAAAAGCGGAAGCGGTACGGAGAGGAATTGGCAAATTAAGGTCTGAAATAAAAAAATAACGCAAACTGCCACCAACCAAAGTTACAGCTTGCGTTACCGAAAAACAGACAGGAAAGTCCGTTACGAAATCTATTATACATCGAAACGCCTTTCCTGTCAATACATGAAAGGAAAATTTTTATGGATTTTAACGAATTTAATCTGGACGCTTTGATTGACTGCAACGATTTTGTGCGCTATGAAAGCAATATGACAAGAGACGCTAAAGAGGATTTTATAAAGACCGTCAAGGCGCACACCGAAAGCGAAACCGCCTCGGAAAGAATAAACCGGGAGTGCGAGGATTTGATTTACTGCGTATCCCACGACGCGTTCAAGCAGGGGTTCTGTTTCGCAATGAAAAGCGTTAAATTTTTGCTGAAAATATGAAAGGATTTCCACCAAAATGAGCAAATCGAAAATACTTTTGACCGTCGGGCTGATCGTTTTCGCGGTCGGTGTGGGGACGATAGTTTTAGGCTTCCGCACCGCTGGGGGAGAGGAAAATTCACTCACATACGAAAAAACCGTCGCCGCGCGGATAACAAACACGCGGGTCGCCGAGTCCCGTGTGGGCGGTCAGGATATGGACGGCAAGGGACACTCCATAGGCAGCGTTGACCGTACCTATTATGTGGAATTTCTTGTGACGGACGGGGAGACGTCCTACACCAAGGAGCAGGCTGTGACCAAAAGTATTTACGACGAATACGGCGCGCTCGAAAAAAATACGGATATGGAGTTCAAGCTCTACCGCAACCCCGATGGCTCGGCGTATCTCAGTCTTAACGATGTTTCCGCCGCCACGGAGGAGTATCGGAACGGCGGGCAGGTCACAAAAGAGATAGCCGTACAAATGCTTATAGGAATGGCTGTAGCCGCCGTTGGCTGGGTATTGCTGTCAAATGGTTTGAACGGCGTGAAAAAGGATAAATAATTCGTAGGGGACGGGTTTCCCGTCCCGCAAATTTGCCGAGAAAGGAAGTTTTTTCAATGAAAGCGGGCGTATCAACGGCTTGTCTGTATCCATTGGAGTTGGAGCGGGCTTTCCGTCAGCTTGCGGAAAACGGCGTGAAAACTGCGGAAATTTTCGTCAATTCCCACTGCGAGCTGTCCGACCCCTACCGCGGGGAAATGCTGGCGGTACAGCGTGAATACGGCGTCGACGTGGTCTCGGTTCACCCGTTCACCTGCGGCATAGAGCCGATGATGCTGTTCACCGCCTATGAGCGGCGGGTGACGGATATGCTTGATTACTACAAAAATTTTTTCGAGTATATGAACCTTTTCGGGGCGAAGTTTTTCGTACTCCACGGCAACAAAAATCTGAACCCGTTTCCCGACGAGCGGTACTTCGAGCGTTTTCTCCGCTTGCAGGAAACGGCGGAGCAATTTGGGGTATGCGCCGTACAGGAAAACGTTTCACGCTGTACGGGGGGAAGTCTTGACTTTCTCAAAAAAATGAAAGCCGCTCTCGGGGACAAAGCCGCCTTTGTGCTGGACACGAAGCAGTCCCACCGCGCGGGGACAGACCCGATAGATATGGTTCGGGCTTTGGGGGGAAATATCCGTCACGTTCACTACTCCGACTTCGGCATGGCGGGGGACTGTCTTAAATTCGGCTTCGGGGAGTACGACAACAAGTCCCTTTTCGCCGAGCTGAAAAAGTGCGGCTTTGACGGCAGTCTGATAATCGAGCTGTACCGAGGCAGCTATGAAAACGCCGCCGACCTTGCGGATAACTGCGTGAAGCTTAGCAAGGCACTGCGTGATTACACCCTATAAGCGGTTCGGACGCCGCATCATAAACAGCCGCGCAGAAATGTCTGTGCGGCTGTTGTTTCGGCGGTAAATATTGCGGTCAGTCAGAAAGCTCCGCAGGCTCGTAGCTTACCGCAAGCCGCTCCTCCTCAGAAAGGGAGTTGTACCAATCGAGCCATTCGAGAGTTTCCTCCGACAGGTCGGAGCTGTTGAACGTCCTGTCCCCGTAGCGAACCGTATCGCCGACAGTATGCTCAGCTCCCTTTAAATTCGGCATATCCTCGAAAAACCTCATCAGCTTTTCGCTCGGACAAAGAGCCTCCGCGCGGATATGGAAATCCTCCGCCTCCGCGTAAAAGCTGTGCTTGGTTGTTTTGCTGTCCCCGAAGTATTTTATCTCTTCAAGCTTTTCGGCGGTTATATCTTCAAGGCTGACCGTGGGTAAGTCCGAGCTGTACCCTATGACGCCGCTGCTGTAGTAAAGGTGAACGTATTCGGTATATTGGGGATAACCCTTGATCTCCTCGCCGCTGTACCGTATCCGAAGCTTCGGCGGGTCGGAGGTCTCCCTGACCGCCATCGTCAGCTCCAATCCGTCTACCGACGGGGACTGCGGAACATACCCCGCGAAAGGCGTTTCCGCATTGGCTTCGGCAAGGGTGATATGCTCCGTGTTTTCGCCCGGGCTTTTTATCTCGTCGACAAATTCAAGAAGCTGCCGGCGTTCGCAGGCGGCGTTCACGGTAATCGTGAAACCGTTCACGGGGATAACAAAGCGGTATTTTACCCGGTGATCCTCGTCAATTCTTATTTCGTCAAGCTTTTCGGGAGTTATCTCCTCAAAGGGAATAACGGGAGAATTATCCACGGTATCCAAATCCGAATCCGGATCTTCTCCCCATTCGTAAATCAGGGAAATATAAACTTTCATATTCACTCTGCCGTCGTAGCTTAGGGGATCAATATAAAGCCCGCAGTACCGCTTATAGGCGGCCTCGCCGTTAATGCTCACCTCGTCGTAATTCTGCACGTCCTCCACAAGGTGCAGTCCCGCAAAAGGCGTACAGTCGGGAACGTAACCCGCAAACACGCTTCCGCGGTTCATCTCCGAGCCGCCCTTGAAACCGGAAACAGCTTTGATAACGCCCTTGCTGTTCAGGTCGAAGCTGCCGAGGGTAAAGTGGTCGGCGTACTTGAGACCGTCTTCGCCGTCGCGGAGGGAGGACACATACGGCGAAATAACTTCTATGAATTTGTCGAAGCCCAGACCCCGCGAGGTAAACATATAGTTGGCGTCCCCGTATTCCCAGCACGCCATAAGCTTGCTGCCGTCCTTATTTTCGGAAAAATCGAAGCCGTAAAGCTCGGTATCGCCGAAAAGCTCGGGGGTGTATCTGCTTTTGTCAAAGTTGTCAAAATGGCTTCCGTCCTTATAGAAAACCAAGTGTGCCATGGGCAGATCATCCGTATCGCCGTTAAACAGCCTTATGTCCGCATACAGCGGATCGCCGTTTTCGCCGCACTGCAAGCCGCCCTCTATATTGAGGAAATCTTCCCTGTCAACGAGGAGTACGCTGTCAAGATATTCGGCTGAAAATCGGTACACGGGACCGTCCGAGGTAAAGTCCATATATCTGTCGAGCAGAGTGTAATAAAATTCAGCCTCGTCGTCGGGTTCGTTTTTAAAATAGTCTGCTCGGTTTATGCGGTAGGACAAATAATCTTCCGCGCTTTCCGCGACGGACGCGGAGGCGTCCGTTTCACTCTCGGCAATCATATCCTGCAATTCGGTCACGACCTTATCGCCGTCCGCGTAGTTCATGGCGAAACCTGCCGCTCCCACGGCAACGGCAGCGGCAGCCGCGGCGGCTATCCAGCCCGCGAACCGAGGCTTGCGCTCGTAAATTTTCGTTGTGAAAATTTCCTCGACGTAACAGTCGTCCGCCAGGGAAATCATTTTCTCGATCTCGTTTCTGTTCAACGCCCTTCCTCCTCCAAAAATTTTTTCAGCTTTTTTCTTGTGCGGAACAGCATGGATTCCGCCTTGCTCTTGCTTATGCCGCACCTTTCGCAGATGTCCCGCACTGGCATGAAATACCAGTACCTGAGCATGAACACTCTGCGGCTTTCCTCGCCGATATCGGCAAGAAAACGGTTTATTGTGTCCGCAAGCTCCAAGTCGGTGTAGCGTATCTCCGCGCTTTCGTCGGACGCGCACTCGCCCAGCTCGTCGAGAGACGCAGTCGTCTGCGGACTGCGCTTTTCCGCGTTGAGGTACTCATATTTTTTCAGAGCCTGATTGCGCGTTATCTTCAGCAGGAAAGCCTTGAAGTTACGCGGTTTTTCGGGAGGGATCAAGTTCCAAACCGCCATATAAGCGTCGTTTTCGCACTCCTCCGCGTCGGCTTCGCAGCGCAGAACGCGCATTGCCATGGAAAAAACCAATTTTCCGTATTTTATCCTTGTTTCGCGGACAGCCTCCTCGGAGCGTTCCGTAAACAGAGAGATTATACCGCCGTCGTCCATAACGCCGACCTCCTTTCATTTATTAAGTACGGTTCGGGAGGGAAATGCTTGCGTTTAAAAAAATAAATTGTAATTTAGCGCAGAACATGTAACGAGTATTCGGCGGCGAAGCCGCGACTAAAAGTTTCGCCCGCCTTTTCAAAGGCGGCAGGTTTCC
>JAMPIC010000049.1 GCA_023663025.1 Prevotella sp.
GGAGGATTTGCGCCCTACGGGCGCAGGGGATTTCGCTCCCTGCGGGGAGCGACCAAAGGGCGCCGCCCTTTGGAAACCTGCCGCCTTTGAAAAGGCGGGCGAAACTTTTAGTCGCGGCTTCGCCGCCCAATATTCTCTACTCGTTCCGTAAACAACAATTTATTCTTGATCTTGCTTCTTTTAAATGCAACTGTTAGGAATTTCCCCTAAATAACTTCCTTCAATATAAGATACGCAACTGTGGCAAGAGATTTCGCTTCCACATAATTATAGTCCACCGCGAAGTCCCCGTCCTCCAGCAGACGCTTTATCTCGGATATCCTCTCGAAGCCTGCCAGAGCCTCTTTCATATCGGGAATGACAAAATAGGACTTCTGCATAATGTGGCGTATCTCCGTCCTCAGACCCTGGGGAATAGGCTCGGCAGTTTCGTTTACGGGGAAATCTCCGCTTTCAAGCTCTTCAAGGGGACAAAGCTCCGTCTCCGCAAGAGCCGCGCCGATGTCCTCCGCAGCCTGTCTGCCGAAAACCAAAGCCTCCAGCAGGGAATTGGAGGCGAGACGGTTGTTTCCGTGAACGCCCGTGTGGCTGCATTCTCCCACGGCGTACAGACCGTCTATCGAGGACATAGCCTTTGTGCTGACATTTATTCCGCCCATAAGATAGTGCTGACAGGGGTAAATGGGGATCATATCCTTTGTCATGTCAATGCCCTGACTGAGCAGATACTTATAGATCATGGGAAAACGTTTTTTCAGAAATTCGGGGTCTTTGTGAGTAATGTCCAGATAGAACTCGTCAGAACCTATGCGGCGACCCTCGATGACGATGGCGTGGGAAACCACGTCCCGTGGAGCAAGCTCCAGACGTTCGTCGTAATTTTCCATGAACCGCTCGCCGCAGCAGTTTTTGAGGTACGCTCCCTCTCCCCGCACAGCCTCGGAAATGAGGAAGCATTCCCGCGTGTGCTTGTTGTTGAAAGCGGTGGGGTGGAACTGTATCAGCGAAAGATTTTTTATGTTCGCGCCCAATTCATAGGCGAGAGTAATGCCGTCCCCCGTGGCAATGGCGGAATTGGTCGTATAGTCGTAGACCCTGCCTATGCCGCCCGTTGCAAGGATCAGCTTTCTGGAATTGCAGGTCATATGTACACCGTCTTTAAGTATATCAGCGGAAAAACCCGTGGAGGTTTTTTTCATTCTGCAAAGCAGAGCGTTCTCCATAACGGTAACATTCGGCAGCTTCTTGACGGCTTCCTGGAGCTTGGTGGTTATCTCGAAGCCCGTGGAATCCTTGTGGTGGAATATCCTGCGGCGGGAGTGACCGCCCTCCAGCGTGCGGTGGAGGTTTCCGTTTTCGTCGCGGTCGAAGTCCACGCCGAGAGAGATTATTTTTTCGATTTCGTTTGCGGCTTCTGTCACAAGAATTTTCAGGCTGTCGGGATTATTCTTGAAGCCGCCCGCGATAAGAGTGTCGTTTGTGTGCAGGCGAGTGCTGTCGTCCTCGGGCTTATAGACTGCGGCAATGCCCCCTTGAGCGAGGGCGGAATTGCAGAGGATAAGCTCACGCTTGGTGATTATCAGAACCTTTAAATGCTGAGGAAGATTGATCGCCGAGTAAAGACCTCCCGCGCCCGTACCCGCTATGATCACATCGTAATTTTCGGACATTTTGGTTTCCTTCATTTCATAATAGTTTTGAATTTTAATACAGATATTTTTATTATAGCACATAATTATTAATAAATCAAGATATTGCCGTAAACTTGCGCAGAAATCAATTTATGATTTAATTTAAATTGTTGTTTATACGGATAACGGCACTGTAGGGCGGGGGCATGCTCCCGCCTAAAATAGGTTTGCGGTAAAATTCTGTAGGGGACGGGTTTCCCGTCCCGCTGGTTATGTGACCTGCGGGCGGGGAGACCCCGCCCCTACGAACATCGTTGCAGAAACAGGCGGGAGCAAGCCCCCGCCCTACAGCTGCCGAAAAATTATACGCTAAATTACAATTTGCCGCAAACAGCCTTTTCAACGAATAATGATTTCGTTTCGGTTCGTTTCTGCGCAAAATATCCAAAATTTCCGGAAAACAGTTGACAAGCATAATCTGCCATGATATAATAAAATGTATCCTCGTCCGCGGAAAGTCGCGGACGTAATCCAAGAGGAGGTGTTTTAAATGGCTAAAATCAGTGAAGCTTATGAGACCATGGCGGTTTACAGCCTGAAAAACGGTGAGGACGGCGTTAAGGCTCTTAACGACAAGTTCAAGGCGCTTATCGAGGCTAACGGTACTATGGAATCCGTTGACGAATGGGGCAAGAGAAAGCTTGCTTACGAGATCGACGATCAGACAGAGGGCTACTATGTGCTTTACACATTCACAAGCAAGCCCGATTTCCCCGCCGAGCTGGATCGTGTGTTCAAAATCACGGACGGCGTTATGCGTTCGCTTACTACCGTAAGATAACGCGGAAAGGGAGGTTTTACCGCAATGCTGAATGCTTGTTCTATTAATAAGGTCATTCTTATGGGCAGACTTACTTCCGATCCCGAGCTGAGACAGACCCCCAGCGGAGTTTCCACATGCCGTTTTACGGTGGCTGTGGACGGTACCGTTAATCAGACCACAAACGAACGCCGCACGGATTTTATAACCGTAAACGCGTGGCGTCAGACCGCTGAATTTGTTTCCAAATATTTCAGCAAGGGCAGACTTATCCTCGTTGAGGGAAATTTGCGCACAGGCTCTTATGACGACCGCAACCACCCCGACGTTAAGCACTACACCTGCGAAGTAACCGCGGAAAACGTTTCGTTCGGAGAGACAAAATCGTCCTCTCAGGGGAATTACGCTCCGCAGCAGTTTGCTCAGCCTCAGTACAGCCAGCCGGCTCCCGTACAGAACGCGCCTCAGTACGCTCAGCCCCGGAACGATCCGGCGCCCGCAGTCTCATTTGGAGATTTGGGCGACTTCGAGGAGGTTATCGGGGACGGCGATCTGCCTTTTTAAAAGCCGGATCGTTAAGCTGCAAAAGGCAAGAAGATTTTTCAAGGAGGTTTCATAAATGGAAAAGGATAGAGAAAGAGCTCCCCGCGGCGCTAAGAGAACCCGCAAAAAGGTTTGTATGTTCTGCGCCGACAGGGTTGAGAAGATCGACTACAAGGACGTTGCAAGACTTAAGAAGTGCATGACCGAAAGGTCTAAGATACTTCCCAGACGCGTAACGGGAACTTGCGCTTATCATCAGAGAGAGCTTACGTCCGCGATCAAGCGCGCAAGATATATCGCGCTTATCCCCTATGTTTCCGACTGATTCGGATCAATTTCAAAGCAGGAGCTTAACGGCTTCTGCTTTTTATTTTTGCGTGCCAAACAGCAATTTACGCTTTCGGGCGGATTTATGGCAATCTTCCGAATATTGGCACGTTTTTCGTAGGAGACGGGTTTACCGTCCCGCGGTAACCGCCCCTACGGTTGCACATTTTTCGGGTGCAACTTTTTTTATTTGCGCAGAAAAGTTTTCCGTTTCCTTGACCTAACGGGATTTTTCCCGTAGAATATAACCGAGAGAAGGGAGCCGAAGCGCTGTTCCGCTTCGGTTTTTATTGCAAGGAAATGATATAATGGCGTTAAAAGTACAGCAGCAGTTCCTCACCCCCAACAAGTACAGCAGACCTGCGATACCTCTGACAAAGGTGACGAAGATCGCCGTCCACTATGTGGGCGGGGCGGGAAGTACGGCGCAGAACACCCGCGATTATTTCGAGTCCCTGAAAGATCAGATCCCCGACCCCACGGGAAAATGGTGGCTTAACAAGGACGGCTCTTATCGCACGTTCAAGGGCGAAAGGGTGGGGATACGCTATGTTTCCTCCCACTTTGCGGTGGGACTTGAGGGCGAGGTCATTCAGTGCATTCCGACGGACGAGTGGTCGTACTGCACAAATCAGGCGAACGGATACAGCATATCCATCGAGACTTGTCACCCTCTTGCGGACGGAAAATTCAATTCCGTTACCGAGCGCAGCCTTATCGAGCTTACCGCTGATTTGTGCAGGAAATTCGGTCTTACGGAAAAAGACGTTATCCGCCACTATGACGTGACGGGAAAGCTTTGTCCCCTCTACTATGTGAAACACCCCGAGGCTTGGGACAATTTCCGCGCCGAAGTGAAAAAGCTTCTGGAAAGCGGCGGCGAACCTCCGAAAGAGGAGGGGAAAAGCTTTCTCGTAAAAGTTCTCGACAGCGCGCTGAATATCCGCAGATATCCTTCCCTGACCGCGCCCGTTGACGGTGTTATCACCGACGGCGGCGTTTACACTGTCACGGAGACAGCCAATGGCGGCGGCATTCTCTGGGGAAAGCTGAAAAGCGGCGCGGGCTGGATATCCCTCGGAAGCAAGTATGTCAAACGGCTGGAGGCGAAAAAATGAACGTTCTGAAAAATTTCGCAAAGGAGATAACGGCGGCGGTCTGCTCGGTATGCGGATTTATTTTCGGCGATTTGGACGGTCTTATGGCTGCGCTGATAATTCTCATCGTTATGGACTACGTTTCGGGAGTTATCGCGGCGGCTGCGGAAAAAAGACTGTCCAGCGCGGCGGGAGCAAAGGGCATTGCCAAAAAGGTGTTTATGCTTCTGATAGTGGCTGCGGCAAACGTGGCGGACATAAACATCATCGGCGAGGGACACGTTCTGAAAAGCGTTACGGCAATGTTTTATGCCGCCAATGAGTGTATTTCCATTATCGAGAACGCGGGGCGGCTGGGAGTGCCCGTCCCCAAAAAGCTGCTTGACGTTCTGGAGCAGCTTAAACAGGATAACTGAAAAAACGGTTCGGAGACGCCGCGTTTCCGAACCGTTTTTGCTGTGTGATGAATTTTTACTGTTCCGAAGCGTCTTGCCAAATTCCAAAAAATGATGTATAATAAGTACAAATTACTTCCGAAAGGAGCTGCCGTTATGAAGCTCAGATTTTACAACGCGCAAATACTTACAATGGAAAATACCGAAATTTTCGGCGGAGAAGTCTGCACCGACGGAGATACCATTGTATATGTCGGCAAAGAAAAACGGGAGGGCAAATTCGACCGCGAAATAAACCTTTGCGGAAACCTTATCATGCCCTCTTTCAAAAACGCCCACACCCATTCGGCAATGACTTTCCTGCGTTCCTACGCGGACGATATGCCCCTTAACGATTGGCTGTTCAAGCAGGTCTTTCCCATGGAGGACAAGCTCACTCCCGACGACGTTTATCACCTTACCAAACTTGCGGCACTTGAATATTTTTCGGGAGGAACTACTGCGGCGTTCGATATGTATTTCCACCCCGACAGGGTGATAGACGCCGCTCTGGAAACAGGTCTGCGCATCGTGATCTGCGGCGCGGTCTCGGGGGGGAATAACACCGCCGATTACGATTCCGCCCTTTCCCGTCTGGAGGATTACCATAAAAGGTTTAACAGTATGGGCGCTTCCGTTTCCTTTAAAATGGGCTTTCACGCCGAGTACACCACAGATATTTCCATACTTAAAGGAATAGCGGAGCTTGCCAAAAAGTACAAGCAGCCTCTCTACACCCACAACAGCGAGACGGCAAACGAGGTGCAGGGCTGTATGGAACGTCACGGCATGACACCCACCGCGCTGATGGAAAGCCTCGGTATGTTTGAGTACGGCGGCGGCGGATTCCACTGCGTACACATGACCGACGAGGATCTGGATATTTTCAGGCGGCGCGGACTGTGGGCGGTGACAAATCCCTGCTCCAACTGCAAGCTTGCCAGCGGTATAGCTCCTCTGGACAAAATGAACGCCATGGGAATAAACCTCGCCATAGGTACGGACGGTCCCGCCAGCAACAACGCGCTGGATATGTTCCGCGAGATGTACCTTGCTTCGGTTCTTCAGAAAATCCGCGAGGACAACGCCGCCGCAATGCCCGCCGAGGCTGTGCTCAAAGCGGCGGTATCGGGCGGTGCGCTTGCGATGGGTCTGACGGACTGCGACGTTCTTGCCGAGGGCAAAAAAGCGGATATGATGATAATCGATATGAACCGTCCCAATATGCAGCCCGTGAACAACACGGTGAAAAATCTTGTCTTTGCGGGAACAAGGGACAACGTGAAGATGACGGTAAGCGGAGGAGTTATCGTTTACGAGGACGGAAAGTTTCCCGAAGCCGACGCGGAAAAGATCTATGCCGAGGCAAACAGGATCATCGCGGAGAAAAAAGGGTAAGGAGATCAAGGTATTAATTTCCAAATAAATGCACAAAAAGTTTTGCGGAAATTGCGTGTTAATTGTGCATTGTGACGGAATATATAGTCGAAAATGTTAAATTACCTTTGAATATTGTCGATTTGCCTTACTTAAAAACCCATAAATTACTTTTTTTTACAATTGAGCGGATCGCTCCGAAAGCCGATTTAGTTAAGATGCACAATTTTTTTAAGCAAAATTTGGCTTGTCAGCAAATAAAATGGAATAATATTCCTTTTGATGGCGAATAATTTCCTAAAGTTTTGTGGAATGTGTACAAAAACGCATTGTAAAAACTCCTTGACAAACAGCGGTTTGGCGATTATAATGGATAAAGTTGCTGAACGGTTACACAAACGCAGTTTTTGTAACGATTTTGTAACCGGATTGAAAGGAGTCTTTATGAGTAATAATGCAAAGAACCGCTGCGGACTTGTTTCCGCTGCTGCAAATTGTAAAAAAATCTTAAAGAACTTGAAAAAAACAAACCCCGAAAAACTCAGAGCAGCCGCAGTTTCACTGGGAGCGATCGCGCTTTCCGCAGCCGCTGTTATCTCGGCGGCGGCGCTGAATTACGGCGACGAAACGCTTTCGGCAGTTATAGAAGCTCCCGTTTCCTCAGCCGCCGTTGTAACGCCTATCCCTCCGAAAGAGTATGACGTAAGGATAAGCGTTGACGGCAGGAACGTGGGCGTGAAATGTTCCGGAACGGTATCCGACGCTCTTTCGGCTGCCGGAGTTACTGTTTACGACGACGATCTTATCAATATAGGTTTCAGCGAACCCCTCAACAGCAGAACCAATATCGTTGTCAACCGCGTGGACATCGAGGAAGTGGTAGAGGTGAAAACCATCGAATACGCCACAAAATACCGCGAGGACGACTCTTATCTCATAGGCTACACGGAGACCATCGTGGACGGTGAGGAGGGCGAGATCGAGACAACAAAACGTCTTGTTTATGTAGACGGCGAGCTTGTTTCCACAGCTGTGATCGACAAAGACGTTACCGATCCGGTAGATGAGATCATCGTTGTGGGAACAAAGGAAGAAGAACCCGAGCCGGAGCCGGAACCTGTATATCAGGCTCCCGCAGCCGTTTACACGGCAGATGTTACTCTTGACGCCAATGGTACGCCCATCAGCTATTCACAGGTGCTGACAGGTTCTTCCTGCGCTTATACCGCTCCTGCGGGATCGCTTACTTCTACGGGAAGAACAGCCGGCGTGGGACTTGTAGCTGTCAATCCCGACATTATTCCCTACGGAACGGAGCTTTACATCACTTCCGCCGACGGTTCAAAGGTATACGGCTATGCAATTGCAGCCGATACGGGCGGAGCGGTCATGAGAGGAAGCATTATTGTAGATCTTTTTATGAATTCCGACAGCGACTGCTATGATTGGGGACGGCGCGACGTTAATGTCTATTTCCTCAGCTGAACAACAATTTTCGCGGAAACCGGTTCTCCCAAGAGGATCGTTTTCCGGCAAGCTTTGATGCTTATAAGAGAGCAAAAAACGGGAAGCCGCAAGCTCCCCGCTTTTTGTTTGATTTTGTCCGGATTTCATTGCGGAGCTGCATTTATGCAGAACTGCACTTTAAGTTTTACTTGACAAATCTGCTTGAATGTGTTACAATATAAATATCGTGCCGCTGTGGTGGAATAGGCAGACACAAGGGACTTAAAATCCCTCGGAGTAAAATCCGTACCGGTTCAAGTCCGGTTAGCGGCACCAGTTACATCTCCGCAAAGCCCGTAAAACAGGCGTTTGCGGAGATGTTTTTTTGCTTTCAGCCGCAGTTGGTCATTGAATGGTCTTTATTTAAAAAATTTTCTAATGACCTGTGAAAAGTAAGAACTTTTCTTTCAGCTTTATGTAACTTCTCATACTATTCACATTTTTTGTTATCGGAACAAGTTAGCGGAAGTGCCTCGGCTACCGCCTCCATAGCGGCAACCTGCGCTGTTCGGAACGTATGAGCGTAAATCTGCAAAGTTGTCGAAGCGTCAGAATGCCCTAAGCAACTTTGCACCGTCTTAACGTCCACGCCTGCGTTGATGAGAAGAGAGGCGTTCAGGTGGCGCATAGAGTGATTTGAAACATACCGCATACCCGTCCGCTTGCAGAACTGTTTGAAGAAGTAACCGGGCGCGGAACGGTCAAGCGTCAAGCCGTTCCACTTTGTAAAAATGCGGTCGGTTTCGACCCACTTTGAGCCGACTTTTTCACGTTGGACGTCTTGCAGGCTTTTCCATTTTATCAGCATATCAATCACGCCTTGGGGAATTTTTAAACTCCTGCGGCTTTGGGACGTTTTGGGAGTTTCGGTGTAAAGTCCGCCCTTTTCTTTTGAGTACAAGCAAGTGCGGTTTACCGTGATAACATTGGTACTAAAATCAATATCTTTCCACTCCAAACCGAGCAACTCGCCGAGACGGAAACCTGTGTAAATTGCAAGCGTGTAGAACAGGACGTATTTGTAATTTACCTCGTCCTCTTTGCTGAAAAGTTCCAGCAGGCGTTGAGCCTCCTCAATGGAATAATATTCCTTTTCGGGAGTAATCACCTTCGGAATTGTTACGTTCCTGCACGGGTTGGACGGTATCATCTGCATTTTTACAGCGTAATCGCAGATTGTGGAAATCATTGAAACGTGCAGCTTTATTGTCTTTGTGGAAAGCTTTCCGCTGTTGCGTTTGCTGCCGCCATCGCGCTCCGAACCGCAAAGGTCAACAACAAACTTCTGAATTTCACGGGTAGTCAGCTTGTCGAGCCTAATGTGACCGATTGCGGCGTACA
>JAMPIC010000004.1 GCA_023663025.1 Prevotella sp.
CTCCGTTTGGAACGAAAGGGAATTTCGCCCTCTGCGGAGGGCGACCAAAGGGCGCTGCCCTTTGGAAACCTGCCGCCTTTGAAAAGGCGGGCGAAACTTTTAGTCGCGGCTTCGCCGCCAAATACTTGTTACATGTTCTGCTGTAAATTACAATTTATATTTTCATAACAATTTACGGCTCGGACGGTAAAACGTCCGAGCCATTCGAGAAATCCGTATTATTTTTTCTCTGCGGCTTCGGCTTTAGCTGCGTTCTCTTTCGGAACACTTGCCATGGAAGCTGGCGGCGGAATGTTTATGTCAAAATCGTTATAATCCGCAGTACGGTGAGAAAGCCGCTTTTTCTTTAACAGATACGCCACAAACTCGCTGAACAGGGCGTATATCACCGCAAACACGGGCACTCCCAAAAGCATTCCCGCAAAGCCGAAAAGTCCTCCGCCGACGAATATGGCGAACATTACCCAGAACGGGGAAAGTCCCGTGGAATCGCCGAGTATCTTCGGTCCGAGAATATTTCCGTCCACTTGCTGGAGAATTATGACAAAGATCACAAACGGTATGACCTGCTTCGGCGCAGCCATGAGCAGCAGCAGCGCGCTTGGGACTGCTCCGAAAAAAGGTCCGAAAAACGGAATAATGTTGGTGACGCCGATTATAACGCTGATGAGTACGGCGAAGTCCCAGCTGAATATGGTCATCACGATAAAGCAGACTGTGCCGATGATGAACGAATCGAGAAGTTTTCCCGAAAGAAATCCCGACAGGGTCGTGTTCGCATGCGACGAAATCCGGAGAATGCTTCTGCCGACGTTTTTGGGGAAAAGCGCGTATATCACCTTACGCGCCTGGGCGATAAAGGTTTCCTTGCTGATAAGAAGGTATATCGCCACGATAAAGCCGATGATGAAGTCCTTGAGGGCGAGAATGAAGTCCACCGCGCCGTCTTTCAGCTTTACGGAAATATCGCCCAGCTTGGGAATTATGTTGTTGGCAAATTCTATCAGCCTCGGCTGAATAGTTTCCAGCTGAGATTCGAGTTCATCCACAAGCTCGGGGTAATCGCCGAGAAATTTTGTGGCAAGAGTTTCCAGTTGTGTAATGTAGGCGGGAATGTTGTAAAGAATTTCCATAAGACTGTCCCTGACCTGAATGATTATCAAAGTCAGCAGCAGGGTTATCACCGCGATGAGCAGGAACATACTGATAAAAACGCTCAGATAGCGGCAGAGCTTTGGTCGGGGCTTCTTTTTGCAGAAAAGCTTCACGGCAGTCCGCTCAAAAAATTTCATGATGGGATTGCAGACATAGGCTATCACAACGCCCCATGTCACGGGAGCGATCACCTTAAAGAAAGCTTTTATGTAGCCGCTTATTGTGGGAAATCCGATGCAGACAAGCACCAATGCAAGACAAACCGCAAATGTGCCGACGCAGTACGCGGCTATGGTATTGTACTTCCTGTTAAAATCTATTTTCAATGGGACACGTCCTTTCGGAGTATAGTTCATAAGCATATTATACACCTTTCCCGAAAAAATGTAAATGATTTTTATTAAATTTACCGAATTTTTTGACGGAAATCTTAAAATCATGGAAAAATATACCGTTCGCTCCGTAAAAATTATGCCCCGAAAATCCTTTGCTTATTCGGTTTAAGGTGTTATAGCCGAGCGCGCCGACATAAATATTATAAAAATGTTAAAAATAAAAAATGTACTTTCTTTTGACGGCGCAATGTGGTATAATATGTTTATTCGCAGATAAAACAAAACCGCGGGAAATACCGCAGAAAGCATAACAGCCGCGCCGTCGGAAGCTTACGGATTACCGTTACATAAATTTATGAATTTGCGCGGACAATGATAAATTTCCGGAACCTTTTTGGTCTGCCGTAATTATTTGGAGGGTTTTATGGCTAACATTCAGGATTTTACAGGGGCAAAAAGAAAGGCGCTCGAAAAATATTTCGGGCGGCTCAACGATATGCAGAAAAAAGCGGTCTTTACCGTTAAGGGACCCGTTCTCGTGCTTGCGGGCGCGGGCAGCGGCAAGACCTCGGTGCTGGTGAACCGCATTGCCAATATGGTGACCTTCGGCAACGCCTACAACGACGTGAACGTCCCCGCTTCGATAAGCGATGAGGATATCGCTTTCCTCGAAGCCTACGACGGCAGCCGGGACGAGGCGGCCGTTTCCCGTCTTGCGGACATAGCTGCCGCCGACAGGGTGAATCCTTGGAACATTCTCGCGATCACATTCACAAACAAGGCTGCGGGCGAACTGAAAGAACGTCTCGGCTCTATGCTGGGAAACGACGCGGACGGTATCTGCGCGGCGACCTTTCATTCCGCCTGCGTAAGGATACTCCGCAGGGAGATTGAAAAGCTGGGGTACTATACTTCAAGCTTCACTATCTACGACAGCGACGACAGCCAGCGGCTGCTGAAAAGCTGCTACGACCCGCTGGACCTGTCCGACAAGGCTTTCCCGCCGCGCATGGTGCTGGGAACGATATCCTCGGCAAAGGATAAGCTCATCACCCCCGACGAGTTTGAAGCAGCCGCTGCGGGAGATTACCGCAAAATCTGCATTGCAAAGCTTTACCGTCTTTACCAGACCCGTCTGCGGGACGCCAATGCGCTGGATTTCGACGACATAATCCGTCTCACCGTGGAGCTTTTCGAGAAAGAGCCGGACGTGCTGAACCACTACCGCAATCTCTACAAATACGTTATGGTGGACGAGTATCAGGACACCAACCAGGCGCAGTTCAGGCTTGTGTCCCTGCTTTCGGAGGGACACCGCAATCTGTGCGTTGTGGGCGACGACGATCAGTCCATCTATAAGTTCCGGGGAGCGACCATCGAGAACATTCTCGGCTTCGAGCAGCAGTTCGAGAACGCCGCCGTGATACGTCTCGAACAGAATTACCGCTCCACGCAGAATATACTTAACGCAGCCAATTCCGTGATAGCAAACAATCTGAGCCGCAAGGAAAAGAAGCTGTGGACTTCCGCGGGGGACGGTATGAAAGTGACGGTCTACAAGGCGGAGGACGAATCCGCCGAGTCGGAGTATGTGGCGGGGACTGTCCTTTCCGCCGTAAAGGACGGCGCGAACTACAGGGATTTCGCGGTTCTCTACCGCATGAACGCCCAGTCCAACAGCCTTGAGCGGACGTTTACGCGGAACAATATCCCCTACAGGGTCATCGGCGGCATGAGGTTCTACGACCGCAGGGAAATAAAGGATATCACGTCCTATCTTGCGCTGCTGAACAACAACAGGGATATGCTGCGGTTCAAAAGGGTAATCAACGAGCCTAAGCGGGGCATCGGGGACGCGACGGTCTCGCTGATAGAGCAGATGTCGGGCGACCTTAATATGTCCCCCATAGATATAATGCGGGACAGCGAAAGCTATCCGCTGCTGTCAAAAAAGACCGCGCTGCTGACCAAAACGGCGGAAATGTTCACCTATCTTTCGGATTTCGCGGAAACTCACTCCCTGAGCGAGCTTTTGGACGAGCTTCTCGACAAGACCGGCTACGCGAACGCCATGAAAGCTCTGGGCGACGAGGGCGTCGGCAGGCTGGAAAACATCAGCGAACTTAAAACCACCATGACCCAGTATGAGGAGGCTAACGGCGAGAACGCAAGTCTTTCGGGATTTCTGGAGGAGATAAGTCTCTACACAGACCTTGACAAGCTGGGCAGCGGCGACAACGCGGTGTCCATGATGACAATGCACAGCGCAAAGGGACTGGAGTTCCCCACAGTGTTCGTCGTGGGCGCGGAGGAGGGAATATTCCCCGGCACGCGCAGCATGGACAGTCCCGAGGACATGGAGGAGGAGCGCAGGCTCGCTTATGTGGCGATAACCCGCGCCAAGGAAAGGCTTTTCATCACTCACGCAAAGCAGAGAATGCTGTTCGGCTTCACCAACAGAAATCTGATCTCACGGTTCGTAAAGGAAATAGACGTCGGCTGCGTGGAAAAAATAGACAGCACAGTGCGCAGCGAGGAATACGACGGCGGCGGATCGGGCGAGACTATCGTCCGCAGCGAGCCGAAGTACAGCCTGAAAAGCGAGCTTGCGAGCCGAAAGGCGGAGCAGAGCAAAAAGACCGCCAATGCGGATTTCTCCGTGGGGGAGCGGGTGAAGCACAACGTTTTCGGCGAGGGCACCGTGATTTCGGTAAAGAAGATCAGCAACGACGCCATGCTGGAAGTGGCTTTCGACAGCGTGGGAACGAAAAAGCTTATGGCAAATTTCGCTAAAATAACCAAAATATAACTGCGGCATTATGTCCCCGTTTTTCGTACGCGGGACATAATGTCATATATACGGACATGAGGACGAAACGTCCTTAATATAAAAAGTCGGAGGTAATTGTTATGGCAGGCTTCAATTTCGCGGCAATTTTCACGGATCACATGGTGCTCCAGAGAAACAAGGATATCACAGTCTGGGGAAACGCCTACAGCTTCACCAAAATAAAGGCGGAGATCGGCGGCAATTCCGCAGAGACTACGGCGGTGGACGGCAAATGGTCGCTCTCGCTCCCTCCCATGGAGGCGGGAGGTCCTTACGAGCTTAAAGTCACCGACGGAAACGGCGGGGAGATAGTCCTCCGCGACGTTATGATCGGCGAGGTATGGCTGGCGGGGGGACAGTCCAATATGGAACTGGAACTGCAAAACTCCCTCACGGGCAAGGAAGATCTTGCGGCTATTGACGGGAGCGTGAACGTGCGGTTCTACTACACCCAAAAGATAGCCTATATCGACGATTATTTCCGTTTTGCGGAAAGGAATACCTGCTGGGCGACAGCCTCCCCCGAGTCGGCTAAGTGCTGGTCGGCGGTGGGATATTACTTCGCCAAAATGCTTTCCGAGAAGCTGGGCGTTACCGTGGGAGTTATCGGCTGCAACTGGGGAGGAACTTCCGCGTCCGCCTGGATGAGCCGCGAGTATCTCGAAAAGGACGCGGATACAAAGTCCTACACCGACGAGTACGACAAGGCTATGGAGGACAAGACCTTTGAGGGATACCTGAAAGAGCTTGAGGAATTTCAGGCTTGGTACAACGATTGGCAGCCGAAAATAAACGAGTACTACGCCACCACCCCCAATCCCACCTGGGAGGGCGCGCAGGAATATGCGGGTCCGAACCGCTGGCCCGAGCCGCTGGGTTCCAAATCGCCGTTCCGTCCCGCGGGACTTTACGAGACCATGCTGAAAAGGGTATGCCCCTACACCGTTGCGGGATTTATCTACTATCAGGGCGAAAGCGACGACCACAAGCCCGATACATACTACAAGCTGTTCAAGGCGCTTATCGAGCAGTGGCGCACCGACTGGGAGGACGACACGCTGCCGTTCCTGTTTGTGCAGCTGCCCATGTTCATGAACGACGGGGACGAGGACTACAAGCATTGGTGCAAGATCCGCGAGGCGCAGATGCGGGTACACCAAACCACAGCGAATACGGGAATTGCGGTCGCTCTGGACAAGGGCGAGTTCAACAACATTCACCCTCTGGACAAAGAGCCTGTGGGAGAACGTCTCGCTTTGCAGGCGCTGTACCACGTTTACGGGAAAATTTCCGCGAACGAAGCCTACGGGGCGGTCTACAAGTCCCGCACCTATACGGAGGGCGGCATTCTGCTCAGCTTCGACTACGCGGAGGACGGCTTCGACGTAAAGGGTGACAGGATCGCCGGCTTCGAGATCGCGGGCAGGAACAAGGAGTATCACCCTGCCGAGGCGGAGATACGCGGGGACAAGATTTTTGTCCGTTCCGCCGAGGTTGCCGAGCCTGTGTATCTGCGGTACAACTGGACGAACTACGGTGAGGTGACCGTTTACGGCAAGAACGGTATTCCTCTTGCGCCGTTCCGCACGTCGTTTAATGATTGATATATATAATGGTAGGGCGGGGGCTCTGCTCCCGCCTTTTAAATACGGTTAATTTCATAGGCGGGAGCATGCCAATACAGGCTGCCCTCGCCCTATATACCGTAAAATTATTTTCCAAAATATTGAAAGGAATGCTATGGGTAAAAAGAAATCGGAAAACGGTGCGAAACAGCGTGAAATATTCAGCCGCGAGCTTGAAAAGCTTACCTCCGACAAAACCGTAAGCGGCGTGCTTCTTACAGGCTCCGTTGCCTGCGGCTGCGCTGCGGAAAATTCGGACGTTGACATTATCGCGCTGTGTGACAGGCATTGCTTTGAGACCCATTTCACCGACGGTATTCTTGTGGAAACTTCTTTTCTGACTTACGAATACGCAGTCCAAAAGCTGAACGCCGATCCTATGAACGTTTACCGCTACCTTGACGGAGAAATCGCCTTCGACAGGGACGGGTGGCTGTCCGAAATAACGGCTTTGGCAAAGGAAAAATACGGAAATTACCGTACTCCGCAAAAGGTGCGGGAGGGTCTGTATCACTGGCTTATGACGGTGAAAATAAAGCTTGAAACGGCTGACCCGCTGAAAAAGCGGTATCTTGCCCATATAAACTCTTGGAAAATACTGGAGGCAATGTGGGCGGTCAACAACAAGCCTATGATGCCCGCAAGCGCGGCGTACCGCAAATGGGGAGAACTGCGGACAGTACCCTGCGAGAACTGGTTTGAGAAACTTTTTTCCGAGGACTGCGGCGGCGCGGCGGAGGAAATAATAGATTTTCTATTGCCGATTTTATAGCAATACTATAAAATAACGCTTTTTGTAGGGGCGGGGTTTCCCCGCCCGCGGTTACTGAACATCGGGACGGGAAACCCGTCCCCTACAGATGCGGTTTGCTGTAAAAGGCTGATTTATTTTTGAAAGGAAACGCTATGGGCGGAAAGAAAAAAGAACACGCAAAAATTCCGCCCGAAACGGCGGAGATAATCGACGAGATAGAGTCCCTGAAATACCGGGCGGCGGCGTTAATGAAAAGCGACGGCGCGGAGATTACCCCCGAAATGTCCCCCGAGGAAATTATCGGCGTTATGGACAAGTACCTTGACATTGCCGAAAAAAGGCTTGCCGAGGAAAAACTGGAAAAAACCGAGGAAAACGTTATGGCGGAAATTTTGAGGTTGCAGAAAGAAATTGCCGTCCTGCGGGACGGTTTGGAAAAAATAAACAGTAAAAACGAAAATTAATGCCGGTACAGCAAAACGTGCCGCAAGATTTATATAAAGGAGTACAATACAAATGAAAATATCATCACTTTTTAACAAGGGCAGAACAGTCCTGTCCTTTGAGGTTTTTCCGCCGAAAAAAACAAGCTCTGTGGAAACTGTTTACAGTACGCTGGCGGAGATGAAAGACCTGTCCCCCGACTTTATAAGTGTGACCTACGGCGCGGGGGGGAACGCCTCCGACACGAAAACCTGCGACATCGCCGCATACATACAGAACGAGTTGGGTATTCCCTCGGCGGCGCATCTGACCTGCGTTTACAGCACCCGTGAGAGCGTCCGCGAGATTTTGGGGCAGTTACGCGAAAGGGGCATTGAGAACATTCTCGCGCTGCGGGGGGACGTGAACCCCGACATACCCCGTCTCCACGATTTTGAGTACGCAAGCGACCTTACCCGCTTTATCAAGGAAAACGGGGATTTCCACGTTTCGGGAGCGTGCTATCCCGAGTGCCACCTTGAGGCGAAAAGCTTCTCCGAGGACATAAACCACCTTAAAATCAAAATCGAGGCGGGGGCGGAGCATTTGATGTCACAGCTTTTCTTTGACAACGGGGCGTTCCATAAGTACCGCGAAATGCTGGATATTGCGGGGGTGAACGTCCCCGTGGAGGCGGGGATAATGCCCGTCACCAACAAAAAGCAGATTGAGCGTATGGTGTCGATGTGCGGGGCGAGTTTGCCCGCGAAATTTTCCAAAATGATGCAGAAGTACGAAAACAACCCCGAGGCTCTCCGCGACGCGGGAATTGCCTACGCGGTTGACCAGATTGTCGACCTTATTTCAAGCGGGGTTGACGGCATACATCTGTACACTATGAATAATCCTTATGTGGCGAGGAAGATAAGCGAGAGCGTGAAGTCGCTTTTATAATATATGTACGGTTCTGTAGGGGACGGGTTTTCCGTCCCGTTGTTCAGCAACCGCGGGACGGGAAACCCGTCCCCTACAAAACATTTCAATAAACAATTTGTAAGGAGCGGTACATATGACAAAAAAACGCCTTGACAGGGATAAAAAATGGGGTTTTCAGGGATTTCCCTACTACCAAATGCGAATGGATACGGAGGATTTTCACGGTCTTGTCAGCGTAATAGAATTAAAGGCGGGGGACTATTTCTTTTGGGAAAAGCCCAAAGCGGGGAAAATTCCCGTATGCGGCGAGGGAATGGTTTGGCTGCAATTGATACCCGACGGTAAGCGCCGCGCGGTAACGGCAAAATTTCTCCCCCATTCTCATACAGTCCAAGGGGTGAAGTATTCAAAGTCGGTTTCGGTGTGGTATGTTGACGTTATCGACGGCTGGGGGTACGACGGGGACGGGGTGGCTTATTTTACAGACCAGTATCTGGACGTGGTGTTTGATGTTGAGGGAGATATTTCCATAGACGACCGCGACGAGCTGGACGAGGCTTATAAGTCGGGAGAGCTTTCCGAGGAGCAGTACCAAAGGGCGGTAAAAGAGGGTAACGACATTGTTTCGGAGCTATGCTCTGACATAGAAAAAACGCAGTTACGGTGCGAAAATATTTTAAAGTCCGCGAAAAAAAGAATTGAAAATAACGATAATGTTTTTATGAAAAATATTTGAACAGGAGAGATTTTATGAACATCGAAATAAAACCCTACATAGGAAAATACCTGCCCGAAATGATCGAGATATGGAACGAGGTCGTGGAGGAGGGCATTGCTTTCCCCCAGGAGGAGCGGCTGAACGAGGTCACGGGGGCGGACTTTTTCAGGGAGCAGAGCTACTGCGGCGTGGCGGTTGATACCGACAGGCAGGAGGTTATGGGGCTGTACATTCTCCACCCGAACAACGTGGGGCGGTGCGGACACATTTGCAACGCCAGTTTTGCGGTGAAAAAGGCTTTCCGCGGCTACCACATCGGCAGAAAGCTTGTGGAGGACTGCCTTGACAGGGGCAGGAAATGCGGTTTCCGCATAATGCAGTTTAACGCGGTGGTGTCCACAAACGCCCACGCACGCAGTCTTTACGAGAGGTTCGGGTTCACGCAGTTGGGGACTATTCCCAAAGGTTTCCGTATGAAAGACGGGACTTATGAGGATATTTGCCCGTACTATAAGGAATTGAGGTAATTTGCTATGAAAGAAAATCAATATTTAACCGACTTCTACAATTCATATGACGAGGACAGCCGTTTGGCGGCTGCAAAGAGCGGAACGGTGGAGTTCCTCACCACTATGCGGTATATTGAAAAGTACATACGGGAGGGCGACCGCGTGCTTGAAATAGGCGCGGCAACGGGACGTTATTCCCACACGCTGGCGCGGCAAGGCTATACCGTTGACGCGGTGGAGCTGGTGGAGCATAACATTGAGGTTTTCCGCAAGAACACGCTGCCCGATGAAAAAATAACCGTTACCCAAGGCAACGCGCTGGACTTGTCGTCTTTCCCCGACAACACCTATGACATCACCCTGCTGTTAGGTCCGCTGTATCATCTGTACAACGACGAGGACAAGCGGCAGGCTTTGAGCGAGGCTATCCGCGTGACAAAGCGGGGCGGTACCGTTTTTGCCGCGTATGTAATATCGGACGGCTGCCTTGTCAACGAGGGCTTTCGTCAAGGCAGCTTCAGCGTTGCCGAGTACATCAAAAACGGTTTGATTGACCCCGAGACTTTCGCCGCAATATCCGAGCCGAAAGACCTGTTCGAGCTTGTCCGCAAGGAAGATATTGACAGATTGATGTCGGCGTTCCCCACAACCCGCCTGCACTATGTTGCCTCGGACGGCTGTGCCCTGCTGATCGGCGGCGAGATAGACAAAATGGATAACGATACATTCGAGCTGTTTTTGAAGTACCATTTTGCAACCTGCGAACGGCAGGATTTAGTGGGAATTACAAGCCATTCTCTTGACATATTTAGGAAATAAATCGGAATTTAGGAGTACAAACAATGGATTTGAATAAAATTGAAAAATTTATTTGCAGACAAAGTGTTAGTTTTATATGCTCTATTGATGATGAAAATTATCCTAATATGAAAGCAATGTTGAAACCAAGGAAACACATTGGATTAAAGACTTTCTATTTTTCTACTAATACTTCATCTATGAGGGTAAAGCAATATCAAGAAAATCCTAATGCCGGCATTTACTTTTATCATAAAGGCTTATTTAAGTATGTGGGTGTTATGCTGATAGGAAAAATGGAAGTATTAACTGACCAAGAAACCAAAAACATGATTTGGAAAAATGGTGACACTCTTTTTTATAAAAAGGGGGTCACTGACCCGGATTATTGTGTATTAAGATTTACTGCTTCTCATGGAAGATATTATCAAGATTTGAAAACAGAAAGTTTCGATATAGAATAGTACAAATTCTGATTTATCTTCTAAACCCAAAAGGATTTTATTATGATAGAATTAACAAAAATCAACCGCGCCGAGGCATTTCGGTATATGGGCATACGGGGCGAACCTCCCGAAAATATTACGGCTCTTGCGGACGAGTGCGAAAGCCGATTAGTCGCCGCCGCAACCCCAAAGTTTCATTGGGTGTACGCCGATATTGGGGACGTTTCCGACAACGCCGTCACGCTGTCGGGGCACAGGCTCGTCCTGCGGGGCAGGGATATTTCCGCCCACCTTGACGGCTGTTTCGGTACGGCTTTCCTCTGCGCCACCCTCGGCGACGGCGTGGACAAGCTGCTCCGCACAATTCAAGCCGAGGATATGGCAAAGGCTCTCGCCGCAGACGCGCTGGCGTCCGCCGCCGTTGAGCAGGTCTGCGACCGCGCCGAAACCGAGATAGGGGAACGTTTTGCGGGAAAATTTACCACTTGGCGATTTTCTCCCGGGTACGGCGATTTCCCTCTCGAATGTCAAGGGGACTTCCTCGCGACGGTGAACGCAATGCGTACCGTGGGCGTGTGCGTGACCGAGGGGGGCTTGCTGACCCCCACAAAGTCGGTTACAGCGGTTATCGGCATTGCGGACGAACCGATTTCCAAAAAAAGGCAAGGATGCGGGACGTGCAAAATCCGCGAAAAATGCGATTTCAGAAAGGCAGGAAAAACGTGCTATGAATAAAAAGGAAATTTTTTACAATATTTTGAATAACAACGAGTTCGTCTTTTTGGACGGCGCAATGGGCACAATGCTCCAAGCGAAGGGTATGGAAAGCGGCGGTATTCCCGAAATGTTAAATTTTGACAAGCCAGACTGGATTGAGGATATTCACTCTGCGTACGTTGCGGCGGGGGCGAACATCGTCTACGCCAACACTTTCGGCTGTAACCGCTATAAAATGGCGGAAACAGGGAAAAGTGTGTCCGAAATAATAAAAGCGGCGGTGGGAATTGCCAAAAAAGCCTGTTCATCTCGCGGTTCCCGCGAGGGACACGCCTTGACGGCTCTTGACATAGGTCCCATAGGTCAACTTTTAGAGCCAACGGGCAGCCTGACTTTTGAGGAAGCTTACGACATTTTCAAGGAGCAAGTCGCTGCGGGGTTCGAGGCGGGGGCGGACGTACTGATTTTTGAGACTATGACGGACTTGTACGAGCTGAAAGCGGGGGTGCTTGCCGCCAAGGAAAACAGCGATTTGCCAATAATTGCCACAATGACCTTCGAGCAGAATATGCGGACTTTCACGGGCTGTTCGGTGTCCGCAATGGCTCTGACTATGGAGGGTTTGGGGGTCGACGCGATCGGCGTGAACTGCTCCCTCGGACCGAAAGAGCTTGAACCTGTGGTGGCAGAATTTGCCAAATGGACAACCTTGCCAATCGTCGTCAAGCCAAACGCGGGACTTCCCGACCCCGTAACGAACAAGTATGACGTTTCCCCGGTCGATTTTGCAGACAGTATGGCAAATTTGGTAAAATATGGGGTAAAAATAGCGGGCGGCTGCTGCGGAACTTCCCCCGAATTTATCGGTGCATTGGTTCACCGTCTTAAAGAGATGAAGTACACAAAACAGACCCCCACACTGGAGGCGGCGGTGTGCAGTCCCGCAAAAACCGTGGTTATCGACCAGCCGCGCATTATCGGCGAGCGCATCAACCCCACGGGCAAAAAGCGTTTCAAGGAGGCGCTGAAGTCCGAGGACATCGGCTACATTCTCGGGCAGGCGATCGAGCAAATCAACGCGGGCGCGGACATTCTGGACGTGAACGTGGGTCTGCCAGAAATCGACGAAAAGGAAATGATGGTAAAAGTTGTCAAAGCCTTGCAGAGCGTAACCGACCTGCCCCTGCAACTGGACAGCACCCGTCCCGACGTGCTTGAAGCGGCTTTGCGGGTGTACAACGGCAAGCCGATTGTCAACTCGGTGAACGGCGAAAAGTCGTCAATGGCGGCGATTTTGCCCCTCGTTAAGAAGTACGGCGCGGCTGTGGTGGGACTTGCCCTCGACGAGGGGGGCATACCCAAAACCGCCGAGGGGCGTTTCCAAATTGCGGAAAAAATCCTTGCAAACGCCGAAAAAACGGGAATTCCCAAGCGTGATATTTTCATAGATTGCCTAACGCTAACCGCTTCGGCGGAACAGGCGGCGGTTATGGAAACCGTTACCGCGCTTCACCGCGTTAAAACGGAACTGGGTCTGAAAACCGTGCTGGGAGTGTCAAATATTTCCTTTGGACTGCCGAACCGGGAGCTTGTGAACTGCAATTTCCTGCAAATGGCGCTGACGAACGGGCTTGACCTGCCCATAATCAACCCCAACGCGCCGCTGATGACGGGTGCGGTGCGGGCGTACAAATTGCTGACAAATATTGACAAAAATTCGGCAGACTTTATTGCCGCCTATTCGGGCAGTAATTTCACAACTTCGGTAAGTACCGCAAACGCCGTCTCTGCCCCAAAATCAGAGACTAACGACCTGCCGGCAGCCATTGCCAATGGTCTGAAAGAGGAGGGGGCGCGGATTACCGCGGAGCTTCTGAAAACCACCGACAGTATGGAAATTGTCGACAAAATGTTGATTCCCGCACTTGACAAAGCAGGCGCGGAATTTGAAAGCGGAAAAATTTTCCTGCCGCAGCTAATAATGGCGGCAAACGTGGCACAGGCGGCGTTTGAGGTCATCAAGGAGCACATGGCGAAAAGCGGCGGCGCGTCCGTCAGCAAGGGAAAAGTGGTGCTTGCTACCGTCAAGGGGGACATTCACGACATCGGCAAGAACATTGTCAAGGTGCTTTTGGAAAATTATGGCTTTGACGTAATCGACTTGGGACGTGACGTTCCCCCCGAAAACGTTTTAGACGCCGCCGTCAAGCACAATGTCAAGGTCGTGGGGCTTTCCGCGCTGATGACCACAACTCTCGGTGCAATGGAAGAAACTGTCAAACTTCTGCGTGAAAACAACGTCCCCTGTAAAATTGTGGTAGGCGGAGCGGTTCTCACCCCCGAATACGCGGAAAAAATCGGCGCGGACTTCTACGCCAAGGACGCAAAAGACACGGTCGACGCCGCGAGAAAGGTGTACGGGGTATAAAAATAAGGAAAGTACTTGACGTTTTTTACTGTAAGTATAATGTTGTTTATACCCTTTGTATTATTTATGATTGAAACTGCCGCATACACGGAAAAACGTAAAACCCGCGCCTGAAACAATTGACACAACACGGCGATATGTCCGTGAGATTTGAAAAATCCGAGACTTCCCGTAAAACGTTTCTTGAAATTTCATGACGTCTTTAGTTTACAAAACGGTTAAAATTTCAAAGCCAATAAGTTAAAATAAACCAATTTTATCACTCGATTTGTGCATATTGCCCTAAAGATGTAAAATATTTTCCAAAAAAATGTGATAAAAATCATTCAAAAAAGCTTTTATTTTGTCCGCAGTTATGGTATAATATTAGTGCTGTAAAAATGGATGTGTTTTGTACAGCGCATGCCTTTGCCGAAAAAACGGCAGCGGTATGCGCAAATTGTTTGCGAATATCTGTATTAACGCGGTCACAGACCGCTTGGGAGAGAATTGTTTTTGGAAAAATTTATTATAAAGGGCGGTCGCCGGCTTGAAGGGGAAGTCGAGATCAGCGGCGCAAAAAACGCCGTAGCTGCCATTATCCCCGCCGTTATTCTTTCAGACGAGCCTTGCGTGCTCGAAAATGTTCCCGACATCAGCGACGTTTCCATAAGTATGCGCATTCTTTACGAAATGGGCGCAAAGGTGGTCTTTCTCGATAAGACCACGGTAAAAATCGACGCGACCGGTATTTCCGACCCGATCGTTCCCTACGAAATGGCTAAGCATATGCGCGCTTCGTACTATTTCCTGGGAACGCTTCTCGGCAAGTTCGGCAGGGCGAGAGTGTCCATGCCCGGCGGCTGCTATCTGGGCGACCGTCCCATAGATCAGCACCTGAAAGCCTTTGCCGCGCTGGGTGCTTCCTGCTCCATAGACCACGGTATGATAGACGTGCAGTCCGAGGGGCTGTACGGCACTCAGATATACTTCGACATGGTGACGGTGGGCGCGACAATAAACGCTATGCTCGCCTCGGTAAAAGCTACCGGAATGACCGTTATCGAAAACGCCGCCAAAGAGCCTCACATAGTCGACCTCGCCAATTTCCTCAACTCAATGGGCGCGGACATCATGGGCGCGGGCACGGACGTAATAAAAATACGCGGCGTGAAGCGTCTCAAGGGCACGTCCTACGCGATTATCCCCGACCAGATCGAGGCGGGAACGTTTATGGTCGCGGCGGCGGCAACGCGCGGAAACGTCCTCATAAAGAACGTTATACCCAAGCACCTTGAAAGCATTACCGCAAAGCTTGAAAAAATAGGCGTGAACGTCGAGGAATTTGATGAGAGCGTTCGTATCTCCGTGGACGGTCCGCTGGTAAAGACAAGCGTCAAGACCATGCCTCACCCCGGTTTTCCCACCGATATGCAGCCGCAGATCTCCACGCTGCTGTGTCTTGCGGAGGGCACAAGCATAGTCACGGAGGGAATTTTCGACAACCGTTTCAGATATGTCGACGAGCTTCGCAGAATGGGCGCGGACATTTCCGTGGACGGCAAGGTCGCCGTTATCGAGGGAGTAGGCTCTCTCATGGGCGCGCCGGTAACGGCTCCCGACTTGAGAGCGGGCGCGGCTTTGGTAATCGCGGGACTTGCGGCCAAGGGAGTTACCGAGATAGAGGATATTTACCACATTGAGCGCGGCTACGAAAATTTCGAGGAAAAGCTCCGCGGTCTGGGCGCGGACATCACCAAAAAGAGCGTTCCCGGCGCGGCTGTGAGAAAGGCTGCGATTTGATCAAAAAACGCATAATTATTCATGATTATATAGTATGATGGACGTCCCCGTTTTAAAGCGGGGACGTCTTGACTTTTTACGACATTTATGGTATACTTAAATAAAATTTTTATCCTATACGTCAGCATGATTTTACATCATAAATTTATTTTATGAAAACCGATTTGGGGAGAACCTAAAAATGAAACAAAATAAGCGAACAATAACCGCAGGCTGGCGCGGAAGGGCGTTTATGATGCTTTCCCTGATACTTGTGGTTTTAATAGGAGCGGTCATTCTGTACTCCGTTGTGACTAACAGGGTCATTGATTTGTCAGTTCAGTCTGTGAACGAGCTGACCCTTCACGACGAAACCTCAATTTTAAAATCGCTGGAGTACCGCTGGAAAACTCTGGCGGGCATAGGCGAGGAGTGCCGCCAGGCAAAATGCCAAACGGTGCGCGAGGTTATGGAGATGCTCAACCTGAAAGGAAGCGGCATTGACTGCATCGACCTTGCCTTGGTTGACGGGGAGGATAATATTTATTCCGGCTCTATGTTTATTTCCGAGGACGAAAATATCACCTCACTGTGCCGCGCTGAAAAGGAGCACTTCGCCGTACGCTACGACGGTTCGGGACACAGCGTCGAAAGCCGCAGCGAAAGCCTGCTTCTGGGCGTTAAAATAAAGCCGTTTACCGTTGAGGAGAAAACGTTTACGCACATCGTCTGCCGCTATCATATCAACACCTTGAGAGACGAACTTAAAATAGACTGCTACAACGGCAAAGGCTACACAAGCGTTTTCGACCGGGACGGCAGCTATATCGTAAACCTCTACCACAGCCAAAGCGCTCGGCAGCGGAACAACTTCTTTGCCGATATCGAGCAGTACACAGTTAAAGACGGCGTGACTATGGAGGACATACACGATCATATCGACAAGAACGAAGCCTTTACCATTTCGATTGAAGCCGACAGCGGCGGCGGAATAATGCGCTTTACCCCCATAGAGGATTTGGACTGGTACGTTGTGATGTCGGTTTACAATTCGGTTTTCGAGGAGCAGAGCATGGATCTGCTGCGCATTGTGCTGTTGATTTTGGTTTTTATGGGAGCGGCATTGGTGCTTGTTATCGTGCTGGCTCTTCGCAGCCGTCAGTCGGCGGCGCAGGCAAAGGCGGAGCAGAAGCACCGCGAGGAGCTGAACGAGGCTCTGAATATGGCGCAGTCCGCAAACAGGGCGAAAACCGTGTTCCTCAATAATATGTCCCACGACATACGCACCCCCATGAACGCCATAATCGGCTTTACAAATCTTTCCTTAAAGCACCTTGACGATAAAACTCTGCTGGAGGATTATCTCGGAAAAATAAGCCGTTCCTCAAGCCATTTGCTTAATCTTATCAACGACGTGCTGGATATGAGCCGTATCGAGTCGGGCAAGGTCGTCATTGAGGAAAAACCCGAAAATCTCTCGGACATTCTCCAAAACGTCCGCAGTATCATTCAGACGGACATAGCCGCAAAGCAGCTGGAGCTGAACGTAACCGAGGACGTAAAGAACGGGGACGTTTACTGCGACAAGCTTCGGTTAAATCAGGTTCTGCTGAACCTGCTTTCAAACGCTATGAAATTTACCCCTGCGGGAGGGGCTGTCTCCCTTACCCTTGCAGAAAAAGGCGTTCATGACGGATTTGCCGACTATGAGCTTCGGGTAAAGGATACGGGTATCGGTATGAGTCCGGAATTTGCGGCGACGATTTTTGAACCCTTTACCCGTGAGAGAACCGCTACCGTCAGCGGTATTCAAGGCACGGGATTGGGAATGTCCATTACAAAAAATATTGTGGATATGATGAACGGAACCATCGAGGTACAGAGCGAAAAGGACAAGGGCACAGAGTTTATTATAAATTTGTCCCTGCGATTGCAGGATGAACAGAAATCCGCAAAGCGGGAAGAGCCGAAAGCCGAGGAGGAGGTTTCCTTCAAGGGCAGCCGTCTGCTGCTGGTGGAGGACAACGAGCTTAACCGGGAGATCGCCACGGAAATTCTGAAAGAATGGGGCTTCCTCATTGAAACGGCAGAAAACGGCCGGGAGGCTGTTGATGTTGTAAAGGCTTCCGAGCCGGGGTATTTTGCGGCAGTCCTTATGGACGTGCAAATGCCTGTAATGAACGGCTACGAGGCAAGCAGGGCGATACGCGCCCTCGATGACCCCGGGCTGTCGAAAATACTTATCATAGCAATGACTGCGAACGCTTTCGAGGAGGACAAACAGGAGGCTCTCAACGCGGGAATGAACGACCATGTGGGCAAGCCGATAGACGTTCCCGTACTGTTGAATACCTTGAAAAAATATTTATGATGGGAGGAAATTTATGAAGAAAATTTACAGTATGCTCCTTTCGGCGGCAATGCTCTGCGGACTTTTCACGGGCTGCGAAAAAGCCGCGGAAAAACCGTCGGTGGTTCTGAATATCAAGTGCCCCGCGCTTCAGATGAACGACCATGTGGGTACGGAGTATACGGCGGCTGCGCAGTTCCTGCAAAAGGCTGCGGAGGATTTTGCCGCACAGTACGGGGACGCCGATGTTACCGTCAACCTTGTGGAGTTCGAGCAGACGAACGAGGACGCGGAAGTCCCCGGCTGTTTCGATACTCCCGACGCGGCGGACGTGCTTTTCGAGGGATACTTCAATATGTCTACATATATACACACGGGCAGGGTTGTGCCGCTGGACGATATTATCGGCGAGGAGCTTAAAGCCGACATCTACCCCAGCTACTGGACGGAAAGCTCCCTTAACGGAAAAACCTATATGATGCCCTTTTACAGTGCGCAGAATACCCTCTCCTTTAACGCCGACCTGTTCCGCGAGGCGGGATTGGAAGAATTTATCAAAGAGCCGGACGTTATCCAGAACTGGAACAAGGAGCAGTTTGACTATGTACTTAAAACGCTGAAAGAAAATCTTCCCGAATTGGTTTCCCCCATGATGATGTACGCCGCCGACAATCAGGGCGACACCCATATAATGACGCTTTTAAGGGCGTTCGGCTGTCCGCTGTTCGACGAGAACGGACGGTTCTGCGTAAACACGCCCGAGGGCATTGCCGCTTTGCGGTGGATAAGGGATTGCAACGACAAAGGGTATTTCCCCGCAAACGCCGATACCTTGGTCATAATGGACAACTACAATCAGTTTATCAACGGTCAGCTTGCGCTTTACATCAACAACGTCGCGCAGGAGGCAAACTGCCGCAAAGAGGGCGGATTTGAGATTTATTCTGTAAACTTCCCCGATTTTTCGGTGGACATTCCGGGATATGCAACCGTTTTCACAACGGGGTTTGAGGTTTTTGACAACGGCGACGAAGCAAAGCTGAAAACAGGCAAAGCCTTTGTAAAATATATTTACGAAAGCGATTACAAGGACTATATGACGGGCGCAATTCCATGCAGCGCAAGCGTTGCCGAAAAATACGCCGAAGCCTTGAAGGACGAAAGCAAGTACATCAACAACAGCAGCGCCAATGTCAACCTGACAGGCAATAACCCCAATTGGCGGGGCGTTCGGGCAGCATTTTACATCAATATACAGGACTTGCTTTTCGGGGACAAAACTCCCGAGGAAGTGGCGGCTAATATTGACGCATCCTGCAACGCCGCGATCGAGGAGGGTTACGCAAGCAGCAAGCTTCACGATTAAATCCGCATTCCGCCGCATTGGTATATATCGCCAATGCGGTCGTTTTTTGTTTTCCCATGCTGCGTTTTTGGTGTTTGCGTTAATACCGAAGCCTTGTTTTGACTGTAAAAAATCCCGTCCCCGAAAGGCGGATAACGGTACTGCCGTGTACCGTTCACGCCGAATTCGCGGACGGGAAAACATTTTCTGCGGTTATTCTATTGCTTTTGCCTTTTCAAATATTTCCTTGACCTCGTCTGACGGTTCTTTGTCAATCAGCGATACGACCACCGTAACGATTATCGAAAGCGCAAAGCCCGGCACGATGGAGTACATCAGCCCGCCGAGACTGAGGATATTGTCCCACAGCAGAACCGTTCCCGCGCCCGCGATTATTCCCGCAACCGTACCTTTGAGGGTAAGCCGTTTCCAGTACAGCGAAAGAACTATCGCAGGTCCGAAAGCAGCTCCGAAGCCCGCCCAGGCATTGGAAACTATACCCATTATGGAATCCTTGGGGTCGAGGGCAAGTATGCAGGCGATAACGGAAATCGCCATAACCGCTCCCCGGCTTATCCACATGAGGGTCTTGTCGGAGACTTCCTTTTTAACCACGACCTTGAAGAAGTCGTTCACCACCGCCGAAGCCGTTACCAAAAGCTGGCTGTCCGCAGTGCTCATGATGGAAGCAAGCACAGCCGACAGGAATATTCCCGCAATAAGTCCGGGGAAAAGCATTTTTACAGTGCGTATAAAAATCAGCTCCTGATCCGCAGAGGATAACATTACTCCCTGAGAATCAAGGTAAACACGTCCCAGAATGCCTATCAGAACCGCCGCGCCGAGAGAGATCACCACCCATATAATGGCAATTATTGCGGATTTCTTAACGCTTTTCGCGTCCTTGATAGCCATGAAGCGCACCAGAATGTGGGGCATTCCGAAATATCCCAGCGCCCATGCAAGGTCGCTGATAATGCTGTTCGCGCCCCTGCCTTGGAACATCGAGGCGAAGCCGCTTGCGTCAGCGCCGTCTGCGACGATCTTCTGAGTGCTTGTTATCATGTCCGCGCTGAAATTCTGCGTATTGCTTATAAGCGCGATGGGAAGCGCGATTATGGCGAAGAACATCAGCAGTCCCTGAATGAAGTCCGTCCAGGCTACCGCGCTGAAGCCGCCCATAAAGGTGTAGGCGATGATGATGAGCGCGGAGATTATCACAGCCGCCTTTGTGTAGGTCGCGTTGCTGCTGTCGATGTTGAACACCACCTGGAAAAGCTTTCCTCCCGAAACGAACGCCGACGTGGTGTACACCAAAAAGAAAATGAAAATTACCACCGCGCAGACCAGCCGCACTATGGGGCTGTCCGTTTTGAAGCGGTTCTGGAAATACTGGGGAATGGTGATGGAGTCCCCCGCCGCCTCGGTGAAACAGCGCAGAGGCTTCGCCACAAACGCCCAGTTAAGTATAGTGCCTATGGCAAGTCCGATGGCGATCCAGTAGTTGCCCATGCCCGTGGCGTAAGCCGCGCCGGGAAGTCCCATAAGAAGCCAGCCGCTCATGTCCGAAGCCTGCGCGGACATAGCCGTCACCCAGCTGTTAAGACCTCTTCCCGCAAGAAAATAGTCGCTCATTTTTTTACTTTTATTTGAAAAATAAAAGCCTATGCCGAGCATTACAAGCAGGTACGCCGCAAAGGCGATCAGCACCGATATATCGGCATTCGCAAAAAATCCCATGATCATGCTCCTTTCATTAATAAAATACTTTTTTATTATACTATATTTTCCTTTTTAATGTATGAATATTCGGTTAATTATTGTCCGTCCCCGGCAATATGAACTTTTTATAATATTCCATCTGATATATAACACCGATTATTTATCGGATATTTTTTCGCAAAATCGTGCAAAAACTCCTTGACATATTATTACATATGTTATATAATATAAGTAATACAGTGAAAGGAGCGTTTCCCATGCCGCCGAAAACAAGGATAACAAAAGAAATGATCCTTGACGCCGCGTTTGAGATAACCCGCCGCGACGGGATATCAAACGTAAGCGCAAGAACCGTTTCCAAAGAGCTAAACTGTTCCACACAGCCGATAATGTACAATTTTCCCTCCGTAGACAGCGTTCGCTTAGCCGTCTACCGCAAAGCCGACGAGTACCACATGCAGTACATAATGAAGCCCCGCGGACATTTCGGAAAACCGCTGCTGGAGATCGCCGCCTCTTATGTAAGATTTGCCTGCGAGGAGCCAAACCTGTTCAAATTTCTGTTTCAGTCGGAGAGATATTCCGTACAAAGCGTTGAAGATCTGATAAACGACGAAGCCTTCGAGCCTGTCCTGAAAAATCTCGCCGCGTCGCTGAAATCGGACATAGACCGCGCCAAGGAATATTTTTTCTCGAAATATCTTGCTGTACATGGACTTGCAAGCCTTGTCGCCGACAAAGCGATAGCGTACAATGAAAGTATGCTCCCAATGCTGCTGGGAACGGACGGCATCAGACGTTGAACCTGAACAGCACCACGTCACCGTCGTTCATGACGTACTCCTTGCCCTCGGAGCGGACAAGTCCCTTTTCCTTTGCGGCTGTCATCGAACCGCACTTCATCAGATCGTCGAAGCTCACCACCTCGGCGCGGATAAAGCCTTTCTCGAAATCGGTGTGTATCTTTCCCGCCGCCTGGGGAGCTTTCGTGCCCTTTTTGATAGTCCACGCCCTTACCTCGGGCTGACCCGCGGTGAGGTAGGAAATAAGTCCCAGCAAGGCGTAGCCCTCCTTGATGATACGGTCGAGACCCGATACTTCCAGTCCCAGCTCGGACAGGAACATCGCCTTGTCCTCGCCGTCCATGTCGGATATCTCCGCCTCAAGCTGAGCGCAGATCGGCAGCACCGCAGCGTGTTCCCGCTCCGCTATCTCGCAGACGGTTTTGTAGTGCGCCGAGGTCTCGATGTTGTTTTTGAAGTCCTCCTCGCTGAGGTTTGCGGCGTAAATGACGGGCTTCGCGGACAGCAGGGGAGTGGTCTTTATCAGCTCCGCCTGCTCCTCCGTAAAGCCGTATGAACGGGCGGAACGCCCCTCCTCCAGATGTTTTTTCAAGTCCTCCAGAAACTCCGCCTCCGCAAGGAACTTTTTGTCGCCCTTAGCGGCTTTTTTCGCGCGGTCGATACGCCGCTCGACAAGCTCTATGTCGGAGAAGATAAGCTCCAGATCGATGGTTTCTATGTCGCGGGCGGGATTTATCTCTCCGTCAACGTGGATAATGTCGATGTCCTCGAAGCAGCGGACGACGTGGACGATGGCGTCCACCTCCCGTATGTCCGCAAGGAACTTGTTGCCCAGTCCCTCTCCTTTGGACGCGCCCTTTACCAGACCCGCGATGTCCACAAATTCGAGAGTTGCGGGGGTAAATTTTTCGGGACTGTACATATCCCGCAGCTTGTCCAGTCTTTCGTCGGGAACGGAAACAATGCCCACATTGGGTTCGATAGTGCAGAACGGATAATTCGCGGACTCCGCGCCCGCGTTTGTAAGCGCGTTGAAAAGCGTGCTTTTTCCCACATTGGGGAGACCAACCATACCAAGCTTCATATTGCCGATAATTCCTTTACAGAATAATATTTGCCGTTTTCCGGCAGAATTTGCCGCCGGGGATCGGAAGGAGTATTCGCACCTCTCGTCGTCATAATCCCCTGTTCGGACATTATTCAACGCTCCTTACAGGTATTCGTACCCTTCGTCGTCATAATCAAGGTCTCCGGTGTAATCCTTCGACTTGAAAGAAGAGCGTTTAATTTTTCTCGATTTTGCGGATTTTGCTCCGGAAGCGCAGATAATTCCTATCACAAGACCCGTAACAAAAGAAGCGACCGCAATAAGAACAAGCACACCCTGAGGGATAACGATATCCTCTTTAGCTTTGGAAACAGCGGTCTCGGTAATTTCCTTAAACATAAAAAGCGACCTTTCCCCGCCGTAAAAATTGGAGACGGGCGTTTACGGCGGAAAGCCGTCCGTCCGGACGCGTCCCGCCGCAGGGAACGAAAAGTTCCTCGGGGCGGGAAACGTCCAATAACTATTATACGGTTTTTTCGCGGAAAATGCAAGCGAAAAAGGAAATTTTTTTAAACATCCCGTTCCGCAGACGGTTTTTCCGTTATGAATTGTTGTATCTTTGCAGGAACTGCTTTGTACGCTCGTTCCGGGTATTTCCGAACACCTGCTCGGGCGCGCCCTCCTCAACGATGACCCCGCCGTCCATGAAGATGACATGATCGGCTACGTCGCGGGCGAAAGCCATTTCGTGGGTAACTATTACCATGGTCATTTTTTCCTTTGCAAGCTCCTTGATGACTTTCAGTATTTCCCCCGTAAGCTCCGGGTCGAGAGCGGAGGTCGGCTCGTCGAAGAACAGTATTTCGGGGTTCAGAGCCAATGCGCGGGCGATGGACACCCTCTGCTGCTGACCGCCCGAAAGCTCGCAGGGATACGCCCCCGCCTTTCCCGACAGACCCATTTTTTCAAGCAGTCCGTAAGCGTTTTTTTCGGCTTCCTGCTTGGATTTTTTCAGCACGCACACGGGAGCCTCCGTGATATTTTTCAGCACGCTCATATGGGGGAACAGGTTGAAATTCTGGAAAACAAGTCCTATTTTCAGACGTATGGCTCTCAGCGTTTCCGCAGAGGCGTAGACGGGCTTGCCGTTTTTGTAGTCCTCGATAAGCTCCATGCCGCAAACGTTTATTGTGCCGCCGCTTGCCTTTTCCAGCTGGTTTACGCATCTCAGCAGGGTGGACTTGCCGCTTCCCGACGGACCTATCACCGCCGTAACGCAGCCCTTTTCCACGCCGAATGAAATATCCTTCAGGACTTCCGTCCCGCCGAAGCTTTTGGAGAGACTGCGCACTTCAAGTATTGCCATTTTAACGCTCCTTTCGCGTTCGCGTCCTATGCTGCGGGGACGGAAAAACGTCCCGAGGAAAAATTATTTGTAGTAATCAAGCTTTTTCTCAATCGCCGAGAAAAGCATCGTCAGCAGGGCGTTCATTACAAAATAGAAAATTCCCGCCACAAACAGCGGCGTAAGATTGCTGTATGTAACCATCTGCTCCCGCGCCTTGCGGAAAATTTCCGCGTAAGCGATGGTGGAGGCAAGGGACGTGTCCTTGACAAGCGTGATCACCTCATTGGAGCTTGCGGGGACTATTCTTTTCACCACCTGGGGCAGTATCACCCTGAAAAAGGTCTGCGTCTTTGTAAAGCCGAGAGAAGCGGCGGCTTCGTGCTGACCCTTCGGAATGGACTCTATGCCGCCGCGGAAAATTTCCGCGAAATAAGCCGCGTAGTTGAGGGCGAAAGCGGTTATCAGAGCGGTGAACTGGTAGCTGTCGCTGCGGGTGTCCACCCCCGCGAAAAGGTTTTGCAGGAACGGTGAATCCGAGACCTTCAGCATGGGTATGGCGTAGTAGATGGTTATGATCTGGAGCATCAGCGGCGTACCGCGCATAATGAGGATATACACGTTGATAAGCCAGGAGAGCGGCTTGAAGCGGCACATTTTCAGCAGAGCCACCACCATTCCCAGCGGTATGGAAAACAGCAGCGTGAACCCGAAAATTTTAAGTGTAGGCAGCAGATACCGCGCTATGACTGCGGTACACTGCAATATCTCTTCGGTACTCAAAAAATCACCTCGTTGTCCGTTATAGGCACGCCGCCGCTTTATTTCGGCAGCACGATACTGTATCATTATACAGCATTTTGCGTAAAATAGCAATAGTCCCGCCGAAATTTCCGTATAAAAATGGGATTTGCTTCAAACCGGTTTCGGAAGCCGCTCGGATATTTCCGCGAAATTTTCAAGCGTGAGCTGCTCCGGACGGACGTTTTCGGGAAGTCCCGCGGCTTTTACCGCTTCCTCGACCGCCGCTTTCGGTATCCCCAATGCTGAGGACAGGCTGTTGCAGAGAGTTTTCCTGCGCTGCGAGAAAGCTCCCCGCACTGTGCTGAAATAGAATTTCTCGTCGCTCACCTTTACGGCGGGTTCTTTTTTTATATCCAGACGGATAACGCAGGAATCCACGTTCGGCGCGGGCATGAAGCTCCCCCGCGAGACGCCGAACAGCATTCTCGGTTCGGCGTAGTACCTTACCGCCGCCGTAACCGCGCTCGCCTCCCGCGTGCCCATTTCGGCGCAGATACGCGCACCCGCTTCTTTCTGCACCATAACGGTTATGCATTCTATCGGCAGACGGCTTTCCAGCAGCTTCATTATTATGGGGGACGTTATATAGTAGGGCAGATTTGCGCATACGGCGACCTTAAGTCCCTGAAAATGCTCCGCTGTCAACGCCGCAAGATCGGTTTTCATAACGTCGGCGTTTATGACGGTCACGTTCCCGCAGTCCGCAAGGGTTTCCTCCAGCACGGGAATAAGCCTGCCGTCTATCTCCAAGGAGACTGTTTTGTCCGCGCGCCTGGCAAGCTCCCGCGTGAGAACTCCCACGCCCGCGCCTATTTCCAGTACTCCCCAGCCTTTTTGTGCGCTGCCTTTTTCGGCGATCCGAGGACATACCGAGGGGTTTATGAGGAAGTTCTGTCCCAGAGCCTTGCTGAACGAAAAGCCGTGTCTTGAAAGAATTTCCTTTATTACGTTAATGTTGGTAAGATTATCCATATAGTATCCTTTTCACGGTTATTTTTTCAGCGCGCCGATAATATGGGTCAACGCCAAAAAAACGGGCTGATGTATTATGTAGAACCGCAGGGAATATTTCCCGCAGAAGTTCACTATGGGGATTTTGGCTTTGTAGCAGAATTCCGGAAGTCCGCCGCTTCCGACAATATCGGACAGAGCCGTTCCCGCGAAGAAAATAAAGCTGTAGGGGACAAGAGGAAAGTAATCCGCCGAACGGAAATCCGAAGAGGTTATGCCTATCGGGTACAGCCAATGCAGGTTCTGCGGAACGTCAAGCTTTATCCTGCCGAAAACAAGGAACAGGCTGCCGGTGCGGTAAAAGTCCGTAAAAATCACAGCCAGCACCGCAAACACGGCGAATATAACCGCGTTCGGTATCTTTTTCAGCGCGGGCGATATTACTCCGTAAATGAGCATTGTCATTCCGAAGCAGGACAGCACACCGAAAACAATGGTCTCGCCGGGGACGAAAGCCGCCGTGAAAAGTGTGAGCATCTCGCCCAGAAGATACAGCACAGCGCCCCTTTTCAGCACGTTTCCGGAAAAACCCGCGCATATCCCCGACACGGAAAAAAGTATCACCAGAAAGAAGCGGTGGATTATTTCCATGGCGTCGGAAAAGAAAAAGGGTATGTCCGCGCCGCAGAAGAAGATCAGGTCGTAGAGCAGATGGTAGAGCATTACATACAGTATGGAAAATCCCCGAAGCGTATCGAGAATGTGTACGCGGTTGTTCCTGCCGCTTTTCCGTCGGGAAACTTGTTCCTCGGCGGGTGCGCGTTCTCCGTCCGCCGTTGGGGAAACGGGTCTTTCCTCAGCCGTTTGCATATTTCCGCCTCCTTTTTATGTATTATAGCACACGGTAAGCTTTTTTGCAAGAACGCCTTTTGCGGCAATTTTCAATTATTCCTCCCGCGCCTCTTGTATTTCGGAAAAATTTGTGGTATAATTCATTATGGTATGCTATGCGCAAATGTTTTTACATAAAAAAGGAAGATTTTTATGAGCGGTTTGAAAAAAAGGAAATCCGGGGGTACTCCCCTTGTGCGGAGTCTGGTGATACCGCTGCTGGCGGCGGCGGTTCTTCAGGCGGGTATATTTTACTGCGCTCTCGCGTTTACGGGAACGCTGAGGGACATCGACGCGGGTAGCGAAAAGCTTCTCGAAAAGAACGCGTCCGAATGCTCCGTATATCTGGAAACGGAACTGAACAAATGCCGGAACAGCCTTACGGCTGTAAACGACCAAGCGGTCAAATGCGCAAGACGTCTTACGGAGGAATACGGCGTCAGCGAAAAGGAGCTTCTCGAAAACGACAGGTATGCGTCGGAATTCCTTGAGGATATATCCGAAAGCCTGCTTGAAACGCTGAGGACAAATTCCTTGAGCGGCGCGTTTGCGGTGCTGACCGATTCCGCATCGAGACCCGACGGGACTTCTCCCGCAGAGTTCAGGGGCGTATTTTTCAGCGACGGTGACCCCCATTACAGCTCTGCGGATTATTCCGACGTTATGATGGTGCGCGGCTCAAATTCCGTGTCGGAAAAATATTCCGTTCCCCTCGACATAGATTGGACGAACAAATACCGCTACGACCCCGAAGAAACAAATATGGACTTCTTTTTCAAACCCGTTTACGCGGGGTACGATTATCCGTATGCCGATCCGGAAAATCTCGGCTACTGGAGCAGACCGTTTTATCTTTCCGATAAAAGCAAGTATGAGACCGAACGCATAATAACCTATTCACAGCCGCTTGTTTACGGCGATACGGTGCTGGGCGCGGCGGGAATATCCGTCTCTGCGGAGATGGTATCGGAGTTTATGCCCAATGACGGAATTACGGAAGCGGGAGTCTGCTACGCGCTGCTGAACCGCCGTTCCGGGGACGCCTCCGCAGAGGTCGCGGTCGTTTCCCAGACCTACAGCGGCTTCGAGCAGACCGAGGGACAGACGATAACCCTTGCGGAAGTGAAAAACGGCATTCTCTTCGAGATCGAGGGCATGGAACTGAACGGAAAACGTGTATACTGCTCGGCGGACGAAATAAACCTTTATCCCGAAAATTCCCCCTACGGCTCGGAAAAATGGTTTGCCGCAGCCATTTCGGACAGAGACGGCATTTACGCCGAGACCGGAGCGATACACCTGCGGATAATCATAGCGGCAGCGCTTGCGGCGATATTCGGCTTCACATTGGTATTCACCGCTTCGGGACGGCTTATAAAGCCGGTCAAGTCCCTTGCGGAAAGCGTGAAAAAAGCGGGCGGAAGCGGTTTAATAGAGCCTGTGACGACAAGCATATCCGAAATAAACGAGCTTTCGGAAACACTCAGCGAACTGAGCGTGAACCGCGTCGAATACCAGAACGAGCTTGCCGCCGAGCGTGAAAGATATCTGCTTGCCCTGCAAAGCACAAATGACAGCATTCTCGAATACGACTGCAAAAAGGATACGCTGCATCTCCGCAATTTCAGGAAAACGGGCGGAGCAAACGGCGCAAACGGCACAAACGGCGCAGCCAACGCAAGTTCCGGTTCGGATTCCGAGGTGAAGGTATTCGATAATTTCAAAAGGCGCGTTGCGGCGGGAAAGGTCTGCCACCCCGACGATGTTCCCGACCTGACGGACTTTCTGGACGGCGTCGTCCGCAAAACCGGCATCTGTATCCGTTTCAGAACGCCGGAAAATCCGGCAAAATATATGTGGATACTGCTGAAAACAAAAAGCGTGTACGATCCCGACGGAAAACTTCTGCGCGTTATCGCAAGCTGCCGCGACGTTACGGAGGAAAAGGAACAGGAGCAGGAACAGCTCGAACAGAAGCGTCTCGATCCCGTAACAAAGCTTTACAAAAGCGACTACGGAGATATTCTCGCGTCGCGGTTCACCCTTGAAATGCACGGCAAGCCGTTTATTTCCGCCATTGTCAGAATAACCGACATGGAGGAAATGTACAAAAACTGCGGCAGGACTTTCTGCAGCGCAGTGCTGGAGGAAGCAGCGATAGTCATAAAGCGCGCCGTTCCCGAAAACTACATCGTCTACCGGGGCGGAGCGGACGAATTTATTATCCTTACGCCGCTTAATTCCAGAGACGAGGCAAGAAAGCTCTTCCGCACGATTAAAGACGGGGTTGCCGAAATATACGGCGGCGGGATAGAATGCGTTGTGGGCGCGTACATTAAGTACGCGGACGAACCGCAGTCCTCGGCAAAACTGAAGGTAAGATTTGCCTCCGAGGCGGCATACCGTTTCAGAAGCGAATTCGGGGGAATAGTTTTCGCCGACGAGGTGAGCGGCAGGGAGGAATTTGTGAGCGAGTTCAGAAACAGCGGCTCTCACAGCTTTATTTCCGTTCCGCAGGCGGACGGAGGCGAAAGCTCCGATATCGTAACGTTCGCTTTCAACATTTTCGAGAAATCCTCCGATCTTGACGCATCGCTGCGCGCTCTTCTCAGCAAGGCGGGAAGAACGCTGGATATGCAGAGGATAGTCATTTTCGATATGAACCGTGATTACTGCACTTTCAGGATATCACATCAGTGGAATTCCTCAGGAATAGCGCCCATAGAGGTCAAGACCTACGTTTACGGTAAAGCCGCCTACGCCGATATGGAGCGGGACTGCCGTAACTTTGACTGCAAGATCGCCGACGCCGCTTTCTTTGAGCGGGACGCCGTTCACGGAAAAGGAAAGACGGTCGCCGACGGTACGGCGTATTCCGTACCCATGCTTGACAACGACTTTGTCCTGGGCGTGACGGTGTACCAATGCCGGACGGAAAACGCCGGAGAAACGGTCACAAACTGCATGAAAGAGCTTACAAAGGTCATCTCCGCGTACATCGCGAAGTCCAGAACCAGCCGCGAGAGCAAGGCAAAGAGCGAGTTCCTGTCGAAGATGTCCCACGAAATAAGAACGCCCATGAACGCCATTATCGGCATGACGGCTATCGCAATGTCCTACGGAGACGAGGATACGCCGGTAAACGAGTGCCTGAAAAAGATCGACAGCGCGTCCCGCTACCTGATGACGCTTATCAACGACATTTTGGATATGTCCCGCATTGAAAGCGGAAAAATGACCGCCGAAGAAACCTACCTCGACCTTAACGAGCTGATAGGCAGATTGGACACCATGATACGGGTACAGACCGAAAGCAAGGGCATATGGCTGCGGGTGGAGACGGATATAGAAAATCCTCATCTGCTGGGCGATCCGCTGAAACTTAACCAGATACTGGTAAACATTCTGGGCAACGCGGTGAAGTTCACCGAAAGCGGCGGCATTCACCTAAAAGCGGTCGAGACCGCTTCCGAAACCGAGGACACGGTAAACGTGTTCTTCTCGGTAAAGGACACGGGCATAGGAATAAGCGAGGAAAATATCGGCAGGATATTCAACAGCTTCGAGCAGGCTGACGCGGACACCGTGAGAAAATACGGCGGAACGGGTCTGGGGCTTGCGATATGCAGCAATCTTGTAAAGCTTCTGGGCGGCGAGCTTGAGGTAAAAAGCGCCGTGGGAGAGGGTTCGGAGTTCTTCTTCACCCTGCCCATGAAAGTCACCGAGCCGCCTGCGGAAAGCAGTCCCGACGACGGCGGGGACGTTGACTTTTCTTCCAAGCGCATACTCGTCGCCGAGGACGACGAGCTTAACTCCGAGATAGCCTGCACCCTTATCGGCGCGGAGGGTATAATCACGGAGACAGCTTTCGACGGTAAAGAAGCCGCCGAAAAGTTCGAGGCTTCACCCGAGGGATATTACGACGCCATACTTATGGACATCAGAATGCCCGTCATGGACGGAATCGAAGCCACAAAGCGCATACGCGGCTCGGACAGACCGGACGCGGCAAGAATACCCATAATAGCCATGACAGCCAATGCCTTTGACGACGATATGAAAAAGTCCGTGGAATGCGGCATGAACGGTCACCTCACGAAGCCCATCGACATGAAAAAGGTCATGGACGCTTTCCGCCGCGTTTGGCGGAAACAGTCCCCGAAGCAATAACGTCGCGAAAGGATATGAGATCGGTTTGAAGCTCGGCAAAAAGAACACGGCGGTGCTGCTTATGCTCCTGTCGGCGGCGTGCTTTACGGGAATGAACTCCTGCGTGAGGCTGGCGGGGGACATTCCCTCCATACAGAAAAGCTTTTTCCGAAACCTTGTGGCGGCGGCGTTCGCGGCGGTCATGCTGCTGAAAAGCCGCACGCCCCCGAAAATTCAAAAGGGCTGCGGCTTGGCAATGCTTATGCGGGCGGTCTGCGGAACTGCGGGAGTTTTCTGCAACTTCTACGCGGTGGATCATCTCGCCCTTGCGGACGCTTCGATGCTTAACAAGCTTTCGCCGTTTTTCGCGGTGGTGTTCTCGATTTTCGTTCTGAAAGAAAAAACGTCTCCCGCCCGTATAGCGGCGGTGCTTGCCGCCTTTGCGGGAAGTCTTTTCATTATCCGTCCCTCGTTTTCAAATCCGGAGCTTGCGCCGTCCCTGATAGGCTTTGCGGGAGGCGTGGGCGCGGGAGCGGCGTACACCTTTGTGCGCTGCATGAAGCAGAGGGGAGAAAAAAGCGCGGTTATCGTTTTCTGCTTTTCGGTGTTTTCCTGCGCGGCGGCTCTGCCGATAATGCTTGCGGACTTCGCCCCCATGTCGGCTGAGCAGCTCGGAATGCTGCTCCTAACGGGACTTTTCGCCGCGGGAGGACAGTTCGCCATTACGGGCGCGTACTCCCTTGCTCCCGCGAAAGAGGTGTCGGTGTTCGACTACTCGCAGGTGATATTTTCGGCTGTCGCGGGATATTTTATTTTCGGTCAGACGCCCGTTCCGTTCAGCGTTATCGGGTATGTGATAATCATTTCCTCCGCCGTGTGGACGTTCCTGCAAAACAACAAAGGAGACGGTAAAGATGAAGCTGATATTCAAAGGTAAATTTGCCTCCTACGACGAACTTCCGAAAGGGGAGCTGCCCGAAAACGCCGTGGCTTTCAAAGAGCCGAAAACATTGACGGGAATAAACCTTACGGCGCTCCTGTTCGTACTGCCCGCGGCTATCCTGATGTTCCTGCTGCTGACAGTCCGCGGCAGGCTTGAAATATTCGCGGCGTATAATTTTCACGGACTTGTCATTTCGCTTCTGCTTTCGGTTCCCCATGAGCTTATCCACGCCGTTTTTATGGGCAGGGACGCGGAGGTCTTTATGTACTGCTCGCCGAAGCACCTGATGATGTTCGTGACTGCTCTGTCCCCCATGACGAAAGCGCGCTTTATTGCGATGAGCTTTATGCCCGCGCTTATTTTGGGCTGGATACCTTTTCTTGCGGGACTGCTTTTCTTTCCCGCAAATTCCGCGGCGGGAGGACTGCTGGCGGCGGTCGGCTTATACGGCGCGCTGATGGGCGCCGGAGACTACATGAATATGTTTAACGCCGCCGTTCAGATGCCCCGGGGAAGTCTTACTCAAATGTCGGGCGTAAACTCCTATTGGTTCATGCCCGAAAAGGATACAGAAATGAAAGGCTGATGATGATTGTTTAAACGTTTGGACGATTGGTTCACCCCGAAAAGGCGGGGCGCAGCCGCGCTTGCCGCTATAGGCTTCGCGCTGGTGTGGATGTTCCTGTGGAACGCTTTTCCCATGGAATTTTACTCGTTTTTCTTTTACAAGACAAGCTATATCGGGAGCAATATCCAGCTCCTGCTGCTGAACGCGGTGGTTCTGCTGCCGCTGTTTTGGGTATTTACGAAGCTTACGAAAATTAAACTCGGTTTCTCGAAAACGGTGCTGCTGAACCTCCCGCTGCTTATGGCGGCGGACTTTGCCTTTTCCGTGTTCGCGTTCGGAGACCGTCTCTATATCTGCGTTATCGCTCTTGCCGTCCACTGGCTGATAAACGTGTGGACGTTCGGCAGCGCGGAAACATACGGCAAAAAAGCTCCCAAGGGCATGAACGCTCCTCCGCCCAAAGGCGCGACCGCAATAAAAGAGCAGCCCGTAACGGCAATCGTCTGGGCTGCCGCGTTTGCGTTTGTTTCGGAGGCGCTGAGTTTCTCGCTGCTCTATATAGTGGCGCACATTTACGCCTACTGACCGTTTATTTTGACGACTACGCATTGGCTGCCGTTCTCAATAAAACGGTTGAGGAAACTTTCTTTAAGGTAGGGAGTGATCTCGTCCTTGTCGTCGCAGTCCATAAAATAGTAGCAGGTGCTGTCGTAGCCGCAGAGAACGAGAGTGTGGGAATTTCCTATCCAGGTAAAGGGTTCTCCCGTGTCGTTGAGAAGCCAATCGGCGGGTTCGCGGTAGTTGTAGGGCTTCATGCCCCGGCTTGCCCATACTATCATGGGAACGCCCTCGTCAAGAAGCTTTTCGATGTCCGCGGAGTTGATCTCCTCGGGAATGACCGCTTCGTAATTCGGATCGGCGTCGGCAAAATATTTGTTGAGAGTATCCCTGATAACGGGCGCGAAACAGCCGTATCCCCAGTTGTAGGGATCGCCCGCAAAGACCTTGTAGGGGTCGGGACCGTGGGAGACCATCTGGTCGTCGTATGTAAAATTATCGTCGCAGACAAGGTAATTGTCGGTAAGATACAGCTTGTCGGCGTCAAAGCCGAGGTACTGCAATAACGCCGCCGCGCTCGTTATCTCACAGCCTACGGGCAGCTCGGGGTACTGGCTGATAACGGGAACGTCCAGCAGGACTTTCCCGAAAACGGCGATTGGCTTTTCGTAGCCGTATCCCAGTTCCTCGACGGAGTAGCCGCCGTAAAGGGTGTGGGGATCGGCGTTGAGAGCCTCGTAGCGGGCTATTTCCGCAAAGCGTTCGTCGAACACCTGACCCGTGTAGGCATAGTCCGCGATAACGGTGCATACAGCCGTACATATTCCGAGCGTTGTTACAAGCAGCTTATTCTTCACGGGGACGACCTCCTTTGCGGCAATATATTTACAGTATAACATAAAAAAACATTTTTCGCAAGCCAATAAGCCAATATTGGGTACGGTCAGACCGTTCCCGCAAAATAAATCGAAAAGGAATGATCACAGTGACAGGACTTGTTTTAGAGGGCGGAACTTTCCGCGCAATATTTTCGGCGGGCGTTATGGACGCTTTTATCGAGGAGGGGATAGAGTTCCCCTATATCGTGGGAGTTTCGGCGGGAATTTCCAACGGCGCGTCCTACGTTTCCAAGCAGTTCGGCAGGAATATCGAGATACTGGAAAAATACCGGAACGACAAACGTTACCTGAGCGTGGGCAACTACAGAAAGTGCCGCAGCATGTTCGGTCTGGACTTTGTTTTCGGCGAGATACCCAAGGAGCTTGTGCCTTTCGACTATGAGGAATTCAAGCGGTATACCGGTACTTGTCTGGTGGGAGTTACCAATGCCGAAACGGGCAAAGCCGAGTTCAAGAACGCTTTGGAAGACAGCGAGGATTTTGATTTCCTGCGGGCGACCTGCGCTATCCCGGGATATTTCCCCGCCATAGAGATCGACGGGAAACCCTATTTCGACGGCGGACTTGCATCCCCCATATGCGTAAAGCAGGCTCTCAAGGACGGCTGCTCGCGGGCGGTGATAATACTTACCCAGCCCGAGGGCTTCGTCAAAAAGTGCGGCAAGGGAAACATTGCCATGAGCCAGTTTATCAGGCACAAATACCCGAATGTGGAAATGCTTCTGCTTACGCGGCATAAGCTTTACAACAAGCAGATCGAGTTCTGCAATGAGCTTGAACGCCGCGGAAAGGCTTTGATATTCCGTCCGTCCCATAAGCTGAACAGCTTTGAAAAGGACGAGAAAACCCTTCGCGCCGTGTGGCAGGAGGGATACGATACCGGCAAAAAGCGCGCGGACGAGGTGCGGGAGTTTATGTCCGAAAATAATAAGTAAACCTCTCGGACGGCGAAGCCGCGGCTTTGCCGCCCGAACTTTTTGCCTGTTACGGCGGCTGCGGTTTACCGTCTGTAATTTTTTGCGCGAATACTATATTTTGGTTTTGACAAATCAGCCGTAATGTGCTATACTTTAATTTGAGATTTTTTTGTTTGAAATGCGGCTTGTACCGTACCAATATCACAACTATATGTTTAATTTCATATATATTATACAAGGAGGACACTAAATGAACAAGCTCAACGGCGTACACCTTAATCATAACAAGGGTACGAAAAACTGTGAGACCATAGATTTCCCGCTGCCGAAAAGCGTGGTGATACCTATGTCCCAGCACATGGGCGCGCCCTGCGACTGCCTTGTCAAAAAGGGCGATACCGTGACCGTGGGACAGAAAATCGGCGACACGGGCGCTTTTATGTCCGCACCGATACACTCCCCCGTTTCGGGCACTGTGGCGGACGTTACGGATTTCCTGCTTTCGAGCGGAGCGGTCTGCAAGGCTGCCGTTATCGAATCGGACGGCTTGCAGACGGTCTGTCCCGACATAAAGCCGCCCGAGATCACCGACAAGCAGTCCTTTATCGCCGCCGTCCGCGAAAGCGGTCTGACCGGTCTGGGAGGCGCGGGGTTCCCCACTCATATCAAGCTTAACTACGACGCGGTGAAAACTCCCGTGGACACCCTCGTTATCAACGCCGCCGAGTGCGAGCCATACATAACAAGCGATTTCCGCGAGATGATGGAGTCCCCCGCAGACGTTATCGAGGGTATACTTTTGGTACAGAAATATCTGGGTATTCCCATATGTAAACTCTGCATCGAGGACAACAAGCCCGAAGCCATCGCTTTAATGAAGAAAAAGACCGAGGATCTGAAATCCATTCAGATAGTTACGCTGCCCTCGTCATACCCGCAGGGGGCGGAAAAGGTCATCGTCTACTCCGCCACGGGACGGATAGTCGCCGAGGGGGAGCTTCCCTCAAATCAGGGCGTTATGGTGATGAACGTTTCCACGGCGGCGCATATTTACCGCTACACGCGGGACGGTATGCCTCTTGTAAAAAGACGGCTGACGATAGACGGCGACGCGGTCACGAAAAACGCGGGAAACTATTTCGTCCTCATAGGAACGCGGGTGTCTGAGCTTTTGGAGCACTGCGGCGCGGAGGGCGCGAAAAAAGTGCTGTACGGCGGTCCCATGATGGGAATTTGCCTGTACGACACCGACCAGCCCGTACTGAAAAACAACAACGCCGTACTTGCTTTCAAGGACGGCGCGTCCCCCAAGACCACGGCGTGCATACGCTGCGGAAGATGCGTCCGCACCTGTCCGCTGAACCTTATGCCCGTGATGATCGAGAGCGCCTACAACGCGGGCGACATCGAGGAGCTGAAACGTCTTAAAGTTATGCTTTGTATGAACTGCGGGTGCTGTTCCTACGCCTGCCCCGCGCACCGTCCTCTGGCGGAAATAAATCAGCTGGCAAAGGCGTTAATTCCAAGGAAATAATCCGTAGGGGACGGGTTTCCCGTCCCGCCGAAGAAAATTCCGCGCACACGGGCGGGAAAACCCCGCCCCTACAAAATATGAAAAGGATCTGGTGATTTGAAAGGATTATTTGTATCGCCGTCCCCCCATCGGGCGGCGGATATGTCAACAGCGAAAATAATGCTTACGGTGATAATCGCGCTGTTCCCCGCGGCAATGGCGGGCTGCGTGTTTTTCGGTCCCCGCGCCGCCGCCGTACTGGCAGTCTGTATCGTCTCCTGCGTGGTCTTTGAGGCGCTTTGCAGGATCGTTATGAAAAAGGAGCAGACTATAGGAGACCTGTCCGCCGTTGTAACGGGGCTTCTCCTCGGCATGAACCTGCCCGCAACCGTGCCGTTCTACGCTGCGGTTATCGGCAGCTTCGTGGCAATTGTTGTCGTCAAGCAGCTTTTCGGCGGTATCGGTCAGAACTTCGCAAACCCCGCCATCGTCGCAAGGATAGTGCTTATGCTGTCCTTTACGTCGCAGATGTCGGGCTGGGTAAAGCCCTACTGGTACAGCGGCGCGGTGGACGCGGAAACAAGCGCCACCCCTCTTGCCGCCGAGTGGCTGACGTACTCCCAAAACGGCGCTGCCTATAAGACGGCTCCCTTTACGCTTTCGGAAATGTTCTGGGGCGAAACGGGGGGCTGCATAGGCGAGACCTGCGCCGCAATGCTGATTTTGGGCGGGCTTTTCCTTATTGCCGCAAGAGTGATATCTCCCGCCGCGCCGCTCGCTTTTATAGGCTCGTTCGCAGCGCTGACCCTCGTCTACACGGGAAGTCTCGTTGAAACGGCTTACGGCGTTCTCGCGGGAGGACTTCTCTTAGGCGCGTTCTTTATGGCTACCGATTACGCCACAACTCCCATTACGGCAAAGGGCAAGATGATCTTCGGCATAGGCTGCGGTCTGATAACCTTTATAATACGGAACTTCGGCAGCTATCCTGAGGGAGTTTCGTTCTCGATTTTGCTTATGAATTTGCTTACGCCTTATATCGACAGGCTGACGGGCACGTCCCCGTTCGGAGCGAAAAAGGCGGTAAAACCGTAGGGACAGGGGTTGTGCCAATACAGGCTTCCCCGCCCGCGGGTATATGACAGCGGTACGGGAAATCCGTCCCTTGCAAAATATGAAAGATAAACATAACGAAAGGAGCTAAACAATGTTCAACGAAAAGATAAAGCCGCCCTTGGTGCTGACTTTGATATGCATAATAACCTGCGGACTGCTCGTTGCGGCTTACGAGGCTACATATGTTGACACAACCGGCGTTATCACCGATAAGCTTACGGCGGGACTTACCGAGGTGTACGGTTCTGCGGACGGCTTTGAAATGCTGAAAAACGGCGACGGAACGGTCGTGACCTGCGAGGGCGTGACCTCTGTGCTTTGGGACGGCGAAAACGCGGCTTTTGAAATTACCGCGGACGGCTACTCCACGGGAGGACTTCACGTTTTGGTGGGAGTTGACAAAAGCGGCGCGGTCAGCGGCGTTTCCATAATGACTATCGGAGAGACCCCCGGTCTGGGCACAAAGGTGCAGAACCAGGATTTCCTGAATCAGTTCAAGGGCGTTCGCTACAGAGATACCGTAACCGAGGAAACCGTTCCCGTAAAGGCAAAAGCGGTGTGGGGATCAAAGGAGGAAATAAGATCCCTTGATATAGAGAGACAGCTTAACGGAAGCTCCGGAAGCGGTTTCGTTCTTGACGCGGTAACGGGCGCCACATATTCCTCAAACGGAATGTACACAGCCGTCAAAACGGCTCTCGAGGCATACGAAAATATGGACATCGGAGCCGGCGGACAGAAAGGAGACGAGGAGTAATGGCTGAAAAGAAAAGCGGTCTTTATGAGCTTACAAAGGGTATCATAAAGGAAAACCCTACCCTTGTCACCCTGCTGGGAATGTGCCCCACGCTGGCAGTGACGACGATGGCTTCAAACGGTATCGGCATGGGACTTGCAACCACCTTTGTACTGGTCTGCTCCAATGCTGTGATCTCCCTGCTGAAAAACGTCATACCCAAAGCGGTGCGGCTGCCTTGCTTTATCGTGGTGATAGCAAGCTTTGTTACCCTTATCGAGTTCCTGATGAAAGGCTATATCCCCGCGCTGTACGACAGTCTGGGACTGTTCCTCTCGCTCATCACGGTAAACTGTATCATTCTGGGACGCGCCGAGGCGTTCGCTTCCAAAAACGGCGTTTTCCGCTCAATACTGGACGGTCTGGGCATGGGACTTGGATTTACCATTTCCCTTTTCACAATGGGATCGGTGCGCGAGATAATCGGCACCGGACATTGGATGGGCTTCGATCTTCATCTGCCCGTCACAATGACGATGTTCATTATGCCCGCGGGAGGATTTTTCACGCTGGGCGTGATAATCGCCCTTGTGAACAAGCTTACAAAGAAAAAGCCGCCGCAGGAGATCGGCTGCGCAAACTGTCCCAATGCGGCGAACTGTCCCACCTTTAACAAGGAAGATACCGGAAAGGAGGCTGCCGCACAGTGAAAAGCTTGCTTGTAATTCTTTTAAGCGCGATCTTTGCGGACAACTTTGTGCTGTCAAAGTTTATGGGTATATGTCCCTTTTTGGGAGTGTCCAAAAAGCTTGACAGCGCGGCGGGCATGGGAGCGGCGGTAACGTTTGTTATGGTCTGCGCCACGCTTTGCACATTTCCCATTTATATGTTCATACTTGTCCCAATGGGACTGGAGTACCTTAAAACGATCGCGTTCATTCTGATAATCGCCCTTTTTGTGCAGCTTGTGGAAATGATCCTCAAAAAGAAGATACCCTCTCTGTACAGCGCGCTGGGAGTTTTCCTGCCGCTTATCACCACCAACTGCGCGGTGCTGGGAGTTACCATTCTCAACATCGACAGCGGCTACACGCTTTTGCAGTCGGTAGTGAACGCGCTCGGCGCGGGACTTGGCTTTACCGTTGCGCTGGTGATATTCAGCGGAGTGCGTTCCCGTGTGAACGCGGCGGACGTCCCCGAGACCTTTAAGGGCGTTCCCGCAACGCTTATCGCCGCGTCGGTAGTGTCCGTCAGCTTTATGGGATTTTCGGGGTTGTTCGGGTAATTCTGTAGGGGACGGGTTTCCCGTCCCGCCGTAACGGTTTCGGAACACGCGGGCGGGGAGACCCCGCCCCTACAAAAACGTTATTTTATAATTGAAAATTAAAAAGTAACTGTTTGTAAAAACTGTCAACTCTACAGGAAAGGATTGAATGAAATGCCCGAAATAAGCTTGTTTTACGGAATAAGAATAACAATGTACGGCGACGATCACAACCCGCCTCATTTTCACGCCGAGTATGCGGAATACAAGGCTATGATAGATATTAGGGAGGGCATTGTCATTCGGGGCGCTTTGCCGAGGCGGCAGCTTAGCTTTGTACTTTCGTGGTGCAATCTGCACAGGGACGAATTAATGCAGAACTGGGAGCTGTCCAAAGACAAAAAGCCCCTTAACCGCATTGCCCCGCTTATCTGAGAAAGGAGTTTTATATGGCTAATCCGGATTTAATGCCAGAGGTTTTTCAGGCTGTCCCCGGCGGCGACTTTACCGTTTACGCATATATGAACGACGGCAGGGTGCGTCTGCTTGACGTTAAGCCCCTTATCGAGAAAGGCGGTATTTTTGAAAAGCTTGGGGATACGGAATTTTTTAATTCCGTAACGGTTATGAACGGCACTGTTGCCTGGGATATGTCGGGAGTGCGCGACCCGTACAACTGCATAGACATAGACCCCTGCACGATAGAGGAGTGCCCCGCCGTTCCCGACCCTTTAGCCTAAACACAGCGTATAGTGTACAGTGTACGGTTGACAGTTGTTCAGCATTAACTGTCAATTATCAACTGTCAACTATACACTGTCAACTGTCAACTCTACAGGAAAGGAAAGGTTTATTGTATGTCTGCATATATCCTGCCGATGCTTGTTTTCGGCGCAATAGGTCTGGCAGCGGGAGTGCTGCTCACCGTCTGCTCAAAGATATTCGAGGTCAAGACCGACGAGCGGGTCGAGGCGGTAAACGAAATTCTTCCGCAGGTAAACTGCGGTTCCTGCGGATTTTCGGGCTGCGCGGACTACGCCTCAGCCGTGGTACATAACGGCGTTCCCACGAATATGTGCAAGCCGGGCGGTCCGGAATGCGCAAAAAAAATATCCGAGGTAATGGGTATCGCCGAAATGACCCTCACTCCGCAGGTGGCGGTGGTGCTCTGCAACGGCGACTGCAACGCCACGGAAAGCAAATTCGTCTTTCAGGGAGTGCAGTCCTGCAAGGCGGCTAACCGTTTCTACAACGGCTCGGAGGTCTGCACCCACGGCTGTCTCGGCTTCGGGGACTGCGCAAAGGTCTGTCCGCAGAATGCCATCATAGTGCGGGACGGTCTCGCACGCGTGGATAAATCCAAATGCATCGGCTGCGGACTTTGCACGAAAGCCTGTCCCGACAAGCTGATAGTTCTCCGCGACATCGACAAGAAAATCGACGTTTGCTGCTCCTCCACGGACATCGGAAAAATCGTCCGCAGCGTGTGCAAAAGCGGCTGTATCGGCTGCAAGCTCTGCGAGAAAAAGTGCGAACATGACGCCGTACATGTGGAAAACAACCTCGCCCGCATTGACTACGACAAATGCGTCGCCTGCGGAGCCTGCGCGGACGCCTGTCCCACAAAGGCGATACGCAAGTGCGACGGCGTTTATTGACCGGATTTCGGAAAAACCGCATTGGCAAAAAATTTGATCATGTCCCCAATTGACCGGCAACCGTAAAGAATACGGTTGCCAATGGCTTTAGGACATGATCAAAATTTTACTGTTTCGCCGTTGAGTACGGTAAATTGGATATAATGACACATATTGCTCCTCCTGTTTTGGGTTATGCATTAACTCCAATATAACATGAGCTGCTTTTGCATCATTATTTTTTCTGCGGTACTTATATTGTAAATCTATTTAAATAATTCTTATACAAAATTAAAATAATAGACAAAAATTATCAGGTTCACCGTGTGATAATTGGCTGATAGAACAAAAATCGACTATTCGTCGGTTTTGCCTTGACAAGAAAAGCTCTATGTGTTATAATTACTTTGCCAGAACCGACTGTTAGTCGGTTCTGCGGAAAGGAGCAGTAATATTTATATGAAAAAAGGCGAAAAGCGAAAGCAGGAGCTTCTCGAGTGCGCCTACAGGATGTTTATTCAAAAAGGATATGACCAAACAAGCGTTGACGAGATCATTGCTGAGGCGCATATCGCAAAAGGAACCTATTATCACTATTTCCAAAGCAAGGAAGCTATGCTTGAAGAAGTTATAAATATGATGATCGCCGAGGAAACGGAGCGGGCAAAGTCGGTTCTTTCCGCGCCGATACCCGTTGAACAGAAACTGGTATCGGTTATAGTAAGCCTTCGTCCGAAGCAGGACGAATTAACGATAGTCGGAACTCTTGAACGTGCCGAAAATATCGTTATGCATACAAAAACAAAACGAAAGATAGTTGACGTTGCCGTGCCGCTGCTGACAAAGGCGGTTGAAGAAGGCACAGCGCAGGGAGTTTTCAATTGCACAAATATTGAAAACCGTGTAAAAATGATTCTTATTATGAGCCAGGAGCTTTTTGACGACGGCGCATACACCGAAAACGATATCGAGGTTTTTATTGATATGACCGAGAAAACGTTAGGCGCAAAGTCCGGTACGCTCGGTTTCATAAAAGAACTTATTAACTGAGGAGGACCATTATGGAAAAAGAAATTATTATTTCCGCAAAACATCTCAAAAAAGTGTTCGGTTCGGGGGAAAGCGAACAGGTGATCTACTCCGACTTGAACATAGATATTTACAAGGGCGATTTCACGATCATTATGGGCGCGTCCGGTGCGGGAAAATCAACGCTGATGTACTCTCTTTCGGGAATGGATACGCCAAACGGCGGCACGATTGCCTTTTGCGGTACTGAAATTACAAAAATGAACAGCGATGAGCTTGCGGTATTCCGCCGCAAAAACTGCGGTTTTGTTTTTCAGCAGATATATCTGGTGGATAAAATGAGCCTGCTTGACAATGCAATAGCCGCCGGAAGTCTGACAAATAAAAATAAGTCGGAGCTTACGGAAAAGGCAAACAAGCTTTTTGATATGGTAAATATACCGGAGGTAACAAGGCGCAAGCTGCCCTCGCTTATTTCGGGAGGCGAGGCTCAGAGAGCGGGTATTGTAAGGGCGGCTATGAATTCTCCCTCCGTGATATTTGCGGACGAACCGACGGGTGCGCTTAATTCCAACAATTCCGACGCTGTGCTTGATGTTTTTTCGATGCTCGGAAACGAGGGTCAAAGCATAATAATGGTAACTCACGATAAAAAAACCGCTTTGCGCGGAAACCGCATCATCTACATAAAGGACGGTCAGATCTTCGGAGAATGCGATCTCGGAAAATATTCCTCGGACGATAAGGAACGTTTAAAAAAGCTTGAGGCGTTTTTAAGCGAAATGGGGTGGTAAATATGAACTTACTTGTTTTCCACAATTTAAAAAAAGCAAAGGGGCAGTTTTTTTCTTTCGGTATCGTTATGCTGCTGACTGCCGTGATACTTAACACTTCTTTCGTGCTTTTATTCCAGACCTCGAAAGCATATGACAAATGCTTTGACGAGCTTGATACGGCAGACGTCAGCGTGATTGTTCCGAGCGCCGCCTGCTATGAGGAAATTGCGGAAGAAATAAAAAAAATAAACGGTATTGAACTGACAAACGAAAATGACGCTTTGTTCGCGCAGGCGGCATTGCAGGAATTTCAAGGCTCGGAATTTACCATGAATACATATTTTTACCGCCTTGACGATGAACGGGAGCTTACAAAGCACACGGTTTCGGATACGGTAAATACGGCGGATAAGCTTACCGCCTATATTCCGCTTTATCTCTCGGAGCTCGGCGGTTACAAGCCGGGTGAAAATATCCGCTATATCATAGACGGAAAAGAGTACGTTTTTACCGTGGGCGGCATTGTCAATGAAATGCAGTACGGAAACTACGGAACGGGAGTTATCGGACTGTATCTTTCGGAGGACGCGTACAATGCCGTTGAGGAGGACGCAAACTTTACCCCTGTCAAGGAATTCCTCGTAAAAACAAGCAGCGGCTCGAATCTCTCCGATGTGAAAAATTCGCTGAAAGAGCATTTTACGGATAAGGGCATACCCGTACTTACCATACTCGACAGAGAAGTCTCCAAAAAAAGCAGAACTATGGTAGCGGATACTGTTGAAGCTTTCCTTGCGGTGTTTGCGCTGCTGGTGCTCCTTGTGAGCATATTCCTTGCCCGTTTCAAAATAGGCAACACCATTGAGGAGGAAATTACCGAAATGGGCGTGCTTAAAGGTATAGGCTATACGAGCGGACAGCTTATGCTGTGCCTGGTCGTTCCGTATCTTATGATAAGCGCGGCGGGACTTGTTTCGGGAACGGCGCTTTCCTACCTCATCATACCTTCCGCCGCAAATATTCTTGCCGTGCAGTCGGGATTTTCCTACACGCCAGTTTTTGACGCGGCGGCGGCATTGCTGACAATCGTCACCATATTGCTTGTGGTATTTGTGTTTACCGTACTTTCCGCCAAAAAGCTGAGATCTCTCGAACCGATAAACGCGATAAGGGGAATAGACCCCAACAAACGCGCTCGGAAAAATCATTTCCCGCTGGATACCGCAAAGGGTCCCGTAGTCCTGAACCTGATATTCAAACAGGCGGCAGGATCGGCGGGCAGGAATATTCTTTTATTCGCGGTCGCTTTTGTTATGATGATACTGCTGAATTTCAGCGGCGTGCTGCTTTATAATGTGAATGTCCGCCCGATGAATTTCCTCACCACTCTTTCCGAGGAGCTGCCCGATATTCGCGTACAGTCGGACAGCGAGCATTTTGAAAGCCTTAAGGAAATAATTAAAAACGACGGGGTGAGAGCGGTAAATTACGGCGTTGCGTCGGCTGAATACAGCGACGGAACATTGCCGCTTATCGTCTGCGAGGATCATCTGCTGCTTGAAAATAACATTCTTTTTGAAGGCAGACATCCCGAAAAGGCAAACGAAGCCGCAATTGGAAGCGAATTTTCCGAAAGCTGTCCTATAGGAAGCAATTTCAGGATTTCGGTCGGCGACAAGGAATACGACTATACCGTAACGGGATTTATACAAAGCGTCAACAATAACGGTATTATAGCCGAGGTTACCGACGAGGGCTATGAAAATATCTCCGACGCGCCCCTGTATTTGCTCAATCTGTATCTGAACGGCGAGGCGGAAATCGAAAATTATGTGCATAAGCTTGAAAACGAGTACGGCGAGTACACGGTAAACGTCAGCAACGCTTCAGAGGAAACGGAAAGTATGCGTAAAATGTATTCGTCCCTTATAACTGCCGCGGCTGCGCTTATGTTCATAATTACGGTTCTGATAATGCTGCTTATACTGTATGTTATCATGAATTCGGTACTGACGGGAATGCGTACGGATTTCGGAATTTACAAAGCGATAGGCTTCACCAGCGGTCAGCTTGTTTTCCGCACTGTCGGAAGCATTACGCCAACCGTACTGCTTGCAAGCATACTTTCCGCCGTTTTGGGAATTGCGTATCTGCCCGCGATGTTCGGCGGCATATTTTCGGTAGTGGGCGCGGTGAAAAATAATTTTGAAATACCCGCCGCCGTACTGTTTATTATGGCAATATTGCTTACCATTGTCAGTATATTGATCGGAATAATTCTCTGCCGCCCGATAAAAAGAATTACGGCGTATTCGCTTATAAAGGAATAGGATTTTCCCAAGACCGAGCCGTCATAAAAAAATGCTGAGACTTTTTAAAGTCTCAGCTTTTTTATGCAAATAAATAATTGTGAAATCGCGATTATTTAACGCTTACAATTATTTTGACAGAAGCTTCAGATAATCATAGAGCATCTGCATAGCTTCGGCGCGGGTTATAACGCTGTCCCCATGGAACTGTCCGTCCGCAGTTTTGCCGAAGAAGCCTTTTGCGTAAGCGATGGCGATATGTCCCGCGTTTACGTCGCTGCTCTTTACGTCGCTGTAAACGGATCTGAATATGCCTTTAAGCTCGGCGATTTTTCCGCTGTCGTACATATCCGCGAACATGACAGCCGCTTCTCTGCGGGTGGTCTCGGCTTTGTCCTTTGCCTCGGCTTCGGCTTTTGCTTTCGCTTCGGCAATTTCTTCGGGAGACGCGTCGCCATAGTCGATATCCTCTTCCACATCTGTTTCGTCAAGCGGCATTATATCGCCGTATCTGAGCACTCCCAGCAGACTCGAAAATTCCTGCTCGGAAACCGCTTCGTTCGGTCTGAACTTTTTGCCGTCGGTCAGAAGCGTAACGCCGTACTTCTGCAATTCAAGTATAGCCTCGCGCTGGGGGATATCCTTTATATCGCTGAAATTCGCGTCGGTATGATAGCTCAAAGACGAAGTTTCGCCGACCTTGCCGTTCCAATTGCACAGCTTTCCCGACTTGGCGTTAAGGGTGAAGCTGCCCATGCTGTACAGCAGATAGGTTTTGAACTCCCCGTCCTTGGTTACCCAGCCGTCGTAGTACTGCTCGAATTTTTTCTGCTCGAAAAGCTTTTTAAAGGCTTCGTCAGTGCTGAGGATATCCGCCTTGGGGAACGTCACGTTCTCCGTGTGACTGGTATAGTATGAGGTAACAATGCCGTTGGAGTCAACGCCCACGTCTATATAGTCGTTTGTGACCTGAATGCCGTTCACAAAGCGGTTGAAAGAGAAGGTTCTTTCTTTTTCATAAATCGGAATCTGCTCGGTTTTCTTATTTGTTTCCGCGTCAAAAATGTCTTCCGTTCCTATTATCATAACCGGTTCGCTGTTGGACTTGTCGGCTTTGTACTGCGAAATAATATCCTTTGCGTAGGTTTTGGCGGCTTCCTCCGCGGTCGCGTTCGCCTTTTTCACGTCAAGCTTTGGCATTTCGGCAGAGTTCTGATTGCTGTACTTTCTGATCTCAAGCACGCTGCCGCTTTCCGCGTCGATATCGACGTTTATGTATTTGTACGGAGCTTGGGCGGTTTCCTTGCCCTTGTCAAGCTCGTAGCGCAGCTCCATGGTAAACTTCTCCTTGCCGCTGCCGTCCTTTCGGGCGTACACGTTATAGTTTTTCAGCTTGTAGTTATCGGTCAGGGCGACGAACTTGTCCTTTTTCAGCAGAGCCGCCGCCTTATCGGTGGTGAGAAGCTTTTCGTTCTGCTCCAGCTTTTTCTTTTCAGCCTCGGTAAATTCAACGGCGTCGTCGTCTGTCACTGCCGCTCCTGCGTCCGCCTCCGCTGCCGTCTCAAATACTCCCGTGGCGGGGTTTACGACATAGCCGTCGTAATATTCGCCGTCGGCTTTTTTCATGTCCTCCCATATTGTGGAAGGCTTGCCCGTATAGGCGTCGATCTCGCTTGTAAAATCGGGGACGTAAACTATCCTTGCCGTGGGTTTGGACTTTTTCGTTTTTTCGTCCAAATCGTAGGAAATACGGTAGTAGGGCGTGAGCGTGCAGAGGGACTTGTAGGCTTCCTGCACCTGCGCTTCGGTAAGAGCGGTTTTCGGGTCGGAGAAAGCCGCGCCGTCCCACCAGGTCAGATACATCGAGGTCATCTCGCCCGTGTTCTGATCTATGAATATCACTCCGCCGTTGCCGCTGACCTCAACGCCGTTTGAAAAGCGCGTTATCTTTACTCTTGCCTCCCGGGACGTAAGGCTGAGATAGCTGAGTTCAAACCTGCACTCGCCGTAGGCTGACGGGGAAATCTTTTTGAAGTTTTCTTTCGCCTTTGCGATAATATCCTTTTGGGACAGCTTGGCAAGTCTCGGTTCGCCGTAGCTGTAGCTGTCGAAGCCGTAGCGTTCAAAGCTTGTGATCACGTCCCCGATAATTGTCACGTTAATGTTTTTGCTTTCGGACGCGCCGTTCGGCGTGCTCCAGCTAAAACCGTAGCCCGTATTGCCGTAAACCTTGCTTTCGGAATATGTGAACTCCGACAGCTCCTCGGGAATGTCAATGCGCTGCTTGACTTTTGTCAGAGCCGCTTTCATGGACGCGTCCTCCTTTTTGTCGGAAGTTCCCGTACTTGCCGCGGAAGAAGTGTTCGCGGCGGGGACGGCGGGCGTGCTTAACGCGCTGACCGCAGGTGCGCAAGCCGACAAAGCCATCATCGCGGACATAACCGCGGCGGCTGTTTTAAGCGAAGTTATTCTCATTTTACCAAATCCTTTCCGAACTGCGGAAAAAAGCTCCGCAGTGAATGTTCTGTAAATAATACAATTCAGGTAAACCGTTTTTTTCATTATACCACATTTTTGTATAACTGCACAATAACTTTCGGGAAATTTGTGCATTTCTACAAATCTCAAAAAAATATTCGTAACCTATTGACAAACTGTGCATCTGTGTATATACTGTGTATATAGAGATACACAGTATATACAGTCAGACGAACAGCGCTGTTTTAAAACACATGAAATCTTTGCGGAAACGGTTTACCCGCATCCGCCAAAAGGAGGACTTGATAAGTGAATTTATTTATTAATGCCGCGGGCGACAAGCCCATGTACGAACAGGTCAAGGACGGCATTAAGGAAGCAATTCTGAACGGCGAGCTGAAAGCTCACCAGCTCATGCCCAGCGTGAGACAGCTTGCCGCCGACCTGAACGTAAGTATGATAACAACAAAAAGAGCGTACTCCGACCTGGAGCGGGACGGTCTCATCTACACCGTGGCGGGAAAGGGCACGTTTGTGAAAACGGAGGATATAGGTATGTTACAGGAAAAACACATCGGGGAAATTCTGAACAGGTTCGCGGAACAGGCTGCCGAGCTGAAAAGGCTGGGCGTTCCGATGGAACGTCTGGGAAGCGAGCTGAAGAAAATATACGAGGAGGAAAAACAATGAGTAATATAGCGTTAAGTATAGACAATCTTACCAAAAAATACAAAGATTTCACCCTTGACGGCGCGTCCTTTGAGATCGAGCGGGGAACGGTGATGGGTCTCATCGGTCAGAACGGCGCGGGCAAGACCACCATTATCCGCCTTATCATGAACATGATAAACAGGGACGGCGGAACGGTCACTGTATGCGATCTGGACAATATCGCCGACGAGATCGCGGTGAAGAACAAAATAGGCTACGTTTCCGACGAGAGCTTCTTTTTCTACAACACCACCCTCGCCCGCACCGAGAAAGCCTGCGCCGCCGCTTACGACGACTGGGACTCCGCCAAATTCGCGGATTTCCTGAAAAAGTGGGAGCTGCCCGAAAAGAAGAAAATAGCCGCTCTTTCAAAAGGAATGCAGACCAAGGCTATGCTTGCGGTGGCGCTTTCCCACAACCCTGAGCTGCTTATTCTGGACGAACCCACGGCGGGTCTCGATCCCGTGGCAAGGATAGAAATTCTCGATCTGCTCCGCGATTTCGTTGCGGACGGCAAACGCTCCGTACTTTTCTCCACCCACATCACGGGTGACCTTGACAAAATCGCCGACGTTATCACTCTCATAATCGGCGGCAGAATACGGGAGTCCATGAGCGCAGACGTTATCGAGGACAGATACGCCGTTATCAGCGGCTCAAAGGACAGGATCACCGCCGAAAACGAAAAGCTTACGATCGGTATGCGGGAGCTGAACACGGGCTTCGAGGCTCTTGTCCTCAGAAAGGATCTGCCGAAGTTTGAGGGAGTTTCGGTGAAAAATCCCAACGCGGAAAATCTGCTGACCTTCTCCATATGGCAGCACAGAAAGGAGTCCTCAAAATGACGATCGCGCAAAGAAAAAGAGCCGCCAAGCTGCAAAAGGTCATGTACAGCTACAGCAGATGGGGCAGGGCGTGGCTTGTAATGCTTCTCGCGGCTGTGCTGCAAATTGTGATAATTACGGTCGCGAGCGTATCGGGAATAATGAGCGACCAAACCTGTATTGTCGCTCCGGCTTCGTCGATGTTCACGTTCGTACAGTTTTTTGTGTGCATGCTGCCCGTCGGAGTGGACAGCGACATAAACGAAAAGGTCACTCAGGAAGCTTATCACGGCTCGGTCATGCCGGCGAAGTTTATGTCCTGCCTGCCCTTTGAAGCCCGCGACCTGCTTAACTTAAAGCTGTGCCTGTGGGAAAAGGCGGCGGCGGTAAACGTGCTGTTCGTCGCGGCGGGGCATATCATCTCGCTTATCGCCGAAGCTTACGGATACGAGGTCTACCGCGGAGCTGCGGGACTGTTCACCCTCATGGCGATAATTTCCGAAGCGATCTTTATGGTTCCGTATTTGGTAAAAAGCGTTAAGTTCAACGTCGTGCTGGGAGTTTTTATAGGCTTCGGATTTTCGTTTGCCTGCGGCGTTATGGACGGTTTGTCCGCCGACGCGTTCGCTCCGCTGAAAATATTTTCGGGCGTGAGCGGGATACTCGTTTACACTGTGGCGACCGTCCTTATCGCCGTTATCGGAGAGCTTTACGCAAAGAACAGAAAGGACGCGTCCTGGGGTCTGTTCGGACAGAAAGGAATAAGATCATGAAAAAAATTTTAAAACTGGCTCTGCATGAGACCGCGCCTTGGTATAAGCTGCTTCTGGGATTTCTGTCGATATGCTATACGGTCGGCGCGCTTTTGAACGATTCCGAAGATTTCGGGAACATCGGAACGACCTTCGTGCTGATAGGCTGCTATATTATTTTAGGCACCGTGGTTATGTGCGCGAACGGCAACGCCGACCTGAAGCTTCTCAAAACGCTGCCCCTGACAAACGGGAACATCACCGACATTTTCGCTCTGAGCGCCTATATGGGCGTGCCGCTGATGTCCCTGGGGATTTCGGTATGGCATATTATTTTCGGCAAAGCTTACATGATACCATACTACATATGCGGACTTACCGTATGCGCGGCTTTCGGAACGGTGATGATACCCCTTTTAGCCACCGACGTGTCCGTACACGGCGCGGGGAACAAGATAAACGTCCGATCCTTTGTGCTCTCGCTGCTGATGATGTTTGGCTCGGCGGCGATCGGGACTGTCCTGTGCTTCAAAGGGTACAAACAAGGCTGTCTCGCGGCGGAGGACGTTCCCCTGCTTCTGGGGATATTCGCGGCGTGTATCGTTCTGTCGCTGGCGGTCACGGCGGTCTACAGGAGGAAAATAAAATACAGTACGGTAAAATAGCCCGCTGCGTATTTCCTCAAAACATCAAGAAAAAATTTTTTCGGCGCGGTATAATAAAGGTACAGTAACGTTACTGAAACTTAAGGTGGTTCTATGAATAAATTTGAAATACTGTCCGAAGCTCTTGATTTTATTGAGGAAAATCTTACCTCCGACGTTACGCCGGAAATGTGCGCCGACAGGTGCCGATACTCACTTTCAAATATGCAGAAGATGTTCCGCTGCGTCTTTCATATCGGTATCGGCGACTACATCTCCCGCCGCAGGCTCACCCGCGCGGCAAGGGATCTGCTTGAAACCGAGGACACGGTTCTGGACGTTGCGCTGAAGTACGGCTACAACTCCCACGAGGTTTTTACGCGCGCGTTTATCCGCCTGTGGAACGTAAGTCCCGCGAAATTCAGGCGGGAACGGAAATTTTCCGAGATATTCCCCAAGCTGACGGAGCCGAGGACGGTTACCGATGAAAGGGGAAATATTGTTATGACTTCCGAAAAAAGATTTGACGTTTCTCATCTTTACGATTTTATCAGGGAACGCCGCGGCAAATACGCGGTATGCTTTGATATAGTTGGACTGATGTACATTAACGAAACCTACGGACGTCCTGCGGGAGACGCTGCCATCGCCGAGTGTCTGCGTCGTCTGGACGAAGCGGCGGGAGACAGTATGCTGCCAATCCGCATAGGCGGGGACGAGTTCGTGCTGATAACGGATTTTTCCGACGTTAAACAGGCGGAAGCCGCCGCGGAAAGGGTTCTCGCCTTTAACGGAAACACAATAACGTCGGGCGGCAGCGCGATACCCGTTTCACTGAGAGCGGGCTGCGTAGCCATTCCCGATAATGGGAATATCCGCTATAACGAGCTGTTTGACAGCTTTATAATTGTTGCGGGGCGCGCCGGCAGATAAAAACGTTTTTACGAAGCCGTTATGTTTTCGGACATGACGGTTTCTGTTTTCAGACGGGTAAATTTTTTCGATATGTTCGGGGTAAATTGTAATTTACAGCAGAACGAGTAGCGGATTTTTTCCGCGGCGGAGCCGCGGCATAGCTGGTCCAGCTGAGCGCAGCTGGCGAGGTTTCCAAAGGGCTCTGCCCTTTGGAAACTCGCAGCCTTGAAAGGCTGGCGAACTTTTTAGTCGCGGCTTCGCCGCGCGAGGCGCTGACGTTTTGTTTGTGCGCTAAACAACAATTTATACTTTCTCGGAACTCTCCCCCATATTTGTGTTTTCCGCAAACTCATTCATGGAAAACTCCGTCATATGCGCCCAATAACGCTTCGGCATAAAATTCATGCGGCAGCGGGGATTGTACCGCTCCTTAATGGCAACTGCGTTACAGAAGCCTTTCCACAGTTCGCGGTAACGTTCCTCCTCCGCGCCCGCGGCGGGCATTTCAAAGGAAATATCCTCCAGTATTTCCGCCCTGTGGGAAAGATACGCCAGCGCCATTCGGTGGGTCTTGTCGTATATCAGAAAATTCTCGTTTCGGAAGCGGTCTGTGAAATGGTCGGCGATCAGCGGCAGAACCTTGTTTTTCGGCTCTATGACCGCCGCAAGATAGCCGTCGAAATCGGAAAATCGTATAAACTGCTTCATTCGCTGCGCCTCGGTGGTGCAGTGCAGAACGGCTTTGTTCAGTGCGTTCACGGTATCGTCTGCAAGCATATTTTCTATCCTGCCGCCCATGGAAAATCCCTTTTGCAGATATTTCAAGATCAGCATATCCTTGTCCCCGCCGAAGGTCAGGAAAGCAATCCTCACCGTTTCCACGGCGCGGGGAGATATTTTTTTCGGAATTGCCGCAGCCACCCGCGCCGCCTTTATCGGATCGGCGGGGACGTCCAGCGTCTCTGCAAAAGCAAGCTGCTCCTGCGTTCCCGCGCATATCCCGGCGGGAGTTTCACGCCTGACGAAGCTCTCGAAAACGCAGCAAAGAAGTCCGTCGAAGCTGCCGTCGTATCGGTAGATCACATCTCGCCCGTTAAACATTTTACGGTATCCTCCACTGTGGGCAGGCTCGGCAGTACGGGAAGCTTCGGCGCGGACTTCTCCGTCTCAAAGAACGAAAGCTGCTCGAAGCCGCCTTTTTGCTCCAGTTCCTTGACGGCGCTTGCGGACATAAGTTGGCGCATTATCCCCGTCTCGGTGACCACAAGTCCCTCGGCGCGTTTTCCCGAACAGAGTATGAAATAGTTCGCCCGCTTGAGGACTACGCCCAGCTTCCGCAGGTCGGGATAATCCAGCCTTGTCTGCCGTCTTGCCGTTACAATTTTCTGCGCGGACTTCACCCCTATCCCCGGCACGCGCAGCAGCGTTTCGTAGGGAGCTTTGTTTATCTCCACGGGAAAGCATTCCGGGTGGTGCAGCGCCCAGTTGCATTTGGGGTCGAGAAGCGGATTGAATTCCTGATGCCGCTCGTCCAGAATTTCCTCCGCCCTGAAGCCGTAAAACCGCAGCAGCCAGTCCGCCTGATACAAGCGGTGCTCCCGCAGAAGCGGCACTTTCGTCCCCGCGGGAGGGAGAAGCTTCTGGTCGCCCACGGGAACATACGCCGAGTAAAAGACCCGTTTCAGACGGTACTTCCCGTACATCGCCTCGGACAGTCTCAAAATTTGGAAATCCGTATCGGGGGTCGCGCCGATTATCATTTGGGTGCTTTGTCCTGCGGGCGCGAATTGGGGCGCGGACTTGTACCTCACAATTTCGTAGCTGTTCTGCGCTATTTTATTGGTAATATGTCCCATAGGCAGCAGGATAGAGCTTTTGGATTTGTCGGGCGCGAGGGCGTTCAGACTTTTCTGCGACGGCAGCTCGATGTTCACGCTTATTCTGTCCGCAAGCGCGCCGAGACGGTTAATCAGTTCGGGATCCGCGCCCGGGATAGCCTTTGCGTGAATGTAGCCTTTAAATTGGTATTTGTTCCTTAAAATGGAAACAGCTTCGGTTATCTGCTCGCAGGTGTAGTCGGGGCTTTGGATAATTCCCGAGCTGAGGAAAAGCCCCTCGATGTAGTTTCGGCGGTAGAAATTTATTGTCAGCTCGGCGATCTCTTCGGGAGTAAATCTTGCGCGGGGAACGTCGCTGCTGCGGCGGTTCACGCAGTATTTGCAGTCGAAAAGGCAGTAGTTGGTCATAAGAATTTTCAGCAGGGAAATGCACCGCCCGTCGGCGGCGAAGCTGTGGCACAGTCCGCAGGAGTACGCGCTGCCTATGCCGTCCGACGCGCCGCCACGTCTGTCCACTCCGCTGGAGGTGCAGGACGCGTCGTATTTGGCGGATTCGCCCAGTATTTTCAGTTTTTCAAACATATCCACAGCGCAGTCCTCCGATCGTATTTTGAATGAGAAGCGGTACCGGTATAACCCTGTTATTTCGGCGAATAAGCAACCGCGTCGGCTTGAAACAGCAGACCGTCGTGCGCGAACTCGGTCTGAATGGATTTCCGCGCGGGATACTTGCCGTTAAAGCGTTCCTTGACGACCTTTTCCATTGCGGGAATATCCCAAATGTTTTTGAACAGACAATTTATCTGCACTACGTTTTCAAGGTTCAGACCGACCGCCGTCAGACGTTTTTCCATTTCGTCAAACGCTCCTCCGATCTGCTGCTCGACTGTTTCGCCCTTGCCGCTTGCGCAGTAATTCAGAAAACAGAAGTCTCCCGCCCTGACAATCCCCGAATGTGCCCAATCCTCGTTGACGTCGTACCTTTCGATTTTTTTGAACCGATCCGAAAATTCCGTCTCTCTTTTTCGGTACTCCGCCGCAAGACCTGCAAGATTTTCAACCGCGCCGCTGTCCCATTGGGTGATCTCATTTTTCACGCGTTCGCAGGGAAACTCGCCGCAAAGTCCGCAGAACCGTACGCCGTGACTTACGCAGCAGCCGAAAATTTCGCAGCTGCTTTCCTGCTCGGAAAAGCGTCGTTTGCCGCCTGTTTTCAGACAGCCCTCGCAGGCGTTCCCGAAACGCTCACAGGTGCGGCAGTCCCCGCCGCAGGGGGTTACTTTGCTGAAATCCGTACCCGTTTCCGCGCCTTGTTTAAGCCCGATATAAACCCGTATATCGGCGTATTTCGGGTCTGCGCTTCGGTACTCCTCAAAATCGCATACATAGCTTCGTTTTAAGTCCGTACCCCATAATTCCCGCCGCAAATTTTGCAGGGCGGCAAGCTGTCCGTCGAAATCCATTTCTCCCGTTATTGAAAAAACGGCGTACTTTCCCGCGGGAATTTTTATTGTTTTCATTCCGTCGGGAAGCTCGGTTTCGTCTGTAGTTTCACAGCCCACGGCGGCGGTGTAATCCCCCTTTTCGTCGGAGGCGTACTCGGTGTAAAGTCCCAGCGCATAGGCGTTTGCGCGGTTTTTGAGAGCGGGGAAAATTTCTTCGGAATAGAATTTTTGCCAAAGTCCGCCGATAATTTCGCCCATTTCGGGAGACGAGTTGTTAGTCCTCGCCGTAAGGACGGCGGCGGTTTTTTCTTTCAGCTCGACAATTTCATAATTCATAAAATTACCTCGTTTCATATTTGATAAATACTATTCCGCAGCAACAATTGTTCTTGTAACAGAATTATACCACGAAACAACTGTTCTTGTAAATAGTCAAATCGAACAAATTTTCGTTGTATTTTTGGAACATTTGTGTTTTTGTAAGAGTATCACATAAATATAAGACCGCGTCCAAAGACTGAACACGGTAAAGAAATTTTTTTTGAAAAAGACTGCGTAAAATTCTGCGCTGCCTTTCCTTTTTGTCATGCTTTCCGCGGCCGCAATCGCCGTGGAGACCGCAATATTGGGTCACGGGTAAAAACAGCTGACGCTTGTGTTGTATATTGTTCTATTACCAAAATAAATTACACATCATCAGCTATTTAAAATCATAATCAAAAAATTTATTATAATACTTGACAAAACAGCCAAAATTATGGTATAATTTGAGAGATTATATCAAAATATATTTGTTTGCAAAAACACGATTACCGTTCAGTTCCCGGAGGTCCTGTTATGAAAAAGTTTTTATCGCTTATTATCGTTTCCGCTCTTTGCCTGACGGCAGGGTTCCGCGCTTTTGCGCCGCCTGTTTCCGCCGAAGAAACGGATATTGACCCTGCGTACCAAACCGCCGCAGTCACTGTTCGGGTGGGGTACTATGACGATAATGACCCCGAGTTTCAGGACGGTTTTTCCGACGGCGAGAGAAAGTCGGGATACGCCTACGACTACTACCAAATGCTGGCAAGGTTTGCGGGCTGGAAGTATGAGTACGTCTACGGCAGCAAGGAGGAGATCCTTCAAAAGCTTGCTGACGGAGATATTGACATAATGGCGGGAGCGGACAAGTCGGACGTTTCGGCGGAAGATCTCGCTTTTTCGGATTTGGATATGGGTCTTGACGACGGCAGGTACTTCGCCGTAAACAAGTCCGATACCGAGCTTCTCGAGCGGCTGAATTATGCTATGGAACAGGTGAACGCTGTTTCCCCCACGTTTACCATTGAGCTGTATCAGAAATATTTCGCCCATACGTCGCTTCTTGATTTGACCGAGGAGGAAAAGGAATGGCTTCGCGGGAAAAATACTCTGACGGTGGGCTATACCCGCTATCATCTGCCGTTTTCGGGGCAGGACGAAGAGGGCAATCCCGTGGGACTTGCGGGCTTGCTTATACGGCAGCTTGAGGATTTTGCGGACATAGAAGTCGTTCCCGTGTGCTTCGATTATGTGTGGGATATGGAAAATGCGCTGAAAGACCATACCATTGATATAGGCTTTCCGATGTATTCGGATAACTGGATCGCCGAGAGCAAGGGCTTGCTCCAAACCGAGCCTGTGGTTACCGACAGAATGATGATAGTTTATCACGGCGAGTACACAAGCGATATTACCTCAAAATTGGCTATGCCCAAAATGTCCCTGGGACTGCGGGACTATCTTCCCACCAATTACCCGGACGCAGATGTAACGGAATACGATAATTTTCACGATACGTTCGACGCCGTATATAATGACGAGGCGGGCTGCTTTATCGCCTATTCAAGCATAATCCAGCGGCAGCTCGGCGGTTACGACAAGGCGAACGAGCTTAAAGTAAGCTACCTTGACAAAACCGAGGAGCTTTGTATGCTGGTAGATCAGGACAACACCGTTCTGGCGGTAATTCTTGACAAGCTGATAAGCCGTATCAGCAGCGAGGAAATAACGAGCACGCTTATGCGGTACGCAAGCATTGAAAATAACGACCCGCCCACCCTTGCGGAATTTTTCGAGCACTATGCTCTTCTTATTATAGCGGTGCTTACGGTTTTCGTTGCCTTGATTATACTGACTTTCGCGATGTACATAAAAAAATCCCACGTCTATGCAAGAGAGCAGGAGCAAATGCAGGCTTCCCTCAAAAAGGCTCTGGATATGGCGGACTCTGCCAACAAAGCAAAGACGAACTTCCTGTCGAGTATGAGCCACGATATACGCACCCCTATGAACGCCATTGTGGGTATGACAGATATTGCCAAAAGACATATGGACGACAGGGAAAAGCTTGACGACTGCCTTGACAAGATTACTTTATCCAGCCAGCACCTTTTAACTCTGATAAACGACGTGCTGGACATCTCCAAAATCGAAAGCGGCAAGCTTACCCTTAACCCCATAAACTTCTCCCTGCGGCGGACTATGGATAACCTTGTTAATATCGTCCGCCCGATGATAAAGGCGCGGCAGCAGGAATTCGACGTGCGTATACACAATGTGGACTGCGAGCTGCTGTTCGGCGACGAGCTGCGGGTCAGCCAGGTGTTTATAAATATTCTCAGCAACGCGGTGAAGTATACTCCCGACTGCGGGAAAATCATACTCGACCTCCACGAGGATAGGATTGACGAGCAAACCGTGCGGCTGACATATATTGTCAAGGACAGCGGCATAGGTATGACAAAAGAGTATATGGAGCATATGTACGACACCTTCACCCGCGCCGACGACAGCCGCACAAACAAGGTGCAGGGTACGGGTCTGGGACTTGCCATAGTGCGGCAGATGGTTATGCTTATGAACGGCACTATCGACTGCGAAAGCGTACCCGAAAAGGGCACGACGTTCACGGTAAAGCTTGACCTGCCCATCGGCGAGGACGACAGCAATGCGTACACCTTGCCGCCTATAGACGTCCTTTTTGTGGACGACGACGAGGTTTTCCTCACCATTACCGAGGACGCGGTGGAGGAAATGGGCGCGAACGCCGAAACCGCCCGCAGCGGCGAGGAAGCTGTGGAGCTTGTGCGGAAACGCCACGAGGCGGACAACGACTACAACGTCGCCATAGTGGATTGGAGAATGCCGGGAATGAGCGGCGCGGAAACCGTCCGCGCCATACGGGACATTGCGGGAGAGGGTACGTCCATAATCCTTGTGAGCGCGTACGACTGGTCGGATATAGAAGAGGACGCCAAAACAAGCGGCGCGGACGGGTTTATCACCAAGCCGCTGTTCAAGTCCTACTTAGCGGAAAAAATAAGCGCGGCGGTAAACAAGGGCGAGGTCAAGCACGAAACCGCCATAAGCCGAAACGGCGATTTGAAGGGACTGAACGTCCTTGTAGCCGAGGACAACGACCTTAACTGGGAGGTTATAAGCGAGCTGCTCGGTATGTACGAAATTACCGCCGATCACGCCGAGAACGGAAAAGAAGCGGTTGCCGCAATGGAGAAAGCGAAAGACGGAGAGTACGACATCATACTGATGGACGTGCAGATGCCCATTATGAACGGCAGGGAAGCTACTGCGGAAATACGCAAGTCGGCGCGGGAATATGTTAAAAGCATTCCCATAATAGCAATGACTGCGGACGCTTTCGCCGAGGACATTGCCGCCTGTCTCAGCGCGGGAATGGACGGTCATGTGGCAAAGCCCGTGGATATGGACAAGCTGTGTCAGGAAATAAGACGGGTCATCAAAGAGAAAAAATAAGCATTTGAAGATCGGGCGGCACTGCCCGAATGAAAGAATAAACGGCTATGGAACCGAATCCATAGCCGTTTAGCATAACACGCCGATTGGGCTTTTAACTTTATTTTGCAAAAATTTCCGCAGCACCGTCAGCCAAAGACCGAGCCTTTGCCCTTATGGACATACTATGTCAATAAGGGTAATTCACTCCCATGGTAACAGCACTTCCGTACCGTTACCTGCCTAAATACACAGTCTTTTTATATCATTAAAATCAAACGCCGTACTTGATAGTGGAAACGGGAATACCAACGCCCATTGTGGAAGCTACCACGCAGGACTTGATATAAGTACCCTTAGCGGCGGCAGGCTTAGCCTTAACGATAGCTTCGAGAAGCGTGTCAAGGTTCTGGGCAAGCTTTTCCTTGCCGAAGGAAGCCTTTCCGATGGGGCAGTGAATGATGTTCGTCTTGTCGAGACGGTACTCGATCTTACCAGCTTTGGCTTCGGAAATCGCCTTTGCGATGTCGGGAGCTACCGTGCCCGCCTTGGGGTTAGGCATAAGTCCGCGGGGACCGAGAATTCTCGCCGCCTTGCCCACAACGCCCATCATGTCGGGAGAAGCTACGCAAACGTCGAAATCCAGCCAGTTTTCCTTAACGATCTTTTCTACCAAATCAGCGCCGCCTACAAAATCAGCTCCCGCAGCCTTTGCGTCTGCCTCTTTTTCCTCCTTGCAGAACGCAAGTACGCGAACGTTCTTACCCGTACCATTGGGGAGAACTACCGCGCCTCTTACCTGCTGGTCGGCGTGACGGGAATCAACGCCCAGACGAACGTGTACCTCGATGGTCTCGTCAAATTTAGCCTTGGCGTTCTTGCAAGCCATATCGAGAGCCTCCTCGGTCTCATAGAGCTTGCTTCTGTCGATAGCCTTGGCGCTTTCGTTATATTTCTTACCGTGTTTCATTATCAGATTTCCTCCTTGTAAGTGGTAAATGTTCCCATATCGGGACTCTTAGCGGAATTATTTCCTCCCACTGAATTTACAGTACGTCAGTCAACTACCTCAACGCCCATGGAGCGGCAGGTGCCCGCGATCATGCTCATTGCGGATTCAACGCTTGCCGCGTTAAGGTCGGGCATTTTTGTCTCCGCGATCTTTTTGATCTGTTCCTTTGTGATCTTGCCGACCTTGGTCTTGTTGGGAACTCCCGAGCCGCTCTGAAGATTGATAGCCTTCTTGATGAGAACAGCGGCGGGCGGAGTTTTGGTGATAAAGCTGAACGAACGGTCGGCGTAAACCGTGATAACGACGGGGATAATGAGACCGATGTCGTTCTTTGTTCTCTCGTTGAATTCTTTTGTAAAAGCCATGATATTAACGCCGTGCTGACCGAGAGCGGGACCAACCGGCGGCGCGGGAGTAGCCTTACCCGCCGCGATCTGAAGCTTGATTAAGCCAACTACTTTCTGTGCCATTATAATCATTCCTTTCCGGGTTTTGCGCTTCCTTTGCGTATCTGTCCGCAAGGGAATACGGACGGCTCACAGGCTGTCCGATAAGAAAACCCATTGCTCCGAAACTGTATCGGAGTTCCGCACTTCTGTTTCTGTTTTAATATTCGTCCGAGGGCGCGACCATAGTGATCTCCAGCTCCGCAGAGGTATCTCTTCCGAACATGGATACCTTTACGTTCACCTTCATATTCTCGGCGTCTATGCTTTCGACCTCTCCTACGATGCCCTCCATGGGACCCGCTGTTATTCTTACCTTGTCGCCCGCCTTGAAGTTAACCTCAACGGACGCGGGTTTTGCCTCCATGTCAATGCCCATAGCAGCCGCTTCCTTTTCCGTAAGCGGAATGGGCTTCGATCCGGGACCCACAAATCCCGTACAGCCTCTGGTATTTCTTACCACATACCATGAATCGTCCGTGAGTATCATCTTTACCAGAACGTATCCGGGAAATATTTTTCTTTCGACCTCGTGCATCTTATTCTTTTCGTTCATTTCCATGACCCGTTCGGTAGGAACCTGAACTTCCTGAATAAGATCATGGAGCTTACGGTTGTCAACGACCTTCATGATCGTCTGCGCGACCTTATTCTCATAACCGGAATAAGTGTGAATGACATACCATTTTGCCGCTTCTGACATAATTAATGACCATTCCTTCCCTATTAGAGGTTAGAGATTCAGAGGTAAGAGGCAAGGATCGCAAGCGGCTGCCTGTTCCGAAATATTGTCCTCTGCGTCCGCTCTCTGTTCCCTCAGCTTCCTCTGCTTCGCATCTGCGTGCGCCGGCTTAACCGCCCGCCTTTGTCGCGAGGTTAAGCAAAGCTGTAAGCGCGCTGTCGATTCCCCAGACAATCACGCCGCTTGCGCACATTCCCACAAGAACCACAAACGTGTTGTTTACGACCTTTCTCCATGAAGGCCACGTTACCTTTTTGATTTCGCTTTTTAAGTCCTTGAAATATTTCACAACGCCGTTCGGCTTTTTGCCGCTTTTTTTGCCTTTTGCCTTGGCTTTTTCGCGGTCGTTCACCATTTTATTGGCTTTTGCCTCTGCCTGAGCGACGATGGAATTTTTCCTGGACTTGTTTTTTGCGTCAGCCATTCTCCGCACCTCTCTTACTTAGTTTCTTTGTGAAGAGTATGCTTTCTGCAGAACTTGCAGTACTTGTTCATCTCAAGCCTGTCCGGGTCGTTCTTCTTGTTCTTCTTGGTATTGTAGTTGCGCTGTTTGCACTCCGTACAAGCCAAAGTAATCTTTACTCTCATCTTCTTATCGGCACCTCCTGTTAGATTTGCGGTGTTTCTTAACATCTGCTCTTCTTATGCTCTTGGTTAGCTGTAGTCGGCGGTTATCTGTTCACAGAGAGGTTAGAGGCAAGAGGTTAGAATTGCTTCTGCTCTTCTTTTCTCTTATGATTCCTTTCTTTCGCTTCGGGACTTCGTCCCTTGCTCCGCCCGGCTTTCCTTTCGCGCTCGGCAGACTTCCTGCACCGCTGCGTTTTCGCAGGGGACGTATCCTTTTTCACTCCCAATGTGTATAAAAAATTTCTGCATAAAAATCATATACGCAAATTTTTATTTGAATTTTTTGTACACATTCAATACATGAAAAAGGATTTCCCCTGTGCCTCCCTCTCGGGCTTGCTCGTCTGACCGTATGAGCAGCCGCAGAAGCTTTATTTTCCCGCGTTATAAGGGCGCAAAAAAATAAGCCTCTGCAAGAGGTACTATTATTATACCTCATTGCACAGGCTTTGTCAAGTATTTTCTCAAAAAATTTTATTTATTTTCCGAACCTACGCTGATACGGTTCAGCGCCCTTTGGAGCTTCAGCTCCGCAAGGTCGAGCTGGTGCTTGTCGTCCTGCTCTTTCAGGCGGCGTCTCGCGTCCTCTTCGGAGCGTTTCGCCCAGTCAAGGTCGATCTCGTCCGCCCACTCGACGGCGTTGGCAAGTATCGAGACCTTGTTTCCGCCCACCTTTAGCAGTCCCGTAGAGATAGCCGCCACCTTCCAGCTTCCGTCCTCCTGCTTTACTTTCAGAGGACCGGACGGAAGATCGGCTACCAAGCTGGTATGATTTGCCAAAATGCCGATATCGCCCTCGGTGGTGCGGACGATTATCTGTGAAGTTTCGCCCTTAAAAAATACTTTTTCGGGCGTAACTACGCTGAGTGAAAATGAAGCTGCCACAGAAAAGCACCTCCTTTATTCATTCGACGCGTTCTTGGCTTTTTCAACCACCTCGTCGATAGTTCCCGCGAACAGGAACGCCGACTCGGGCAGATCGTCATGCATACCCTCGATGATCTCCTTGAAGCCGCGGATAGTTTCTTTAAGAGGAACATACTTGCCCTCCATACCCGTGAACTGTTCCGCAACGCTGAACGGCTGGGACAGGAAACGCTGTATCTTTCTCGCTCTGGAAACGGTCAGCTTGTCCTCGTCGGAAAGCTCGTCCATACCCATGATGGCGATGATATCCTGAAGCTCCTTGTATCTCTGGAGAATGTTCTGCACCGAACGCGCAACCTCGTAGTGTTCCTGACCGACGATGTCGGGGGACAAAATTCTCGACGTGGAGTCCAGCGGGTCAACGGCGGGGTAGATACCCAGCGAGGAGATCGAACGGGACAGGGTCGTCGTCGCGTCAAGGTGAGCGAACGTTGTTGCGGGAGCGGGGTCTGTCAGGTCGTCGGCAGGAACGTATACAGCCTGTACCGACGTGATAGAGCCTTTGTTTGTGGAAGTAATTCTCTCCTGCAGCGCACCCATTTCCGTTGCCAAAGTCGGCTGATAACCAACCGCCGAAGGCATACGTCCAAGCAGCGCGGAAACCTCCGAGCCTGCCTGCGTGAAACGGAAGATATTGTCAATGAACAGAAGCACGTCCTGTCCCTCGACGTCGCGGAAATACTCCGCCATAGTCAGTCCCGAAAGACCAACTCTCATTCTCGCTCCGGGGGGTTCGTTCATCTGACCGTAAACAAGCACCGTCTTGTCGATAACTCCCGATTCGGTCATTTCGTTGTAAAGGTCGTTGCCCTCGCGGGTACGCTCTCCAACGCCGGTAAATACGGAAATACCGTTGTGCTGGTTTGCGATGTTGTTGATAAGCTCCTGAATAAGAACCGTCTTGCCGACGCCCGCGCCGCCGAACAGACCGATCTTTCCGCCTTTAAGGTAGGGGCAGATAAGGTCGATAACCTTGATGCCCGTTTCCAGTATCTCGTTTGAAGCGGTCTGCTCCTCGTATGTGGGAGGTTCTCTGTGGATAGCCCATTTCTCCTTTGTTTCGGGAGCTGGCTTGTTGTCTACGGGTTCTCCCAGAAGGTTGAAAATTCTTCCGAGAGTTTCCTTTCCGACGGGAACGGTGATAGGCGAACCGGTATCCACCGCGTCAACGTCTCTTACAAGACCGTCGGTTGAGCCCATGGCAATACATCTTACCACGTCGTCGCCGATATGCTGCGCGACCTCGCAGACAAGCGTCTTGCCGTTAAGCTCGATTTCTATAGCGTTCAAAAGATTCGGAAGATTGTCCTTGGTGAACTGGATATCGACTACCGCGCCGATGATCTGAACAACCTTGCCGATATTTTTCTGCGGCATTTACATAATCATTCCTTCCCTATTAGATGTTAGAGTGGCAGAGGACAGAGGATAGAAGTGCGGGATATCCTCGACCCCGTAATGCCTGTGCAGTCAGCACGATGTTATGTGCCGTCAGGGCGCGGGGAACAATTTTCATAAACCGAAACAGTATCTCCGCGCAAAACAGCTTGCCTGTCAAGCTGTTTTGACTGCCCGCGGGGGCTTCCCGCTGCCAGCGGGGATCCCCGCTTATTCCTGAGCGGTCGCGCCGCCTACTATCTCGGTGATCTCCTGAGTGATGGACGCCTGACGTGCGCGGTTGTACATCAGCGACAGTCCCGAGATCATTTCGCCGGCGTTGTCCGAAGCGTTCTCCATCGCTATGCGGCGTGAAGCCTGCTCCGAAGCAAAGCTGTCCACCACCGCGCAGAAGATCATACCCGTGATGTACTTGGGAACGATGGCGTCGAAAACAAACTCGGGAGACGGCTCATACACGGGAAGCTCTCTGGCTTTCGCTCTTTCGCTGCTGTCGGAATCCTCGCCGCTGCGCACGTCCATGGGGAGCACCGCAAGCGCCTCCGCCTGCTGGAGCAAGGGGGAAACGTATTCCGTGTGGAAAAGCTCCACCTTGTCTATCCCGCCGCTCATGTATTTCTGCATTATCACGTCGGAAATATCCGCCGCCTGGTGTATTTTCAGTCCCTCCGCGATATTGGGATAGCTTCCCATAAGGTCGTATCCGCGTTTTGCGAAGTACTCCACGGACTTCTTTCCGACCGCCAGTATCTTCACCTCCGCCGAGCCTTTAAGCTCGTCGATACGCGCCTGCGCAAGCTTCAGGACATTGGAGTTGAAGCCGCCCGCCAGACCTCTGTCTCCGGCGATGACCACCAGCAGAACGGTTTTTTCGTCGCGTTTTTTGGTATACTGCGAGAAGAAGCCGGGGTTTTCCGACTGTATCTCGCACATTGTCTCATACAGGGCATTAAAGTAGGGACGGGCGTTGTCCGCCTTTTCCTTGGCTTTTCTCAGCTTCGAGGAAGCCACCAGCTCCATCGCCTTGGTGATCTGCATGGTGGACTCAACGCTTTTGATACGCCGTTTAATGTCCTTCATATTACCGCTTGCCAACGGACACACTCCTTTCTTAGAAGTTAGAGGTCAGAGGATAAATGTTAGAATCCCCAGCCTTAACTTTTAATTGTATCAGCTTACTTGTCCGCAAGGAATTTCTTGACAAACTGTCCCAGAGCCTCTTTGAGAGCCTCCTCGGTTTCCTTTGTCAGATCCTTTGTTTCCCTGATCGAAGCTGTAACGTCGGGGTGTGCGTCGCTTACATATTCAAACATTTCCTTTTCAAATTCTCCCACAAGGTTCAGCGGGATATCCTTGAGGAAGCCGTGAGTTACCGCGTAGATGATAAGCACCTGATTTTCAACGGTAAGAGGCATATTCCGTCCCTGCTTAAGGACTTCAACAACTCTTTCGCCCAGCGCGAGACGGTCCTTTGTATCCTTGTCCAGATCGGAGCCGAACTGTGAGAAAGACTGAAGCTCGCGGTACTGCGAATAGGTCAGCTTCAGAGAGCCGGAAACCTTTTTCATAGCCTTTATCTGAGCCGCGCCGCCCACACGGGATACCGAGATACCCGGGTTTACCGCGGGACGAACGCCGGAGTTGAACAGGTCTGTTTCCAGGAATATCTGACCGTCGGTAATGGAGATTACATTGGTCGGGATATAAGCGGAAACGTCGCCCGCCTGTGTTTCGATGATAGGCAGAGCCGTCAGAGAGCCGCCGCCGTAGTTCTCGTTAAGGTTGCAGGCGCGCTCCAGCAGACGGGAGTGGAGATAGAATACGTCTCCGGGGTAAGCCTCACGTCCGGGGGGGCGCTTGAGGAGCAGCGAAAGCGTTCTGTAAGCCACCGCGTGCTTGGACAGGTCGTCGTAGATGCAGAGCACGTCCTTGCCCTGCTCCAGGAAGTACTCGCCCATGGCGCAGCCCGAGTAGGGAGCGATATACTGCAGGGGAGCAAGCTCCGAAGCCGTGGCGGATACAACGATAGTGTAATCCATCGCGCCGTTCTTTTCGAGAGTGTCCACAACGTTCGCTACTGTGGAACGCTTCTGACCGATAGCAACGTAGATACAGATAACGTCCTGACCTTTCTGATTGATAATTGTATCCAGCGCGATAGCGGTTTTACCCGTCTGGCGGTCGCCGATGATAAGCTCACGCTGACCGCGTCCTATGGGGATCATGGAGTCGATAGCCTTGATACCCGTCTGGAGAGGTCTGTTTACGGATTTTCTGGTGATAATGCCCGGAGCGATACGCTCGATAGGCATGGTTTTGTCGGTAAGTATCGCGCCCTTGCCGTCGATAGGCTGACCCAGGGAGTTTACAACTCTGCCCAGCATCTCGTCGCCCACGGGAACGGATACTATCCTGCCTGTGCTTTTAACGGAGTCGCCTTCCTTGATCTCCGCGTCGGAACCCAGCATAACCGCGCCCACGAAACCGCGTTCAAGGTTGAGAGCCATTGCGCTCACGCCGTTTTCAAATTCCAGCAGTTCTCCCGACATACATTTTTCAAGACCGTGAATTCTGGCAATACCGTCGCCCACCGTAACAACGGTGCCCACGTCGGCAAGTTCTATCTTGGACTGATAATTCTTTATCTGGTCCTTGATTATGCCTGTAATTTCATCGGGGCGTAAATCCATTGGAAATAACCATCCTTTCTTAGAGAGACCCGTTTGCCCGAAGCGCGCGGTCTCCCGGTTTTCATAATGCGGATCAGGCTATAACGCCCTTGATCTGCTTCTGAATAGCCTCCAGCTTTGACTTGACCGAGCCGTCCATCATCGTGCCGCCGTAATTCAGCACAATGCCGCCCATAATAGAGGGATCGACGGATTCGTTTAGAATGACCGTCTTTTTGTAGACCGATTCAAGCTTGGCTTTCAGCTTGTTTTTAAGACCGTCGTCAAGCGGCACGCTTGTGACGACCTTGACCTCGGCGATATTTTTCATTTCGTACCAGCGGTTCCTGTAGTCCTCCGCCACCGAGGGGACAGCGGAAGCACGTCCCTTTTCGGTGATGACGCAAAGAAAATTGTAAGTGATATCCGAGACCTTTCCCTTAAAGGTTTTGGCAAGGATATCCAGCTTTTCCGAGAGCGTCACCGTGGGAGTTCCCAGAAGCTTCGGGAACTCGGGGTTATCGCCGAAAATAACCGCCAGCGAGTCCAGCTCCTTTTTCACCTCGTCCGCGCAGTTACGTTCGCAGGCGAGTTCAAAGACCGCTTCCGAATATACTTTTTCAACCGTACCCGTCATAAAGACTGTTCCTTTCCCGAAAAGGCGGTGCGACGCGGGGTCATTCGCCTATTTCGTCGATAAAGCTCTCGATAAGCTGCTTGTGCGCGTTTTTGTCGATCTCCTTGGAGACCACCTGAGACGCGATAGACATTGCGATATCGGAGATCTCATCCTTGATCTGGTTGACGGCGCGTTTCTTTTCCTTTTCTATGTCGGCTTCCGCCTTGTCCATGATGCCGCGGGCTTCCTCCTTTGCTCCCGAGATTATCTCGTCGGAGCGGGTCTGAGCCTTTTTCGTGGCGTTCTTGACGATCTCGGCGGATTCCTCCTTGGCGGCGGACAGCTTTTCGGTATACTCCGTTTCAAGCTGCTTTGCGTTGGCAAGCGCGCTGTCGGCGTCCTCGTAGGTCTTGGCGACCTCGTTCCTGCGCGATTCCAGCACGGCGTTCACCTTGTCGAAAAGGAAGTGCTTTAAAACCAGAAACAGAATCAGCGTGTTCAGGATCGATCCCACAATGGTAGTAAGATCGATCGAAAAGAAATCAAAATTACTGTGCATAAGCTATTCCTGCCTCCCGTTCTGCAAAATTTCAAGCTCCGCCTTAGTTTCCGAGGAATTTAAGGAACGGATTTGCGAACAGGAGCATGATAGCCACGAACAGACCGTAGATACCCGTAGTCTCCGCAACGGCGCATCCGATGAACATTGTGGACGTAGCCGTACCCTTGATCTCGGGCTGTCTGCCGATTGTTTCGATAGCCTTGCCTACGGCGTAGCCCTCGCCGATACCGGGTCCGATACCGGCGATCATCGCAAGTCCTGCGCCTATCGCCTGACCGGCAAGAACGGTTGCCTGTGCGTTCAATAAAGCTTCGTTTTCCATAAAAGTTTACCTCCAAAATTTTTTTCGGACTTACAGCTTAGGCGGGGACGTATCAGTCCTTGCCCATCTTGATGTAAGCCATAGTAAGCATAATGAATACGTAAGACTGGATAGCTCCCGAGAACAGGTCGAAGTAGACCGACAGCACCGCGGGAATACCTATCTGGAAAATGTTGAATACATAGCCGTTGATGGATTCGATCGGCGGTATTCCGATAAGATTGTAAAGCGCTCCGCTGGCGGAACCGAGAGCGGTATAGAGGATCAGCGTGATTATCATACCGCCCGCCACGTTTCCGAAAAGACGCAGCGCCATAGCTACCGGCGTCGCCACCTCGCTTATGATGTTAAGCGGGTTTATGAACTGCTTGAAGTAGCCTCCCACACCCTGGAATTTCACCTTGGTGTAGGTTATCAGCACGAAGGTCATTATCGCCAGACCTCCCGTAACGCTTATATCCGCGGTAATGCTTCTGAAGCCTATCATAGAGATGAGCGTGCCCACAATGATATAAGCGAAAACAGCGGCAATGTAGGGAGCGTACGCCATCGACGACTTATCCATGTTGACTTCTATCATGTTGTTTACGGTTTTGACGATGTATTCCGCAGCGCACTGACGTTTTGTTTCGGGGATCTTTTTGAGATCCTTCGTCAGTATAAGGCAAACCGCCAGAACTATGAGAATAACAAGCCAACCCGTTACCACAGATTCCGATACGGAAAAGACCGTATCGCCGTTTTCGGACAGAATACTGAACATTCGTCTCGGACCCTCTACATTTACCTTAAATTCCATGATTTCACCCTCCCTTCTTTTTTATCGCCGCGTTCAGCGTATAGGCGAGCTTGGGGTAAAGCTGCGGTATGGCAGCCGCCACGAGGTTGATCTGCGGCAGCTTTATCCCCGCCCAGAACAGCAGTCCCGTTATGAGCAGCCTTATCATGTAAGAGCCGAACATATATCCCTTGGCCGAGGCAAGGGGACGTTCAACGGCTCTTTCCGAGGAAAGCCCCAGGATTATGAAATTCAGCAGCATGACCGCCGTTCCCGCCAGAAGTCCCAGCGGGACTTCCGCGCAGAGCTTGTACACAGGCAGCGAAATAAGGTATACCGCGAGGTCGAGCACAGCCGCTCTCGGCAGGAGAAATTTCAGTTCCCTTGTGATCATTTCGCTGAATAAACGTCCCGCCATAAGAGAGCCTTTCCTTTCCTCAAAGCATACAACTATATTTAATAATTATACCAGTTTTATTGTAAATTTTCAACCGCTTTTGGTATAATTTATTCTCAAAATAATGAAGAATTTTGCGTATTTCTTTTGTTTAAAAAAGCACTTGACAAATCAAAAAAAAAGCTGTATAATAAAAAGATATCCGGGGCGTAACTCAGTTTGGTAGAGTGCTTGGTTTGGGACCAAGATGCCGCAGGTTCAAGTCCTGTCGCCCCGACCAGCGGGGTGTCCCCGCAGCCGGAAAAGCTTCTGTAAAAATACGGGAGCTTTTTCATTTATCATTTCCCGAAAAATCTTTTTTCTATACAAATGCAAACTGAAGCTTGGAGGCGTATATTCTCTTGCGGAATGTTCAGTCTCCGAGCTTTTTGTTTCTAATTTACAAATCTTTTTACCTACACAAACACAGCGGGACGTCCCCGCAGCCGGAAAGGCTTCCGCAGAAATACGGAAGCCTTTTTCCTTTGTCATTTTACGGCATATGCTTGTTCTATTCCTCGATATAAACCCTCTTCATTTTCTGTTCCTTAACGGGTCTGTCCCCGTAGCCCGTTTCGGTTTCGGCGATCTCGTCAACCGCGTCCATACCCTCGACCACCTTGCCGAAAGCGGCGTACTCGCCGTCAAGGTGGGGAGCGTCCTTGTGCATAATGAAGAACTGCGAACCCGCGCTGTCCTTCATCATGGAACGCGCCATGGAGATAACTCCGCGGGTGTGCTTCAAGTCGTTTTTCACGCCGTTGGAAGCGAACTCGCCCTTGATGTGGTGTCCCGGACCGCCCATGCCCGTTCCGTCGGGACAGCCCCCCTGGATCATAAAGCCGGGAATTACGCGGTGGAAAATAAGTCCGTCGTAAAAACCGTCCTTGACAAGCTTTTCAAAATTCTCCACGGTTATGGGAGCAATGTCGGGATAAAGCTCCAGCTTGATTTTTTTGCCATTTTCCATTTCGATGATTACCATAAAAATCTCCTTAGCATTTATTATTTAAAACAGTCCCAATGGCTGTTAAAAATCATTTTGCGTCTCTTACGGGAGGGACGGGTATTTACGTTTCCGTTATTTCCGTTTATTCCGCCGTTCCTTTTCTAAGAAATGACCGTCACCCCGTAGCTGCGGCAGATGTCCGCAAGGGACATAGCCACACCCTTTCCCGAAGAGATCATCTCCCACACGCCGTCCGTTTTCTCAAACCCCAAAGCAAGTATGGTGCGGCACTGTATGCCCTTTTCCAGAGGAATATGCATATGCACGCCGTTTTCGCAAAGAACGCTTATTTCCGCGTCGTCGAGCATGCTGAAAAGTCCGTTGGGCTTGTTTCCGTAAATGGAGAACAGCATTACCATGCGGGTAACGTCCCGCGGAACCGCGCCGAAATCAACGAACATCGCCCGTTTGTCGGCGGCGTTCAGATAGTGTACGCTGCCGCAGGAGGAGCGGTCGTTCCCGAAGAATATCATGCGCTTGTCGGAGCTGACCGTCCCGCCGCTGTTCAGCATGAAAAGGTAGCCGTCGATATCGGCTTTTATCCTTGACGATCTGTAAAGCAGCTCGATCTTGTACTGCTTCATTGAAAGCGGTATCCTTTTCCCGCTCGGGATAAGCACGTTTTCCTCTCTGTTTCCGCTTTCGCCGCCGTAGGTGACAGCCTCGTCTATCGGCTCGTAGGCGGACTCCACCGTTTCCTGCTCCGGCTCGGGAAGCGTCGCCAGCCGAACGGGGTCGAGGCGCTCAAGCATTTCGCCGTGCCGAATGGGAGCGTCCCTCTGCACTGAGCAGAGCATATAGCCTGTCGGCATCGGGTCGTTCTCGCCGCCTATTTCGCCGCTGACTGTAATTTTCCGCTCCGCCGCCGATCTTACGCGGATACAGCCGTACAGCAGCGAACCGCCGCGCACCTTTCCCACCGTCAGGGTAACGGTGTTGAAGCCTGCGCTCAGCGTATCCTGCGACAGGCTGACGTTATAGAGCTCCGCCGAAATCTCCGCCTCCACGGGAGCGTAAAGCTCCATCGCAAACGACTGCTCCCTTTCCGCAGGAAGCCGTCCCAAAGAAACCACGCGGGGAAGTCCCCAATACTGCTCCTCCCCGGGTATGCCCAGCAGCATGCCGTTTATTTCCGTATCGGTAAATTTTGTATCGCCGTATTTGCAGTACACCGAAACCGTTTGCTCATACGGGATATTGTCGCCTATCAGCTCGATTTTGATATTGCCGACCGTGACATTTTCCGCCGCGACGACAAGCACGGGACCCGCCGAATTCCACAGCACCGCGCCGTTTCCGTTTACCGTACAGCTTTTGGTTATGATGAATTTCCCCTCATACTCGCCCGAGGGAAGCTCGACCGCGCCCGAACCGTCCGGACTGTCCAGAAGCTTCTGAATATCCTGCCGCGCCAAAATATCACCGCCTTTCCCGAAATCTTACGTCTTACATCCAAAGAAGCATGGCTGCCGCCGCCGCGACGGTGCAAAGCATTCTCAGCGCGATCAGACCCTTGCACTGCGCCGCGTACTTCACGGAGCAGGATATTATGTCGGCTATCGCTTTTATGCCGCACTTTTCCGCCGCCGCGCCCGAACCCGCTCTCACTGCGGACGGACACCCGGGCGAAGCTACCGTCAAGTCCGCTTCGGAAACAGCTTTCAGGCTTTTCAGCCCCGCCGCCGAAGCGCATACCTTTATCCCGTTTTCATGAGCCGCGCGGACAAGCCGCCGCCTGTCCGAGGGAACGGCTCTCACAGCCGCTTTTATATCGCCGAGCCTGCCCGCAAGCTCCCTGTCGCTCATTTTGGAAAGCTGCTCCGAATCGAGGACGACCCCCGCGGATTTTTTCGACGAGCCTTTCGCCCCCGAAATTCCCGCGTATTTCGCCGCGAACAGCGCCGAGCCCCGGCTTTCCTCCGTGGCGAGAATTACCTTTACGCCCATTTTTTCGAGACGCTTTACCTCTTCGGCGGCGTTGCCGTAAAAGCTGTCGTACAAAGCCGCAAGTCCTATCAGCGCGTAGCCGCCCGATGGGAGACGTCCATCCTTTATGCCCCGCTCCGAGACCGCCAGCGCGATAACGTCCTTTCCCGTCAGAGAAATGGTGGACGCCAGCTTCTGGAGCGCGCTTTTGTTGGTTATCTTCTGTTTTTTTCCGTCCGCGCCTATGCTGTCGGAGCATCTTTCCAGCAGTATCTCCGCGCCGCCGCGCACGAATGTGAACAGCTTTCCTCCCGCCGAGACCGTAGCTCCCGAGAGAACGCTGCCGCTGTCGGCTCTGACTTCGGTCTGCTTTTTGAAAACGGCGGCGTTTTCGGCTTTCCGTCCGAGGAAGCCGAAAAGCGCCCTGTCGAGGGGACTTCCCCCCATAGCCTTTCCGTTTGCCCAAACAGCCGAGGACGTACACGCAACCGCGTTTTTCAGTATCTCGGCAAGTCCCGCGCCCAGCGCGCCGAAGCTGCCGTATTCCTTGCCGCCTCCGTCGATGAAAACCGTTCCGTCCGGGGAATATTCCGGCTCGGCGATCATTCCCGCCCGGTCGGCGACGATCAATCCTATATCGGAGCATTCGTTCAGCACGTTCACGTCGGAAAGTCTCACGTCCTTTTTGCGCAGACGTTTTGCCGCCGAAGCCGCCATGCTCTCGCAGATAAGGTTTTTCCCGCAGAAGCAGGCGACGGCAAGCGCGGCGGCGGACATGGAAAGTCCCCTCAGAAAGCCGTCCGGAAGCTGTCCCGAAAGCGCGCCCGTTACCGTCCCGAAAGCCAGTACCGCCAGCGCCGCCGTACAGCCGACCACTCCGCCCGTGCGGAGGATATTTTCAAATTTATTTCCGTGAACGCCGTTTCGGAGTTCCACAGCCCGAACGCCGTTTTTCCTCGCAAATTCGGTATTTTCGCCTATCGCCGTGATTTTTACCGTACCGCTGCCGCCGCAGACGGTCGTTCCGCCGTAAACGGCGTAGGGGTCGTTCATGCCCGCAATGCTGCCCTTTCGGTAACCGTCGGGGGGGACGGTTTTTTCCGCCGCACCGATCACGCCGAAAACCGACTGATCCGCAGTTAGCGAACCGTCCGCCATTATTCCGTCGGCGGGGATCAAGTCCCCCTCCGAAAGGAACACGGCGTCGCCCACGGTAAGCATTTTGCGGGGGATCTGTTCCGTTTTCCCGCCGCTTCTGAAAACGGTGCACAGCTGCTCGCCGTCGTAACCGCAAAGTCCGTTCAGCGTCAGCTCGGAGCGGTATCTCAGCAGAGCCTCGGCAAGTCCGCAGATAAGTCCCGCGGCAAGCAAAGCGGCAGGTCTTGCCCAATCCGCAGCGGAGCTTAAAACGCCGATAAGTCCCAGAAGTATGCGGATAATTTCCGCAAGAGCCGCAGCGGCGAAAAGCTTGCAGCTCAGCCCGCCTATGCCGCGCAGGAAATTCCCGCCGAGGGACGGTTTGTACGCAAGCTCGTTCAAGCCGTATTTTTTGCGGGACGCTTCCGCTTCGCGCTCCGAAAGCCCGAAAAAAGTCATACTCTCAAATCCTGCCGAAGCCGCTCGACAGCTCTCCTTTCGCGTTTATAGGTCGGTGATCCTCACCTTTATCAGCATTCCCCTGTCGCTCCGCGAAGCGCGGAAAACCGTTCCGTCCGTGACGCGAATGGCTTTGCCCGCAGGAACGGGATTTCCCTGCGGCGACAGCATTCCCTCGGCATTGCGGTTGATGAGGAACCACTCGCCGTTGTGGCAGCAGACGTATGCCTGCAAGGTCTTGTCCGCTTTTTCGTCGGCGAAGATATTGCTCTGCAAGTGCCACTTGAAAAGGGGGGTGTTGTTCACCACGTCCAGCTCGGAATATTTCCGCCACTCGCCGCTGTGTCCCCGCACCTCGGAGTTCAGCTCGAAGCGGACGATGCTCCTGTCCGAAATTCTCGTTCCGCAGAAAGGACAGACGGGGTGATTCGTGTCGTACAGCACGAACCATTTTTTCTCGCAGGACGGATTGGAGCACTTGTGCAGCAAGTCCCAAGTGCGGACGAGACCCCGCTCCCACTCCATTGCCGACGGGCGCAGGGGCGGGTTGTGCAGACCGTCCACAAAGGCTCTCAGGAACAGCTTTTCGAGAATGGGTCCCAGATCCTTGATCGTGGTTTTCAGCGACGAGGGACGGTTGGACGTATCGCCGGGATCTTCAATAAACAGAGCCATGGGTCCCAGACCCAGATAATCGTCCTTTTCCGCGGATTCGGAGGAGAATATCTTCGGTCCCATAAGCGGGTGGCGGCAGAAAAGATACTCGTAGATAAGCACCGCCAATGCGTGCAGGTCGGTAACGGAACTGGGGATCATTCTGCGGGGATCGCTCCTGTCAAGCTCCATGGTGGCTAAGACCTCGGGGGCGATGTAGCCTCTCGTTCCCGCCACTTCGGGGGGAAACAGCCCCGGCACTACAAGGGAATCTATGTCGATAACAACGCAGTTCCCCGTTTTGGGGTCGATAAGAACGTTGTTGTTGGATAAGTCGGAATGGGCAAGTCCCGCCTGATGCAGACGGCGTATCGACCGCGACAGCAGCAGGGACATCTGTATCATGGAACGGAAATCCCCCAGCTCGCTTTTGTTGAGGAAACGCCTGTTGCCCGAGGTGAACCAGTTGCTCTTCTTGTCCTTGCCTTTCAGGTCGAGGAACTGCGAGGCGTTGTCCCCGAAGAAAAAGCTTTTGGGGTAAGCGGGGGAGACTATCCCGAATTCGGGCGCGACCACAAGGTCGGTAGGCCAGCAGAAGCGTCCCGAAAAATATTTGGCAAGCCGCTCGTCGCTGCCTATCGCGCCGCCCTTCGACTCGGGAATGGTGGGGTTATAGCGTCCTATGATAGCCTCCAGACGGGCGGACATATTCCGGTCGATCTTGTTCGGCTCGTTGAAAAACTGCACGACGTAGGACTTGTCGGGCGCGAAATATGTATATTTCATGCCGCCCCGGGGCGGATTGTCGGTTATCACATAAGGCAGCTTTCTCCCGTCGGAAAGAGTAGCCTCGCCGATCCTGCTCATAGTATCCTCCCTTTACCGGTTCAAAATATTTGCCAGCAGCAGCGTTCTGTCGTCGAACGAACCCCGCTCCACATAGTTGTCAAGCCATATCGCCAGCATTTCCGCCGCGTTCTTTTCGTGGACTATGCCGAATTCCGCCAGGGACGCTTTTTTCTGCAGGGTTTTGTTTTCCCAAAGCTCTTCAAGGGCAAGCCCCGTTTCGGACAGAACGTTTTTGGCGTACTGGAGCGCGTAGAGAACGTCCCCGTCGTTCACCCAAGGGTAGGAGGCGGGTTCGGGAACTTTCGCGGAAATTTCCCCGCCGTCCTCCGAGGTTTCGGAGATCGGCAGTATGCCGTTCAGCTTCAAATCGAGTGCAAGCCGCAGAAGCTGCGGATCGTTGGGATAATAGTCGTCGGCTACCCCGTCGGTCATCATCATAAGGTATGTGAGCTTTCCTCTGCGTATTTTGGTGCGGCTCATCAGACTTTCGGGATTTCTGAACTGCTCCGAGGTGATGAACTCGGTCTCCCCCGCGAAGCTGCCGCTGTCCGCGTCTCCGAGGATTATCAGAGCGCCCGCCGTTTCCGCGTTTTCGTCAACGGCGGCGATCATACCGTCCCCTATCTGAATGGAGGCGGTAAGGTACTCCCTGCCGCCCGCTGTCTCCACGGGAATTATCACAGCCGACAGCAGCGTGCAGGAAAAATCTTTCAGCTCGGGCTTTCTGCCTATCGCCGTCTCGAAATCGGGATCGTCCGCGCGTTTTTCAGCAGCCGCTTCAACAGAAGCGAACGCTTCCGCGCAGCAGTCCCGCAGCATACCCGCGATACGGGAGCATACGCCGCCGAATTCGGGACTGTCAAGCGGTTCTCCCAAATGTCTGCGGAAATCGGGAACGTCCCTCTTAATGGCTTCGAGACGCATTTTCGCGTACTTCAGCACAGCCTCGCAGGCGGCTTTCGCGCCTATCCGCGAGAACGCTTTCGAGCCCGCTCCGTCGGACACGGCGGCGATAACGATACCGTCCGCGATCTCAAAGGCGAATCCGTCGTCGCGGTTTGAGCCGTCGTGCTTGTGTTTTTTGCCGCGCACCGCTGCCGCCGTCACGGAAAAGTCTCCCGATGTTTCCCCGCGGCAGACCATCTCGGGATAGGGTTCGGGACTTTCGGGCACGGGGTTGTATTTCCACATGGCGGCGGTATGGGCGGTAACGTCCCTGTCGGAAAGCTTTCCGTCTTTTTCGGGAACGGGAGAAGTCGCCGCCGCAGTTTCAGTTATGATTTTGTTGGTATTATTATCCATTTGATCCTCCGGACGTTACGGAACGATAACAAAGCCCTGGGGCGGCGGGGGAAGCTCGATGTTCGCCCCCGGCTTGGCGTCAAGGCTCTTCGAGGACATCTTCACGGAGCTTGATACCCAAGCGAAGAACTGCGCCAGATCTCCCGCGGAAAGGGTGTTCATCATCAGCACGCACTCGGTTATCTCTTTCAAAACGGTGGTGTCGGCGTAAGCTCCCGCCGCACAAGCAATGATGTTGGCGGGCTTTGTGCTTTTGAGCATTGCGGCGGCTTCGCGCCATTCGTCTGTGGGCGCACCGTCGGTCAGGATAAACACAAGCGGTCTCCAATCGCCCTTTTGGGTCTCGGTGGACTTCCTCACCTCGGACTTTATGCAGTCCGAAAGCAGTCTGAGAGCCGCGCCCAAAGCGGTAGCTCCCCCTGCGGAAAGCTGGGGTTCTTTAAAGAGCATAAGCTCGGTGAGCGGAGCGATCTGTCTCGCGCTCGAATTGAACGTAATTACGGAAAGGTAAGCGGTCTCCAGAGCCTGGGGGTCTCCCCTGAGCTCGGAAACAAGAGCGCGGACGCCGTGGCGCACCGCCTCTATGGGATCGCCCTGCATAGAGCCGGAAACGTCCAGCAAAAGATAAACGGGAAGCCGTCTTGAAAATTCTGACATTTTTGTAACCGCCTTTCGGGTAATGGTTTTTGTATTTTTACAATCAATCGCAAAGCATAGCAACACATATTAAGTATAAACCATATTGAAGAAAATGTCAATTAAAATTTGATTACAGAGCGCCGCTGCGGAAAAATAAAAGGAGAACGCGGGAATAACGCCCGCGTCCTCCGTATTTTCCTTTCACTCAGGGAGCGCTGAAATACCTGTCCAGCACCTCGAAGCTTTGTATCCTGTCCACCCTGTAATCGGAAATGAACATACCGCCGTTTTCGGAACCGCCCGAAAGAGCGGACAGATAAAAATAAAACTCGCGGAAGCTTATCCGAACGGGTTTTATGAGCCGCTCGGTCTCAAAGCCGTCCTGTTTCAAATAGACTATTTTCATGTATTTCCGTTCGGCGACGGCTTTGCTTATGTCTCCCACTAAACTTATAAGGCGCTTGCCGCATGGCGTTCCGGAGTAGCGGTTCATATCTTCGGATACGATCCCCGATATCTCCTGTCTGTTTTTTACATGTGCGCAGCGGCAAAGCAGCTTGTTTACCAAAGGAAGCATTTCCTCCCCGGCAAAAGCGCGGCTTTCCAGAAGTATCTTGCAGACTGCGGTCAGCTCGCTGACGTTCAGCGCGGCTGCGTCCTCGTCAACAAGATGATAGCCGTTCAGCTCCCTGCTGTAGACCAGTTCCTTGCGTGCGCCGTTTTCGCCGGCATCGTCGGCGAAAAAGCAGCGCAGATCTTCGATGTCCCGCTGAAAGGTGCGTTCGGTCACGCCGAAAAGCTTAGCCTCCTCGGATTTGTTTATGACCTCGCCGCTCATGAGCTTTCCGTAAATTTTCAGAACGCGGTAGTATTTAAATCCCTGATTAAAGTTTTCATTTTGCACAAAACAGCTCTCCTAACTTTTAGACATATATATTATATCACTAAAAATTTAGTTCAACAATACCTTCGGACAAATTTTTGCCATATCCGACAATTTTTTCGTTTGCGATTGGACATTTTGCACACAAAAATTCCGCATATTTTGTACTATTTACCGTATTAAAAAAAGTTCGGAGACATTCTTGAAAATTTGTTAATAATTTCAGCACATTGAAAAACTTTTTTTATGTCTTTAGATACTTGTCTGAATTGCCGATAGGATATAAAGTTATAATATAGTATAATGCTCTCACGGCATAATTGGGGCTGCGAAGATAGTATTTCCATTCAATTAAAGACAGGCGGTGCGATATGAGTTTTGAACGGGAAAAAATAGCGTACAGAGTCGGCGGCAGAATACGGGACTTCAGAATGATGAGAAAGATGAGTCAGGAAACCCTTGCGTTTGATTCGGACATTCACCCCGCGTATCTCAGTCAGGTGGAGCGCGGCGAAAAATGTCCCACCATCGAGACTGTTTACAAAATATGCAAGGGGCTGAAAATTCCCATGTCCGAGCTTATGGATTTTTCCATGGAACCGAAACCCACCTCCGAGGAAGCTGTCCAGAGAATAAAGGTCGCTCTTTCGGGCGTTCCCGCCGAAAAGGCGGTGAAGGTAGCTCAAGCGGTGGAGATAATGGTAGAGCTTATGTGACGCCGCAGTGCCGGAACATATACGCCGAAAAAACAAGTCCCCTTTTGCCGGGCAAACGGCAGTTTATACCGTCTTTTCCCGGCAAAAAGGGAACTTTTAAAATGTTAAAAACCTAATATACCGCACCGAATTTTTTATTCTTCGCGGCATATACTATTGCGCGGGAGGTTAGGACTTGATGCCCTGCTTGTAAGCGTCGATCATTTTCTTGACCATCTGACCGCCTACGGAGCCTGCCTCTCTGGAAGTGAGGTCGCCGTTGTAGCCGTTCTTGAGGTTAACGCCTACCTCGTTTGCAGCCTCCATCTTGAAGCGTTCCATTGTTTCCTTGCCCTGAACAGTATTTACATTTTTCATAATGTTTAACTCCTTCATCTTAGATTTTGCATTTCTGCGATTTTTTCAAAACCGCGTTTTGGGGTTTGCCTTAGTATTATAAGCGGGCAAAAATCTAATATGTGAGGTAATTATATGAACGGCTTCCACATTTTAATTTTCGATAATTTTTAACGCGCACCTTACTCCGTCCACCGCTGCGGACATTATCCCGCCCGCGTATCCCGCGCCCTCTCCGCAGGGGTACAGACCTTTCAGCGAAACCGACTCCATGCTTTCGCCCCGGGTTATCCTCACCGGCGAGGACGTTCTCGTTTCCGGCGCGGTCAGCACAGCTCCGCTCTCCCCGAAGCATTTCATTTTATGCGAAAATTTTTCCAGACCCGTCCTCATCATGTCTGTAACGTATTGGGGAAAAATCTCATCAAAGCCGCATTCTGAAACTCCGGGGGCGTAGGTGGGCGTTACGGACGCTCCTCTGAGCGAGCCTTTTCCCGCAAGAAAGCTGCCGACAGTCGACGCGGGAGCGAAATATTTTCCCTCGGAAAGCGTAAGGCTGTACGCTTTTTTTTCGATACTGCGGACAAACTTCACGCCGTCCAGAGGAGCGTTCCCGAAGTCGTCGGGGGACACAGACACAACCAGTGCGGAATTGGAGTTTGCGCCGTCTCTGGCATATTCGCTCATTCCGTTTGTGACCACGGTCTCCCTTTCGCTGGCGGCGGGAACGACCGTTCCTCCGGGACACATGCAAAAGGTATAGACCGCCCGTCCGCCGCTGCGATAGGAAAGCTGGTACTCTCCTGCGGGAAGGTTTGGATTGTCCCAATGTTTCCCGTAAAGCGAACGGTTAACCGCTTCCCGGGTATGCTCTATCCTTGCTCCCACGGAAAAAGGCTTCGGCTCGATAAAAATATTTTTCGACAGCAGTTTTTCAAAAGTATCCCTTGCGCTGTGTCCCACAGCAAGGATAAGCGCACCGCAAGGCAGTTTCTCGCCGCCGTTCAGCGTAACGGATCCGATATGTCCGTTTTCCGCGGAAATATCCGTGAGGACGGTATGAAAGCGTACCTGTCCTCCCAAGGAAATAATTTTCTCCCGCATTGACTTTATCACGCCGCGAAGCTTATCCGTACCGATGTGCGGCTTCGCCTTGCAGAGTATCTCCTCGGGAGCGCCATGCTCGGCAAATTTTTTCAGAACATAGCGGCACAGCGGATCGTTTATACGGGTGGTAAGCTTTCCGTCGGAGAACGTTCCCGCACCGCCCTCGCCGAACTGGATATTGGAGGAAACGTCAAGCTCTCCGCCACTGCGGAAATTCCGCACCGACGCTTCGCGCTCGTCAACGTCCCCGCCCCGCTCGGCGACGATAGGCTCGAAACCGTATTCCGCCAGCGTGAGAGCGGCGAATATCCCTGCGGGACCGAAGCCCGCTATAATCACTTTCTTCTTTTCTCCGTTATTGTCCCGCCGTATTTTTTCCGGCAGGATATTTTTTGTCTGCTGCGGAATATAATCGCAGAACGCTTTTCTTTCGCAAAGACGCTTTTCGTCGGCTTCGCCGTCAAGCTCCGCCCACACGGAGGAAACAAGACAAATGCGGCTGTTGTCACGGGCGTCCAGAGAAGTCTTTCTCACGCCGCTCCTTAAAACGGAGGCGGGAACAAGTCCCGCCTTTTTCAATGCCGCCGAAACGATCTCTTCATGTCCCGCCGAAACGGGAGTTTTTACCTGTGAAATTATCACCGCCATAGGTCAGTCCTCCTTAGCCGTGACCTGTATCGTCGCCCTCGGAGAAAGCGCGCCGTCGGTGCCTATGCACCACACGTCGTCAAACGCGGGAATACTGAACGTTACGGGCAGCTTATGGTAGCCCTCCTCGATGTCGAAGCCGTTAAGCATATCTATCTGCGCGATAACGTCGATATAGGTGAGCTGCTCCATGGATTCCTCGGGACCTATGAATATGGGCGTTACGCCGGAAGTCACTATCTTGAAGTCGTACCTGCCGGGGACGTTCACAAGCTGTATGGACGGATTGGTTATGTGTATCGCCCGTTTGGAAAGTCCCTCCGACGGACATTTCACCGTTACCGTTCCGATTTCGTTCCAATCCAGACAGCCCTCCGTCAGGAAGCCTGACGTCTCAAAGGTGAACTCCTTGCCGATGTCCACCTCGCGCATATCTATCACGCCGATATTTACAACGTCACCGTTTTCGTCCGTTTCCTTTATAAGCTCATTGGGAACGGCGATCTCGATCTCGTCTACGGACATTTCAAGCTGCTCCCTGAATTTTTCCGTATCAAAGCTGTCCGGAGCGTTTGCGATAAGAACGTTGAGCTTCGCGGTCTTTTTCATATAGACGGGCACATGGACGGTAAAATCGGTCTTGTCGAAGGTAAGCCGTTCCTTTTCCTCGTCGGTAACGGCGGCCGTTCCTCTGTAAAGTCTGACCGAAGTCGTCCTGAAGTCCTCCGTTCTTGTCAGGGAGGCATCCTCGCTTACGACGGCTGAAGCCTTTGTTATGTTCTCAACTATCTCGGCGGGACCTGTCACGGTAATGATGTTCGGCGCCACAGCCACGCTGTCCTCACCGTCGATTATATACCCCTCCGCCGCGGAAACTCCCGAAAGCTCGGGAACAAGCTCTATCTCCTTGGAAACAATCTTGTCGAAATCCACCTTTACCGATGACGGTTCTATTTCTTCCACCTCGAACTCCTTGCCGGACGGACATATTATTTCCAGCGGAAGATCGTACTCCATCGCGTACATAACGTTTTCCGCCGAAGCAACGGCTGTCAGCTCCTTTGCCGAAAGGTCGCCCACCTGTTCGCGCATTCCCGAGACAACGATATTCACAGTCTCCGCCGAAACCGACATTGCCTGCAAGCCGAGGGAATCGGCGTAGGTTCCGTCCAGGGCTATCTGTACGGGAACGCTGTACACGGGTTTTTCTATCACCGGATACGCGCTCACCAGAATGACGAACCAGATCACTATCGCCGCCGCCAGAGATGTTATTTTTACAACCACGTCCTTTTCAAAAAGTCGTGAAAAGAATATTCCCGTTTTTTTAACAATACCCTTAGGTATATCAAGTACGCTCATATCTGCTGCTTCTCTCCTTTCGGCGCGGATCATATCTTATCGGTAAATTTCTTTTTTCTGAACGGACTGCGGACGCGGCCGTTCTCGCCGCCGTCCTCGTCGGATCTGCCGCGTCCCGGCGGCTTCTGCTTCACATTTTTTTCCGGGAGCAGCTTCGTCCTGAGCAGCTTTTTTAAGCTGTCCCTTGTGTAGCCTCTTTTAAGGTCTCCGTTTTCGGCGACCGAAATAGTTCCCGTCTCCTCGGAAACGACTATTATCAGCGCGTCGGAATTTTCGCTCATGCCTATCGCCGCGCGGTGTCTCGAACCGAGCGCCTTGTTGATCGTCTCCTCTTTCTGAGGTTTTGGCAGAAAGCACGCCGCCGCAAGTATCATGCCGTCCCGCATTATCACCGCGCCGTCGTGAAGCGGCGTTTTGGGGTAAAAGATATTTCCGAATATTTCCTTTGACGGAACGGCGTTCAGTACAGTTCCCGTATCTATCTGCTCGCCCAGCTTGGAATCCTGCTCAATAACGATCAGTGCGCCCGTGGTTGTGGAGGACAGATCCTCGCAGGCGTCGCATATGGCTTCGATAGCCGCGCTCCATTTGGCGGCGAGGAGGTCGTCCGAATCGGCTGTAAGCGACGAAAATACAGAAAGCTTCGACACCTTTGTATGACCCATTTTTTCCAGAGAGCGGCGCAGCTCGGGCTGAAAGAGCACCACCAGAGCGAGAAGTCCCGCGCTGAAAACGTTTTTAAGTATATATGCCATGGCTTTCATTTCCACGGCGTTCATAATGATATAGGCTATAAAAATGAGTATAATACCCCTTATAAGACCGCCCGCCCTCGTCTCCTTGACAAGATTAAAACCTTTATAGATAAGCACCGTAAGCACAGCGATATCTATAACGTCCCAGAAATCTATGGGAAGTATACTGTTTATCAGCGCGCTCATTGAGTAAATAACGTCCATTTGCCGAACCGTTCCTTTCCAAGAAAGATACAATAATATTGTACCACTTTTTTCTTTTTTTTTCAATACCTTTGCGAAAAATAGCGGGAATAAAAACGGATCTGTCACGGCTTACGCGGCTGAAACGCAAAAAGGACGTCATTCCGGCAGGCGGAGACGCGGAAAACCGCATCTCACGCGAAGCCGTTATGACGTCCGTTTTATTCTTTTTTATTCGTGTCCCGCAAGCTCTCTGTAAAGTCCCATATACAGCTCCGCGGAAACCGCCCAGCTGTAGTCGTTCTTCATCGCGGCTATTACAAGGTTTTTCCAATCGGATTTGTTGTCGTAGTACTCCTTTGCGCGGCGTACCGCGTCGAACATATCGTGAGCGTTATAGGTCTTGAAAGTGAAGCCGTTTCCGTTTTCGCCGCCCGCGTCGCGGATACTGTCGCGCAGACCGCCCGTCTCGCGGACTATGGGAATAGTTCCGTAACGAAGCGATATCATCTGAGCAAGTCCGCAAGGTTCGCTCTGGGACGGCATGAGGAACATATCCGCCGACGAGTAAATACGTCTCGCCAAATCGGGAATGAAGCCAATGGTCGCGCTTACCTTGTCGGGGTGTCTCCAAGCCATTTCCTTGAAGAAATCCTCGTAGATCTTTTCGCCCGAACCCAGTATGGCGAATTTGCAGCCCATGTTCACCATGTCCTCAAATACATACTTGATAAGGTCGATACCCTTGTGGGAAACAAATCTTGTTATGATACCGATAACCGGCTCGTCGCCCTCCTGGAGGTGCAGCTCGTTCAGCAAAGCTTTTTTGCACTCCGCCTTGCCTTTAAGGCTCTTCACGGAGAAGTTTTTGGTCAGCAGCGGGTCTTTTTCGGGGTCGAACGTGTCAACGTCGATACCGTTCAGGAAACCGCAGAGTTTATACTGCTTGTTGACCAAAGCCCTGTCCAGACCGTGCGAATACCAAGGGTCGAGGATTTCCCAAGCGTAGCTGGGGGAAACCGTGGTGATCTTGTCGGCGCACTCGAACGCGCCTTTCATCAGGTTCACGCAGCCGTCGTACTCCAGCAGCTTTGTGTGGTACATGGGTATGCCCAGCACTTCGTTGAGGACTTCCATGCCGTACTTGCCCTGATACTGGATATTATGGATAGTGAACACGGTCTTGATGTTGTCGTAGCCGTACTGATATTTGTAGAAAACGTTGTAGTAAACGGGAACAAGCGCGGTCTGCCAGTCGTTGCAGTTGATGACCTCGGGTTTCCAGCCGATGTGCTTGAGCATTTCCATGATAGCTCTCGACAGGAACACGAAACGCTCGCAGTCGTCGTAAAAGCCGTAAAGACCGTCTCTGCCGAAGTAATACTCGTTGTCCAGCAGATAGTAGATCACGCCGTTTATTTCGCCCTTGAACACGCCGCAGTACTGTCTGCGCCAGCCCACGTCAACGGTGAAATTGGTGATAAATTCAAGGGAGGAACGAAGCTCGGGCTTGACGTTCTTATAGAGCGGAAGAACCACGCGGCAGTCCTGACCCGCCTTGTTAAGTGCGCGGGGGAGCGACCCCGCAACGTCGGCAAGTCCGCCCGAAGCGGCGTAGGGAACAGCTTCCGAAGCCGCGTATAAAATGTTTATCATAGCAAACAAGTCCTTTCCAGTTAGAGATTAGAGGTTAGAAGTCAGAAGATAGAAGCGGGTAACGGGTTTCCGTCCTCTGTTTTCCGTATTCTAAATTACCGCGCCTTTGCCCAAGAACAGCGGGTAATTCTGAGAGCCGGTAAGCATTCTCATATCGCCGATCTTAACGTTTTTATCGGTAATAACGTTGTTGATATCGCACTTCGCGCCGATAACGGTGTCCTGCATGAGAATAGAATTCTTGACCGCCGCGCCCTTGCCGACCTTTACTCCGCGGAAGATCACGCAGTTTTCAACGGTACCCTCGATAATGCAGCCGTCGCCGATAAGGGAATTCTTAACGCTTGCGCCGATGCCGAATTTCGCGGGCGGGTTATCGCGTACTTTCGTGTAGACGGGTCTGTTCTCGGGAAACAGCTTGGAGCGGTTGTCGCTGTTAAGCAGGGACATATTCGCCTTGTAGAAGGTTTCCATGGAAGTGATCTTGCAGAAGAAGCCGTCGTGGCGGTACGCCATTATCTTGTACTCGTGAGTTCTGCCCTGGAGTATGGACTGCTCAAAGCTGTACATACTCTTTGAAGCCGCTTCGAGAACGATATTTTTGAGGAATTCCTTTGACAGAACGAACATATTCAGCGAGATGTTGCATGCGCCGCTGATGTGGGGATTGAGGAGAACGTCCACAACTCTGCCGTCGTCGTTTATGCTGAACACTGTGGCGTTCTGCGCCTGCTCGGAGGTGATAACGTCCTTGGCGTAAACGGAGGTGATGTCCGCGCCTGTCTCGATGTGGTACTCAACCACCTTTGAGAAGTCGATGCTTGTTATGGTGTCGCAGTCGGAAAGCACCACATAGTCCGCGTTGGAGGTCTTGATGAAATTCCATACGCCGTAGAGAGCCTCCAGTCTGCCGCGGTACATACCGCTCTGGACGTGGCTGAAAGGCGGGAGAAGATGAAGTCCGCCGATCTTTCTTGCCAGATCCCACTCGCTGCCGCTTCCCAAATGGTCAAGCAGGGACTGGTAATTGGACTTTGTGATAACGCCCACCTCGTCGATACCGCTGTTCACCATATTGGAGAGCGGGAAGTCGATCAGACGGTAGCGTCCGCCGAAAAGCACCGAGCCCATGGTTCTTTCCTTGGTAAGGTCGGGGATCGTGCTTTCGTGCATATTTGAGAAAATCAAACCTAAAACACTTCTGTTGCTGCTCATAATTATTTTCCATGCTCCCGGAAGAGAGCATAACTCCTTTCACATATGTTTTGTGTTGCTTCGGGGAACTCTCCGCCGTCAGATGTTTTCCGAAACTATCTGCTTGGGAAGAACCTTTGCGTCCGCGGAAATGTTTATGTTGTGACCCACTACGGCAATGCCCCAGTCGTCGCGGTTCTCGATGGTCTCGGGTCTCGCGCCTATCTGCGCGCCGGATTCAACCACGCAGTTCTCGCCGACGATGGCGTACTCCACGATAGCTCCCGACTTGATCACCGAGCCGGGCATGATAATGGAGTCCGTAACGGTAGCTCCCGCCTCTACGGTAACGCCCTCGAACAGAATGGAGAAGTCAACCGTTCCGTTCACGCTGCAGCCGTCCGTTACCATGGAGTTCTCGATAACGGCGTCCGCGCCGATATACTGGGGAGGCATAATGGGATTTCTGGAGTACATCTTCCAGTCGGGGTCGTACAGGTCTATAGGGATATTGGGGTTAAGCAAGTCCATGTTTGCTTCCCAAAGGGAATCGAGAGTACCAACGTCCTTCCAGTAACCGTCAAAGGTGTATGCGACCATTTTCTCCTTAGCCTTGAGCATATTGGGAATGATAGCCTTGCCGAAGTCCTTGTCCTCCTCGGGGTTGTTCTCGTTGTCGATAAGGTACTGTTTCAGCTTGCTCCATGTAAAGATGTAGATACCCATTGAAGCCAGCGTGGAGCGGGGGTTCTTGGGCTTTTCCTCGAAATCCACGATATTGTCGCTGTCGTCGGTGATCATGATGCCGAAGCGTGAAGCCTCTTCCTTTGGAACGTCCAAAACGGCGATAGTCGCGTCGGCGTTTTTCTCCTTGTGGAAGTCCAGCATTTTGTTGTAGTCCATCTTGTAGATGTGGTCGCCCGAAAGAATTATAACATATTCGGGAGAATAGCGGTCAACGAAAGCGATGTTCTGATAGATCGCGTTCGCGGTGCCCTTGTACCATTCCGCGCCCAGAGCGGTCTGGTAAGGGGGCAGGCAGTGAGCGCCGCCGTACTGCTTGTCGAGGTCCCAGGGCTGACCGTTGCCGATGTAGTCGTGAAGCACCAGCGGCTGGTACTGAGTAAGCACGCCTACGGTGTCGATGCCCGAGTTTACGCAGTTGGAAAGGGGAAAGTCGATAATGCGGTATTTTCCGCCGTAAGGAACGGCAGGCTTTGCCATGTCGTGGGTAAGGGCGTACAGACGGCTTCCCTGACCGCCCGCAAGCAGCATCGCAACGCATTCTTTCTTAGGTGTATACATTAGTTATATCCTCCTCGTATTGGGATTATTTTTTGCTTTTGGGATTTGTTTTTCCCGATTTGCCCGCGGACTTTTTCGCCGCAGGCTTGGAAGCTTCCGCCTGTGTTTTGGATCCCGCCTCCTTTGCCTCTGATTTTGTTTTATCCGCGGACGTCTTTTCGTCCGATTTAGCTTTTTCGGCGCGCTTTTTCCTGGGCGCAACGGTGAAGTACATCACGCTCATTGCGGGAATGTCCATAACTATGGACTGCTCGTAGCCGTGCATGGCGTAGTCCTCGGATTTAAGCTTTCCGTTCTGGACAAGTCCCGTACCGCCGTACTTAACGTCGTCGCTGGACAGAACCTGTTCGTACACTCCCTCGCAAGGCACGCCTATGCGGTAGCCGTCCCTTGCGACGGGGACAAAATTGCACACCGCGATTATTTCCTTGCCGCTTCTGTCCACACGCCTGAACGAGATAACGCTCTGCATATAGTCGTCGTGGCATATCCATGAGAAGCCTTCCCACGACTCGTCGTTCTCCCAAAGGGGCGAATTGTTCAGATAGAATTTGTTAAGGTCTCTGGTGAAATCCCGGATTTTCCTGTGGTTGTCGTAGTCAAGCAGCAGCCAGTCCAGACCCTGCTTGAAGTTCCACTCGATGACCTGGGCGAACTCGCTGCCCATAAAGTTCAGCTTTTTGCCCGGGTGAGCGAACATATATCCGAGGAAAGTACGCAGGGAAGCGAATTTTTCCTCCATGCTCCTGCCGCTCATCTTGTTGAACAGCGAGGCCTTTCCATGCACCACCTCGTCGTGGGATATGGGAAGTATATAGTTTTCGCTGAAGCTGTAGAAGAACGAGAACGTAAGCTTTCCGTGGTTGTTGGCGCGGAAGATGGGATCCATTTTCATATAGTCCATCATATCGTTCATCCAGCCCATGTTCCACTTGAAGTTGAAGCCCAGACCGCCCACGTCCGCAGGCTTTGTGACTAACGGCCAAGCGGTGGATTCCTCGGCGATCATCAGTATGTTTCCGCATCTGCCGAACACAGCCGTGTTGAGTTTTCTCAAAAACTCGATGGCTTCGTAGTTCTCGTTGCCGCCGTCCTTGTTGGGACGCCACTCTCTGCGGTCGTAGTCAAGGTAAAGCATCGAAGCCACGGCGTCCACCCGCAGACCGTCGATGTGGAATTTTTCCAGCCAGTAAACAGCGTTTGATATCAGGAACGACTGCACCTCCGGCTTGCCGAAGTCGAACACTCTCGTTCCCCAGGAAGCGTGTTCCTTTTTAAGGGGATCGGTATACTCATAGCAGCAGTCGCCGTCGAACTCGAAAAGACCTGCCGCGTCCTTGGGGAAGTGGGCGGGAACCCAATCCAGTATAACTCCTATGCCCGCCTGATGGAACATATCCACCATCTTCATCATATCCGCGGGAGTTCCGTAGCGGGAAGTGGGCGCGTAGTATCCGATTATCTGATATCCCCACGAGCCGTCGAAGGGGTACTCCGCCAAAGGCATAAGCTCAAGGTGAGTGTACCCCATATCCTGAAGATAGGGTATCATCTCCTCGGCGAACTTGACGTAGCTGAACGGCTTGCCGTTTTCGTAAGTCCTCCACGAGCCCAAATGCGCCTCGTAGATATTCACGGGACTGCGGTAGATGTTCTTGGAATCCCGTTCCTTGAACCATTTTGCGTCCCCCCACTTATACTCGTCCAAATCGAAATATTTGGTCGCCGTATTGGGGCGGGTCTCCATATGAGTGCCGTAGGGGTCGGACTTCATAACAATGCTTGTATGAGCGGTCTCGATGCTGTACTTATAGGCAAAGTACTGATCGACGTCCGTGACGAACGTTTCCCATATTGTGGGATCGGCGAGCTGTTCCATGGGATTTTTGGATCTGTCCCATTCGTTGAAATCGCCCACCAGCGAGACGGATTTCGCGTGGGGAGCCCACACTCTGAAGAACACGCCGTCCTTTCCGTCTTTTTTGCCTTTATGCGCGCCGAAGAAATCGAACGCGGTATAATTGGTTCCCTCATGAAAGACGTGGAGGGGGAACTCATAGCCCTCCGCAAAGGTTTTGCTGTTGTTTGACATAAGAAAGATCCTCCAAAAGGGGACTTTGCCCCGTCGTTTATTAACGGCGTCACGCCGCAGTTATACTTCTTTATGTTTATATTTTAACAGATTGTGTCCCGCATTGCAAGTATTTTAGTGGATTTTTATAACATTGATGTAAAATTTTTGCATAATTTATGCACTTTGCACATAAATTATGGGCATTTTTAAGGAAATAATTTCCTAAAGCACAATCGTTCCCGATAATTTACAATAAATTACAGTAAAATAACGGTTAAAATCACCAATTAAAGTTTAATTATTGCAGTCTAAATTTTGTGGATTTTAACAACATATACTGTCTTATCGTCCTGTCCGGAGGGATTTTCCTCCTTGTCCCGTTCGGCTTCGGCGATTATCCTTTCTGCGCAGTCCCGGACGGTAACTCCCATGCTCAGCATAAGCTCCCGGATACGCGGAAAGCACTCCTCGCCGATACCGTCGGTTATCATTACTATCCCGTCCCCGTCGGAAAGCTGAACCGTCCGCCTGTCGATATCGCAGCTCTCCACTATTCCCACGGGGGTGGTGCGGCTTTCAACGGTTTTAACGGAACCGCCTGTTTTCAGAAATGTCTGCGCCGCCCCGAGCTTGACCATATCGGCTTTTCCCGTAAAAAGATTTATTTTCATAAGGTCGACCGTGGCAAAAATTTCTTCGGGTGACTTTGTTATCAGCAGACCGTTCAGCATTCTGACCGCCGCGTCCGCGCCCAATCCCGCGCGTATTATCCTCGTCATGACGGACACGGTCATACGGCTTTCAACGGCTGCTCTCACGCCGCTGCCCATGCCGTCGGAAAGAAGTATGAACAGATTTCCCTGCCCGTCGCGGAAAACCGCGTCCGAGTCGCCGCTGACCTTTTCTCTGCCGCTCACCCCCGCTCTGCCTATCTCAGCCTCATAGGCGGTAGATTCGTGAAAACAAAGGCGTGTAACGCCGTCAAGCGTGACTGCGGAAGGCTTGTCAAGCTCCCTGTCGGATATGCCGCAGAACCGTTCCGTAACGGTTTCAAGCTTTTCGGCAATACGCCCGCCGTAAAAGCAGTCAATAAAAAGATGCCCGTCGCGGTCGAAAAGCGCGGCTGCGGACGGCTTTTCCGCGCCCCATTCTTTCAGAGCGGCGCAGAAGCACTCCGAAAGCTTTTCATCGCAGGAATAAAACGTCTCGGAGCCTCCGCTCAGATATTTCAGCATATCCTCGGTTTCCGCAAGCTGCTCGAGAGTAAGCTCGCGCATACAGCCGTTCATGTTGCCGGAACGTTTTTCCAATCCTGACAGTCTGTACATCTCGTTGAACGCGTCCGCAAGGGCATTTTTACGCGGACAGTGATCCAGCTCCGCGGAAAGTTCCTTTTCCGTGATGAAGCCTTTCCTTTTAAGTATGCCCTCCGCAGGGCGGAAAAATGTCTCCGTTCTGTGCGCGGCGCTGTCCCCGCAGAAAGCGCCGTTCCTGCACGCCGAACATACCTTTCCGCATACCGCTGCGGAAATATCGTTTTCCGTCTCACCTTTTTCAAGCACCTCGGCAGCTTTTGCAAAGCTTTCGCGTACGTCCGCCACGGCAGCCGCCGCAAACCTGAGCTTGTCCGACGACCGCACCGCAGCTGCGGAAACGGGCGCGGACGTCCTGCCGAACGGTCTGACGAAAAGCTTTTCGGGAACAATGTAAAAAAACGCCGCAGCGACGGTCGCGTCGGCGATGAGCTTCGGCGAATCGGAGGGCATGCCGTACACGAGCGAACCGGCGAAAGCCGTTCCCAAAAGGATCGCCGAGGTCAGGAGCTTGTTTTTTTTCGTGAGATCCGTAAAAGCTCCCGCCGCAAGTCCCGAACATACCGCTATCGCCGCAGTGGAATTCATTGACGGCGAAGCTATGCCGAACGCGAACGCCGACAAAGCTCCCGCGGCGGTCCCTCCCGCAAAACCGTACCGGAAAGCAGCCGCCGCAGTAACGAAGATCCCCGCAATCCTTCCCGCGCTGAACGCACCGAAGCTTACCCCGCAGAGCATACATACCGCGAGCGCGTACACGACCGCGAGCGATATCCTTGTCCCCGGTGCGAAAAACGAACCGTTTTCGGCGGCGGAAAAAAGCTTTGCCGAAAAATACGCCGCCGTTCCGCAGACAGCTCCTCGAAAAACCACCGCCATTACAAGAGCCGCCGTGACCTTGTACGACATTGCCGCAGCAAGTCCGCAGAGGATATATCCCGCCGCCGCCAGCGAACCCGCCGCTGCGGGAGTTATTTTTCTGCCGAACACCAATGACAGCATTGCCCGGGAGAAAATAACTGCCGGCATGGCGATGATCTCCGTCAGGTATGATGAGAACGTTCCGTTCAGGAAAAACGAACCCATAGCTCCCGCAAAAGCCGCCAATCCGCAGAAAGGCGGCAGTACAGCCGTGACCGCCGCGCAGAGAGGCGCACCGTTCCCGCCGAGGCGCGTTCCCGCAGCAAGGCAGCCGAACAAAGCCGATAAAAAAACAGCCGAAACGGGACTTATCCGCGCTTTGGCGGTGCGTTCCTTTTCTGCGGACGCGGGTATCTTTTTTTCCTTCAACATCATTTGCCGTCACATTCCTTCCGATTTTTATGGGAATAATTGTAACACTTATATAAAATATTTTCTGTCATATTTAGGTATAAAAATATGTTATAATTACCGTAAAGCAGTTGCTTGGCGGATAGGTGTAAATTGTAATTTATACGGATAACGGCACTGTAGGGCGGGGGCTTGCTCCCGCCTAAATAGGTTTGCGGTAAAATTCTGTAGGGGACGGGTTTCCCGTCCCGCTGGTTATGTGACCTGCGGGCGGGGAGACCCCGCCCCTACGAACATCGTTGCAGAAACAGGCGGGAGCAAGCCCCCGCCCTACGGTCGGTGTCAAAACGTTTCGCCGCTAAACAACAATTTATTTTTTACTTTTACGCCAAAAATTTTTCCAAAACTATTGACTTTTAATCAGTAGTGTGCTATTATACTATCAACAGGACTACTGTTCAATAAATAATAGAAAGGAAATGATGTTATGACAAGAAAACAGTACATATCAAAGCTGCGGAAAAGCCTTATGTTCAGGCTGCCAAACAGCGAGATCGACGAGATTGTTTCCGATATGGAGGAGTGCTTCGAGGCGGGAGCTGCCGAGGGCAAGTCCGAGGAGGAAATTGCCGTCAGTCTGGGCGAACCGAAAGCGGCGGCGGCTTCGCTGTTAAGCGAGCAGAGGGGCGGGGAGCGGGTCTCAAAGCTTGCGGAAATGTGGCTGCCGCTGATAATTTCGGTGATTTTGTACGGGGTGTACATGTTCTGCGGCTACCATAGCGCAGAGAACAGCTACCGCAATTACGTCATACCGTTTGTGTGCGTACTGCCGATGATAATGTGGCTGCTGTTTGAACGCAAAGGCTTTTTCACGGCTTTGGCGGAGTACAAATGCGATTTCTTTACCCTTTTCGGGGTACTGTCAATGACGGCGGCTTGCGGGGCTTTCGATAAGATACCCGAGGCTTCGATACTTTTGAAATACCCCAATTCGGACGTGCGGAAATGCGTTGTGATCATGGCGGTTTTTGTCTGCATTGCAATGGTTTTGCTTGCGGTATCGCTTTGGAAAAACGCGCCGAAATTTTTCGCGGTGATACCCGCTGCGGGAATAATTGCTACAGTATACCAAAGCGTACGGCTCTGTACAGCCTATAATTTATGGGACGGCGACAAAAACAACATTGGGGGCGCAAACATAGGCGAGACGTTATCAAACATTTACGGTATTATTTTCATTTGCGGCACCGTGTTTCTGATATGGTCGTTCATTCACCGAAACGCGCTGTCCCTTGCTTCGGCGTACTGCGCTATGACGGTCACGGGCTTTATGTTTTACTGGTACTACAATCTTGCGGCAATGGACCCCACCGACGGTAATTCGGCAGTTTTCCTAAGAGCTGCAACAGGCAGAAATTACCTGATATGGGGTACGGTGATAGCCGCAGCTGTGCTTGTTATGACGTTTATCGTCAAGCTTGCGGGCGGAAAGCGGGGCGGCTGATATGGAAAAGGGACAGATGAAAAAGGGCGTGCTGGAGCTTTGCATACTCCATGTGACGGCTTCGGAGGAGCTTTACGGCTATGAGATAATGAAGCGGATAACGGCGGCTTTCCCCGAGATAAACGAGAGCACGGTGTACGCGGTGCTCAGGCGGCTGCACAGCGACGGCTGCACCGAAAGCTACACGGGAGAGGTATCGGGAGGTCCTGCGCGGAAATACTACCGTGTGACCGATGCGGGACGTCGGCGGCTTGAAAAAATGCTCTCCGACTGGCACGAAATGCTGGGGGCGATTAATTCTCTCGGGATAAAATAAAATCGGCGCAGGAATTTGACAGGTAACGATACAGAAGTATGTTACCCGTGGGAGCAATTTACCCATATTGGTAAAGTACGCCAATATGGGTAAAGGCTCAGCCTTTAGGGTGAGGGCGATGCAGAAGTTTACCAAAAATAAAACCAAAAGCCAAATACAGCGGATTATACAAATGGCTGCTGAACCAATAAACGGGTTCGGCAGCCGTTTTATTTATCTTTTGACAAAACGCCGATATACGATAATTTACATCACAAATCCATCCGCATAAATGCTTTTATTTTCAGAACTATGCCGTCTTTCGCAGGACGATATGATTGACGGTGAGAGCAATTCAATTACAAATCAGAAAATCATTCTTTTAAAGTACGACAAGATAATGGTTTCACAAATCCGCAATTTTACATTGATGACGTCGTGAGCGGAACAACATTTGAGTGTGACGGTTTCAAGGCTATGATGAGTGACATTGAAGCGGGAAAAGTCGGCATTGTTATCACAAATGACTTGTCACGACTTGGGCGCGATTATCTCAAAACGGGTGAATATATCGAGATGATTTTTCCCGACTATGACGTGCGGTACATTGCCGTAAACGACGGTGTGGACGCGTTGAAAAGCGAGAACGGGCTAATGGCGTTCAAGAATATTTTTAACGACTGGTTTCCGTTGTTTCCAAGTTGTTTCCAATGTGAAACTTAATGAAACCGAAATGTAATTGAATTTCCCCTGCGGTTGGTGTATAATTTAACCAAAAGGCTGAGCCTTTACCCTTATCGGCATACGGTGCTGATAAGGGTAAAATTCCGCCATTGGGTAACAATGCTTAAAGTTGTTACACGCCAACTTACAGGGGAGATGTTTTTTATGTCCGGAATTAATTGTAAAAAAATTGCATTGGGTACGGTTATTGCGGCGGCGGTGAGCTTTTCGTCCTGCACTCATGACGGTACGGAAAACGGCAGTACGGAAACGTCCCTGTCGGCGGCAACGTCGGCGGCTGTTTCCGTGACCGCCGCCGATACGGAAGCTGCCGAAACGGAGTACGACCCGAGCGGCGAAACCGAGCTTGTGTTCCTGCGGGAATATTTCAAGGACAAGGACGGCTTTTCGGGACGGTACATAGAAAACGAGTACGGCTACGAGCTGACGCTGGATATGAGCCAATGCAAAAATCCCGAAGAAGTGTTTTCGGGAATTGACCGCCAATACCTCGATCGGATATCCTCGCTGATAATACTCAATCTGAACGACGAGGATATCGGCTTCGTCAATAATCTGAACGTAAGCGGCTACGGCGTTTCCGTAAAGGACTACGGCGGCAGCGCGGATTTCGGCTGCACCGAGGGCTGGAATATGATCATCTTCGACGGCTACAGGGGCGGCGATCTGAGTACGGTAAAAAGCGCGTGCATACGGTTTAAAAACTACAGCGGCGAATATCCACTGAACGGCTTGCGGGAAACCGGTATTGAAAATTATTATTTCAACTTTTACGGCGATAATGTTGATTTCGGCTTTTTAAAGGACTGCCCGAACGTAAAGCTTGCCTGGCTTTCGGGCGGAGTTCTCGATACCGGGGTCTGGACGGACGTGCTGGAAAATTCGGGTATAGAACGGCTTATCGCCGAGGTTACGAACTATTCCGAGGACGCGGGCGACGCGCTTATGAAAGCCGCTCCGACCAAAAGCATAAGCTACGGAATGTACACCGAGCCTACCGACAGGGAAAAGCAGCACAGCGACGGACTTTTCTTTTACACAAACGTTGAGGTCACGCCAAATTATCCCGACAGCGATATTTCGGAAGACATCTGGTCACACCACGGCAGCCTTGTGTGCAGATTTTCCAATTTTACGGACGAGGCTAAAACGGCGGAGAGAATATATATTATCAGGGACGACGGATATGCGCGGTCCGTCGATACACCTATAGCTTTCAGGGACGGCAGCGCCGAATATTCCGCAGACTTTACCGTAAACGCGGGCGAAAGCGCGGACTTTGACATTACCGATGAGATCTTCGATTTCGCCGCCTGCGAACAGGGTACTTACAAGGTGATCTTCGATTTCGGGGACAAGACCCTCGAGCAGAGATTTTTTATCGGTCTCGATTACGCGGACGAGGATTACTGGGACTTTTCCGAAACGTCGGAGGGAAGCGGAGTTTACGACCTTAAACCGTCCTTTATGAACGCCGAGCAGCGGGAGGTGTTTTCAAAAGCCTACGCCGTTACGAGAAAACGGTTCTGGTGCAGCGCGTATCTGTCCGAGGAGGAAGCGGCGGGACTTACTGCGGACGAGTTCCTCGCGCCCATACGGGAGGCGTTCACGGAGGACTGCACAATGCGGAAAACCCTCGGGGTCTACATAAATGAGGAAACGGGAGAGCTTCAGGCGGCTTCCTGGGACGGCGGCACAAATCCCGAATATATGGACGGACTGTTTTTCCCCGTTTATTCCGACGAGAACGAGCTTATCTTCAAAGTCGCCGAAATACACGCCCACGACGGCGATCCGTTCCGCGTGTGGGTCGAGGAGGAAAATTTCCATATGGTGAACACGGAAAACGGCTGGCGGTTCGACAAGTTTGACCTGTGGTACTGACGAGCGAAACGGGGGTATTGTTATGAATGTGAAAAAAATTTCAGCCGCGGCAATTCTCGGCGTATCGCTTTGCCTTTCGTCCTGCTACCACGACGGGGAGACGGAGAATACCGAAACGACCACGGCGGCTGCAACAACAGTTCCGACGGTCACTTCGGCTGCGGAAACAACAACGTCATACGATACGGGCAATCCCGAGGAGGGACTTGTGTTCTTTGTCCAGCCGATAATAAAGCAGTACGACGAGTACGACCAATGGAATTTGTCCGACTGGGAATGCCGCGACGGCGAGGTTATGCGGCAGTACCACTACGACGGCGAGTGGAATTACAGCAAAGAGCTTATTTTCGCCTTTTCCAACTACACGGACGAGCCTGTCGCCGTGGACAGCATACAGATTTTCAAGCAGTACAGCGACGAGCCTGTAAAGTTTACGGACGGTTCAGACGCGCTGAAAATTGATTTTACCGTCCAGCCTCTGCACAAGACGGATTATCTCCTGCAAGCGGAGGACTTTGACTATACCGCCTGCGAATCGGGGATATACGTTGCGACCGCAAATTATGGATTTGAACAGCGCAGTATGGAATTTTTTATCGACAACAGCGAACTGTACGAGGAAACCTTCCCGATACTGTTAATGCCCGATTGGGTGGAAGACCCCGAAACCTGGGTCGGCAGGGAGCACACGGGCGTTGCCCCGTCTTTCCTCACCGAGGAACAGCAGAAAATTTTCGCGGAAGCCTGTGCCCGAATGATGGAATTTTTCTGGTGGGACAGTTACCTTTCCGAGGAGTACGCCGAAAGCCATACCGCCGACGATTTTATAGGACTTTTCACAAACGTTTTCACGGAGGAATACGCAAAAAGACTTGCGCAGGGAAGATACATTGACGAAAACGGCGAACTTACCGCCTGCGACGCGGGAAAGGGAAGCAATATTTTCTACCGAGGGCATTGCTTTTTCCCCGCGTCGGCGGACGAAAATCAAGTTACCTTTAACGCGACCGTAATTTACTGCCACAGCGACAACCCCTATGAAATACGGTTCGAGGAAACCGAGTACCAGATGGTGAACACCAAAGACGGCTGGCGGGTATTTCGGTTTGAGACTTGGAATTAAGGAGGCAGCGCAATTATGATCAACAGAAAAATTTTGCTGGGTACGGTTCTTGCGGCGGCGGTGTGTCTGTCCGCCTGTGCGGAGGAAAACGCCGGGACTTCGGAAACTTCCCCGGAAACCGTTGCGGCTGCGGAAATATCGGCGGCGACCGTGAGCGAAACCTCCGCCGTGACGGAAGCCGCCGAAGCCGGGGAGGAAACGGAGGATATTTACATAAACTATTTTTCGAGCCGCGGCTTTGAAATTAAAAAAAGCATTTACAGGTTCTATTCGCTGACGGTTGACCTGGATAATTTCAAGGACGTCGCCGACCCCTTTGAGGGCTTGGACAAAGACCATTTTTTAAGCTGCATAAACTCCGTCACCCTCAAAAATGTTGACGGTTGGAAGCTGGATTTCCTTTCATGGAACAAATACAACAACGTTTATATTCCCGACTACAGCGGCAATGCGGATTTCAGCGGACTGGAGAACGATATTGTTTTCGGCAATTATATGGGCGGCGATTTGAGTACGGTTGATTTTGCGGAAAAAAACCGCACCGTCGAGTTTGCGCACTACAGCGGCGAATACCCTTTGAACAATATGCCGAAAGACGGTGTTGCAAAATTTGTTTTTTCAAACTTTGGGGAGGACGTTGACTTCGGTTTTATCGCCGAATACCCCAATGTAAGCGAAATACGGCTTTACGGGCAAAATATTGACAAGGTTGACTTTAATTTTATCAGGGACTGCAAAAATCTGAAATACATAATGCTGACGGGCAAAAGCGTTGACTGTGCGGCTTTGGCGGAAATTCTCCCGGACACTTCGGTTACGAGAGTTAATATCATCGTGGAGGATTATTCCTCCGAGGAGGCGGAGCTTCTTATGAAAGCGCTCCCGTCGGGCAGTGTACGATACAGTCTGGACAGCACCCCTTGGGATAACGACAAAAATCCCACGGAGGGAGTTGCGTTTTTCACAAATATGCGCGTATACTCAGACGCAAAGATAACCTGGGACGTTCAAACCGGCGAGGCGGGGGAGTACAACCGCAGCTCTTGGATTTACAGCGGCAGCCTTGTGTGTACGTTTTCAAATTTCACCGAGGAAATTCAAACGGTAAATTCCGTACGGATTTTCAGGGACGAAAAGGGCAAAAACGAGGCGATGACTTTCGCGGACGGAACAACGTCCCATAAGCTTGATTTCGCCATTGACCCCGGTACAAATTCAGACCTTGACATTAACCGGGAGATTTTCCCGTTTGCCGAGTGCGAAACGGGCATATACAAGGTGGTTTTCGACGTGGGCGGAGAACAGCTTGAACAGCGGTTTTTCCTTTTCAACGGAGACAAGGATTTCCTTACCGAGGAGCAGCGGGAAGTTTTTGACAAGGCTTACAAAATTACAGAAAAATATTTCGGCTGTTCCACATATCTTTCTCAGGAGTACGCCGACGCGCATACCGCCGAGGAATTTCTTGAGAATTTGTACGAGGGCTACACCCGCGAATACGCCTATGGAAAATCGCTGGGCACTTATATAGACGGCGACGGAAACCTTAAAGCAGCCGCGGGCGACAGGGGCGGCGATATTTCGGAGCAGGGGAATTACTTTATGCCGATCTATGCGGACGAAAACGAGGTGCTTTTCAAGAATTTTGTCATTCACGGGCATGAGGATTACCCCTACTACATATGGTTTGCCGAGGAAAACTTTCATATGGTGAAAACCGACGAGGGCTGGCGGTTTGACAAGTTTGATTTGTGGTATTGATTAAGGAGGAATTTTTTATGTGCAGAAAATTTTTATTGGGTACAATTTTTTCTTTGGCAATTCTTTTAACGGCTTGTTCAAAGGACGGCGGGGTTACGGAAACAACTGCGGAAGGTGTTTCCGTAACAACAGCCGAAATTACCGAAAAAACGTCCGAAAGCGAAACGGAAGATACAATAATAAGAGACCCCGTTTCCGCCGTTCAAAAATATCTGTCGGAGCTTTCCGAAAGCGAAAACGTGACGGAGGTTGAACTGCTTGAAACAAGGATAGGTCAGTCGAACACGATAGTTGATAAATATTACGACAACCCGCAGGCAGAGGAATTGGGCTTTGATTATGAAAACGACTTCCGCAGTCTTACGGCGGTGATGCGGATCACCGCATAGAGTACGCCGAAAATTCGGGACTTGAAAGCGGCGAAAAAAGCGATTATTTTATTGTAAAATCGGGCGGTAACGGATTTTATGTTGTCGACGCTTTTCCGTATGAGCCGACAGATTATTTCGGCGTGTTAAAGAGTATCGAGGACGACCGAGGGGACGGCGTGCCGGCGTTCTGTACGGTAGAGCTTGACGACGGTCTCGGGACGGTCAAATGCAGCTATGCGGTATGGTATCCCGATACGCAGAAAATTGAGATCGGCGAAAGAATACATATATACGCCAACGGGGATATTTACGGCGACCCTCCGAGGATAGACGCGGAGTTTATCGCTTCCGAAAGCGAAGCGGAGGATTTGGGAAACGCAGAATAATATTTGACAAATTCCTCTTTTTGAGTTAAAATATAAATAGGAGATGCCGTTGGGAAATTTTGGGGGCAAAACATATTGGAAGATATAGGATTGGTATTTGGCGGAGGCGGTGCAAAAGGCGCATATCAGATCGGCGTATGGAATACCATGCGAATTTGTGGTGCGGATAAATATGTCAAAGCGGTTTCCGGCACATCGGTAGGCGCATTGAACGCAGTTTTATTTGCATTGGGCGACTATGATAAAGCTCGGTATATTTGGGAAACGATAGGGCAATTTGATGTAACTGCTCCAAAATTTCAGTTTACGGACGGCTTTTTTTCACGTTCAGGTTTAGAAGAAACCATTGATTCTTTGAATTTGCAAAAGCTGCAAAATTCAAAAATAAATGTTTATATAACCGTTAAACATATAAATGATAAAAATTTAATTGATAAAATTTTTGAATGGTATCTTAGGTGGGGATTGGGTCCATTATCAATATTTTCCCCTTATCTATTTTTTCTTCCTAAAAATATTCATTTAAGTGAAGTGATAAGGAATTTGGGCAAAGGTGAAATTTATCATTATCATATAAATTCAATGGAGCCTTCAAAAATAAAAGATATTATGCTTGCTTCAACGGCTATGGCTATTATCTATAATAGTGTTCAAGTTGACGGAAAAAGATCTATTGATGCAGGTCTTACTCAGTTTGATAATGTTCCGATCAAACCTCTTTATGAAAGAGATTTTAGAAATATATGGGTTGTTCCGTTAGACGGTAAATATGATTTACAAAAAATAAAAACAAGCGCGTTTAGTGATTTTAACGCATATAAGGAATACAAGGATTGTAATTTTACTGTAATAAAACCGTCAGAAAGCCTTGGAGGAACATTGATTTTTTCTAAAAAACTCATTGAAAAAAGGTTTAAGCTTGGGGAAGATGATGCCATTGAAGCATTAAGAGGAATGTTTTTTTAAATACAAAAATTAATACACAGAAAGGACTAATACCATGAAAAACGTACTTATCATCAACGGACCGAACCTTAACCTGCTGGGCGAAAGAGAACCCGGCATCTACGGCAGCGACAGCTACGCCGACGTCTGCGGAGATATAACCCAAAAAGCCGAGGAGCTTGGCTTCGACGGCTGCGAGATATTTCAGTCCAATCACGAGGGAGAGATAATCGACCGCATACACGCGGCAAGACGGGACAAATGTGGCATAATCATCAACGCGGGAGCTTACACTCACTACAGCTACGCTATCCGCGACGCCATCGCGGCTGTGAAAATACCCGTTATAGAGGTGCATATTTCCAATGTTCACGGCAGAGAGGAATTCCGCAATAAGTCGGTGATATCCCCCGTCTGCTCGGGAACTCTTTTCGGCTTCGGCACTGACGGCTATCTGTTAGCCCTTAACGCCCTCGCCTACAAGCTGATGTAATTTGCGGAGGAACTCACAACTCATGGATCTTACTTTTTGTCCCCGACGCGGGGAAAAACTTTTCCTCGGAAGCCGCTGCGGCTGCTTCCGAAAAAGGGGGACTGTCTGATGTCCCCCGGTTTCAAGAACGAGCTTATCGCTTCCGCCGCCGAGCAGCTTTCCCGTGATTACTGCTGCTCGGCGCGGGATTTCCTCGGCTGGGAAAACAAGGTAACTCTCGCGAGAATAGAGACGGGCAGACGGGTCTTCCGCGAGCAGCCCGACTTCTTCAAAATAGCCACCATGGGACGGTGCGCCGTAATATCCTCGGCAAGCGAAATGCTGGAATTTTCCTCGGAGCTTGCCTCGAAATACCCGGGCGCGGAGCTTCTCGACGAAAAGCGGATATGGCTTGTCAACCGCAAGCTTGCGGATTATAACAAAGCCGTAGTCATAAACAGCATTTTCTATCTGCCCGCAACGCCTTACAAATACGCCGCCAAAAACGGTTTCCGGCTGAGGTTTTTCGAGGAAGCCGAAATAGTCTCGGAGCTGTACCCCATAAGCGGCTTCGGCAACGCCCTTATGTACAAGCCCTGCGGCGAACGGCGGGACGTGCTGGCGGTCTGCGCCTACAACGGCAGACGGATAGTGGGTATGGCGGGAGCAAGCAGCGACAGCAGCCGTTTTTGGCAGATAGGCATAGACGTTATCCCCGAATACCGCGGCATGGGCATAGGCTCGGAGCTTGTCTCCGCGCTGACGCAGGCTGTCTTTATGCACGGCGCGGTACCCTACTACAGCACCTGGAGCGGCAACATCGCCTCTCAGAACACCGCAAGAAAAGCGGGATATTACCCTGTCTGGTCGGAAATAAACGCCGCCGATATTGAATGACCGCCGTTTTCACCGAAAATTCACATTTGAAATTGAAAACAAATTGTGAATACTCTTGCAAACCTCCGAAATAGTGTTATAATATTATTATGTCTATTTTTACAGGAGGATTTTTAATGAACACTGCCATAGTAAGCTTTCTGACAATGCGCGCCGAAAACTCGGCGGCGGACGCGAACGCCGCGGCTATCAGTCCCACGGGACAGCTCGTTTATTACCTTGTTTCTTTCGGACTTGTTGCGCTTGTCATTTATCTGTTTATGATCCGTCCCCAGAGCAAAAAGGAAAAGGAAGCCAAGAAGCTCCGCGACAATCTCCAGATCGGCGACGAAGTTACCACCATCGGCGGTATCGTGGGCATAGTCGTCCGCAAGAACGAGGAGACGGGCACGGTAGTCATCGAAACGGGCGGCGACCGCTCCAAGATACGCGTAAAGCTGTGGGCGATCTCGGAAAACGCCACGGTGCACGACGCTCCCGAGGAAGCCGTAAGCAAAAAATAGCCGTCATTATTTCCCCGCGTTCGGCATAATATTTAGGTAACGATATGCTGAACGGAGGTATTTTTATGAGACGGAAAACTCCCGCGGAAAAGCTGAAAACCGAAAAGCTGCTGATGCTGCTTCTTTCCGCGCTCGCCTGTGTGGGAACGGTGTTTCTCGCTTCGCTGGCTTTTTCGGGGATAGCCTCGGTCATTGATTTTTCGGACGGAGCTTTCCTGCTTGCGGCAGATGCGGCTTTGTGCGCGGGCTGCTTTGCGGGAGGCTTCACGGCTGCGAAACGCCGAGGCAGACACGGACTGAAAACGGGATTTCTGTGCGGTCTGGTGATTTTTGCCGCCGCTTTTGCCGGAGGACTTATCTTCGTGAGAAGCTTCTCGGCGGGAGGACTTTTTACGAAACTGTTAATAATATTGATATGTTCTTCCGTAGGCGGAATATTTGGGGTCAATTCCCCCCGCAGATTTCGTTAAAATGACTATTGCAATATGTCGGATATTGTGATATAATGTATGTCAAATAATTTTTATCGGAGGTTTTTTCCCATGAAGCATATCGTAACGATCAACAAAGCCAATCTCAAGAAAACTGCCGCTAAGGGCGGCTGCGGCAAGTGTCAGGCTTCCTGCCAGTCCGCTTGCAAGACTTCCTGCACGGTTGCCAATCAGAAATGCGAGAAGTAACGAACGTCTCGCGGCTGCTGACAAAAAGCGTGAAAAATTGCAAAAATAATAAATAGAGGATAGAGGGTAGAACAGTCTATCCTCTATCCTCTAACCTCTACCCCCTAAAAAAGGAGCTTCTTTATGATACATAAGTATAAGCTTGGCGGACTGAATATTGTCCTTGACGTGAACAGCGGCGGCGTTCATCTTGTGGACGAGCTTACCTACGATATGCTGGACAACGTTAAACCGCCTTTTGAGGACGAATGTCCCAAAAGAGTGGTGGAAAAGCTTTCCCGCTTCTATGTGGAAAAGGACATCGCGTCCTGTTATGAGGAGGTCAAGGAGCTTTACCGCGAGGGCGCGCTCTTTTCCGAGGACGATTACGCCCAATTTGCGAAGTACTCCGTCGCCGCTCCCGTAAAGGCTATGTGCCTGCTTGTGGAGCAGGACTGCAACCTCAGATGCGAATACTGCTTCGCGGGAACGGGCGACTACGGCACAGGCAAGCGTATGCATATGGATTTCAAAACCGGCAAAAAGGCTATGGACTTTCTGCTGGAAAATTCGGGGGACAGGGAAAACCTGGAGCTTGACTTTTTCGGCGGCGAACCCCTCATGAACTGGGACGTTGTAAAACAGCTTGTGGAGTACGGCAGAAGCCGCGAAAAGGAATTCGGCAAGCGTTTCAGATTTACGGTAACCACCAACGGAATGCTCCTCGATGAGGAAAAGATGGACTTTATCAATAAGGAAATGTCAAACGTGGTGCTGTCCGTGGACGGGCGCAAAGAAGTCAACGACCGCGTGAGAAAACGGGTCGACGGTACAGGCTGCTACGACAGGATAATGGACAGGTTCAAAACCCTTGCCAAAAAACGGAACTATGAAAATTACTACGTCCGCGGGACGTTTACAAAATACAATCTCGACTTTGCGGAGGACGTTCTGCACCTGTACGATCAGGGCTTCGATCAGATATCGGTCGAGCCTGTGACCTGTGACGCTTCAATGAGTTACGCGCTTACCGAAAAGGAGCTTCCCGCAATATTCTCGGAGTACGAACGTCTGGCGGAGATAATCCTCGAGCACGACAGGCAGGGAAAGCACTTTAACTTTTTCCACTTCATGCTCGATCTGGATCAGGGTCCCTGCGCCATAAAGCGGCTCCGCGGCTGCGGAAGCGGAAACGAATACATTGCCGTCACCCCCGACGGGGACATCTACCCCTGTCACCAGTTTGTGGGGTACGACGACTATAAAATGGGCAATATAAACGAGGGAACGTTCAGCAGAGACATCAAGAACAGCTTCGCGGGCGCACACATCTACTCCAAGGAGGACTGCGTGAAGTGCTGGGCGAGGTTCTATTGCAGCGGCGGCTGCAACGCCAACAACTATATCTACACGGGAAATATCCTCACCGCCCACAAGCTTTCCTGCGAGATACAGAAGAAGCGGCTGGAGTGCGCTATCATGATAAAGGCGGCGAAATTTGCCGAAGAAACCGAAGAAGCCGAGAATGCGGACAAGTCCGACCGATAACCGACGGAGGGTACTATGCCGAAGATGAGAATGAAAGCCTCCGAGGAGGAGAAGATACGCCGTCTCAAGCAGGACATCAAGGACATGAAGCTGGACATGAAAGAGACGTTCTCCGTCATGGAAACTATGGAAAAGCCTAAAAAACGGAGCGGCAGACCGATACTTTTCATCGGTCTTGCAGCTGCCGTTACCGCAGCTGCACTTGCGGCGGCTGTATTGGCAGCGTACCTGATTATCGCTCATTAGCCGCGGAAATACTTACAGCATTTAAGGGACGTCCGCAAGGCGTCCTTTTTGCTGTTCCCGAAAAAACTTTTTTTGCTTGTCCTATTGACAAAACTATACCAAAACAGTATAATTAAATCACGGGAAAACAGTACGCCCCAATCGGCTTTGCGCTGCCAAAAACGAAAGGAAGATGTTATTATGGATATAATTGTAAATAACGGAACAATTTCCGCCGAAGAACAAAACAATTATGTAAAGTATCTGGAGGACAAGTTCCCCGGCAAAACGCTGTCCCGGCTGGAGATAGACGTTGACGGAGATTATGTGGGGCTTCACTACAAATTCGAGGACGTCCCCTTCGAGCGCATACGCCGCGTTACGGGGTATCTGACCGGCACTCTCGACCGCTGGAACGACGCTAAGCGCGCCGAGGAACACGACAGGGTCAAGCACTCGGTCTGACTTGCAGTCCGATAAACCGAATAATTTGAAGGGACAGGAACGCCTGTCCCTTTTTTACGGCGGAACGGTTCGGCAAATGTGGATACGGTATTGATTTTGGCGCGTATATGTGCTAAAATAAGTAAAAACAGCGCGTACCGAACGCGCTTTAACGAAAGGAAAAAATATATGAACGCACCGCTTTGCCACACCCCTCCCATGGGCTGGAACTCATGGAACACATTCAGCTGGAACATCAACGCCGAGCTTATCAAGACTACCGCCGACCATATGGTTTCGTCCGGACTTAAAGACGCGGGTTACGAGTACATAGTTATCGACGACTGCTGGAGCGAAAAACAGCGCGTGAACGGCAGGCTTGTCCCCGATAAAAACAAGTTTCCTGACGGCATAAAAGCCGTCGCCGATTACGTCCACTCAAAGGGACTGAAATTCGGCATTTATTCCTGCGCGGGAACTCACACCTGCGCGGGTTACCCCGGCAGCTTCGAGCACGAATTTACCGACGCCGAGACCTTTGCGGATTGGGGCGTTGACTACCTCAAATACGATTACTGCTACAAGCCCGAAGCCGCCGACGGAGCGAACCTCTACAAGCGCATGGGCATGGCTCTTCGCAACTGCGGCAGGGACATTGTTTTCTCCGCCTGCAACTGGGGCAAGGACGACGTTCACAGCTGGATAAGAGAAAGCGGCGCGCAGCTTTTCCGCTCCACGGGAGACATTCAGGACAACTGGAATTCCGTAACGCGCCTCGCTCTTTCCCAGATCGGCAAACAGGCTTACGGCGGCGTTTACTGCCACAACGACATGGATATGCTCGTTGTGGGCATGCACGGAAATTCCGACAACGATTGGATCGCCGACGTTGCGGGCGGCTGCACCGATACCGAGTACAAGACCCATTTCGCGCTTTGGGCGATCATGAATTCCGCCCTGATGATAGGCTGCGATATCAGAAAAATGTCCGATGAAACCAAGGAAATTCTCATGAACAAAGACGTTATCGCCGTAAATCAGGATATAGAGTGCCGCGCACCGTACTGCATAAGACAGTGGAACAATCCCGAAAAGGTTTTCGCCCTCGTGAAGCCGTTATCCGGCGGAGATTACGCGGTGGGATTTTTCAATTTCGGCGACAAGAAAAGCGAAATGTCCCTCCAGTTCTACGATATCGGTCTGCCTGCGGCAAGCGGCAGGGGTCTGGAGCTTTACGACTGCTACAGTCACGAGACTGTCGGGACGTTTACCGAACGTTACGCCGCCGAATTAGAAAGCCACGGCTGTCTCATGTTCAGGGCAAAGGTCGTGAAGCTGTAGTGGCGAATTACGAAAGCTGCATGGACTGCGGCGCGGAGCTTTTTGACGACGATATCGCCATTTTCCGCAAGCTTGCGGACAGGGGCGCGGAGGAGTTCCTCTGCATAGACTGCCTGGGGGAACGTCTCGGCTGCACCCGCGCGGAAATCGAAAGGCTCATCAAATATTACAGGGACAGCGGACAGTGCACGCTGTTCAGATAAAAGCGGCGTTTTAATTTTTCAACCGTTAATATTTCGGCTATTGACAAACGGTCTCAATCGTGTATAATTAATATCGGCAGTACAAAAATTAAAGGAAGTGACCTTGCATGATACTTACCGTCGACGCGGGAAACACGAATATCGTTCTCGGCGGCTTTGAAAACGACAAGCTGCTGTTCCTTTCGCGCATAGCAACTCAAACCGCTCTCACAGCGGATGAGTATGCGGTAAAATTCAGCGAGATCCTCGCGCTTTACGGCTACCGCGCCGCAGACATAGGCGGAGCGGCGATATCAAGCGTGGTAACTCCTCTTACGCCAGTTTTCGGACAGGCGGTGAAACGTCTTTCGGACTGCAAAACCGTAACGGTGGGACCCGGCATAAAAACCGGCGTGAACATCAAGATCGACGACCCCGCCGCTCTCGGCGCGGATCTGGTCTGCGGAGCTGTGGGCGCAATGGAAAAGTACGACCCGCCCTGCGTTATTTTCGACCTGGGCACGGCTACCACCATTTCCGCCATCGACAGGAACAGGTTCTTCCTCGGCGGCTCCATAATCCCGGGAGTAAAGGTGTCCCTAAAAGCGCTTTCGGCAACCGCCGCGGCTCTGCCCGATATCAACACCGAGCTGACCGGAGACGTGCTCATCGGCACGAACACCGTGGACAGCATGAAGTCGGGAAGCATTATCGGCACAGCCAGTATGATGGACGGTATGGCTCTGCGCTACAGGGAAGCCATCGGCACTGACGCTTCCGTTATCGCAACGGGCGGTCTCGCTCCCGCGATAGTGCCGTTCTGCCGCGAGAAGTTCATTCTGGACGAAACGCTGCTGATAGACGGGCTGTACGTCCTGTACAAGAAAAACGCGTAAGAATTTCCGTATATGCCGAAATACGCTGTATCCTCAAAGGAACGGCAGTAGGAGGTAATTTTATGTCAAAAACAAAAGAAAAAACTCTCATGCTTGCGGTTATGGGAGTGCTCACCGCGATAGTTATAGTGCTTCAGGCACTGGCGGTGGGAATCAGGTTCGGAGTGTTCAGCATTACGCTGGTGCTTATCCCGATAGTGGTGGGAGCGGCGATGTACGGCTGGAAAGCGGGAGCCTGGCTGGGTCTGGTATTCGGAGTTGTGGTTCTGATGACGGACGCGGGGGCGTTCCTTGCGGTAAGCGTTCCGGGAACGGTGGTTACCTGCATACTTAAAGGCGTTCTCGCGGGAATGGCTGCCGCCGTCGTCTACAGGCTGCTGGAAAACAAAAACCGCTGGGCGGCAATACTCGCGGCGGCGTTGGCGTGTCCCTTGGTGAATACGGGAGTGTTCCTGCTGGGCTGCGTTGTGTTTTTCTACGACACTATAGCCGAATGGGCGGCGGGCGCAGGATTTTCCAATGTGGGAGCTTACCTTATAGTTGGATTTGTGGGCGTTAATTTCCTTGTGGAAACCGCCGTAAATCTTTGTCTCAGTACGGTTATCGTAAGGGTGCTCAGCATCGTCAAAAAGCCTGCCGTTCAGGCGTAGATCATAAAACAAATCGGCGCGTTCCGTCGGGAGCGCGCCGATTTTATGTCCGGATTTCATTTTGAAGCCGTTTGGGGACTTTCTTTCAGCAGCGGAAGATTTCCCGTCAGGCGGTTTATTTTTTTCGCGCTGCCGCAAAGTCCGATCCCGAAATACCGCAGGGAGCTTTCCTCGGTGCGCGAGAGCCTTTCCGCAAACTCGCCGTAGGTTTTGCAGCTTTGTGCAAGGTCGGAAAAATCCACCGATACCACGTCGGCAAAGTCCTCCCCGCAAAGCTTTTGCCGCAGAACTTTAAGCTGCTCGGGACTGCCGTTCAGCACGGGAACGGGGAACTCGATTATCCCCGAATGCACCGTACCGCTTTTGTCGGAAACGTCCCTGCCCACGGCTTCGGGAAAACTTTTTCCCAATGAAATTCCGAGTATGGCGGCGGTATTGGCGACGATCCCCCTCGGCAGAGAGCCGTCCGCCACAATAACGCATTTTAAATTATTACCGTCCATTTTCGTTTTCCTTTCCGTACAATTAACGCTGCGGCTTGAAAATGCCGCCGTACTGCTTCGGCGTAAGACCTATGTATGCTCTGAAAAAATTGGTGAAATGGCTTTGGTCGGAAAATCCCGCTTTCAGCGCGGCTTCGGCGGGAGGGTCGCCCTGTCTGAGAAAATTCTTTGCGGCTTCGAGACGGATATTTTCGAGATACCGGTAGGGACTTATACCCTTTTCCTTTGCGAATGCCCGTATGAGAGCGGCGCGGCTCAGAGCGGTGAGACGGCATAAGCTGTCGAGAGAAATATGCTCGGAAAAATTTTCCCGCATATAGAGACAGGCTTTCTCCACCTCTCCGCGGCATTCTCCGAAAGCGCGGACGGCGTTACTGCGGCATTCCGCATATTCGGCAAGCTGCGAAAACGTCAGCTTGAAAAGCCGTTTCTTTTCGGAAGCGTCTGCGTGCATTTCGGGCTGCATAACTGTCTCGTGCAGCTTTTTAAGGGAGGAAAACAGTTCCCCGTCGCGGACGATATTTTCCGAAAATCCGAACGGACTTTGAGTTCCCGCAAATCGGGGGACAAGCGTTTCCGCAGCTTCCGGCATTATGTTGAGCGAACCGTAATTAAGCGTCGTGCCGTCCGTACTGCGGCAGGAATGATTTTCTCCCGGAGCGAACAGCAGAATATCTCCCGCTTCGGCGGTAAATTCCCTGCCGCGGACGAAAATCCTCCGTCTGCCGTTTTCGATAAAGCCTACCACGCAATATTCGTGAAAGTGCGGAGGAAACGGCTGGGATATCCCCTTGAAAAAACAGGCTTCGAGCTGCAAGTCCGCATCGAAAAGTACCTGTCTGGTCTCTTTTGACAAAGCTGCCGACCTCCTTTCAAATCAAAGTATATATCTTTTGGCGGAGAAAGTCTTGTAAAATATGCGCGTGTTATGGAACGAAGATGTATAAATTGTAATTTAGCGCAGAACATGTAACAAGTATTTGGCGGCGGAGCCGCGACTAAAAGTTTCGCCCGCCTTTTCAAAGGCGGCAGGTTTCCAAAGGGCAGCGCCCTTTGGTCGCCCTCCGCAGAGGGCGAAATTCTCTTTCGTTCCAAACGGAGAAGAGGGTGAGGAATGGCGACAGCCATTCCGAGGGGGAGCGGACACG
>JAMPIC010000050.1 GCA_023663025.1 Prevotella sp.
CATTCCTCACCCTCTTCCCCGTTTCGGGAGGATTTGCGCCCTGCGGGCGCGGGGAGTTTCGCGCTCTGCGGAGCGCGACCAGGGGCTCTGCCCCGTGGACCTCGCAGCCTTGAAAGGCTGGCGAACTTTTTAGTCGCGGCTTCGCCGCCCAATACTCGTTACCCGTTCTTTTGCGCTAAACAACAATTTATCTTTTTCGCCCTCCGTTGTCACACTTTAAGACTATTGTGAAAAGTGCACAAAAATAACAATTCATTTATCAACATCTAAACAAAGTTGTGCAAATTGCTTAAAAACGCTTTGACAAATCCGCATTTTGTGGTAAAATATAAATTAGCTGATATTATTTTGCTGCTCATTCCAATATTGAGTATTGCACTGTTTCGGAAAGGAGCTTTTTCATGTCAAAAATTATTGCGATAACCTCCGGTAAGGGAGGCACCGGCAAATCTTCTATATGCGCTGAGCTGGGCTTTGCACTGGCTAAACAGGGTCACCGTACCCTCATCATCGAACTGGACTTCGGTCTCAGATGCCTGGATATCATGCTGGGCGTAAAGGACGACGTTAAGTATGACCTGGGAACAGTCCTTAAGGGAGAATGCGATATCTATAAGGCTACCACTCAGGTCAAGCTGGCAAGCAACCTGAGCATCGTCTGCGCCCCCGAAGACCCCTTCGCAAAGGTGGACGCGGAAACTATTTCCAATATCTGCAACGAAATGAGAAAGTACTACGAATACATAATCGTGGATACCTCAGCAGGTACAAACGAAAGCGTATTCGACGTTGTCGAACAGTCCGACCTTATTCTGATAAATACCACTCCCGACCCCATCTGCGTCCGCGACGCGAGACTTATGTCCGACGAGTTCTACAAGAGGGGCAACAAGAAGCAGAGGCTTATCATCAACAAGGTAGACCCCGATATCTTCAAGGCGGATATTATCCCCGATCTGGACTCCATCATCGACACCGTGGGAGTTCAGCTTATCGGCGTTATCCCCAGCGACAACGACGTTGTTGTGTCCACCGGCAAGGGTATTCCCCTTCCCTCCAATTCGCTGGCGTTCAGAGCCTTTGACGCGATCTCCAAGAGAATAAAGGGCGAGGACATTCCTCTCAGCTTCAAGGTTCTCCTCCAGTAGGATAACTGCGTCCGAACGGCAAGGCTTCGGACTTGCGTAAAGGCGCACGATCTGTCCGTCTAAAAAATTATGAGAGGAATGATGAATAATGAATATAGCTTTGATCGCGCACGATTCAAAAAAAGAACTGATGGTACAGTTCTGCATTGCGTACTGCGGCATTTTGTCAAGACATAATCTCTGCGCCACAGGCACGACCGGCAAGATAGTCGAACAGGCTACGGGACTTACCATACAGCGTTATCTGAGCGGCTCCCAAGGCGGAGCGCAGCAGATAAGTGCGCGCATTTCCTGCAACGAAATAGACTTGCTCCTCTTTTTCAGAGACCCCATTACGCCCAAAGCTCACGAGCCTAACGAAAGCGATCTGCTCAGGCTATGCGATGTTCATAACATTCCCGTGGGCACAAATATCGCCACGGCGGAGGCTCTCATACACGCTCTCGAAAGGGGCGATCTGGATTGGCGGCAGATTGTCAATCCCGCTTAAAAACAGTCTATGCGGAGAGTTTTGTCTCCGCATATTTTAGTTTCGCACCTACGGAAAAACCGCCCGTCATAGGACGGCTCTCCCCTCCCGTGGGCGGATATGAAAGCCGCCCCTGCAAAAAAATCCCGCCTGTGATTATAGGCGGGATTTTATTTAATTTTTTTGCCGAGAATTATTTCGCCGTGTTCTTCCTCAAATTTTTTTATACATTCACGAATTAAAATAATCATTTGCCCGTTTGCGGAACGTGCTTCATAATCGGCTATATAATGCAGCTTATCAAGCATTTCACTGTCCATTCTTACTGATATACTTTTAGGTGCCATAAAAAACTCCTTTTTAATTTGACATCGTGAGGTTATTTTTTTCCTTTTCCTGCGGGCTTGACGTTTTCGCTGTTGTCAATCGGCACTTCAAGTTCAATTTTCCCGTTATTTTCCTCAAAGCATTTGATACTGTTTCTTACGAGCACAAGGATATGACTGTTTATTGAACGTCCCTCATAGTCGGCGACATAGGCTATTTTTTGAAGCATTTCTTCTTCCATTCGTATAGATACACTTTTTACAGCCACAAATTTTTCTCCTTTTTAGATATATTACATATTTATTTTATATTAAATTTATGATATAATGTAATAAATAGATATATTATATATCTATAAAATATAAGGAGAAAAATTATGAAAGCAGCGGTAATAGGTTCACGGGGACTGACAATAGACAATCTGGGAGACTATCTCCCTCGGAATACCACGGAAATTATTTCGGGCGGAGCAAGGGGAAATGATACCCGTCCGCGAAAAAAACACGGGCTGTTACGAAAGGAAGGTTTTCACACATTTTTATTGACAGCGTCCGCAAAAACCGCGAGCAGTTTAACAGCCTGCCTGCGGTTATCTTTTGAAAGCGTGGATAGGATTGCGTTTATTTCTTCGGTCTCGGAACAGCGTTCGCTGCCGTTTATAATGTAATCCGCACTGACCGATAATGCAGAGGATAAACGTCTGAGCGTGGCGATTTTCATAGTTTTTTTGCCGTGTTCAATCTGTATCAGGAACTGTACCGATATATCAGCCATTTCGGCTAAACGTTCTTGTGTGTAGCCGTATGATTTCCGCAGACTTGATATCCGCTGTCCTACTTCAAGCGATTGTTCGTCCATGACATCACTCCTTTGTTTTAGTATATCGTAAACTACAGGCTAATAAAATAAACCGAAGTTGTTGACAAACTAAACTAAAGGTGATATAATTGAATAGACAAATAACGGAATACTTATTTGGGAGGAATTGGTTATGTTAAAAAGAAGTGATTTTGTAATTAAAAAAGCTTTATCATTGTTTTTGGTGGCATTGACAGCTTGTCAATTTTCTGCATGTGAAGAATTAGATACCGACAGCATAAAAAATGCTTTTGATGAACTCGTAGAAGAACTTAATGAAACGGAGACAACTTTGTCAAAAAAAGACATGTATGAAAATGATACAAGACCCCAGAAAAACGGGTTTAATGAGAGTACAGTTCAAAATGTGATTTCGGGCAACTACACAATTCCGGTTCCGGATTATTTTGAAGAAAACACACCAAACGAAAAAGGAATGGATTACAGAGGTTATGCCGAAACCGGTGAAAAAACGACAATGCTTATGATAACATCAGCGTTTGATGATGTTGATCCTGCAACGTTTGATGTATTATACGATGATAAGGACAATATGGTAAGAACTATAAAAATAGGTCTTATTATGAATAATAGCATTGACAATGTAGAGTTTATTAATTATGATATATATGAAACACAGGAGCTTAAAGGAATGTCATTTAATTTTACGTTTACATATGATGTGAATGGAATAACCAAAGAGGGTAAATATACAAATTTTGTTTTTCCATCAGAAAAAGATAACAAATGGATTTACATTGTAATCATGGTTTCTGATAATGCAAACTATCGTTATGATGGGGATTTTGAGAAAATGCTTGATGAAATAAAGAAAAATGATAATAATTCAATTTCAAAAAATGATAACGCTCCCATTGCAACAACCACTCCCAAATCGATTTTCTATTCAACAAACGATTTGCAAACGGCTAAAAAAGGCAACAGCGGCGTGTATTCCTACAGAAGCAGAGGCGGAGAGTATTACATATACTACGTTATAGATTTTGACGAGGGGTATGTTTATCGTTTTCTCGATAGCGACACAAGCTGCGACCGTTTGAAAATTGAATCCGGCGATCTTAATGATGTCATTATAGTTACATATCATGACGGTGACGATACTTGGTCTAACGGACTGCACTTTAAATGGAAAAATCAACCTGACCATTTGGTTTTAGAGGACAATAATCACTTTGAAACAGACTTTTATCCAACCGATCTTGATGATGCGCTAAAAATCAGAGATAAAAAGAAAATTATTGATTATTAAGTTCGTAAAAAACAATTGCCCCCTGCCGTAAACCGACAGGGGGCAATTCATTTCATTTTCGGAAATTAAAGCTCCGCAAAATACTTGATAGTACGTACCATCTGAGAAGTGTAAGAATTCTCGTTGTCGTACCAGGAAACAACCTGTACCTCGTAGAGGTCATCGGCGATCTTGGCAACCATTGTCTGCGTAGCGTCGAACAGCGAACCGTATCTCATACCGATAACATCGGAGGAAACGATCTGCTCCTCGTTGTAGCCGTAGGACTCGGAAGCGGCAGCCTTCATAGCGGCGTTGATAGCTTCCTTGGTAACGTCAGCCTTCTTGACAACAGCCGTAAGAATTGTTGTGGAGCCTGTGGGAACAGGTACACGCTGTGCTGAACCGATGAGCTTGCCGTTCAGCTCGGGGATAACAAGTCCGATAGCCTTAGCCGCGCCTGTGCTGTTGGGAACGATGTTGGCAGCGCCCGCTCTCGCTCTTCTCAGGTCGCCCTTTCTGTGAGGACCGTCGAGGATCATCTGATCGCCCGTATAAGCGTGGATCGTGGACATGATACCGCTCTGAATGGGAGCGTAGTCGTTAAGAGCCTTAGCCATGGGAGCAAGGCAGTTCGTTGTGCAGGAAGCGGCGGAAATGATTGTGTCGTCCTTGGTAAGGGTGTTCTCGTTTACGGAGAATACGATAGTTTTCAGGTCGCTGCCCGCGGGAGCGGAGATAACGACTTTCTTTGCGCCTGCGTCGATGTGGGCCTGAGACTTCTCCTTGGAGCAGTAGAAGCCAGTGCACTCGAGAACAACGTCAACGCCCAGATCGCCCCAGGGAAGCTCGTTAGCCTTAGCCATAGCGTAGATCTTGAGGGTCTTGCCGTCAACCGTGATGGTACCTGCCTCGTCGTCGGCGGAAACGGTGTGAAGATTTTCGCCGATTCTTCCGCAGTAACCGCCCTGAGCGGTATCATACTTGAGGAGCTGAGCCAGCATGGAAGGCTTTGTGAGGTCGTTGATAGCCACGATCTCATAACCGTCCGCGCCGAACATCTGGCGGAATGCGAGACGGCCGATACGTCCGAAACCATTGATTGCAACTTTAACTGCCATAATAGAATTCCTCCTAAAAGAAATTTGATTTTAAGGCTGTCCGTAAGAGACAACCGCATATATTTATTTTAACCTATTTTGCCCGAATTTGCAATACCTTTTTGGAAATTTTTTATCATTCTGACGGAAAAAGATGGATTAGCCCGGCAGAGAAGCGGTAAATTGGTGTTTAGCGTTGTATAATTTTTGCGGACATCGTAGGGCGGGGGCTTGCTCCCGCCTAAATAGGTTTGCAGTAAAATTTTGTAGGGGACGGGTTTCCCGTCCCGCTGGTTACGTGACCTGCGGGCGGGGAGACCCCGCCCCTACGAACATCGTTGCAGAAACAGGCGGGAGCAAGCCCCGCCCTACAGTGCCGTTATCCGTATAAACACCAATTTACCGTCTTTTCCTGCAAATCAAATCGGGAGAGAACAATGCGTTCTCTCCCGTCTGAATTATTCCTCTTCCGCAAGCTTCGCCGCCTGCTCCGCCTGTATATCGGTATAGACCGACAGCATAGGCGTTTCGTCGGGGTTTGTTTTCTTTATCTTTCTTCTGATGTAGTTGCCCGTGATCTTTATCACCGTCGCCGAAAGCAGCAGCACGCCGATAAGGTTCGGTATCGCCATAAGCCCGTTGAGAGTGTCGGCAATATCCCAGGCAAGCTGCAAATTCATTGTGCAGCCGACAATTACGAACAGCACGAAGATGATCTTGTAGACGATAGTTGCTTTTGTGCCGAAAAGATACTCCAGAGCCTTTGTGCCGTAGAACGACCAGCCCAGCACCGTGGAGAACGCGAACAGCAGGATAGCCACCGCCAGGATTTTTCCCGCAACGTGTCCCAGCCTGAGACTGAACGCGTAGGTAACAAGGGGAACGCCGTTTACCTCCGTGATCTCGACCGAGGTTATAACGGGATTTCCGTTTTCGTCCGTCATGAGGGTTCCGTCCGCGTTCTTGCCCTGAACACCCTTTATCTCCATAACGTTTGCGTAGGTGAAATCGCTTTCGCCGCTTGCGCTGCCGGCGTTTTGCAGTCTTACGGTCAGCTCCTGTCCGTAGACGGTCTTTGCCGCGTACTCGGTGTATGTGCCCTCCGCGGCGTTCGCAGGAGCGACTTTGTAAAGCGCGTTTACGTTGTCGTCGATAAGATTTACCGTGTCTCCGCCGCTTGCCGTGTGTATCTCGAAGTATTGGGCTTCCGTGGAAATATTCTGCATCGCCTCGTCAAAGGTCAGGGAATTTGCGGGGCTTGAAAGAATTACAAAGGAAGTGAGCGTACAGACGATAATGGTGTCGAAGAACACCTCGAAGATACCCCACATACCCTGTACGACGGGTTCTTTTACGTCGGAAGCGGAGTGTACCATTACCGACGAACCCAGACCCGCTTCATTGGAGAAAACGCCTCTCTTGAAACCCATGGTAACGGCGCGCTTGATTATGTAGCCGCCTACGCCGCCCGCGATCGCGCTGAAGTTAAAGGCGTTGCGGAAAATGCTGGAGAAAACGTAGGGTATCTGGCTGAAATTGGAGAAGAAGATTATCAGACAGCCTGCGATATAGAACAGAGCCATAAAAGGAACAAGCTTCTCGGTAACGCTTGCGATACGCTTGATACCGCCCACGATAACCAGCGCGGCGATGACCGCGAGGACAATTCCCGTCACAAGAGTGGGAACGTTGAAATTGGACTTCATGGCGCTGGAGATCGAGTTGACCTGCGTCATGTTTCCGATGCCGAAAGAAGCCAGCACGCAGAAAACCGAGAACAGCACCGCAAGGGGCTTGGCAATGTGTCTAAAGCCTTTCCTGTCCTTGAGACCCTCGTTGATGTAGTACATTGCGCCGCCCGACCATTCGCCGTTGTCGTTTTTCTTGCGGAAGAAAATGCCCAGCACGTTTTCCGAGTAGTTGGTCATCATGCCGAAAAACGCGGATATCCACATCCAGAACACAGCTCCCGGACCGCCCACGGCTATAGCCGTTGCAACGCCCGCGATGTTACCCGTTCCGATAGTCGCCGCAAGGGCGGTGGACAACGCCTGAAACTGGGAAATGGCTTTTTTCTCCTTGGTTTTGGTAACGGATTTTTTCTTGAAGATCGCAAGGAACGTTTCGTTTGCCCAGTGCTTGATTTTGGTGATCTGGAAAAATCCCGTCCTTACCGTCATGTAAATGCCCGTTGCGATTATGAGCACAAGCATGGGTATTCCCCATACCACGCCGTTTATCGCTCCGTTGACCGAGGTAACGACCTCAACTATTTTATCCATCGGTATCGCCTCCGTATCAGATTTGTAATATTGGATTTGGGTGACCTTTTTGCAAAAGAAATGAAACCGAGAAGCAAGAGGCAGGAAATACAAACCGTACCTTACCGCTTAAATCTTTATTTTTACAAAATATGTCCCGTCGGGACGTTTTTATGTGTACGCCCGCCGATGCGGAAAATTTCCGCGCAAAACGGATTTCTTTATTTTTGCCCGTTTTGCTATTGAAAAACGAAAGAAAATGTGCTATAGTTAGATGTGAGCCGCGGAACGTCTCCCCGCTATTTGTCGGAATTTATGACGATCTGCATACGCGCTTCGCTGTTCTTTATAACGTTGAGCAGCGACGACGCGGAGGACGGATATTCTTCCGAAAGCGAGTTTGCGGTGACAGCGGTACCGTCTCCCGCTTCTCCCGAAGCCGCCAGAGCGGAAGCCGCAGAAGCCGCGTTCGCTTCGCACATCGCCATTGCCGCGGCGGAAGAACCTGCGGCGGGGATATCCTCAACCGTAAAGAACCGCTTGTCGTTTTTGGGATTTGCCGAATACACCACGCGGAACATTTTGTACACCGCCAGCATGAGATAAGCGGATACTTCCTTTAGGATAACTGAGCTGCCCGTCTTTTTCACCAGCGAGAAAAGCACCGACGCCGCGTTCACCACAAGCTTTTTGTTGAAAGCAGCCATCACGCCGCCCGCGTCTATCTTCTCCTTGCCGTTCATATCCGGCTCGGGGATATCCTCATAGGAAATGGTTTTCCCCGCAGGTTCGGGTGAACGTCCCAGCAGATAGTCGCAGGACACGTTGTAGTAATCCGCCGTTTTGACGAGAAATTCAAGACCGCATTCTCTTATGCCTTTTTCGTAGTGAGAGAGCAGAGCCTGAGATATGCCGAGGTCGGCGGCGGCTTTTTTCTGACTTACGCCGCGTTCTTTTCTCAGCAGGGTAATAATTCTCGGAAAATCCGAATTCATCGTGTCACCTCCTGAAATTTGTTTCTACATAAAGTAAATTATACAGTATTGCGTACAATTTGTAAATAGCTTAGGACAAAAAAAGTCGATAAATGTTAGAGTGATTTTTCTGTAATTGTACACAAAAAAATAAAAAATTGTCATAATTTAAGCAATTTTGGCGGTAAATTGTTGTTTAGCGCACAAACAAAACGTCAGCGCATCGCGCGGCGAAGCCGCGACTAAAAAGTTCGCCAGCCTTTCAAGGCTGCGAGGTCCACGGGGCAGAGCCCCTGGTCGCGCTCCGCAGAGCGCGAAATTCCCCTCGCGCCGTAGGCGCAAATCGTTCAAGAGCTCCGCAAAGGGGTGAATTGAAAACATCACTGCGT
>JAMPIC010000051.1 GCA_023663025.1 Prevotella sp.
CAGCCTTGAAAGGCTGGCGAACTTTTTAGTCGCGGCTTCGCCGCGTGATGCGCTGACGTTTTGTTTGTACGCTAAACAACAATTTACCGCCGTTTCCAACAATCCAAAACGCCGTATGCCATTTATCTGACATACGGCGTTCACGGCTTTAAGCTCTTACCGCCTTATGGAAAACCTTTTTTCCCTTTTTAACAATAACCTCTGTCTCGATTTTCACAAGCGCGTTGGGGTCGATGATTTTCCCGTCGTCCACGGAAATCCCCCCCTGCTGAACGAGCCGTCTCGCCTCGCTTTTCGAGGGAGCAAGCCCCGTTTTCACAAGCAAGTCCATAATATTTATGCCGTCCTCGGGAATATCTGCGGCGGGAATTTCCGTACTCGGCATATTCTCGGTATTGCCCGCCCCGCCGAAAAGAGCCTTTGCGCCCTGCTGCGCTTTGCCCGCTTCCTCCTCGCCGTGGACAAGCTTTGTCAGCTCATAGGCAAGGATTTCCTTAGCCTTGTTCAGCTGACTGCCCTCCCAACTGCTCATTGCTTCGATTTCCTCAATGGGCAGAAAAGTCAGCATGCGTATGCACTTCATAACGTCCGCGTCGGCAACGTTCCGCCAGTACTGATAAAAATCAAAGGGGGACGTTTTCTCGGGGTCGAGCCACACCGCGCCCTTTTCTGTCTTGCCCATTTTCTTCCCCTCGGAGTTGAGAAGCAGGGTAATTGTCATGGCATGAGCGTCCTTGCCAAGCTTTTTGCGGATAAGCTCCGTGCCGCCAAGCATATTCGCCCACTGGTCGTCGCCGCCGAACTGCATTGTGCAGCCGTACTTTTGGTACAGCATATAAAAGTCGTAGCTCTGCATAATCATATAGTTGAATTCAAGGAACGTCAGACCCCGCTCCATACGCTGCTTGTAGCACTCGTAGGTCAGCATTTTGTTCACGGAGAAGCACGCGCCCACTTCCCGGAGTACGTCCACATAATTCAAATCAAGAAGCCAGTCGGCGTTGTTCACCATAACCGCCTTGCCGTCGGAGAAGTCGATAAATCTGCTCATCTGCTTTTTAAAGCAGGCGATGTTGTGGTCAATATCCTCTTTCGTCAGCATTTTTCTCATATCGGACTTGCCGGACGGGTCTCCTATCATACCCGTGCCGCCGCCTAAAAGGGCTATAGGTTTGTTTCCCGCCATTTGCAGGCGTTTCATAAGGCAGAGAGCCATAAAGTGCCCCACATGGAGACTGTCGGCGGTGGGGTCGAAACCGATGTAAAATGTCGCCTTTCCGTTGTTGATCATTTCGCTGATTTCCTTTTCGTCCGTCACCTGGGCGATAAGTCCCCGGGCGACGAGTTCGTCGTACAATTTCATAAAAATTCTCCTTTTTTTATAAATTAATAATTAATAATTAATAATTTTTCAAATCGTTACACATTTAAAAAATTATTAATTTAGAATTATTTGCTGTAACCCGCCCCTTGATAGGGGCTTGACAAACTTAAAAATTGCCATATTTAGCTGTGGGGTAGAACAAGGGTGCAGGCTCAGCCTGCTTACACGCCTAAAATATAAAACCCCTTGCCCCGTTTCGCCGCCTCGTTTAGCCAAGGTACTAACGCGGCGTACTCCCCGTCAGTGTGACGGGAAACTTCCTCAAGAAATTTTTCGGTATCCTCCCCGCTGTAATAATTTACGCCGAAGTCGCCGCAGCCCCGTTCGCCGTTGGGCAAATAGCCGCGGTCAAGCACCTCCGCGTACAGCCTGTAAAATCCGCCGAAATCGTCCCAGTCCATATAAAGGGAATTATCAAGCCAATGCTTGATATGTTCCGTCCGAACCTTGCCGTTTTTCAGCGGCTTGTCGGTCTCGCAGAACTGAAATTCCATATAGCAGGTGCCGTCACGCTCGCGGTTTTGTATGAATTTACTCACGGTAAAACCCTCCCGTGTGGAAATTCTCACCGCCCGTTTTCCGCGCGGTGAGACGGTACGTCACCACCCCGTCGGGACAGACAAACTCCTTTTCAAGGGGCGAATTCGTGACGTTCCCGCTTGGCGAAAAACCGCCTATCATACGCAGGTCGCCGCCGCCCCGAACAGTCTCCAGCATAGGGAAAAGCAGCAGCATACTCTTTGAACAGAACCCCCGCCCGCACCGGTTTACGGGACAGTCATAGCCGCATTTGTACACGTCCCCAACCTCGTCGCCGTTGCGGCAATGCCCCTCGGTTTTGCCGTTCGGGGACACGTCCACCACCTCTATTGTAAACTCGTAATCTTCGGCGTACCATTTATTCATAAAAATTCCTCCCGAAAAATATTTTGCTTTACATCTTAAAAATTTTGTGTTATAATATTAGGTAACAATCCGAAAGGCGGTGTTAATATGGAGCAAACCGACTTACAATTCAAGGCGTTTATACGTCTTATGCTAAGGGCGGTTAAGGACGCTCATTCCGAAACCGACCAAAAGAAAAAAGATGAGAAAATAGACGAGATTATCGATATTCTTCAAAAAACCCTTGAAGATTGACGGAAAAGGCGGTGTTAATACGGACGATAAGGCATATATCAGCGGCTTGATTGACGAATACGCGCGGCTTATGCGTATCAAAAAAGCCGAGGATATGGAAAAGGAACTGGATTACCAAATTAAAATTGCCAAGCTTAAATTAAAGGCGTCGGAAATTTATATTAATTTGGACGATTAGCGCAAGGTCGAAAGGCTTTGCGCCTTTTTATTCTAAAAAAACGTCAGCTGCCCGTCGCCGTAGCCCTGCCTGTACGCCGAAATTATATCCCGCATTTCATACAGCAGTCCCAGTCTGTCGCACTCCTCCGAAAAGACCTTCCAAAGCCTTTTGGCGCGGGGCGAATTGCACTCGTACCGCTCCCCGTAGGTTTTCGCGTACCGCTCCGCAAGTCCGCTGTTCGGGAATTTTTCTTCCAGTTTTCGGTAAAAATACTCCCTCTGTCCGCTGCGCATTGTCAGCCCGAACATCGGGTACACCGCCCGCGCGCCGCACTCCTTTGCCCCGCGGACTATGCCCAGCACGTTTTCCTCCGCGTCCTCGATAAAGGGCAGCAGCGGGTTCATAACAACCCCCGTGAACAAGCCGTTTTGCGACATTTCGGCAACGGCGTTGAACCGCGCGGAAGTCACGCTGACGTTCGGTTCAACCAGCGCGGAAAGTCCGTCCTCCGCCGCGGTGACGGTGACTTGACAAAGCACGGGAGAATGCTCCGCGATACCGAGAAAAACGTCCGTATCACGGGCAATAAGACTGCTTTTCGTCAGCACGTGCACCCCGAAGCCGAATGCGTCGATAAGCTCCAGCGCGTGGCGGGTGAGCAGCTCTGTTTCCTCAAAGGTATTGTAGGGGTCGCACATCGCGCCCGTGCCCACCACGCCCGTCCGCACCTTGCGGCGCAGCTCGTCCCGCAGGATTTGCAGACAGTTTTCCTTTGCGCGGACGGTGCCGAAATCCTCGATTTGGTAGCAGTCGCTGCGGCTGTCGCAGTAAATGCAGCCGTGGCAGCAGCCTTTGTAGAGGTTCATATTATAGTCGCTGCCGAACCACTCCGAGGACTTGGTTTTTTGCAGTATTGTCTTTGCGGGGACTGTTTTCATATTTCCTCCCTTATGCCGACGTGTTCAGATGCAGTTTGCCGTCGATATAATGACTTATCTGCATAAGGGGCTGTTCGTGAAGATATTGTTTGTATTTTTCGGGCTGCTCGGCGGGAAAGCTCGCGCCAATGTTAAGCCGCTTTGATACGGTAATTCTTTTTATGCCTTTCATTTTTATCGTAAATTCCATTATATGGGAAACTCTGTCCCACCTGTATCCGACGGTTTCAACGCCGCAGTCCGTTCGGTCAACATCGCCGTATTTGATAAACTTTTTCCAAACCGCTATTCCCAAAAACGTTGTTACCACCGTTATTCCCTTTTCGTCCGCAATTATTTCACCGTGAAAAGCTATCAAAATATACGTTATTACTAAAAATACGCCGACGGGAATAAACATCAAAAGGTTATTTTCCTGCGAAATGCCAACTATTAACATTGCCGCAATCGTTACCAAAAACAATGCTATAATAATATTTTGAACTGTTTTTGTACTGTTAAATTTTGCACGCATAAAAATCCCTCCCAAACTGTACACTTTCAACTAAAAAACGCCCCCTGCCTGTTGCAGAGGGCGAATTACCGCGTTACCACCTCAGTTTATTCGGACGGAAAGTCCGAACCTCTAAACGCTTTAACGGGCGTGAACCGCATACCCTTACTATCGCGGGCGGATATGGAATCCGCCCCTACAATTCGGGGCACAAGCTCCGTGATGTATTCGCCGTTATTTCTCCGCTTTTTCGCACCGTCCAAAAGCTCTCTTAATTTGATAATAACGGGTACTTGTTCACTTCATTGCATTTATTCTGCGGGACGGGAGACCCGTCCCCTACATTTATTATCCGTCTTTTTGCGGGACGGGAAACCCGTCCCCTACATTTATTGTCCGTCTTTTTGCGGGACGGGAAACCCGTCTCCCTGCTGCGTTTTAATTTACAGCCTGTAATTTTTAGAACGGATTTTCCGTCTTGTAAAGCATTCCCGCAGGCTGATTGAAGCCTGTTTCTTCAACACCAAGATAGCGGAAAACGTTCCACAGAGCCTTTCCGTTGTGGGCGAACGTTACCGCGCCGTGGTGGGGATATCTTCCCTCGATCAGAACGTGACGGTAAAATCTTCCCATTTCCTTTATTGCGAACACGCCTATCCCGCCGAAGCTTTTGGTCGCCACGGGAAGTATCTCTCCCTCCGCAACATAGGCGCGAAGCTTCGCGTCCGCTGTGCTCTGGAGACGGAAAAACGTGATGTCCGACGGAGCGATGTCGCCCTCCAAAGTACCCCTCGTTATATCCGGCTCTTTGTCAGGCTCGAGACCCCTGTGCATAATGAGCTGATACTTCATTGTGCGGCTTGACAGCTTGCACGCGGGAGTGTTTCCGCAGTGGAAGCCCATAAACGTGTCGGTATGCTTATAGTCGAACCTGCCCTTGATCTCGTTCAGGTACATATCCGCGGGAACGCTGTTGTTGATGTCCAGCAAAGTCACCGCATCGTTGGAAACGCACTGTCCGATAAATTCGCTGAGCGCGCCGTAAATATCCACCTCGCACGCCACGGGTATCCCCCGCGAGCCGAGACGGCTGTTCACATAGCAGGGCACAAAGCCGAACTGGGTCTGAAACGCGGGCCAGCACTTGTTGGCGAAAACAACATACTCGCGGCTGCCCCTGTGCTCCTCCGCCCAGTCGAGAAGCGTGACCTCGTACTGCGCCAGCTTAGGCAGGATACCCGCCATTTTGTTGCCGTCCCCAAGCTCCTTTTCCATATCGGCGATGACCTCGGGAATGCGCTTGTCCCCCGCGTGGGCGTTGTACGCCGCAAACAGGTCGAGCTCGGAGTTTTCCTCGATTTCAACTCCTATGTTGTAGAGCTGACGGATAGGCGCGTTGCAGGCAAGGAAATCCTGCGGACGGGGGCCGAAAGAGATTATTTTAAGATTTGCCAATCCCAGCAGGGTTCTTGCCACGGGGACAAATTCGGCGATCATATCCGCTATCTCCGAAGCCGTTCCCACGGGGTACTCGGGAATGTACGCCTTAACGTTCCGCAGACCCAGGTTGTAGCTTGCGTTGAGCATTCCGCAGTAAGCGTCTCCCCGACCGTCCACAAGGGTATCGGAGCTTTCCTCGGCTGCCGCCGCGAACATCACGGGAACGCCGAAGGTCTTGGCGAGCAGCGTCTCGGAAGTTTCCGGACCGAAGTTGCCCAGATACATCACAAGCGCGTTTACGCCCGCTTTTTTCATATCCTCGACTGCGGCGAGCATATGCTTCTCGTTCTCGACGGTCACGGGACATTCGTATATCTCGATATTCTTCTCCCCGCAGGCTTTCACCACCTGCGCCCTCCGCCTTGTGGAAAGCTCCATGGGGAAACAGTCGCGGCTGACCGCGCAGATACCCAGTTTAACGTCGGGCATATTGCTTGTAAAATTTGCCATAATTATTCTTCCTCCTTAGCTTCGGTCTCTTTCTTGTCGCTCTTGCTGCTCTTGCTGTCGCCCGATACCTCGATGGGCGTTTCGGCTTTGACCTCTTTCTCCCGCACTTCAACGGAGAAATAGCTTCCGTAGTAGCCGTCCACGCCCTCCACGGTGTCGTACTTTTCTGTCATGGTAAATATTACCGTATAGGAGGGGCAGTCCAGCTTTTCGGTGTAGACAAGCTCCATGTCCACGTCCTCGGTGCCCCTTACCGTACCTGCGGCTTCGGCGCTGTGCCTTTTTTCAAGCTCCTCGGTTTTGGCGGCGAAAAAGCTTTCGGCGGTCTCGCGCTCGAGACAGCAGTACGCCTCGGAGATATAGCCGTTAAGGTAGATGTTCTCGTCCCCCTTGACGGTTTTGAAATCGTATGTAATAATGGAATCCTCCACGTAGTAGACGGGGTTGTCGGCGGAAACCAAATCCCGCAGCTCCATAAGCTCGGTGTCGGTGTTGACGCTCCAGAGCCTTGTGTCGGTCTCGAAGTTGAGGGTAACGCCGTCGGGCTGGAGGGAGACTATCTTAGTCATGGGCATACCCAGCTTGACCTTTGTCAGTATACCCGAATAGGCGTTTTCGGGGACTTCCGCTTCGTCCTTTCCGCAGGCGGTAAAACAGGCGGCTGTCATAACAATGGCTGTCAGGACTGAAATTAGTTTTTTCATTTTAGATCATTCCTTTGCAGAAGAAAATTATAAAATACAGTTATTAATATAATAATACAAAACCGCGAAAAAGTCAACGGCAAAAGTCACATTATTATGAAAATTTTTATGCGGAATTTCGTAAAGGCGGTTTATACGCGACGAAGCCGTAAATTGTAATTTAGCGCAAAACAAAACGACAGCGCATCGCGCGGCGAAGCCGCGACTAAAAAGTTCGCCAGCCTTTCAAGGCTG
>JAMPIC010000052.1 GCA_023663025.1 Prevotella sp.
GCGTTTCTCACCTCCTGCTCCGTTTCGGACGAATGCGCCCTACGGGCGCGAGGGGAATTTCGCCCTCTGCGGAGGGCGACCAAAGGGCGCCGCCCTTTGGAAACCTGCCGCCTTTGAAAAGGCGGGCGAAACTTTTAGTCGCGGCTTCGCCGCGCGATGCGCTGACGTTTTGTTTTGCGCTAAACAACAATTTACATTACAGTCTTTTTCGGTGTCGCTGTCCGGTGTTTCCGCCGAAAAGCCTCGCCATTTGCGGAAAAACCGTCCCGAGGACTATTCCCGTCAGCACCCCCGCTGCCGTCGAGCTGACTGCCAACACGGGTGCGTAGGCAAACACCGAAGCCGTACCCAACATTCCCCATGCGGCGCAGAGCTGTCCCAATGAATGAGCGGCGGCGGCAAGCACGCTTGTGAGAACATAGGACGCTTTCGTCCTGCGGAACAGCAGCGCGGTAACGCAGAACGCCGCGAGACTTCCGCAGAGGGACATTATCCCTGCCGTAAAACCGCGTGTCAGAAAAACAAAACCGCTTTTTAACACCGTCAGCAGCAGCGCGGACGGCAGATTTACGCACAGTACAGCCAGCATTACGGCGATATTGGACAGTCCCACGCGCATTCCCGCAGGCAGGGCAGCGGAGAAAACGCTTTCCACACGGTTGAGCGCGGCGGTTACCGCGAAAAGAAGTCCCATAAGAGCCGTGTAGCGCGGGACTGACAGCCCGTCCGGCTTTAGCTTTATCATCTTAACACCACATCGACACCGCTTTCCTCAGAGCCGCCTTTCAGCGTTACCGCCATTCGGTTCGGCACGCAGACCACCGATTCTCCCAAGCGGGAAATGCTGCCCGTCCGCACGCATATTTTGTCGGGACAGCCGCTTTCCGTCACGGAAATTCCGCCCTCCCGCACCGTAAACACCATGTCCCCCGTCTCTGCGAAAGAGTAGTCACCGTCGCGGTTCAGGGACAGCTCGGCGACGGTCTCCCCGCCGCGTGTTATCACGGCGCGCACGTTCCCCGAGGAGAATGTCCCCGTCAGAAAATACCACGCCGCTGCCGCCGCAAGCACTGCTCCTATGAGGATAATATCCTTTGCGCGGATAAGCTTTCTGCCGTCACTCAAAGTAAAGACCTCCGTTTTCGTCAAGCTCGAAGCCTTTGCAGTTCGAGCGCACCCTGCCGTCCTCCGTGATCGCGATAACCTCAAATTCCCCGCAGGCAAGCCATTTGTCAAGATTTTCACTGCCCTCGGCGAAGATCACGGTGGCAAGAAAATCCGACATTATTCCTCCATTGGGTGTATCCGACGGAACGATCACCGTCGCCGAAGCAATGTCGGTAACGGCGGGTCTGCCGGTTGCCATATCCATTATGTGGCAGAACCTTTCGCCGCTTTCTGAAACAAAATATCTTTCGTATCCTCCGCTTGTGGAAATGAACGCGGAGTCCGTTTCGATTATTCCGGCATAGCTCTCGCCGCCGAAAGGGTCGGTGAGACCCGTCCGGAACGGCTTGCCGCCGGGCTTTGAGCCGTACACAAGAATGGAAGAGCCGAGGGATATCACGGCGTATTCGGTATCGGTCTCTTGAAGCAAGCCGAAAGCCTTGTCGCAGGCGTAACCCTTTGCCACAGCTCCGAAGTCAAGCTTAACGCCGTCGGGTACGGTTTCCGAAAAAGCTTCTGGAATATTTTCCAGCACAGCGGCAATTTCCCCGTCCGAGGGAACGCGGGGACTTTCGGTTGATATCCCCCAAAGCTCGGTGAGAGCGCCGCAGAAAAGATTTATCCCGTCTCCGTAAAGACGGTTCAGATCCTGCGTGCGGGCAAGGCATTCGTCATAAAGCATGTTTTCGGGAAGCTCGTTTGCGTCATTATCGTAGCACATATCGAAAGCCGCGCTCATGTCCCCGAAAAGGCTGCCGATATCGCCGCAGGTTCGGTCGGAGCCAATGCCGTACACGGTCATTTGCATATAGGTGTCAAAAACAAAATCCTGCGACGAAGCCTCGCGTTTTGTTTCCGGCAGCGAGCAGGAGCAGAGCAGAACTGCGGCGGAGAGAAAAAATATTCTTATTGTATGACGTGTGCAAAAAAAACGTCCCGCCAAAAAGATCACTCCCGAAAAATATACATATTAATATTTTACTATAAATTTTGAGCATAGTCAATAGCCGTACTTTGCTTTTCTTTGTTGCCCAAACCGAAACGAGGGAAACGGATACTTTCCGTTTCCCTCGTTATCGCAAGCTTTCGCCGCACGGACTATCTTGTTCCTGCGGAATTGCCGTTTGCTCCGTTTGCACCGTTTGCACCGTTTGCTCCGTCCGCGCCGTCAAGAACGTCTCCAACTATATCCTCCGCGCCTGTCACCACGTCGTCCACGATATCGTTTATATCGGTGCCCAGCTCCTCAAGGAAGCCGTCGCCGTCAACGTCGCCCGTTTCGGAGGTCATTCCGTCGGACATAGATTCCGAGCCTGTCAGCGTTTCCGACATGCTCACGGAGGAACTCTCCGCGGAGCTTTCGGTCTGCGAGGATTGGGAGGTCTGGGACTCAGCCGAGCCTCCTCCTCCCGACGAGCAGCCCGCAAACAGCACAGCCGCAGCCGAAAGCGCGGTTATTGCCGAAAAAATCTTCTTCATCAGGAAATTCCTTTCCCGCGGGATTTATGCTTTCCGCGTTCTGCTATCCGTCAGTAATTATAATAATTGTTGCTTTGTTGCTGTTCCCCGTACACGGTTTCGTAATACGAATGTTCAAGCTCTTCGTTCCGCCCGCTTGTCGGTACGCGTTTTGCGGCGTCCCAAAGCTCTGCGGGAACGGCTGCCGAATTTCCGTATATGCTGATAATATAACCGTTTTCGTCGGCAATATGCATTGGCAGAGCGCTCCTGACTACGCCGCACAGGTCTTTGCCGAAATCGTACACATAGTTTTCGCCGTAGCTTTCGGTATAGTACATTCCCGGCAGAACCTTTACCGATCCGTCTATTCCGTTCAGGCTGCGGAACTCGCCGGTGGTGAGAAGTCCCGTTCTTCCCGAAGCCGAGCTTACAATAAGAGCGGAAATAATTTCCTCGTCGGAGGCGTCCTCAACATGTTTCAGATCAAAGTCAAAATATTCCAGAAGTTCTACGGTATTGACAAAGCTTTCGGGAACTTCGATATGTGCTTGGGCGAAATCCATATCGCCCGTCAGGTAAACCGTCCAGACATTGTGAAGATCGGAATAATAATAATTCTCCTCGTTTATCGCCATAATATCTTTTGCGTAGGCTTCCGCAAGCTGTTCGTAGAAGCCGCGTCTGCACAGGGAATCTATGCTTACCCTTGTAACGGTTTCGCTGTCCGGCACTCTTGTCACGGCAAAGGCTTCGTAAACTCTCGGACGTCCGGGATAAAATTCTCCCTTGTTGTTTTCCCTGTTGTAATTTATTTCCTGTTCAAACGCTTTGGGTATTTCCGAAATGATGATTTTGTACTTTTCTGCGATCTGCGTTTTGTACTCCTCCGTAAGGTCGAGCCGCGAAAGGATATCGGCGGCGGAGGGATCGTAATAATCGTAATTCCTCTCCATGACCCTGCCGCCCGCAAGGCGGTAGCGGATATTGATACCCACGCCTTTGGAATAGAGACGATCCATATTTGTTCCGTCCCGTCTGCATTTTTTAATGAAATCGGTTTCCGCCTTGTGAGCGTCGATGATCGTTTGGATATTTTCCCTGTCCTTGAATACGAGCGAACCGTTCGCTTCCTCAAAATAATTCTTGTAATCGTCGCTGCGAACGTTTGAATAGCACGTTGCGTAAGTAAACATACCGTATGCACCCTCGTAACCGTTTGCCGTAAGCTCCACGGAGACCACCGACGACGGGGAGGGAACTCTGCTCTCCGCTCCGAAGCCGCCCGTTTTTTCGCCGACCAGTATTACGCCGAACGCGGCAAGGAAAGTCAGCGCGTACTTTAGTATGCTCGCCCAGAAGCGTTTAAATCCGCGGTTGGCGACGACCTCGAATATCATGTAAACTATTGCCGTAATAATTATCGCGGGAATCAGTCCCGTGGGGTTGTCTACTATAAGCAGCGCCACCAGACAGAACATTGCACAGGTCACCGTTATATAGTAAACAAGCTTGAACACAAAGGGCTTCGACACCTGTTCTGCGCGGCGCTTCCGATAGAGGAAAAACGCCAGTGCGCCTATTGCCGCCGTTATAAGAAGGTACACTGCCGCCCATACGGCATAGTTTGACAGTATGCTTGAAGATTCGCCGGTGCCGATCCATGCACTTCCGGCTGCCCATTCCAGAGCGGCGTAAATTCCTCCCGCCACCGAGGTATAGGCAATGGCTTTGTACATGGGACGAGCCGGGTTTACGCCGTAAAGACTGCTGAATATCGAATACGCAACGCATACCATTGTCAGCGGGGTAATTACGTTTATAAGGATACTGTAGGCGATACACTCGAATTTGCTTCCGCAGCAGACCGTTATAAGAACGGTGACGGTGTAGAGCATAAGCATTACCAGCACTCCGCACAGTATCAGCTTCAGCAGCGCGGGAGCGGCTCCCGCAAACACCTCGCATACGAAAGATATCGTGCGCGGAACGTTAAGCTGCGCGGCTTCGTCCCAGACGTAAATTGTTTTCTCAAAGGTTCTGCCCTCCATGAAGATAAGCCCGTAACCCGCAAACAGCAGGGAGAAAACCTGCGCTCCCAGAAACGGCGCGATGTAGGTGAACAGTCCCGACAGGAAATTTGAGACAAATCTCTGCGCCGCCGTCATCGGCAGGGAAAGCTTCATGTCCACCACCGATTTGTTGTGCAGACAGGAAAAGCTGTTCACGGCGGGGAATATTCCCAGAAATCCCGCCAAAGCGGTCGTAACGCAGCCTATCACAAAGTACGGCTCGGCTCCGTCGGTATTATATCCGTTATAGACCGATATTATCAAGGCAAGCATTACCGCGGGCGCGGCGATAAGATGCAGGATCGAAAGAACGATAAACAGCTTTTTGTCTCCCGCCGCGTTTTGTTTCCAGTTGTGAAGCGCGGGGGAAATCCTTTTTTCTTTCGGTTTGTTTGAATTAGTCGATACCGCTGCAGTCATAACCCATACCCTCCATTTCGTATATGAAAATTTCCTCCAGCGTGAGAGGTATCATGTCAAGCACCTTCGGCTGCTTTTCGGCAAGCGCGGCGCGGATATCCTCCTCGCTGCCCTTTGCTATAAGATAGGTAATGCTTTGGTTCTTTTCAAAGTGGAGCAGCTCCAGTCCGCCGAAGTCCTGCTCGCTCACTTCCCCGGGGAACGCAGCCTGAACCTTGTGAACCGAACCCTTGACGGAATCCAGATCGCGGTTGAACAGCAGCTTTCCTCTGTGCAGCAGAGCAGCCGAATCGCAGACCTCGTTGATCTCTTTCAGATTGTGGCTGGAAATTATAACGGTCAGCTTGCGGTCGAGCATGGCGTCAACGAGCAGCCGCTTTACGATTATGCGCATGGTGGGATCGAGACCGTCGAAAGCCTCGTCCAGCAGCAGATAATCGGTGCAGGCGGCAAGTCCCGTGATAACGATAGCCTGCCGTTTCATTCCCTTTGAGAATTTATCCAGACGTTTTTTCTCGGGCAGCTTAATCACTCCGTTAAGCCTGTCAAACATTTCGTCGGAAAAATTCGGGTAGAAGCCCTTGTAATATTTCCGCATATCGTTAAGGGTCATCGCCCCGAACTGGACGGTCTCGTCGTTGATAAAGAACACCTTTTGCTTTGCGGACACGTTGTCGTAAACGGTTTCGCCGTCTATGAGAACGTCTCCCTCGGTTTGCTTGTAGACCCCCGACAGAAGCCGCAGGACAGTGGATTTTCCCGCGCCGTTCGAGCCGAGAAGTCCGAACGCCGTTCCCGCTTCTATGGTCAGGTCAACGCCGTCCAAAGCGTTAAAGTCCTCAAAGGACATTTTTACATTTTTCAGTTCTATCATGATACAGTTTCCCCCTTTGTGATCCTTTCCGCAAGCTCGGGTCTTGTCAGTCCCGCGCTCAGAGCCTCGGCGACCGCCTTGTCGAAGTCCGCGAGAGCGGCGTCCCTGACGGCTTCCGCGCTGACGTTGGCGACAAAGCTGCCCCGTCCCGCAAGGGAGTATATTACCTTGTCGCGCTCCAGAAGCTGAAAGGCTTTCGACACCGTGTTGGGATTGACGCCCAGATCCTTTGCCAGTTCCCGCACGCTCGGCAGCTTGTCGTTCGGCTTAAGCTGACGTTTCAGGATCAGTTCGATGATCTTTTTGTAGAGCTGCTCGTAGATCGGGGTACGGCTTTGCAGGTCGATGCTGTACATATAATTCACCCTTTCCGTTATAACTGTACTAATTCAGCTAATACAGTTATAACACATAATACGCTTATTGTCAAGAAAAAATTTCAAATGTAATTTATTTGTAATAAATTGTTGTTTACAGCAGAACGGGTAACGAGTATTGGGCGGCGAAGCCGCGACTAAAAGTTTCGCCCGCCT
>JAMPIC010000053.1 GCA_023663025.1 Prevotella sp.
GCGGCTTCGCCGCGCGATGCGCTGTCGTTTTGTTTTGCGCTAAATTACAATTTACACTTCCCCGATGACAAAACATTCCGCCGATTTTTATTCAGCTTCTTGTATTTTCGTACCAAACGTCCATCTCGCCGCTGTCGGGAGCTTCAAACATTTCCGCAAATTTGGCGGCAAGATTTTCGTCCACAAAGTATGCGGAAATACTGCCCTCGGACACCGCTCTGTTTCGCTCGTCAAGGTTCTTCCTCCAAGTCCCGTCGGAAATATCCACATAATGAAATTCGCAGGAAACACTGCGGCTTTCGTAAAAATTCCTCGCGGCAGTTCTGTCCTCCCGCCGCCAGAAACCCCAGTCAAGAATAACGTCAATGCCGCTTTCAATAATTTCGACGGACTTTTCAAACAAGTACTTCTGCGTTCGGGCGCATATCTCGTCGTGCTTTTCTCCGATGTGCTGCCCGAAAAGAGCCAGCGTTATCTCGTCCACTGACAGCAGCACCGCTCCGCGCTCTTTGCGGAGCTTTTCGGCGTAAAAGCTTTTGCCGCTGCAAATCTTCCCGCATATCAGTATCGCCTTCGCGTTCATGCGCAGACCTCCTTTCTCAGCCGAACGTCAGACCCTCCACCTGTTTCCGCAGTTTTGGCAGATCGCCTCCGTGTGAGTGTGTGTCTTTGTTTTCGTCCTGCTGTTTGTAACGGCGGGAATGATAAGTATAAGTCCGCAGGTGCATATGGCAAGCAGTATCCACATTGCCCAGCCTATGCAGCTGCGGTGTTTTGTTTTTGTTTCGGTCTCGGTTATCGCCTGGACGGCAACGTGCCCCGAACCGCATTTCGGACATACCATAAAAATTTCTCCTTTCGGTTATGCTGAATTCAATTGTAAATTGCATATGTTTTTCGGCGAATATCTCACGCAATTTTAATTGAATATTTTGAACGGCGTGACTGTCCTTTTCCGAGAACCTGAAGCTGTCCATTTTAATATTATATACTATATAATATTAAAATGCAATACCCATTCGCGAATTTATTCAAAAAAATCGGGAAGTCCGCTGAATGGGACTTCCCGAAAGTTTTTATATAAGCTTGTTTCCGCACTCCGCGCAGAATTTTGCCGTGGGACTTGTTATCCTCGCGCCGCACTGATCGCAGAACTTTACCTTTATCTCGACAGGCTCAGGTGCGGTTTCGGGAGCGGGCTTAACGGGTTCAACCGGCTCGGTCGTCTCCGAAGATACCGACGGCTCGGCAAGATCGGATATCTCGATGGGTTCGGATGTTTCTTCCGGTTCTTCCGTTTCGGGAACGGTCTCCGCGTATCCTCCGTCATATTCTTCCGCAGCGGCGGTTTCGCCGTCATAGTCTATCGACGCAACGGACGGAGCGGATATCTCTTCGAGAGCGGCAGGCGCAGGAACTTCCGCCCGGCGGTACTCGGTTTCATAAGCGGTATGCGCGTCGTTTGCCGCGGCTGTTTCTTCCTCGGCAAAAGGCTTGACGGAAACAGGTTCGGGAACAGCGGGCGCCTCGGAAACCGCCGGAGCGGCAGAAACCGCTGCGGACATTGCCGCCGCCTGAATAGCTTTTTCCTGAACGGCGTTTTCGAGAAGCTCCTTCATGTGCTCCGCAGAACGTCTGTCATGAATGAAGCTTACCAAAGCCGTAAGAGTTTTGGCAACGTTTTCGATAACGTCCTTTTTAAGAGCATTGGGCAGTTCGCTGGATTCGCCGTTTTTTTCCACCGCCGTAAGAACGGAGTTCATCAGCGTCTTTTTCGCTTGGAAGGAAGCGATGTCGTCCACTCTTATGCGTTTCATAACGCCCCTGTTGAGAATGTGCAGATATTCGGTCGTCATGGTAAAACTGTCGCCGTTGTTGCCCTCATGAATGAGGAGCGGCAGCTCGTACCGTCCTGCCGAAATATAGGTAGCACAGGCGTTTTCATACTTATTTGCGAACAGACCCGTCATGCCGGGAACTGCCAGATGCACGGCGTTTATGCTGTATTCCGTCATAGTGCTTGTGAGACGGCTGATGTACTCTCTCTGCTCGTGCTCCTTCAGGGACGCGATATGAGCGTCGAGAGCGTCGATGTATCTGCTCTTGGCGGTTTCGTCCAAAGGCATGGTGTTGATCCGCCTGATGAGCTCGCCCGACTTTTTTGCGGAAAGCTCGTTTATATTTCCGCACATCTCGCGTATCTCGCGGTCGGCAATGCCGGCGATGGCGTTTTCGGCTATCCTGTTGTATTTTTCCTTGAGGTGATCCGGACCCGCGTACTCGCCTATTTTTATCTGAGCCTGAATGAGCTGTTCCTTGTTCATGGACTCGATACCCTCGATGTAAGAATCCAACACGGCTGTGTGGAGAGACGTGATCCTGGCGTCGATACGCGCCGCGTACGGAGCGATCTTTTCGGGATCGAAGCCTTCCTCGGCAAGACGCGCTCTGACGCTTTCCGCCTGTTCAAAGCCGTAGGACTCTATGTCTCCGCATATTGCCTCGATAGCCTGATCTTCCAGAACGTTATCCCGCTCGTCGGCTGCCGCAATGCTTTCCGCGTAAAGCTCCTCGCCGATCTCGGAACGTTTTTCCTCCGCGTTTTTCCTGAATTTTTCCACCTCTTCGGCGGTCATGGAAACCACTCCCGCTATCACGCTTCTGTACTCCTCAAGCATGATAGCGTCTATTCTGTTGTTGATGGCTGTGATATATTCTCCGCAGATGTCGTCATAACGTGCGTCGTCGAGAATACGCGCTTTAAGCTTTTCGAGCATCTCCGCGTCCGCGTCGTCAATTCCCGCGCAGAGCCTGTCAAGCTCGAGAACAAGCAGTTCCTGCTCTCTTTCGGCGATCTTTCTGTAATAAACGCCGGTAAAGTCCTTGTCGTACTTGTCGTCCGCAAGCTTTTCTTTAAGCTCGTCAAGCTCGGACCGCTCCATGGAGAAAATATATTTGCAAAGCTCCGCAAGCTCGGAGTTCTGAAGCTCGCAGTCTCTCTGTGTGATTTTGTCCAGATATTTTGAAACCAGCTGCTCGTCGAAGTTCCTTTCGGTATCGGTGATCTTTCTTCGGAGTTCGTCCAGTTCCTCCTGGGACATATTTTCTATTCCCGCGCACATTTCGGCAAGCTCCTCGTCCAGAAGCTCCTTTTCGCGCTTTTCCACCGAAAGGATATAGGGCGCAAGTATCTCGTCGCTGAAAAGTCTGCCGGATATTGCCGACTTCATTCTTTCGAGCTGCTCCTCCGAGGCGAATTCAACTCCCTCGAACGTTCTTGCCGCTTCGTTTATCTCGTAGTTGTTAAGGGCGTCCGTAACCTTTCTGATAAGCGGATATGTAAGTCTCTTGGGGAAACTGCTTTCTTTCAGAGTATCTATAAGTCCCGAAAGCTTTTCCTTGCTGAAGGACTCGAAGCCGTCTATCATGCTGTGCAGCTTGGTTCTGATATTATTCTCCTTGATCTCCTCCACCTTGTTTTTGTAGTAATCGGAGATCGTGCTGTCGTATCTGCCCGAGCTTAATCTTGCGGAAACACCGTCAAGCTGCTCGTCGGTCATATCCTCGGAGCTTTCGAGCATTGCTTCTATCTCCGTAGTCTGCGCCGCGGAGAAAGCGTCCCGTATTTTCGCGGCGAAAGGCTTCAGTACCGCCTCCGGGTAATCCTCGCTGAGGAGTTTGCTTCTCAGTTCAAGTATTTCGTCAAGGCTCATTATGGGCAGCTTAAGGCATTTCTGTTCCAGCACAGCCGAACGGACGTTGTTCATTGCCAGTTTTATTTTAAGCTTGTATTTGGACTTTGTTCCCGCGTCGAGAGTGGTATTCTCAATATGCTCGTCGAGGGCGTTCAGTTCCGATTCGTTCAGCGCGGAAAGATTTTCGCACAGATCCTGAACATAAGCTTCATTCTTAACGGCAAGCTGCATTTCCTCCGGAGTATCGAAAAGCGTTCCGTTGAACGTTCTGCGCTCCTTGTCGAGAATTTCCATGCGCTGTTCGAGTTCTTCAACGCATTCACGGTTGGTGAGACCGTACTTGTCGATGACCTTGCTCACCTGTTCCTTGAGAATGCTCGATTCCTCATAGCCTGCGCAGAAGCGTCCCTGTTCGTCGAAGTTCTCGTCAAGCAGGTACGCGCCGAGAACGACGTTTTCCATTTCCTCCTCGGACAGCGGAGCTATCTTCCAGAAATCGGCGATAGCCGCGAGATTTTCCGCTTCCTCGGGGTACTCCCTGTTCGCGAAGTAGAATACCCTGTAATCGGCGGGTCTGTGGGAAAGCAGGTCGGAGACGATAAATTTCTCCTCCTCCGCGCTGTAATTTCCCAGTTCCAATCTGCGGATATTCTCGCCGTAGAAGCCGGCGTCCCCTGCGGAATATTCTATTTTTTCCGCGTACTCCGCGTTCACGGCTGCGAGGAAAGCAAGCTTTATGCAGTCGACGTCGTCGTTTCCGCAGCGGGTGCCGAGAGATGCGAGTTTTTCCTCCGTATCGGAGCCGTTAAGTATCGGCGAATAATATGCGGACGCAAATTCTTCCTTTGAGAGAGCTATGCCGTTCTTTTTCAAAGCGGCGGCTGTAAGTCCGAGCAGGAAGTCTATCGCGGAAAATTCATAGCCGCATATTTCCAGTATTTCCGCGTTGCCCGCAAGCGTATCGGCGATCTCGTTGATACGCTCGAAGAACAGCTCTATGGTTCTTATCCTCGTGGTGTTCACGTCGATGGTTATTTCACCGTCGAACAGCTTAAAATCGATGGTCTCGGATTCGGACAGGTCGGGCAGCGTTTCCGAACAGCTGTCAAAGAAATCCGCGAAGCAGCCGTCGATGTAGTCCTTGTCGATGCAGGCTATACTGCCGGGAGCGGAGGGTTTCCAAAGAAAACCGCAGGAATATTTTTTAAAGCAAAGAACTTTATTTGTCAGGGGAGTAACGGGAGCGTATCTTTTGCCTTTTTCGCGCATATAGGCTTCGCTTACGATAATGGTGTCGTTCTTTCCGTTGATCATCCAATCCTCGGCTAAAAAAGCGTCCTCGGCAATCAGATCGGTGATATAGATGTATCCGTCCTGTTCGGCGATCCTGCGCGCTTCGGCAAGGTTGAACGCCGACCATTCTTCGCCGTCCGCCGACATGAGGAGCATATCCGCCATACGGCAGATACAAAGCGCGTTGCTGTGAGCTTCCTCCTCGCTGCATTCGGATATCAGCACGTTTTCCGCAGCTGGGTGACAGATAAGTCTGCATGACGGTGAAAATTTAGCAGCCAGCTTTCCGGGGAACTCCGCGCATTTTTCTTTGAAAGTGTCATATTGTTTAAAAATATCCACAGTTACACCCTCCGGTTTATTCAATATATATTATATGATAACAATTTCTCGGATAATTGTCAAGGACATTTGCACACTTTTTACATTTTAGTACATATTGAACGCCGGTTATTATTGATATTGCCGATTAAGCGTTTCGGACCGAAAAGCGTGAACCGCCGTCAGGCGCAAGCGGCAGTTTGCCGGGAATGCGCGGCAGCCGGGGAAACGCAGTCTTATACCGCAGCGCAGCAAGCAATATTGACAAAACGTCCCCATTATGGTAAAATTATACTTTACAGGGAACTTTTTGCCCTGATTTCAAAAGAAAAGAGAAGATAAAAATGTATAAGTACGAAACGCATATGCATACCCGCGAAGCAAGCGCCTGCGCTTGGTCGTCGGGAGCGGAAATGGCTGAAAAATACAAGGCCGAGGGTTACACGGGAATAATCGTCACCGACCACTTTTTCAACGGAAACTCCGCCGTGCCGAGAGATCTTCCCTGGAAAGAGCGGATAGAGCTTTACTGCAAGGGTTACGAAAACGCCAAGGCGCGCGGCGACGAGATAGGTCTGGACGTATTTTTCGGTTTTGAGTACGGCGACGGCGGCTCGGATTTTCTTGTGTACGGTCTTGATAAGCATTGGCTTATTGAGAACAGTCATATTCTGGATATCGGTCTCACGGATTTTCTCGGTTATGCCCGCCGCTGCGGAGGGTTTATCGTGCATGCGCACCCGTTCAGGGACTACGAATATATTCGTTCCACCACCCATGCTCCTCATTTTACGGACGCTGTGGAGGGTGTAAACGCGTCTCACAGTATGGCGGGGCACAGTGAGTTCAACGACAGAGCGAAGCTTTATGCGGATTGGTACGGACTGCCCATAACCGGCGGCTCGGACTCTCACAACACCGTTGACAAATGGTACGGCGGCGGAGTTTTATCCAAAAAGAGATTTACATCGGTAACGGATTACACAAAAGCCGTGGCGAACGGCGAGGTGATATGTATAGATCCTGTTAAATAAAAAATGCGGTAAATTGTAATTTAGCGCAAAACAAAACGACGACGCATCACGCGGCGAAGCCGCGACTAAAAAGTTCGCCAGCCTTTCAAGGCTGCGAGGTCCAC
>JAMPIC010000054.1 GCA_023663025.1 Prevotella sp.
CTGTCGCGTTTCTCACCTCCTGCTCCGTTTCGGACGAATGCGCCCTACGGGCGCGAGGGGGATTTCGCCCTCTGCGGAGGGCGACCAGGGGCTCTGCCCCATGGACCTCGCAGCCTTGAAAGGCTGGCGAACTTTTTAGTTGCGGCTTCGCCGCGCAGGACGCTGACGTTTTGTTTGTGCGCTAAATTACAATTTACCCGTTATTTCCGCGAAGCCATATCCTCCCGCACAAGCTCCGTCATGATCTCGCCAAGCCGCTCCGAACCGTTGCTTCTGCACCAATCGGCGATCTCGTCCCACTTCGCGTCAAACTCCTCGGGGTCTGACTTTATCGCGTTCGGAACTTCCGTCTTGATATAAGTGCCGAGTGTTTCCAGAAGTATCGCCGCTTCGCTCATGGCGGGTATCTCCATATCGCGGACAAGCGTTCTGTCGATTTGCGGCAGCTCGCTTTCGGCGGGGAACATATCCGCCCATATCTTTACGCCGTAAGCCTCCGCTGCGGCTTTTTCGTTTTCCGTCATATTCGAGACATATTCCTCTGCGGCGTATGAATAGAATTTCCCGTCGGAAGTCCTCTCCGCTGTTCCGCGCATGGGGAACGGCTCGGCAAAGTACGCTCCGTGTTGGTCGGGATCGTACTCTCCGTCCGCGCCGAAATTTATCAGAAGCTGCGCTTCGTCCCCGCAAAGCCAGTCAAGGAAACGGAACGCCCTTTCCGGCTCGGCGCAGGACGACGTTATGCCTATCCCCGCTTCGGGGACATACCCATAGTCCGCCGAAAACATAAGCTTGGTATTCCCGTCAAACGCGGCGGGAACGGGACAGTACGCCATGTCCCCGCTGCCCACAGAAGCAAGGGAATTTTCCGCGTCGGCTGCCGCTGCGGGACTTCCGTTTATGAGACGGTCGATGTAGCCGTCGTGCCTGAGCGAAAAGGACATACCGTCCAGCACTCCGTCGCTGTAAAGACCGTTCAGCCACCGCATATAGTCCTTTACGCGGGGGTCTGTCCACTTGTAGACAGCCTCGCCCGTTTCGTTATCCACCAAAAACTCGCCGTCGTCGGGATAGCCGAGGACATAGTTCACCCGTGCGCTTACGGTGTCCGTCCACTGCTGAATGGGCGCACCGCACAGCAGCAGACCCGTGGACTGCGGGTGCAGCTCCTTGTAGTTTCTCAGACAGTCCCCCAACTGTTCGATCGTTTTTATTTCGGGATAGCCAAGCTCCTCCAGCACGGAGTACCGCACCTGAAACGCGCCGTCGGCGGTGAACCTTTCGGGGGACGAGCCGCCCGTCCCGAAAGTGTAGAGCTTGCCGTCGGCGGCTCTCAGACGGTCAAGCTTATCTCCGTACAGCGCGGCAAAATTCCCGCCGTATTCTTCCGTAAAACCGTCAAGAGGGATAAACAAACCGTTTTCCGTCTGCGTATCGGTCTCGCCGCCCGCGTATACAAGGTCGGGGACTTCCCCCGAATCCAGAAGCTCGGTCAGGGAGTTTTCGTTTTCGGCGACGGTGATCTCGAGGGTAACGCCCGTCCGCGCGGTTATTTCCTCGGCGGCTTCGCCCTCAAAGGAAACACCGCTGTCCGTATCGTTTATGAACAGAGTAAAGGTGACGGGGGACGTATCCATGGGCGGCGTGCCGCTCTCCTCGGAAACGGCGGTCTCTTCCGCGTCAGCGCCGCCGGCGGAAACGCTCTCCGAAGCCGCCGGGGAAACGCTTTCGGCGGGGACGTCCGAACCCTCCCCCGAGCAGCCGCAAAGCTGTACCGCAAGCGCGGCGGATACTATAAAAGGTAATGTTTTCTTCATTTCTATCCTCCGAATATAAGTTGCTTATAGGAATAATGTACCACATTTTTAATGCCCGCTGAATACAATATTTTAACATTTTTTACTGCAATAATTTCATCTTTTGCCGTTTTTTCAAAAAAATTATTTGTTTTTTATCGGAAAATGAAAATTTCGCTTGAAAAACGTCCGATTGTGTAGTATAATAAAAAAGTATGATTATTGAAATTCAAACGATACAGAAAGGATATCGTATGTCAACTATGCCGAAAAGAACTTCATTTGCCGATATCGCAGTAAACGCCGCGCTTATCCTTATGTCGGCAGCGGCGGCTGTTCTGCTTTGCATATATCTTTTGGGGGGACGGGCAGACAACAGCTCCGCCGACAGCGGCGCTCCCCATGTAATAAACGCCTCCGAGACCGAGCCTGTTCGGACTTCCGTGACCGAGGCTATGGAAACGACCGTTGTCTCCGAAGAGCCCGCCGTTTCCGAAACCGAAACCGAACCCGAGCCGGAACCCGAAATAGGCGTGTACTCCCCCGCTTTCTTTGAAAAAGCCCTTTTCATAGGCGACTCCCTTTCGGTGGGACTTATCAACTACGAGTTCCTGCCCCCCGAAAACGTCTTTGCAAAGGCGGGAATTACCCCCTCGCTGGCTTCGGCCACGGTGATAGACGATATATCCGTGTTCGACAAGGCGCGGAGCGTCGACCCCGAATACATCTGCATAATGCTGGGAACTAACGGCATCGCCTATGTGGAGGGACAGCAGATGTCCGAGGAGCTTGGCGATTTCATCGATATGATCGCCAAAACCTGTCCCAATGCCAAAATAGCCATAGCCTCCGTACCGCCAATTACCCAAAAGCACGAGGCGGAAAAACCCGAACAGCTGGAAGCGATAATCGCCTACAACGGATTTGTGAAGCAGCTTGCAGAGGAAAAATCCGTCGCCTTTGCGGACGTGTTCTCTCTGCTTGAGGACGAGACGAGCTACCTCGGTTCGCGCTACGCGGAGCACGACGGTCTGCACCTGAAAATACACGCTTATCCCGTGATACTCGGGGCTTTCCAGACCGCCCTTATCGAGTACTACGGCGTGGAATTTATGCCCCCTCCGGAACTTCCCGAAACGGAAGCGGTATCCGCCGCAGTTTCCGCGGGAACGGTCGTGTTTGTTCCCTCGGAAACGGGCGCAGCGTCCGATACGGAAACGCTGCCGGAAGCGGAAGAGCTTTCCTCCGACAGCCTGTCCGACCCGGACATTTTGTCCGATACGGGCGTTTCGACCGATACTGGCGTTTCGTCAGATACGGACGGCTTGGAGGACGCGGACGAGCTGCCCGACGGAGAATGACTTCGGTACCGCCTTTTCACGCGGCGGCTTATACATAATACAAAGTTTAATCCATGAAAGGAAGATATTTTATGAAAAGATCATTCGTTATCGCGGCGGCGCTCTCCGCGCTGCTGCTTGCCTCCTGCTCGGACGGGCAGCCCGACGTTCCCGTAAACGCCACTGTGGATACCTCCGCCGAAGCGCAGGAAGCGCAGTCCGAAGCTCCCGCAGAGCCTGCCGCGCCCGTTTCCGACGTTACCGCGGCGGACATCACGGCGGCTGTCACCGCAGAGATAGAAATTCCCTCCGCAGTGGAAAAAAGCATCGACAACATAGGCGCGTTCTACGACGTGGATACCGCTTCGGTAACGGATATGTCCGTACTGATATGCGGCAGCGGAGCTTACCCCGACGAGCTGGCGGTGTTTAAGTTTACCGACGCGGAAGCCGCCAAAGCGGGCGCGGAAGCCATTCAAAAACGTCTGCAAAACCAGATCGACACCTACTCCGACTACACGCCCGACGAGATGTACAAGCTGGACGACGCTTTCGTCATCACCAAGGATAACTGGGCGGCAATGGCGGCTTGCTCCGACAACGCCCGCGCCAAAGAGATCATCGAGAGTATGCTGTAAAAATTATCCTGCGCCTTTTAGCGCGGAGGAATTTTCCTCACGGTTCTGCTCCTCGCAGAGAACGTCCATGCGTTCCGATATTTTGCCTTTCCGCTCGTCCGACAACGAGCGGAATTTATTTATCAGCTCGGTCTCCTTTTCGGGCAGCTCCGATCTTGTCAGACCCTTTTTGCTGTTCGTCCGGCCCGCAACGTAGTCAAGCGACACGCCGTAAAAGTCAGCGAGCCTTACCGCGCAGTGAAAGGGTATCTCCCGCTTTCCGCTTTCGTAGAGCTGATACTGCTGGCGGGTGATGTTAAGCACTCCGCCGAGCTGCTCCTGGTTCAGATCCGCGTCCTCGCGCAGGTCTTTCAGCCTTTGGTAATAACGCACATTTCCGACCCCGTTTCGTCAATATGATGATATAATAATAAATTATACCACCGACATTCGTTCGTATGCTTGACTTGCATTTATTAGTGTGCTATAATAAAAATATGCACTTATACAAATGCAGCAAAAAGGAGGCTAAGCGTTATGACCGCTCTTTTGGCAATATTCGGACTTGCCGTTTTTCTGTTCCTGATACTGGTGAATATGAAGCTGTCCCGGGGAATGGTGGAAGCGGCGAACGACAAGGGGTACTGCGACAACGACCTGTTCATTTTCTACATATGCTTTTTCCTCGGCGCGCTGGGATATATGTACGTCGCCGCGCTGCCCGACCTGAAGCTTCGGGAAATTCTCGCGGAGAAAGAGTTTTCCCGCGAAAGCGAAGAGCTTTAGCATTTATACGGCTGCGCGGAACGTGCAACGCTGTCAAAAATTTCGGGAACAATTACCTGTAATAAACCCGCCGCCGCGAGACATAAAATAACTGTAAAGCAAATTCGGGAAACGCCGGAAATACTTAGTACGGAGCGGGTGCGGTCTGTGGATAAAAAAACTGTCAGGGCAATACTTTTAACGGCTTTTCTTGCGGCTGTGCCCATTGCCGCCGCAGTCAAGCCCGAATTTTTCGCGGGACTTCTCTCAAAGGCGGCGGGACTTCTCATGCCCGTCTTTCTGGGGGCGGCTATCGCGTTTGTGATGAACATTCCCGTGTGCTGGTTCGGGAAACGTTTCTCGCGGCTCTTCAAGCGGGCGGGGGACAAGACCGTCTCTGCGCTGTCGGTGGCGGCGGCGTATCTGCTGCTGCTGGCTGCGGGCGCGGGAATCGTATGGATAATCGTACCTCAATTGATCTCGAGCGTGAAGCTGTTCGCGGGAAATTTTGACAGGTACTACGACAACTTTATGGGATACTGCGCAAAGCTTGAAAGCCGGGACGAGTTCGGCATTTTCTGCGCCCTGAAAGAAGCGATAGCAAAGCTTAGCGGAAGTATTCCCCAAATGCTGGAAAACGCCTACGGCAAGACCCACGACTTTGCTTCGGGAGTTGCCGATATCCTGATAGGGTTTGTGATATCCATTTATATTTTAGTGGGAAAAAGCGACATAAAAAAATTCACCGCCGTGACGGTGAAACGCTTTACCGGGGAACGGTACGAAACTGTTCGCAGGCGCTACAGATTGGTTTTTGACATTTTCACCCGTTTTGTCAGCGGGCAGATAACCGAAGCTGTCATTTTAGGCGTGCTGTGCTTTGTGGGAATGAAGCTTTTCCGTTTTGAGTACGCGCTGCTGATAAGCACGATGATCGGCGTGACCGCGCTTATTCCCGTAGTGGGCGCGATAATCGGGACAATACCGTCGGCGCTGCTGCTGTTTTTGATAAGTCCCGTTCGGGCGGTGTGGTTCGTGGTGTTTATAATAGTGCTGCAGCAGCTGGAGAATAATCTTATTTATCCGAGAGTGGTGGGGAAAAGTCTGGGCATACCGCCGCTGCTGGTGCTTTTGGCGATACTTTTGGGCGCGGGTATAGGCGGCGCGGCGGGAATGCTGCTGGGCGTGCCGCTCATGTCGCTGGCTTATGCGGTGGTGCAGGAGAAGCTGTGCGAAACGGAATTGACGCCGGAAACGTGATAAATTGTAATTTAGCGCAAAACAAAACGACAGCGCATCACGCGGCGAAGCCG
>JAMPIC010000055.1 GCA_023663025.1 Prevotella sp.
GGCTTCGCCGCGTGATGCGCTGTCGTTTTGTTTTTGCGCTAAATTACAATTTACTATACCACTACACTATTATACTATGCTTTTCGTATAAAATCAACAATTCCCCTAAATTTATGTAACGTCCGTAACAAGTCCGTTTATGGAAATACTCGGGTCGTCCAAATCAATTACAAGACACCGCCTGCCGCCGATAACGCTCGTCCGCACCTTTTCCGTCGCGTCGCGGCTGATGTTGATGGTGATCTCCGCAGTCTCCAGCACAGTCTTGTTCTCCACAAGATTTTCCGCCGTAAGTCCGTCCGCTTCGCCCACCCTTTCCTTGAAAACGGCGGGAAGCGCGTCAAGCTTTTCGCTGCTCACGCCCGCGTCGAAAAGTATACCGTGGAGCTTGTTGTCGTCGATAAGCGGCATTTCCGTTTCGTTTTTGGACTTGTTCACGATGTCCCGCAGAGCCTCGTTCACCTGCGTAATGACCGTATAGCTCAGCTCGTCCCCCACAACGTCTGTCAGAACTTGCTGAAAGGTTTCCTTTTCGCTTTGGCATGTCATAACGAAGCTGCACCCGAGAACGTTCTCAACTACGGAAATATTCGGCTTCTTGGGAGTTTTCGTATAGTACATCACCCTGTTTACGTCGGGACTTCTGTCGCTGAAAACGGGGTAGAAAAAACCGTCCGTGGGAGCGCGGCTGACTATCAGGTCGGTATTGGCTTTCTTGACGATGGCGTTTTTCTCCCTGTCGACCATAAGACCGTCATCCCCCGTACTGACGGGACAGATCGCCGCCGCGATAAAGTTGTACTCGTCCGCAGCGTCATCGTAGGCTTCGTCGTTTCTGTCCTTTGTCATAACGCTGTAGGAGCAGAAGCCGACTATAACAGTGTATGCCATTTCATACTCCATATTGTTGATGATGCGCGTCAGCAGCTTGTCGCAGGACACTTCGTCCTCAAGCCTGCCCTTGACGGCGGCGTAAAGGTCGCTTTGAGCGCCGTCCTCGGCGTACTGCTCATTGGGGAAACCGTACTCGGTAAGGTTTTTGCCCAAACGTCCCCCCAGTATTTTTTTCAGGGACTCCATCATCACCGCGCCCTCGTCCTCGGGGATAAGGGAGTACAGCTTGTTCTCCCTGCAGAGGATATTTTTCTGCGGATCGACGTAGGCTGTAAGAATGTGGTTCAGCGTGAAAAATCCGCTGCCGTCTGTAAAATTCTTTTTGATTTCTGCGATTTCTTTTTTATTCATGATTTTGCGGTCTCCTTTTGATAATTCGGTAATCAGACCCGTCCGACAGCCTCCCGGATCACCGAACCGGTCTGTTTTTGCCATAGATACGTCGGGACAAACCGTCGGCGCGCTACACTATAATAGTCGCCTTTTGTTCCGAATACGGCGTGGTCGCCATGGTCTTTTTAGGCTCGGTCTCTTTGGGGACGGTCGTTTCTTCGGGATCGTCCTTTTCCCCGTCCTCGTCCCAGGGGCCGCGCATTTTGGTGGCTTTGCCGTTTTCGTCAACCCAGCCCTGCCGCTCGTAGTATTCCTCGAGGCACAAGCCGCTTTTCTTTATTTCGTTTGCGTAGTACACGCCCACGAAACGGTAGTGCCAAGGCTCGTAGATAATTCCCGTAATATCCTGCTTGCCTTTCGGATAGCGGAGGATAAACCCGTATTCGGCGGCGTGCCCGTCGAGCCAAGCGAAAGCCTCGGTGTCCTCGAAGCCGTCGTCGTCCATGTTTTGATACTCCTCCACCATTATGTCAAGAGCAAGACCCGCGTTATGCTCGCTTTCACCGGGGAGCATGACCTCCGCAAGGGTGTCCGCGTAAGCGTCGTCGTAGCTCATTCCCCTGTCCACTCTGTCCTGAACGCTGTTGTCGAAGTTCTGCTGCTGGTACTCCATGGTGCGGTACGCCGAAACAACGTACAGGTCAATGCCGTCCTTTTCGGCGGCTTCGATCATATTTTCAAGGTACTCCGCCGCTCTCACGTCGAGGAAATATTCCCGCCAGCTTTCAAAGACCACCTTTGTCTCGATACGGCTGTCGTAGTCTGCGGGGAGCGGGTTTTTTTTGTTGACCAGAAACATTGCCCATTTGTTGTCGATATCGTCGTCCTCCTCCGGGGCAGGGGGCGGAGTCGTCTCCGTAACGGAAACGGTAACCGTTTCGCTTTCGGCGGTTTCCCCGTCCTTATCGCCCTTGAACACAAATTTGGTAAGAACAAAAGCCAGCGCCAGAAGCAGCGCCGTTATTATCAATAAGTATTTTATTCCGCGCAAAATTATTACTCTCCTTCGGTTCTTGTATCTTTTGATTTTTCTCACATCGGAACCTCCACATGAAACGTCCGAAAATTCGGCGTTACGGAAATATTATAGCATTAACCTGTTAATTTTTCAACATAATTTGCAATTTTTTTACACTTGCGGCGGACGCAGCAGGCGCTTGCTCATATAGGCTTGCTTCGTCGGTAAGGGTAAAACGCAGCTGCGGGTAACAATACTTCTGTACGCCCTGCGGAAACACAGTTCCGTAAATTAATTTCCCGACAGACAGACGCGGCATTCCGACCGTGAAATGCCGCGTTTTTCGGTAAGATTACAGAACCGTTCCGACAGCCTTTGCTCTTGCCGCCTTCCCGGGACTATTTTATTCCGTCGGGATTTTTTGCCGTAAAGTTCCAGCCGTCGCGGCACATCTGGGCGATGTCTGCCTTGGCTTCCCAGCCGAACAGAGCCTTTGCCTTGTCGGTGTTGGCATAGCAGGTGGCAATGTCTCCCGCGCGGCGGGGCGCGATCTTGTAGTTGACCTTTTTGCCCGAGGCTTCCTCAAAGGCGCGGACTACCTCCAGCACGCTTGTGCCCTTGCCCGTACCGAGATTTACCGCTTCCGTACCCTTGTGCTTCAGGGCATAGTCAACGGCGCAGAGATGTCCCTTTGCAAGATCCACAACGTGGATATAGTCGCGTACGCCCGTTCCGTCGGGAGTGTCGTAGTCGTCCCCGTAAACGCTGAGGCAGGGCAGCTTTCCGGAAGCCACCTGCGCGACGTAGGGCAGCAGATTGTTGGGGATACCATTGGGGTCTTCGCCGATAAGACCGCTCTCGTGCGCTCCTATGGGGTTGAAATACCTGAGCAGGACGACGCTCCAGTCCTTGTCGGCTTTCGCCGTGTCGGTAAGTATCTGCTCGATCATAACTTTAGTCCAGCCGTAGGGGTTCGTGGCGGACGTGGAGTAGGTCTCCACATAGGGAACGGGATTGTTCATGCCGTACACCGTCGCGCTGGAGGAGAACACGATATTCTTGCAGCCGCCGTCCCGCATAGCCTTGACAAGCTCGATTGTTCCGGAAATGTTGTTGTAATAGTATTCGACCGGCTTTTCGCAGGATTCGCCCACGGCTTTCAGTCCCGCGAAATGAATTACCGCGTCGATCTTGTTTTCCTTGAAAATTTTAAGCGTGCCGTCATAGTCGAGGATATCCGTTTCGTAGAATTTGAAATCCTTGCCCGTGATCTTTTTGATACGCTCGAGAGCCTGCGGCTTGGAATTGGAAAAGTTGTCCATAACAACGATATCATGACCCGCGTCAAGCAGCTCCACGCAGGTATGGCTGCCGATAAAGCCGGCGCCGCCCGTAACCAGAATAGTGCTCATTAAAAATCAGTCCTTTCGGAAAATTCATCTGTAAATATTTTACCTCATTTCCGATTTTTTTTCAATACCCAATTTCCGATTTTTAAGAATATTTTACAAGATTTCTTCCGCAAATCGGTGTAAACTTTGGTAAGTGAACGAAATTGGGGGCGCTGCCGATAAAATTTCCGAATGCCTCTTGACAAATGCGCAAGGGAGTGGTATACTGTACTTTATTACACAACAGCTTTAAAGCTTAAAATCAATAAATCAAACTGTAACGGAAAGGTGATAAAAATGATTCTGGTACTCAAACAAAATCCCGAAAAGGAAAAGGTGGACTCCCTGGTCAGAATGCTCGGCGAAAAGGGACTGTCCGCAAACGTAAGCGAGGGTGCGAGCCACACGATCATAGGACTTATCGGCGATACGTCCCGTCTGCCCGTCGACCTTATTTCCGCGCTGGACATCGTGGAAAGCGTTACCCGCGTGTCCGAGCCGTTTAAGGCGGCGAACCGCAAAATGCACCCCGAAAACACTGTTGTGGACGTCAGCGGCGTTAAGATAGGCGAGGGATATTTTCAGGTGATTGCGGGGCCCTGCTCCGTGGAGAGCGAAGCTCAGGTCACGGAAGTGGCAAAGGACGTAAAGGCAAGCGGAGCGACCCTTCTCCGCGGCGGAGCGTTCAAGCCGAGAACGTCCCCCTACGCTTTTCAGGGACTTCACGCAGACGGCTTGAAGCTGCTCCTCGAAGCCAAAAAGGAAACGGGGCTTCCCATAGTTACCGAAATAATGAACGTGAACCACATCGACCTTTTCGCGGACGTTGACCTTATTCAGGTGGGCGCGAGAAATATGCAGAACTTCGACCTGCTGAAAGAGCTGGGAAAGCTCCGCAAGCCCATACTTCTGAAGCGGGGACTTGCCAACACTCTCGAGGAATTTCTCATGTCCGCGGAGTACATTATGGCGGGCGGAAACAGTCAGGTTATCCTCTGCGAGCGGGGCATACGCACCTTTGAAACAAAGACGAGGAATACTCTCGACCTTTCCGCAGTGCCCATGCTGAAAAAGCTTTCGCATCTGCCGGTCATCATCGACCCCAGCCACGCCACGGGAATTTCCTGGATGGTCGCACCTCTTGCGAAAGCGGCGGTGGCAGTCGGCGCGGACGGTCTGATGATCGAGGTGCACAACGATCCCGCAAAAGCGCTTTGCGACGGAGCGCAGTCGCTTAATCCCGAGCAGTTTGATACGCTTATGAAAGATATCAAGCGCAGAGTTGAGTTTGAAGGGAAAATCATGAATTAAATTGTAATTTACGGAACAAGTAAGAAACACTGGGCGGCGAAGCCGCGACTAAAAGTTTCGCCCGCCTTTTCAAAGGCGGCAGGTTTCCAAAGGGCGGCGCCCTTTGGTCGCGCTCCGCAGAGCGCGAAATCCCTTTCGTTCCGAACGGTGAAAGGGGTGAGGAATGGCGACAGCCATTCCGAGGGGGAGCGGACACGACCGCTCCCCCTTTTGACAGTACGCAGTACAGTAACCCTTGAAAACAGTCCGGTGGACTGTTTTCAACGAGACAAAATTGTGTTGGGTTTCCAAAACATCACTATAGGTCTGTTCCGTCCAAAACGTCCCACCGGGACGTTTTGGAGATATATTT
>JAMPIC010000056.1 GCA_023663025.1 Prevotella sp.
ATAATCAAGCTTCGCGGGGTCTACATGTTCGAGTATTTCAAGCAAATTCAGCATTTGATACATTCACTTCCTCGGGGATAAAATTCTTCGCTTCAACTCCTTTGGGCACTCGCCAGCCGCAGGCGGAAATCCTGCTTATCATATTGCTGGCGGCGTTAAAGTCCCAAGTGCCCACATGCTCAAAACCAAAACGCTCCAAAAGCCGTATCTGCTTAGGCGTTGTCAAACCCTCGACGCGGCGTTTTTCGAGACGGTCGAGAATAAGCCTTGCCTTGCCTGCGCTGTCTATTTCGTCGGGGTAAATGCCGTACTTTTCGAGAACCCTTTTCTGCCCGTCTGTAGGCGGCTCGCACTCCCAGCCGAAAGCGGGGACGTAATTCGCAAGGTCGGCGGCTTGAATTGACATCTCATACTGAAGCGGATCAACAAGCTGACGCTTTTTCTTTTTCTGCGCTTCAAGCACCTTTGCCAGAGAGGCTTCCCGTTCCGCCACAACGTCCTCGTTCGCCTGCCGTTCGGCTTCCTCAATGTCAACGGGACACCCAGCATTTTCCGCAAGGTTGTCCGTCATTTTTCGGGCAACTTCCTCGTTTTCGCATATGAGGTGTGCGGGACGGCAAAGCTCGTGCCGCTCGGTGTGCCAAAGGAAATCGAGAAGCAGAAGCTCCGTCTTGCCCGTTTCGGGGGAAAGCCTTGTGCCCCTGCCCACCATTTGGCAGTACAGCCCCCGCACCTTCGTGGGTCGCAGGACGATTATACAGTCAACGGCGGGACAGTCCCACCCCTCGGTGAGCAGCATTGAGTTGCACAAAACATTGTATCGTCCGCTTTCGTAGTCCCGCAGTATCTCGGCTCGGTCAGGACTGTTCCCGTTCACCTCGGCGGCGGAAAAGTCTTTTTCGTTAAGTATTGCACAGAATTTTTGAGACGTTTTCACAAGCGGCAGAAAAACAACGGTTCTGCGGTTTTTGCAGTATTTCAGCATTTCCTCCGCAATTTGGTGCAGATACGGGTCGAGAGCCGTGTCAATGTCGCTTGCCTTGAAATCCCCCGCCTGCACGGCAACCCCCGTAAAGTCGATTTTAAGCGGTATCGTCACCGCCTTGACGGGGGAGAGGTAGCCCTCTTTAATTGCTTTCGGCAGGGTGTACTCATAGGCAAGGCTTTCAAAAACCGCGCCGAGATTTTTCATATCGCCCCTGTCGGGCGTGGCGGTCACGCCCAGCACGTCGGCGGCGGGGAAGTGAGCGAGAATATTTTGATAGCTGTCGGAAACAGCGTGGTGCGCCTCGTCGATGATAATCACGTCGAAGTAATCGCGGGAAAAATTCGCCAGCCGTTTTTCCCGCATAAGTGTCTGAACGCTGCCCACCACTATCCTGTACCAAGAGCCGAGACAGCTTTCCTCGGCTTTTTCAACGGCGCATTTCAGACCCGTAGCCTTGAAAATCTTGTCCGCCGCCTGCTCGAGAAGTTCGCCCCTGTGGGCAAGGATAAGCACCCGCTTTTGCTTCAGCACGCACTGTTCGGAAATTTTTGCGAACACTATGGTTTTCCCGCAGCCTGTGGGAAGAACCAGCAGCGTCCTGCTTGCGCCCCGCTCCCATTCGTCCAGAACGGCGTTCATTGCCGCCTGCTGATACGGACGAAGCTCCATCAGAATTTACCCGCCTGCCAGCCGTTATTCCGCGCAGGCTGCTTTGCGGAAGAGGGCTTAATGACATTGGCGTCCTCGTCGTAGGCGTAGAATTTCTTTATCTTGTTGTAATCCTTTCCGTTGTATGGCTCGGTAAACACGCGGCATCTGCCCCGTTTGCCGATTAAGCCGTTCCAGTCCATACGCAGGGGCTCGCCGTGCTTTTTCATACCCACGGAAAGAAACAGCGAGGATATTTTCCATTCCATTTTGCCGCAAAGCTGAAAGTTTTCGGTGAGCGTAATTTCGTCATTTTCGCCGAAAACGGTAAGAGTTATTATTGCTTTATTGCAGCGGGGAAGCTTATCGGTCTGCTCCTGAATACCCCGTTCAAATTTTGTTACGGCAAATTCATAATCGCCCTCGGGTAAAAGAACAAACGCATTTTCGGCATTTATTTCGTCGTTCCAGTCAAAGGTGTAGTTGTTTTCCATAGTCTGTAATCTCCTTTAAAACGGTATCGTTTTGTTTTCCATAATCATAGCGTAAACCTGTTCCCAAGCGCCTATCAGAACGCCGTCAATAAAGTCGGGGGGATAGTTGGAGACGGGCATTATTTCGGGGAAATACCCCTTGTTCGCAACGGCAGCCCGAATATCTTCCTCGGTAACATTGTTCGCCCTCATCAGCTCCCGCAAGGCTTGTGGAAGTCCCTCAAGGTCGTCACCGCCGCCGATAGGTTCAAAGCCTTCAAGGTCTGCTTCGGTAACCTTTGGCAGGGGCGTTTCCGGCTTCTCGGAGGGTTTTTCCTCCCGAGGCTCCGGCTCAATTTCCGCAATTGCGGGCATAGGGTCGGGGAGAGCGTTCTCACGGACGGGAGCAGTCCCGCCCTCGATAACGTGAGCGATTTCGGCATAGTCCATAGGCAGCTTTTCGGGAAGTCTGTCACGGTTTTTGGCGTCCCAGCAGGGGTGGTGTGAGGTGTACATAACACGCTGTCCGCCCTGACCTTTGAACTTTTTGCCCTCTTTATCGGCGGCAACCGCGAACGTCTCATAGTTGCAGAACAGTATCATATCCGCCCATTCTTTCACAAGGGGAGAGGTCTGGGAAGTGGTTTTCTTTCCCAGCTTCAGCTCGTAGCGGTCGTAAGAACCCATTTCGTCGGGCTGTTCAAAATGCTTTATCTGCGAATGGGCGGTAAGCACTACGTTGCAGATATTTTTGTCGATAAGTTCCTGTAACATATTCAGAAACCGCCCGATTTCCTCCGCAGCGTATGTATAGCCGTTCCCGTAACCGAAATCCTCGATACCCTTTTTGCCGTGGGCGGCAAGAACGCTTTCAACGCAGAGCCGTTCCGCCCAGTCCATTGTGTCGATAACAAGGGTATCGCAAATATCGGGGTTCTGCTTGACGTACTCAATATAATTTTTCAGCATAGCCCAGCTTGAGGGTTTTTCCTCAAACCTCTGCACATTGAGCTTGTTGGTGCTGCCCTCGGTGTCGATAAACAGCGGTCGGGGGAACTTGCTTGCAAGTGTGGATTTGCCGATACCCTCGGGACCGTAAATGACAACCTTTTGCTTTGACTGAACAATTCCGTTTGATATTTTGATGTTCACAAAAAAGCCTCCTTTTTTCTCTTTAATTCAATTCTATAAAGAAAACAGCGGATTTTCAAGAGAAATTCCGAACGAATGTTTTAAAATTCCGCGTGCAACTATTTACGAAACGTGCAGTCAGAATTTCCCCGCAGTCCAAGCGGGAACGGCATTTTCGGGTGCTTTGACACAGCCGTCCTCAATAATAACACTGCACTCGCCGCCCGTCGAAACTCTCGTGGCAATAGCCTGCAAACCCTCGGCTTCAAGCCATTTGCCGAATTCGTTAAGGGTGTCAATGTCCATCTGCTCCAGCTTGTCCATAAGCACAAAGCCGCATTCGGGATTGAGTTTCCGCACGATAGCGGCAGACACTTTTAGCTGTTCAGAGCCGCTCATACAGTCCCACTTCGCGCCGTTGTACGTCAGCTCGCCGTTCTCAACCGACAGACCCGGCAAAGGCAGTTCCGCGCTGTCAAGCAGGCTTTTCCGCGCACTGCGTATGCCGTTAATTTTCTCCGTAAGAGAACCGTATTCCTCGGAAAACTGTTTAGCTTCCTCCTCGGCTTTTTCCTTGTCAAGGTTTGCGCGTATCTTGATGTTGACGGCTTCAACGTCCTTGATATTCTGTTCAAGCTCGGCGGTGCTCTCGTCGCGGAGCTGTTCGGCGGTTTTAAATGCGGTTGTCATATCGCGCTCGGTGTCAGCAAGGAGTTTTCTGTACTTTTCAAGCTCCTCGGAAAGCTGATTTACCTTTTCCGCGTATGTATTTCTTTGCGCCTGAAGCGAGAACGCCTTTTGCCTTAGCCGCTCGTTTTCGCCGTTGCGGGCAAGTATTTCCTGCTGCTGCCCGATAAGGTCTGACACCGATACGGGCACGTCGGGAACGCCCGTGTACTTCGGCATTTCCGCAGCAAATTTTGCCTTTTGGTTTGCAATTCTGCCGATTTCGAGACGACGGTTGTACAGCGTGCTTTCCTGCCTGTCAAGCTCCGCCAGCTTGTCGCCCACGCCGATAATTTGCAGAAGAACATCGGCTTTTTCCTTTGCGCTCGACTGCAAAAATTTCGGCAGGTCAAGCGCAAAGGACGATATAAATGCATTAAGGAGCTGCTGACCGCTTTTCCCGCCGTTCGGATCGGTAACTTTAAGGGAACTGTTCTTGCCGCTTCGCTCCACAACAATGCCGTTGCTGAGCTTCACACAGAGTTTCGGCGGAACGAGAGAGCCGCTGCGGACAGCTCCGGTTGGGCGGAATTTATCTCCGCCCAGTGCCCAGGCTATCCCGTCAAGAACGGAAGTCTTGCCCTGATTGTTTTTCCCGCCGATAACCGTCAGACCCTTTTCCGACGGTTCAAGATATACCGCTTTAACGCGCTTCACATCGTCAAGCTCGAAGCTGTTTATTTTTATCATAAAAATTCCTCCTAAATTCTAATAATCTTAGCATGCTGAACCGCGTCTTTCAGCACAGGCTTCCCGCCGACAGCGTTTAATAATTCCT
>JAMPIC010000057.1 GCA_023663025.1 Prevotella sp.
GCGGCTTCGCCGCGCGTTACGCTGACGTTTTGTTTTGCGCTAAACAACAATTTACGTTTATATCTGCACCGAATAGTTAGGCGCTTCCTTTGTTATGTATATATCATGAGGATGAGATTCTTTAAGTCCCGCGCCCGTGATCTTCACAAACTGCGCTTTTTCGTGCAGCTCCTCTATGGTCTCGCAGCCGCAGTAGCCCATGCCCGAACGTATACCCCCCACAAGCTGGAATACCGCGTCGGAAACAAGTCCCTTGTAGGGAACGCGTCCCTCAACGCCCTCGGGAACGAGCTTCTTGCTGTTCTCCTGGAAGTACCTGTCCTTTGAGCCGCACGCCATCGCTCCCAGCGAACCCATGCCGCGGTACACCTTGAAACGTCTGCCCTGATATATCTCCTCCTCGCCGGGAGCTTCGTCGCAGCCCGCAAGCAAAGAGCCGAGCATTACAACGTTCGCGCCCGCCGCGAGAGCCTTTACTATGTCGCCCGAGTACTTGATGCCGCCGTCCGCGATAACGGGGATATTGTGCTTTGCGGCAACGCAGGCAACGTCGTACACCGCCGTTATCTGCGGAACGCCTATTCCCGCCACAACTCTTGTCGTGCAGATAGAGCCGGGACCGATGCCCACTTTAAGAGCGTCCGCGCCCGCCGCGATGAGAGCCTCGGCTGCTGCGGCGGTGGCTATGTTTCCCGCTATGACGGGAATGCTCGGGAACGCCATTTTAACTTCCTTTACGGCGTTGACGATGTTGATGTTGTGACCGTGAGCCGAGTCCAGAACCAGCACGTCAACCTGCGCGTCGATAAGAGCCTGAGCACGTTCCATCATATTTGAGGCGACGCCTATTCCCGCGCCGCAGAGAAGTCTGCCCGATTTGTCGCGGGCGGAATTGGGGTACTGCACCGCCTTTTCGATATCCTTTATGGTTATAAGACCCTTGAGAGTGCCGCTGTCGTCCACTATGGGGAGCTTTTCTATTTTATGCTTCATCAGTATTTTCTGCGCGCCGTTAAGGTCTGTGCCCACGGGCGCGGTAACGAGATTTTCCTTTGTCATCACATTTCCGATGGGAATGTCAAAATTCGTAAGGAAGCGCAGATCGCGGTTGGTAAGTATTCCCACCAGCTTGCCTGCGCGGTCGACGATGGGCACGCCGGATATCCTGTACTTGCCCATAAGCTCGTCCGCCTCGGAAACAAGCCTGTCTGCGGTAAGGGAGAAAGGGTTAACGATAACGCCGTTCTCGGAACGCTTGACCTTGTCCACCTCGTCAGCCTGACGTTCTATCGGCATATTTTTGTGAATTATGCCGATACCGCCCTCTCTTGCGATGGCGATAGCCATATTCGCTTCGGTGACGGTATCCATGGCGGCTGTGACGATGGGGGTGTTGAGCGTGATGTCCCCCGCAAGCCTGCTGTTCAGTTTTACCATGTTGGGAGTGCAGTTCGATTCGGCGGGAATGAGCAGCACATCGTCAAATGTAAGACCCTCTTTGACGAATTTTTCGGAATAGTTTGTTTCCAGCATAAAATTACCTCCCGTGAAATGTTTGGACGAGCTTACCCGTTGAACCGTAAAAACGCAAGCGGATAAATTTAAATATTTCTAATAAGCATAACACTTTACGGGCGTTAAGTCAATAGAATTTCCGTGAACTGCGGTATAAAAAAACGGTGTTGATACGACAGATTTTTTGTGTATTTTTTCACGCGTTCCCGTTCAGTCCGGGACTGTCGGTTCACGGAAGTCTGCCGCTGCCGCGGAGCAGCTTCAGAAGCGTCGGCTCAAAGGAAAATTCCTCCGCAAGCGCGTTCACCTCTTCAAGATATTTTTCCCTGCCTTTCGGAGAACCGTTCCGCTTTACCGCGCGGATAAGGATATTTTTCGGAGTATGCTCGAAGTCCACAAACTCCAGAAGCTGGGTTTTGTAGCCGCAGTATTCCAGCAGGTTCGCCCGTACCGCGTCGGTGCAGAGCGCGGCGGCGCGTTCCTTTATTATACCGTAGCGCGTGAGCAGGGAAAGCCTGTCCGACTTCATCTGTCCGTTCAGCTCGTGCTGACAGCAGGGGACGGAAAATATCATATCCGCGCCCCGCATGACCGCGTTAAAGAGCGCGTGATCCGTCGCCGTATCGCAGGCGTGCAGGGTCACGACCATATCCACCTTGCCCCTCACGGACGCGCCGCTTACGTCTCCGACCTCGAAGCGCAGGTTCTTATAACCGTACCTTTCTGCGGCGGCATTGCATTTTTCGATAACATCCGCTTTCAGGTCAAGACCCAGCATATGGGTATCGATACCGAGAATTTCGGTAAAATAGTGGTACAGCACAAAAGTCAGGTAGGATTTCCCGCAGCCGAAATCAATGACTTTCAGGGACTTGCCGCAGTCCGCGCCGAAGCCTTTCTCGCGGAGCGCGTCGCCCACTATTTCCGCAAAACGGTTTATCTGGCGGAACTTCCCGTACATCGGCTTTGCCACTTTGCCGTCCTTTGTGAAAACGCCCATATCCACCAGCGCGGGGAACGGCTTGTCCTCGGGTATGATATAGTTCTTCACCTTGTTGTGGGACAGCTCTTCCTTTGGCGAAGAACCCTCCGCACGCCTTTTGCCGAAAGTTATCTTTCCCTTTTCGGACAACATCAGGCTGTATTCAAAATCCTTTCCCCAAGCGTTGAGCCGTTTCCACCCCTGAGCCAGAAGCTCCGCGCAGAAACGTTCGGCGGCTTCGGCGTCGGGCAGGTTTTCGTGAAAGGCCTGCTTTTCGGTGTATTTTTCAGCCTGATAGCCGTTTTCCTTTCCGACTATGTTTATTTTGCGGAAGCTTTGGTTTTTCGGCGGCTTGCTTGCAACGATCCTGAAAGGAACGTCCTCCGCGAAAATTTTTTTCAGATATGACGTCGCGTCGTTCATGTAATTATTCCTCCGGATGTTTCCGTAATGATCTGCCTGATGTGCGGACAGTAAACGGTTTGTTCTCTTATACTATTATAACATATGCCCCAACCCCCGTCAAGGCGGCGGAAAGCGCGGGCGTGAACATTCCTTTAAAAAATGAAATGAAACATGAGAAACAGAGAGAAACAGAGCAATCCGCAGAGATTTCAAGAGATTGGGGGATATATTTTAAAAATTCGGCAATTTGACCGTTGACTTTGGTTTTTTATTCATGTATAATTGTCAATGTTGCGTCGGTCGGGCGTTTGTGTTTATGCCGTGTGAGTTGCCTGCATTCATTCCGCCCGTACCAAATTTCCGCGTTCCCGGCAACGGGCGCGGGAGGAAAAATTATCAAAGGAGAATGATTATGTCAACTTATATGCCTAAGGCAAACGAAATCAGCCGCAAATGGTATGTGCTTGACGCTGCGGACAAGTCTCTCGGACGTGTGGCTGCCGAAGCCGCTTCCATACTCCGCGGCAAAAACAAGCCCACCTTCGCTCCTCACGCGGACTGCGGCGACCACGTTATCATCATCAACTGCGCCAAAGCTAAGCTTACCGGCAAGAAGCTTGAGCAGAAAACCTACAAGTGGCATACCGGCTGGATCGGCGGTCTGAAAGAGATCAAGTACAGCGATATGATGAAAAATCAGCCCGAAAGAGCGATGATGATCGCGGTGAACGGAATGCTCCCCAACAATACGCTGGGAAGAGCCGCTCTGAAGCGTCTGAGAACCTACGCGGGCGCGGATCACGGTCACGCGGCTCAGAAACCCGAAAACTACGAGATATAAGGAGGGCGGAGTAAATGTACGAATCTAAACAGCCTTATTTTTACGGCACAGGCAGAAGAAAAAGCTCCGTTGCAAGAGTAAGAGTTTACGCGGGCAGCGGCAATATCACAATCAACGGCAGAGACATCGACGACTATTTCGGTCTCGAGACCCTCAAGCTGATCGTTAAGCAGCCTCTTATTCTTACCGAGAACGCCGACAAGTACGATATCGTCTGCACTGTTGCGGGCGGCGGCGTAACCGGTCAGGCGGGTGCTATCCGCCACGGACTTTCCAGAGCTTTGCTCAAGGTGAACGAGGAGCTTCGTCCCATACTGAAAAAAGCGGGCTTCCTCACACGCGACCCGAGAATGAAGGAAAGAAAGAAGTACGGTCTCAAAGCAGCGAGACGTGCGCCTCAGTTCTCAAAGAGATAGGAAAACGCTTTCAAAACGGCGTATCTATGCTGTTTGCGATATTTCAAATCTTGTTTGGTCAACTTTTGGACAACTCATAAAGACTATAGAAATCTCCCTGTTTCGGCAGGGAGATTTTCGTGTCTTTAAATAGGTTTCAGCCCGACCTGTTCGGCAACTTTGGACTTCATGCTTCTTAGAACGTCAGCGTAAATGTCGGTCATGTCCTAAACCAGTTGAATGCCAAATTCAATAGAATTAATAAGCAAGCCAACAAGAATCTTATGCATATCAAAAGATTTGGAATAACAAATAGTTTTACGAGCCAAACGCTTAAGGCGAGTACGAAAAGTTAAATGCTTGCGTTCAATTTTTTGAGTATTTTTCTTTCCGATTTTAAGAATAGATTTACACCCCAAGTGCACCAAAATTCACAAAAAGTTAAGAAACAACTCAG
>JAMPIC010000058.1 GCA_023663025.1 Prevotella sp.
ATAAGATGTATTTTGTTTACAAAAACGAAAATTCCGGCGGCGTTTCCGCGCTGAGCTCAGAGGCGGCGGATACGGCAAAACCCGAGAAATACGGCTTTAACGTGGGCGAAAAGGGCGTGACCGAATACGACGGAGCGATGATAAGCAAATTCCACCCCGCCAAAAGCGTCTACACCGACGGCGCGGACGGAACGGATACCCTGACCGTCAGATGGAACGCCAAGAACAGCGAGCAGGACAGAAAATTTAAATTTACCGTTACGGGAAAAGGAACAAGCGCGGAAAAAGTCACCGCAATAATTTTCCCCGACGGAACGTCAATGAGTTTGGAGGGATTTTAGATTGAACGTCGCAGAACTTAAAAAGCGTATCCTGCGCGGGTTCGCTTATCCGGAGTTATTTTTTCTGCCGATAAAGCAAGCAGAAACAGGTGTTGGGACTTTAATTATTAAACATCTTCTGCACAGGAATTTTGATGTTGACACCATGTCATTTACTGACGATACGACCGCGTACCGCGGAATGAAATATGTGATATTCAACGCGGCAAAGCAGGTTGTTTATTCAAATAAAAGTTTTACTCCCCCGACTGAACTTGAAATTTCATTGCCGGGAGGAAAATATACGATTAAAATTATTTATATCGACGCGGGAATAACGGCAAAAGAAAAAATGAGTGAAGTTGAAGTTATTCCAAATAAAACGGTTACTCACATCATGGGATTTTTTGTCGACCTGTACAAACATGAATTAAAATTTGGCGTTCCCGACGGAGCAAATATTTTTGAAAATGATCCGGAAGATGAATTTCAAAATCATCATATGTATTATGTTGAAAAAACTATTTACTTCAAAACCGAAAATATTTATCGGTGCGTGTGTAAAAACGCTTTGAATCCGCTGACGGAAATCCCTGTCTGCCATATTAAAAATGTGCCGCAAATGTACGTTCTGGGAGCTTTAGCAAATACATATGTATTTCTGCTTGGAATTCCAACTTACGCGACATCAAAAGAAGATTACAATTCTCTCGACGAAACACTTGAATTTATAGGCTTTGGAGAAGTTCGTAATTCCGCTCCCATAATTGAAGCCGGGGCATCATTTGCAAGACAGAACGCAGTCATTAAAAGAGATTACAAAATGATATCCCGGAGCGAAACGCAAGGAACGGATTACATTGTTACAAGTGCGCATATTCCCGCAGTTACAGGCTTTCCGCCAATTAACTTTTTTGACAGTACGCTATACGATCCCGAAATTAAAAATGTTTTATGGGGAACAGTCGGAAACCGTCTTATACTGAAAAATATGAGCCGCACGGAAATGATACATTATATTTGTGCTGCAGGCAATGGCAATATTGATGGTTGGGAGGAAGTTCCGGACGGCACATATATCCGTGAGTTTTTATGGGACAATTCCGAATTTTACGACGAAAGAATGATTGTTAAAAAACGCGGATTAAATTGGTTGAATTTTTCTGCCGTAAGCGGCGCGGTTATTATAAACGGAGTAAAAAAATCCGTCAATACTTTTTATGTTTATAGCGATGACGGTGAAGAACAATACAAGTTCGGCGGTTTCGTTTATTATTCCGATGATTATGATCAATATTAAGGAGGAATTTTTATGCCAAACACAAAAACGATCGAGCTGACAGGCTCGGAAACGGAAGTCCGCTTCGGCGAAAATTACCCGTACTTCTGGGTGCGCAATCACGGCGGCGGGGACGTGTATATGTCCGCTTTGCCGGGCATTGTCCCCGGCGCGGACGGGGTGACGCTCATTCCCGCCGGAGAGGGCAGGAGCACCGGCGACTTGGGTCAGGCAAACGCTTTGTACTTTCTCGGCGAGGGCAAGATCGAGATCAGTCCTCAGCACAACGCGGTGTGTCCGTTTTTTAAGCGGGGCGGGAAGGGAGGTGATATCAATGATTTTTTAAAAGCGGGACTTGTTTTTTCGTCCGCCGCGGTTTTGGACGAAACGCTGTCAACAAATCAATTATTTGAACAGGAGGTTTTAATATGACGCATACTCTGCACGAACAGTACGGCGTATATACCACAAACGAGGAGTTCGGAGAAATTTTGCAAAATGAACTTGGATTTACAGCAGACGCAGACAAATATTTTATCGGCGAAAACGACCGTGCTCCTTACATAAAAGTCCCTGCCGCCGCTGCCGCCCAAGTTTGCTTTTATAACGGGGCTATTGCAATAAACGGTATTTCGGTAATTTCATCGGCTGAAAAAATTTTTTATTGGCACAACAGCTCCGATCTCAGCGTCAGGCACATGAGCGCCTCGGCTGCCGTTGTTTGGGCGCAAGATATAAATGGAGAATGGTCAGCTATAAGTGTTAACAGTTTTGTACCGTCTGGAAGTATGGTTAAATTATTTAATGCGTATACTCAAACCAATTTGAATAATGTAGACGCTAACGGTATATACACTCTGACAAAAATTGCTCGTACAGACAACGGCGTACCTTTTAAAGGACTGTATATGGTAACGTCCGCAAGATCGTTTTTCGAGAGGGACACGCTCGTCAATGTAAACGGGGATATTTTCAGATTTGTGACCTTAAACGCTTCCAGCGGCAATAAATATCCCACGCTGGCGTTTAAAGTGGCAGAACAGGAGGGTTAAAATGTCAAAAATATATTTTCCCAAGCTGACCCCGGACAGCACGTCGGTAATCAACGGCGTGACCGTCCACAAGCACCTTTTGGTCGATCACAACCTCAACAAAATCACCCTGCCGCCCATGCGGACAAAACCGCTCATCGGCATAACAATGCACAACACCAACGACCTGCCCCGCGTTGAGGACGACGGGGAGCAGTACACCCGCGCCACCCTCAACGGCAATATGGGCACCGTCCGCACGCAGTATTACACCGACGAGCTTTGCGGCTGGCAGAACCTTGAGGACGGGCGGTGCAACTGGACCTGCGCCGACGGTTCGGGTTCGGGCAATATGCAGACTATCGCCATCGAGTGCATAATGTCCGGCACAAGCGGCGCGGACAACCTCAAAGCGCGGGACAACGCGGCTCGGCTTGCGGCGTATCTGCTGCGCAAAAACGGTCTGACCGCGGACAATTTGTACACCCACACCTACTGGCTGCACGTCCGGGACGGGCACACAAAGCTGTCCGATACCGCCAACGCCGACAAATGGTGCGTCGCGCCGCATACCTACAAAAACTGTCCGCTGTACATAATTCCCGATTGGATAGGGTTTAAAAAGCTTGTGGACGGTTACGTCAAGCAGCTTGGCGGCAGTTCCGTTGTTGCCGGCGGGACGTTCCTTGTGCGCGTTCTCGATCCCGCTCTCAACATTCGCGCACAGCCGTCTCTTACCGCAAAAATAAACGGGGTTATTCGCGGGAAGGGCGCGTACACCATCGTCGCGACATCATTTGAGCCTAAAACTCAGATTACTTGGGGCAAGCTTAAAAGCGGGGTGGGGTGGATTTCGCTGGGTGAAAAATATGTAACAAAAATTTAGGAGGAATTTCTATGAATAACAACGCTGTGAAAAATATTCTCGCGGCAATTTGCACGCTGTTCGGTTTCCTTTTCGGGGACCGGGACGGGCTGATGATCGCGCTTATCGGGCTTATCGTTCTGGACTACATATCCGGCGTGGTCGCCGCGGCGGCGGAGAAAAAGCTGTCCTCGGAGGTCGGCGCGAAAGGGATCGCCAAAAAGATTTTCATGCTGCTGATCGTCGCCGTCGCCAACATTGTGGACGTCAACGCCATCGGCGAGGGGCACGTCCTCAAAAGCGTGACGGTGATTTTCTACATTGCCAACGAGTGTATAAGCCTTATCGAGAACGCGGGACGGCTGGGCGTGCCTGTGCCTAAGAAGCTGCTGGATGTGCTGGTGCAGTTGAAGGATAGGGGAAAATAATAATCCTCCCGCTTTAATTAACAGGAGGATTATATACTAACGTTTTTGCGCAATTACCATACACCCATTTAATACAAATATGGTTTGTATGTGCGCGTTTTGGCTCCCCCGCTTTGGCTTGCGCCTGCTGAAAAACGTGGCAGTAAATGGAAGTTGTAACATCGGGACGAGAATGCCCTGCCCTTTTAGCCACATCGGGGACGCTTATTC
>JAMPIC010000059.1 GCA_023663025.1 Prevotella sp.
ACTGACTTCTTCGTTCCTTGTTTTTACTCGTGAACCGCGAGCTTCTTTCGTTCTCTGCATTCCCAACTTTCGTCGGAAACGCTCGGAATTTCAGGGTTCTTCCTTTTTTTCAGGTTGTGTTTTCTGTTGTTCAATTTTCAAGGTTCTGAGCTTTCCCTGCGGAATGCTTATCTATTATATCACAAGCATTTGATTTTGTCAAGCGTTTTTCAAAATTTTATTTTCCAACCGCTTGTCCGACTTCCGCGGGTCAGCTTATTTAGTATACTACGTTTCAATTTTTTTGTCAAGAGGATTTTTGAAATTTGGAGCAATGCACAACACATTGTGACAAATTTGCCGCCTATTGTATAAATTATGCACAAAATATTCCGGAATATACAGCGATTGCCCAAAACTTTGGCATTTACCGCAAATACAGAAACCGCAAAATTGTAACAAAATTTATGTTGATTTCGTGATAAAGCGGGTATATAATAAAGTTCGATGTTTATACAAACGGCATTCGCCGCCGTATACTATATAATATGCGCTGTAATTTTGAGGTGAATTTCATGAAAATCGACGTTTTCAGAGACCTGGCGATTATTATTCTTTTCGCCAAGCTGTTCGGTCTGCTGGCTAAAAAGCTGAAAGCCCCGCAGGTGGTGGGCGAAATAGTTGCGGGACTTATAATAGGTCCCTCAATTCTGGGATTGGTGGGACAGTCCGACTTTATTTCCCAGCTCGCGGAAATAGGCGTGCTTCTGCTTATGTTTTACGCAGGATTGGAGACCGATCTCAAGGAGCTTCTCCACACGGGTCCCGTCGCTCTGGTTATAGCCTGCATGGGCGTAGCTGTCCCGCTTCTGGGCGGATATCTGCTCTACTCCTGCTTTTACGGCTTTTCACCCGCCGGCTCGGACGAATTCTACAAGGCGGTTTTCACGGGCGTTATCATGACCGCCACATCTGTGGGCATAACCGTCCAGACCCTCCGCGAGCTGGGCAGGCTCAAAAGCAAGGTGGGGACGGTCATCATGAGCGCAGCCATCATCGACGACGTTATCGGCATCATCGTGCTGACGTTCGTTATCGGCTTCAAAAATCCGGAATCCAATTCCCTGCGGGTCGTTTTAAGCACAGTGCTGTTCTTTGCGTTCGCCCTCGTTGTGGGATATGTTATCTACAAAGTATTCAAAATGATCGACAAGCGCTACTTCCACCAAAGGCGCATACCCATACTCGGCTTGTGCCTGTGTTTTGCCATGGCTTACACGGCGGAAAAATATTTCGGCATTGCGGACATCACGGGCGCGTATGTGGCGGGAATTATCCTCTGCAATCTGCGGGACTCGGAGTACATAGCCGAAAAGATGGACATAAGCTCCTATATGATATTCGGTCCCGTTTTCTTTGCCAGTATCGGTCTTAAAACCGAATTTTCGGGACTTACCGCTTCGCTGCTGCTTTTCTCGGTATGCTTTGCGGCGGTCGCCTTGGCAACCAAGATAATCGGCTGCGGGGGAATTTCCCGCCTGTTCGGCTACAGCGGCAGGGACTGCCTCAAGATAGGCGTGGGCATGATGACACGCGGCGAGGTGGCGCTGATAGTGTCCCAAAAGGGACTTGCCGTGGGACTTATGGAGCCAGTGTACTTCACCTCCGTGATCCTGCTGATAATCTGCTCCTCCATTATAACTCCGGTGGTAATGAAGCTTTTGTACCGAGGCGAACCCGAGGACGCTCCCGCCGGAGAAACGCCGCCGGATTACAATGCGTAAAAATACCCGAAAAATATATTTAAAGTATATGCATAAATCTCTTGACAACAAGCAATAATTGTGATATAATTAAACTTAATTATGTTTTTTCAAATTGTGTTGTTTTTTGCCTTTTTTGCTTTTGACATACCATATATTCCGCTGTAGGTTTGTGTTCCGCAAGCAAAAAATACAAAACGCACAAATAATGATATGGTAAATTGTGCATGTATACAAATTGAAAAAATCTTGCCAAAAACTGTTGACGGCAGACTGTAAATGAGTTATAATAATAACGATGTTAGAAATCGTCTAATACATTAATTAGTTTAACATCCGTTTTGTTGTCTCCTTTCTTTTGTTCTACACATATTTTCTTTTTCTTAATTCATTTTCATGCAGGGCGTTTCGTCCTGCATATTTTTTTGCTTAAACTCAAACGCGGCGTTCTTCGTCTGCGTTTTTAATTTTCCCCGCATATTCCGCTCCTTATCGGGAAAACTACTGCATAAAAGTACAGTACATGAAAGGAGCGCTTGCTGTGGCGAAAAAAATTACCCGTAATACTTTCATTATGGAAAATCCTCCCACAATACACAGCTTTTCCTCAACCGTCGGGAAAAAGGAGGGGGAAGGTCCTCTCGGCACGTTCTTCGACGAAGTGTGCGGCGACCCTTATTTCGGGCAGAAAACCTGGGAGCAGGGCGAAAGCGAGCTGATGAAAAGGACTGTCCTGCGCGCGATATCGAAGGGCGGACTTGTCCCCGACGACATAGACTATATGTTTGCGGGAGACCTGCTTAACCAGTGCATAACCTCCACCTACGGTCTGCGCGACCTTAACATTCCCTTTCTGGGAATTTACGGAGCCTGCTCCACAATGTCGGAGGGACTGCTTCTCGCCTCCCTGCTCACCGACTGCGGAGTTGGCGGGAACGTTACCGCGGTCACGTCCTCCCACTTCTGCACAGCTGAGAGACAGTTCCGCTTTCCGCTTTCCTACGGTGCTGTGCGCACCCCCACCGCCCAATGGACCTGTACGGCTTCGGGGGCGGTTGTGGTGTCCCCCAAGACTGTATCCCCGTTCGTGCGTGCTGTCACCATCGGCAAGATCGTAGACTTAGGCGTTGCCGACGCGAACAACATGGGCGCGGCAATGGCTCCCGCGGCGGCATATGTGATAAAGACCTTTTTGCAGGACGCAGCCATGGAACCCTCCGATTTCGACGCAATAATCACGGGCGATCTGGGTTCGGTGGGAAGCAAGCTTCTTATAGAGCTTCTGCGGGGGGACGGCTACGACATCTCGAAATGCCACCGCGACTGCGGCGTGATGATGTTCGATCCCGAAACGCAGGACGTACACGCGGGAGGCTCGGGCTGCGGCTGCTCGGCGTCGGTGCTGTGCGGGTATTTCCTGCCGAAAATAAGGGCGGGGGAGATGAAAAATATCCTCTTCTGCGCCACGGGTGCGCTGATGTCCACAACGGCTTCCCAGCAGGGGGAAAGCATACCGTCCGTGTCCCACGCGGTATATATTTCGGCGGAGAGCCGAATGAGCGGAAACTGATTTGAAAAGGAGAACAAGCAATGTTTACGGATTATCTTTGGGCGTTTCTGATCGGCGGACTTCTGTGCGCGGTCGGACAAACCCTTATCGACTATACGAAACTGACCCCCGCAAGGATACTGGTGTCCTATGTGGTGGCGGGGGTCGTCCTCGGCGCGCTGGGCTGGTATAAGCCTATAGCGGACTTTGCGGGTGCGGGAGCTTCCGTACCGCTTACGGGCTTCGGAAACATTCTCGTGGAGGGCGTAAAGCAGGCGGTGGACGAGCGCGGCTTTATAGGCGTTCTCACGGGAGGACTTACGGGCGCGGCGGGCGGAATAACCGCAGCGATACTGTTCGGACTTCTTGCCGCGCTTGCATTTAAACCGAAAGAGAAGTAAACGGATAAATTGTTGTTTAGCGCACAAACAAAACGTCAGCGCATCGCGCGGCGAAGCCGCGACTAAAAGTTTCGCCCGCCTTTTCAAAGGCGGCAGGTTTCCAAAGGGCGGCGCCCTTTGGTCGCCACTCCATTCGCAGAATGGAGACCCGCAGGAGCGCGAAATCCTTTTCGTTCGGAACGGTGAAAGGGGTGAGGAATGGCGACAGCCATTCCGAGGGGGAGCGGACACGACCGCTCCCCCTTGTAACTGCTTACAGCACAGTAACCCTTGAAAACAGTCCGGTGGACTGTTTTCAACGTGACAAAATTGTGTTGGGTTTCCAAAACATCACTATAGGTCTGCTTCGTCCAAAAC
>JAMPIC010000005.1 GCA_023663025.1 Prevotella sp.
CGCCCTTTGGAAACCTCGCCAGCTGCGCTCAGCTGGACCAGCTATGCCGCGGCTCTGCCGCGGAGTGCTCCCTACTTGTTCTGTAAATTACAATTTACCTCTTTTTTGACAGATTAACCGAAATACTTATTACTCATCTAACAAAAAATTAACAAAAAATTCATTGACAAAAATAAATGCAGATGATATCATAATAACAATATGTGTAAAAGCTTTGATGAGGAGCAAAACGGCTTACGGAAATCTTCAGAGAGCTGCCGCACGGTGCGAGGCAGTATTTTTCCGCCGATAATAGATCGCCTCGGAGCTTTCCGACGAACGGTTTTCCAAGTAGGACGGAACGGGTTTCTCCCGTTACAGAGGAGCGTATTGTTTGATACGGCAAAGTGCGGCGATGACGCCGAACGAGAGTGGTACCGTGGAAGTATTCTATGCTTTCACCTCTTGATTTTATCTTGAGGTGAAAGCTTTTTTATTTTGTGTAAAAGGAAAGGAAGCTTTTTATGATTTTAAACGGTTCGCAGATAATTCTGGAATGTCTTTTGGAACAGGGCGCGGACACTGTTTTCGGCTACCCCGGAGGCGCGGTGCTGAACATTTACGACGCGCTTTACGACTACAGCGACAGGATCACCCATATCCTTACCTCCCACGAGCAGGGAGCTTCCCACGCGGCGGACGGATACGCCCGCTCCACGGGAAAAACCGGCGTGGTGATCGCGACTTCCGGACCGGGCGCGACAAACCTTGTTACGGGTCTGGCGACGGCTTATATGGACAGCATTCCCGTAGTCGCAATCACGGGAAACGTTTCCACGTCCCTGCTGGGTCTGGACAGCTTTCAGGAGGTGGACATCACGGGCATTACCATGCCGATAACCAAGCACAGCTGTATCGTCAAGGACGTTTCCGAGCTTGCGGACGCTGTACGGAACGCTTTCCGAATAGCAAACGACGGACGGAAAGGTCCTGTGCTGGTGGATATCCCCAAGGACATAACGGCGGCAAAATGCGAGTACGAACCGAAAAAGCCGAAGAAACACGTTTACACGGTTGACAGCGGCGAGATAACCGCAGCCGCGGAGCTTATCTCCAATTCCGCGAGACCGTTTATCTACGCGGGAGGAGGGGCGGTTTCCTGCGACGCCTGCGGAGAGCTTGCAAGGTTTGCCGACGTCATCGACGCGCCCGTTTCCCTTTCGCTTATGGGACAGTGCGCTTTCGACAACGCAAGTCCCCGCTATACGGGAATGATGGGTATGCATGGCACAAAAGCTTCCTCGCTGGCGCTGACGGAGTGCGACCTGCTCATTGTCCTCGGCTCGCGTTTTTCCGACAGAGTGACCTGCAACGCCGATACTTTCCGCAAGGCGGCGGGCGGGGCGAAAATACTCCACATCGACATCGACCCCGCCGAGATAAACAAGAATATCGCCGCCGACGCAAAGGTTCACGGCGACGTAAGGCTTGCGCTGAAAAAGCTGAACGAAATGCTTATCCCGCGAAAGCACGCCGAATGGATGAAGCTTGTCACGGCTTGGAAAGAGCAATACCCGCTGTATCAGACCGCGGAGGACGAAAACGCTGTGCTGCCCCGGGACGTACTGACGGTTCTCAACGAGATAACGGAAGGAAAAGCGATACTCAGCACTGAGGTGGGTCAGCATCAGATGTGGGCGGCTGAATTTTACGACTTCCGCAATCCGAGAAGCTTTGCATCTTCGGGAGGATTGGGCACTATGGGCTACGGTCTGGGGGCGGCTATCGGCTGCAAGGTGGGCAACCCCGATAAGGTCGTGGTAAACTGCGCGGGAGACGGAAGCTTCTATATGAATATGAACGAGCTTACAACTCTCGCAAAATACCGTTTGCCGGTTATCGAGCTTGTGTTCAACAACGGTGTGCTGGGTATGGTGAGACAGTGGCAGAAGCTTTTCTACAACAATCATTTTTCGCAGACCACTCTCGAAAAACCCACGGATTTCGAGCTTCTCGGAAAGGCTTTGGGCATAACGGCAATGACGATACGCACCAAAAGCGATATTCGCCCCGTGCTGGAAAAGGCGGTCGCTATTAACGAGCCTGTGCTGATAAACTGCGTTATCGACAAGGACATCAACGTTCTGCCAATGGTTCCCGCAGGGGCTTCTATTGCGGAACCCATACTGAAAATTTAAGGAAAGGATTGGTACCAATGGCAAAGGTTCAGATATTCGATTCCACCTTACGGGACGGTGCGCAGGGCGAAAACGTGAATTTTTCCGTGGAGGACAAGTTCAGCGTTATGAAAGCCCTTGACGAATTCGGCATTGATTTTATCGAGGCGGGAAATCCCGCTTCAAATCCAAAGGATATGGAATTCTTCAAGCGGGCGGCGGAATGTCCCCCGAAGCACTCGAAGCTTGTGGCATTCGGCTCTACAAGGCGGAAAAATACTTCCTGCGAGGAGGACGCCAACCTTAACGCTCTTGCGGACACAAATGTTGAGTACGTCTCGATTTTCGGCAAAAGCTGGGATATGCACGCCACCGAGATAATTAACACCACCCTTGAAGAAAACCTCAATATGATTTTCGATACTGTCAAGTACCTTAAATCAAAGGGCAAAAAGGTTTTCTTTGACGCGGAGCACTTTTTCGACGGCTACAAAGAAAATCCCGAGTACGCTTTAAAAACCCTTAAAACCGCCGAGGAAGCGGGGGCGGCGGCGGCGGTGCTGTGCGACACCAACGGCGGCTGTTTCCCCGACGAAATTGCCGAAATTACCAAAAAAGCCGTTGAAACGGTGAATATCCCCATAGGCATACACTGTCACAACGACACGGGGTGCGCGGTGGCTAATTCCATAGCAGCCGTAAAGGCGGGAGCTTTACAGGTTCAGGGCACAGTCACGGGCATAGGCGAGCGGTGCGGAAATACCAATCTTTCAACGGTTATCGCCAATTTGCAGCTGAAAATGGGTATTGAGTGCGTTCCCGAAAAGTCGACCGCCCAGCTTACACAGCTTGCGCGGTGCATTGCCGAAGTCTGCAATATGAAGCTGACGGGTACTATGCCATATGTGGGCAAAAGCGCGTTCGCCCACAAGGGCGGCATGCACGCGGACGGGGTGCAGAAAAATTCCCGCAGCTTCGAGCATATCCCTCCCGAAGCCGTGGGAAACAAGCGGAATATTCTTTTGTCCGAGGTTGCGGGACGTTCCGCCATACTTCGCAGAATAAACGAGATCGCCCCCGAGCTTACAAAGGAAAGTCCCGAAACGAAAACAATAATAGACCTGCTGAAAGAAATGGAATTTAAGGGCTATCAGTACGAGGCGGCGGACGCGTCCTTTGAACTGCTTGTGAAAAAATATTTGGGCAGGACGGAAAACTTTTTTGAAATAAAATACTTTAAAATAATCGGCGAAAAAAGCGGCGGCACACAAAATCCCTCATCCGCGATAGTAAAGGTTGCCGTAAACGGAAAAACGGAAATCGCCGCCGACGAGGGGGACGGTCCCGTAAACGCCATAGACAAGGCTCTCAGACAGGCTTTGACGGTGTTCTACCCCTCAATCGCGGACATTCACCTTATCGACTTCAAGGTGCGTGTGGTTGACGGAAGCGCGGCAACCGCCGCAAACGTAAGGGTACTTATAGAAAGCACCGACGGCAAGGACATCTGGACGACTGTCGGCGCGTCCACCGACATAATAAACGCCTCGGTAACCGCCCTTACCGACAGTCTCGAGTACAAGCTTATGAAGGATAGTTCTCGTAAAAATTCTTAAACCGCTCCATTGCCGAGGTGGGTTTTGCGTTTTTCAGGTACGCAAAGCCCACTTCCCTTTTGTTTATGGGTACTGTCAAGGGTATTTCTATAAGAGTACCCTCTTCAAGTTCCCGCTCCACAAAGCGTTTTATCACGCAGGCAACCCCTATGCCCGTTTTGACAAACTCGATAAGCATATCCATTCCGCTGACTTCCAAAATATGCTCGGGGACAATGCCGTTCTCGGCGAAATAGCGGTCAACGTGCATACGGGAGGCGTTCGCACCGTCAAGAAGCATAATGTTGGCTTTTTCAAAAACGGCGGCTTCCTCGCGGATTTGCAGGTTGTCGATATAGGAACGGGTCGCCACAAAAACGTCCTCGATCTCCCCGAGAGAGTAAAAGCCGATGTCGGAAAGATTTTCGGGCTTGACGGTAAGGGCAATGTCTATCCTGCCGTCCGCAAGCTGTTTTATCAGCTTTGACGAGGACTGGCAGTCCACGGTGATTTTGACGTGAGGGTTTTCCCCGATAAAGCCTTTGAGGTAGGGCAAAAGCATATGCTTGCACAATATCGCGCTCGCCCCGAGCCGAAGCCTGCCGATGCCCAACTCGTTTATGCGACGAAGCCTGTCCTCCCCCGCGTGGATTATGTCGAAAGCGGTTTTAAGCTGTTCGTACATAATTTTGCCCTCGTCGGTAAGGGTCACTCCCCTGTGGTTGCGGACGAAAAGCTGAGTACCGAGGCTTTCCTCCAATTTGGTAATGGACTTGCTGATTGCGGGCTGGCTGATGTAGTTAAGCTCTGCGGCGCGGGAAATGCTTTCGCACTCCGCAACGGCGCAGAACAGTCGGTAGCGGTTAAGGTTGCTTTCGGAAATCATAAAATCGCTCCTTAAAATTATAATTCTATGGCATAACGGTTATTCAAAACGGCGTTTTCGGAAAATTCCTCCGTCAGTACGCCGCCGTTTTTGAGAATGGTTTTTATTGCTCCGATATTGTCTTTGTGAGTACATATCTCAACCTTATCGAAGCCCATTTCCCGACACTTTTCCAAAGCAAGTTCCAGCATGATTTTGCCGTAACCGTTGCTTCTGTTCCAAGGGGCAATCCCCGCGTGGAGATGACCTCGGTGTGTATTGGCATGATTTATCTCAATACCGCCAAGTATCTCCCCCGAACCGTTCATCAGAAAATAAAGCGTGCAGGGAACGCCTGTTGACAGCATACTGCCTGTTGTGCGGTCGTCCTCGCAGCAGGCAAGCCATTCGGCATAGGTAAGGTTACGCTTTTTATTATCGCTGTATCTGCCAAGCAGCGACGGGTTTATATTCGTTTCGATTTCTTCCCAGCGGCTTATCATTTCTGTATAGGCTTTCTCGTGGGACTCGTCGGGAATTACCAAATGTAAATTTTCCACAGTATCACCTCAAGTTAAATTTCTCGAAAATACTTGCCATAAATTAAAATTATATCCGTTATTCATATTATGTATTTGAATTATATCATATTTTGTGGTATAATTCAAGTATAAAGTTATTATTTTTTTGAAAGGAATGATTTTTGCTATGGCAATGACAATGACGCAGAAGATACTTGCCGCCCACGCGGGTCTTGACAAGGTAGAAGCGGGACAGCTCATCAAATGTAAGCTGGATATGGTTCTCGGCAACGACGTTACCACCCCAGTGGCTATCAACGAGTTTGAAAAAGCAGGCTTTTCGGGAGTTTTCAACACCGAAAAAATTTCTATGGTAATGGATCACTTTACCCCCAACAAGGACATCAAGTCCGCCGCCCACACCAAGCAGTGCCGCGATTTTGCGGGTAAAATGAAAATCAAAAACTACTTCGATGTTGGCGATATGGGCATTGAACACGCCCTGCTCCCCGAAAAGGGACTTGTTGCAAGCGGCGAATGCGTTATCGGCGCGGACAGCCACACCTGCACCTACGGCGCGCTGGGTGCTTTTTCCACGGGCGTGGGCTCTACCGATATGGCGGCGGGTATGGCTACGGGCGAGGCTTGGTTCAAAGTCCCCTCCGCGATAAAATTCAACCTTACGGGCAAACTTAACAAATACGTTATGGGCAAGGACGTTATCCTCCACATCATAGGTATGATAGGCGTTGACGGCGCACTTTACAAGTCTATGGAATTTTCGGGCGAGGGACTGAAAAACCTCTCTATGGACGACCGTCTTTCCATGGCTAATATGGCTATCGAGGCGGGAGCAAAGAACGGTATTTTCGCCGTTGACGAGATCACAAAGGCGTATCAGGCTGACAAGGTGAACCGCGAGTACACCGTTTACGAAGCCGACCCCGACGCTCCCTACGACGCGGTGTACGATATTGACCTTTCGTCAATTAAGCCTACCGTTGCGTTCCCGCACCTGCCCGAAAATACCAAAACTATCGACGAGGTGGGTGACGTCAAAATCGACCAGGTTGTTATCGGTTCCTGCACAAACGGCAGAATGGAAGATTTGGAAACAGCTGCCGAAATTATCAAGGGCAAAAAGGTACACGAGGGCGTGCGGTGCATAGTTATCCCCGCCACGCAGAAAATCTACCTCGAAGCTATGAAAAAGGGTCTGCTTGAAATTTTCATCAACGCGGGCTGCGCTGTTTCAACGCCTACCTGCGGTCCCTGTCTGGGCGGACATATGGGTATTCTTGCCAAAGGCGAGAGAGCCGTTGCCACCACAAACAGAAACTTTGTGGGACGTATGGGTCACCCCGAGTCCGAGGTATACCTTGCCTCTCCCGCAGTTGCCGCAGCTTCGGCGATAACGGGCAAAATAAGCGGCGTAGACGAGGTTCTCTAAGAGGAGCAAGGAGATTGCTTGAAAATCTGCGATTTTCAAGCTTCGAGTTTTGCTTTTCGGACTTCGTCCGAAATTTGCTTCGCAAACCACAAAACATCGTTAGAAAGGAGGACACATTTTCCCTGTCGGGAAAATGGTCAAATAATAATTATGAAAGCATTCGGTAAAGTACACAAATACGGCGACAACGTGGATACGGACGTTATCATTCCCGCAAGATACCTTAACTCCGCCGACCCCAAGGAGCTTGCCCTGCACTGTATGGAGGACATCGACAAGGATTTCGTAAGCAATGTCAAGGAGGGCGACATTATGGTTGCGGTGCAGAATTTCGGCTGCGGCTCGTCCCGTGAGCACGCTCCCCTGTCTATCAAGGCGAGCGGTATTTCCTGCGTTATAGCCTCCACCTTTGCGAGGATTTTCTACCGCAACGCCATAAATATCGGTCTGCCCATTTTAGAGTGCGCCGAGGCTGCCGAAAATATCGAAAACGGCGACGAGGTCGAGGTTGATTTCGACACGGGAGTTATCACAAACAAGACAAAAAATCAAACCTACAAGGCTCAGCCTTTCCCCGATTTTATGAAGGATATTATCAATGCGGGGGGACTTTTAAAGTCCTTGAAAAAATAGCGGGTAAGTCCCCGCAGGCAGTGTCACCCCCAAAGTTAAATGTTCTGAATATTAACCTTGTACAGCCCCCTCAAGGGGGCGGGATAATAATCAAAATAATATCATTATCCGTTGATTTTACGCGCCGCTTGTGTTATAATAGAAAAAAACGGCGGTGATAATATGGATAAAATGTATGAAACAATAAAAATTGCGGCAATGATTTGCGTTGTTATTTTCTTTTATTATTGTTTCGGACTTATAGATTTTTATTCTCCGTATTATGAAGCGGCAGACCCGTCTGACCCGTCTGCCGTAACAATACACGGCAGGACTGCTTCGCTTTTGTCGGGCTATAATAATTTGCGCAGCGCTTTTTCAAACGATTTCAGTTCTCCGTCAGGCTGTATGGTTTCATTTGCCGCGCTTACCGACCTTACCTATGCGGGTTATATGCCGGATTTCGGCACGCATTATGCATATTCCGAATACAAGCTTGACGCGTACGGCGAATATTCCGGCATATGCTCGGCGTATAACGGCATAACGGCTTCTTCAACCAAAGAAGAGCTTGAAGCGGCTTTCGGCGAAAACTGCATAAAAACCGATGATTATTACGCTGAAATTTTCATTAACGGCAAGGAATTTGATTACGGCAAAAAGCAGGATTATCCCGCAGATTTTTACGGTTATTATTTTTATTTTGGGGATTGGTTTGATTACATAGCGGCGAAATATCCCGATACGGAAACAGTAACCGTGCTTATATGCGGTTACGGCGATGATACGCCTAATGACATAACATTTTATATTTATGACAAAAATGAAAAATAAGTACACAGAAAGGATTTTTAATATGAACAAAAACATTGCGGTTATCAAGGGCGACGGAATAGGTCCCGAAATTGTAAACGAAACTATTAAGGTTATGAACAAGGTGGGCGAGAAATTCGGTCACACGTTTAATTTTACGGACGTGCTTATGGGCGGCTGCGCTATCGACGCCACGGGCGTTCCCCTGCCCCAGGAGACTGTCGACATCTGTCTCAAATCGGACAGCGTTCTTCTCGGCGCGGTGGGCGGTCCGAAATGGGACACTCTCCCGGGAAATCTCCGTCCCGAAGCGGGTTTGCTGGGCATCAGAGGCGCTTTAAAGCTGTTCGCCAATATCCGTCCCGCAAAGCTGCTTGCTCCCCTTGCCTCGGCTTGCCCCTTGAAAAAGGAAATCACCGATTCGGGACTTGACCTTGTTATCGTCCGCGAGCTTATCGGCGGCGCGTACTTCGGCGAGAGGAAAACCTACACCGACGAAAAGGGCGTTAAGCACGCCAGCGATTCAATGGCGTACGCCGACTACGAGGTGGAGAGAATTTGCCGCGTGGCTTTCGATATGGCGAAAAAACGCCGCGGCAAGGTTCATTCCGTGGACAAGGCTAACGTGCTTGATTCATCGCGTTTGTGGCGGGAGATTTCCCACAAGGTTGCCGCCGAGTACCCCGAGGTTGAGTTTAACGACATTCTTGTTGACAACTGCGCTATGCAGCTTGTGAGAAATCCCGGACAGTTCGACGTTCTTGTTACCGAAAATCTTTTCGGCGATATTCTTTCCGACGAGGCGTCTATGATAACAGGCTCGCTGGGAATGATACCCTCCGCTTCTCTGGGCGAGACATCTCTCGGTCTGTACGAGCCTATCCACGGCTCTGCCCCCGACATTGCGGGACAGAACAAGGCTAACCCTATCGCAACGATACTTTCGGCGGCGATGATGTTCCGCTACTCGTTCGATATGGCTGCCGAGGCTGACGCTGTTGAAAACGCGGTAAATGCCGCCCTTGAAGAGGGTTACCGCACTTCCGACATAATGTCCGACGGCGCGGGACTGAAATGCGTTTCCTGCTCCGAAATGGGAGATATTATTGCGGCTAAAATATAAAGTTGATTAATAGAAAATTACCCGAAAAGATAATGTTCTTTTCGGGTAATTCTTTATCCGTAAACAGGTCTGTACGCAGGCATTGCCATATCAAGCAAAAGCACCGCCGCAGCAATAATTACAGCCGCCGCTCCGCAAACTTTTTTAACAGTTGATACCGCTCTTATATTTTTTTCGGATTTGGCACGCTTGCTTGTTCCGCTCATAACCAAGCCTGTACCCAGTGCGCAGCCGACCGCCGCAAGATGAATTAACAGTATAAACATAAAAAACATTGAGTCACCCGCGTAAGGCTCGCCGTAATCACGAACTGTCCAATTCAATAATCTAATACTGAAACGGACTTTTACAAGATATATCCAGCAAATAAAAGTCATCGGCAGCGATATAACCCAATTCAAAACCGCCTGTCCGACGGTTTCACTCAACTCCGCAAAAAATGACATAACTGCGCATAAAATAATAGCAGGAAACACCAATACAAACGCGTTCAGCGATAAAGCGGTAATAAGATAATGCGACGGCAGAAACAGCATTGCTATTGAAAAAGCTCCGAAAAAAATTTTGCCCCAACTTATTTTCGGTTTTGTTTTTGGTAAATCAGAGGGATTTTCAAAAGTTTCTTCATTAAAATTTCTTTCATTGTATGGGTCGTACACTTCTTCTTTTGTATTATTTTTCATAAATTATATTCAGTCACCGCACTGTATTACACGTTGAAATGCCTAAATAACAGCATTATCAACGCATAATACACTTTTGTGTGTGCGGAACGTTCCTCCTTCTTAAAAATCTCTGTTATGCACAAAAGAGCATAATTAAAACTGTACAATATTACGTCTTGTTAATCTGAATAAGCCGTTCTCGCAGCCGTTTAACCTCTGCACGAAGTTCTTCAAGCTCTACGAGCTGGGCGACAAGGTTCTCCTTATCCTTTTTAAGCTGCGCATTTTCGGCTCGGTATTTAGCGATTTGAGCCTCATATTCAGCCTTAACGTCCCTTTTAATGACCGTAAAATCTTTGTTTGGAGACGAGCGACAGCCTGTTCTTAGCTTTAAAATACGCTCCCTAACAGCGGGAATAGCGTACAGTGTGGAACGGCTTACCCCGCTTTCAATCTCCACTGACTTGAAATTGATTTCCTTTTTACGCCTGTAGAGCCTGTCTATGGCTTCATTAGCCTTTGCGGTATTCTCCGCACGGCTTTTCTCTCCTTAGGCTTTGAGCCCCGCCAATTGCGATTCGGGCACTTTACGTTTCATCTTTCTGCACCTCCAGACTTTCCACAAGCGGTTTTAAATACTTGTGCTTAATAAATTGTTTCTGCCATTCACGCTCCCTACCGAGAAATTTCAAGCGTTCCATTTCCTGCTCCATAAGGTCAAGCTCGGATTTAAGTATCGGGTAAAATTTTGCCTCAGTAATGTAATTGGGACAGTTGTAAAAGAAACATCCGTCACCATCGGTACAATTACCTCTGCGAAAATCGTAAAGACACACGCTAGTAGGCAAAGGGTTAAAACTCATAGTCTGCGCCAAATCCTCAATTACATCGGCAATTTGTTCCTCTGTTTTGCCGTTGAAAAGAGAATTAAGTTTACCTTTAATTTCTTTCGCCCTAAGCCCTGCAATTTTGGAGTCGGGACTTAAAACCATATCGGCATAAATATTCCTGACTTCCTCGCTTTTCAAGGACAGATAATGCGCTGTCATCTCAATAGAAACGTGAGAAAACTGTTTCATTATCATAGCGATAGGCACGTTTTGTTTCACCAATTCTCTGACAAAGGTTGCCCGAAATTGATGAGATTTCAACGGATAAAGATTACCTTTATTGTCGCGAATATCCCAGCGTTTGATAAATTTAGGTAATCGACAAGATGTCCAATGTTCAATTTTACAAACGACAATAGCATTGCATTTTGAATGATTTTTGCAGAGAAATAACTCTTTTAAACCGCTTCCTTTACGCAAATCTTTGGTATATTCGCTTAACTCCACAACAGCATCACTTACAAGTTCATTGATAAAAACCTTATGAATAATCGGTTCTCCCTTTTCGGTCTTGCTAAGCTCAACCTCCATATATTCAAAACCGTCCGCATTTCTTTTCACACACCCTTCCCGCATTGACAAAACCTCATTTATTCGCAATCCAGTTTGGCTTTGAATAATTATCCCCGCTTTTGTCAAAATATCTTTTTCATCATTAATAGCGTGATAAAGAATTTTATTAAAAACATCTTCGGGAATTGGTTTTGCTCTATTTTTTTTCAATTCACTTCTTCTGTTCCATAGTTGACTTGATGTTATCCCTCTGAAAATATTGTTTTGAGGAACATTCCAACCCTTTATTTGTCCTGTTTTTACCAAATCTTCAACAACATAAGAACACGCATATCCTGCACTTGATGATAATTTTTTAACATCTTTAAGCCATATATTAAACTCTAAAAAGTCATTTTGAGTAATATTAGAAAAATTATTAATTTTATTCAATAAACAGTATTCAATAAAATTAGGAAAGCTGCTATTTATGTAATCTCTTACAGTTCTCGATTTAACTATTCCTAACTTGTAATACGCATATTGCTTTACAGTAAATTTCATATCGTCATTTTTAATATACTCAAATCGCAAATACTTATGAGCTTCAATGGTTGTCTTTTTGGTAATAAACGGTCTTAAATCCCATATATCATCAGTAAACCGTGAATTTCCAATCATAACATTGTTGTAATCAACATCATCGGTTATCGGAACAAGACTTTCCGCAAGAGCATAATCAGCCGCCATTTTTCAACGCCTCCAATCTTTCAATAATGATTTTCAGCGTTTCAATTGTCGGAAGAAAATGCTCTTTGTAATGCTCACCGTAAATCTCTCCCTGTTCAACCTGAAATTCTAATTCCGCAAGGTGACGTTTATGAAATTCAAGATATTCGGGAGTAGTTATATATCTGCTGCAAGTGTAGCATTTTTGGCGTTTTAAAAGCCTGTCGCATATTTCTCCGTTTACTATCGGCTTAGTGCAATATTCGTCACATAAAGCGGCTTTAGTATCTTTATTTTCATTGAATCAAACTCTTTCGGTTTCGTTATTAAAATGAGATTTTTCAAGCTGATTAATGTTCCCGATAATGCCGATATGAGCGAAAACTTCCGCTCTGTCCTTATCTTTAACATCTGCATAAAAGCGTTTAGTTGTTGCAGGGTCTGAATGTCCTAAAACCTCCTGAATTACATTAATATTCACTCCCTTTGAAAGCATATCTGTACCTAATGTTCTTCTGAATTGATGTGTGGTTAAATGATACAAATTTCCATCACTATCGGTTACATTATTTCGCTTGATAAATGATTTGTACCAAATTTGGAATGTAATATGTTGCACTTGCATTATTTGCCCAACTTTTTCGCTGTGTAAAACTCTATGTACAAACAATAGATTTTTCAAACGTTCATCACATTCAAACCGTAATTGTTCTGTACTCTCCAAAAGTTTTTGAACAGCTTCAACACACTCATAGCGAACAGGCATAGGTTTATGAAATTTCCTGTTTTTATGGTCAAACCCAAAAATCGTATATCCGCTGATTAGGTGCGGCTGAATACAATCTTTTTCTAAATTCAGCAAATCTCCAATACGCATACCCGTAGATTCGAGAATTATTATTCCGTATTTTAGATACGGATTTTCTTCTGTTTTAAGTGCCTCATTTATTTGTTTCAAAACTTCATTTGGAATAAAATCAATTTTAAGTTTTCGATTTACACCAGAATATTCATTACCCGTAAAAATTTCACTATCGGGTACGTCTTCGGGTTTATGAATTTGACACCAATGAATTATACTTTTAACAGAATCTAAAGATATTTTCCTTGTCCCATATGATAATTTTTTATCTGTCATTTCTGAAACAACAGTGTTAAGATATGACATAAACAAACATATTTGTGTATTTGTTAAATCTTTCAATGTTGTTATCTTAAATTTTATTGCATAACGATTAAAGCATTTGAATTGTGTAAAACATTTATGGATTCCATTAACCGTCATATTTTGAGTAACATAATTACCCCAAACATAGGACTTTACTGCATCTTTTATCTCCTCTCCGTTAAGTTCGGAAAAATCAAAGTGAAATTTTCTTCCATAATTCTGTGACTGCGGGTCTTTATCTTCCAAATACCAATCATCGCCCTGCGGATAGTTGAAGGTCATACTCCGACACCTCCAATCATAACACTCTTATCCCAGTACCGTTCAAGACTTTCCTCGATAAACGCGTCTGAGAGGTGGGTATATTTTTGAGTGGTCGAAAGATGTTCGTGACCCATAATTATTTTTATCACGCTGCTGTCAAGTCCGCTTGCCGCTAAATTGCTGCAAAATGTGTGCCGCAAATCGTGGAAATTGAAATATATTCCTGTTTCGTTGCGGACTCTTAACAGCTTTTTGTACGCTGCGGAATAGGTAAGCTGCTTGCCCTTATTATGCTTGTTTTCATCCACAAAAATATATTCGCAGACTTCACCGAAGGACTGTCTTTCGTTCATCACGAAGTCGTCCAGCTCTTTTACAAGCGACATCGGGACATACAAATCTCTGTACTTGCCCTTTGACTTAATTCCCTGAAAAACGGCAATCGGCTGTGACATATCTGGTATCGGTATACTTTCAATTTCAAGGTCGAGTGCCTCTTGTATACGCGCACCTGTGAGGTACAAAAGTTTGTACAGAAGCCTATCCCGCTGTTTATCAAGAGCATTAAGAACCACCGACATTTCATCATCTGTAACAAGTTTGAACTGCCGAGGACTTTCTTTAACCTTAAAAATGGACTGTTTCGTCATATTGTCACGTTTGGCGTGGTGCAGAATGCTTTTGAACATATTGAACGGACGTTTTACGTTCTCCATAAGAATAGGATTTTCAATGTCGCTCATATACGCTTGATACTGATAAAAGCTATGCACCGTGCTGAGTATGCGGTTGATTGTGGTGTTGGTTCTTGCGCTTTCCTTGTGCAGAGCAATGATTTTTTCGGAATCATCGCCTCTGCGGAGAAAGTCCACAAAATCCAAAATCATATTGGGCGTGACTTCATCATAATTCAGACTTTTCTCCGACAAAAAGCACCAAAACGCTTTTAAATCCGAAGCGTTGGCAATGAGGGTATTTAAAGCCCTGTCCTTGCCGTACTGAAAACGAAGAAAATCGTTTACGGGTTTGACGGGTTTCATCAAGTCATCGAGCAAAATGACTAAACTCTCTCCGTCCCTTGTTACTGTGTGAATTTCCATTGGTTTTTACCTCCTGACAATGTGTATATGATTTATGCGTTTGCATTATCATTTTACACCTTTTTGTCAGATTTTGCAAGACCTTTGGAAATGTGTTATATGTTGAATGATTTTGCTTATGTTTTAACTGTCATTTTACAAAATCAAATTCCCTCAAATCTTTTGTACATAATGGGTTGAGACTATTCTAACGTATCATACACTGGGGGACTGAAGATAACATAAAATACCTCCGTTTATACTAATTCGCCTATCAAACATTATAGCATAAAATAAAATTTTGTCAATAAATATTACAAAAATGTAATACCCAAAAGATACGCTCTTTTCGGGTAATTTATTTCAAGTTAAAAAAATGTGATTTTTTTCTCTTGACATTATAGCAATCCTCCTAATTATCGCCTCAGAAAGCAAGAATAAAACCAGCCCAAGCAATCGCGAGAGGAAACAAGTTTAAAAGCCGCAGAAATCGCAGCAGACAAATCCGAAACCGTTCTTGCTTTCAGTTTGCGGAGAATAGCTTTTATTTTAGACCACATCTTCTCAATAGGGTTAAAATCGGGACTGTACGGCGGCAAAAAATAACATTGATTTTCAGTTCCTCAATTGCCTGTTTAACAGCTTTTAAATGATGTGTACGCATATTGTCCATAACAACTATGTCGCCCTCGTGAAGCGTCGGCGCAAGCACATTTTTTAGTAGAGCCTGTTCACATAAAACCCGCATCAAAAATCATAAATGCTTGTGCTGTCTATGCAAATAATTTCGGTGCGTATTTCAATAATATTTTCTTCCTGCAATGCCCTCCAATTGCAGCTGTTTTCGATTATGTACAGTAACCCGCATAAAAAATCATAATTTGATATTGTTGGCTTCTTCCGCAGTATCGTCATTAAATGCTCTATCCGCTCAAATTGTTCTCTTGTTAATTTCATTTTGGTACAATATAAGCATAGTCAAAACTAATTATTTAGTAGTGGATAGATCATGCTTATTTTAGTGATATCATCAAAACCGTGTTATATCCTAAATTCGGAAAATGTGTAAAAAAGTACACAAAAATGCTGCAAAAATGATTCAGCGGCTTGCGGTGAGTGCTGTGCTGCAAAAATGCGTATTAAATGACATCAAAAAAGTCGCAAAAAGTATGCAAAAATGATTCATATTTTTCACATTTGATATAATGATTGAGGTGATTGTTTGAGATTTACTGAAATATGTGATTTAAACGGCTGCCCCGTGAGCAAACGCAGCAAACGCAGCGAAACGGTTTTATACGCGGTTTACGGAAATTGTAAAAACGTATTTCGTCAAAGCTGCCGCCTTTCCGCCCTAAACCGCTTGGGAGTAACCCCTTTATATTTCTTAAAACTTTTTATAAAATGACTGCAATCGGAAAAACCCGTTTCCTGACTGATATAATTAAGGTCGAAATCGGTGAAAAGGAGAAATTCCTCCGCTTTGTAAAGTCTCATTCGTTCTATGTACTGCTTGCAGCTCATGCCGTACTGCTCACGGAATTTTTTCGCAAAGCAGGAGTAGCTTAGTCCGCACTGTTCCGCAATATCCGCAACACGCAGATTTTCCGACAAAAAATCGTCGATATATTCCGTTATATTTTCAATGGCGCAGTCCTCCGTTTTGGGAATATTTCGGCTGTCAATTACCATTCCGCTGTCAAGCCACAGGCGAACGATATTCATAAGCAGCTCATATATATTTGACTGCAAAACAAGGTCCCTGCCGTATTTGTAACCGGTAAATTCCGACAGGCACGTCGTCCATATTCTTTCACATTCAAGCCTTTCGGATTCTTTTTTGTCAAAGAGAATTTTCATTCCGATTTTTTCGGCGTACTGAAAAATACCGCTCAGCTTCGGGGCGTACGCGGGGGTAAGATTGAACCTGTTTATATCAAATTTCAGCACGGCGTATCTGGGAAAATTTCCGTCCGCGGAATATATTGAATGTACCGCGGAGGGGTGAAAAATTATCGTTTCCCCCTTATTAAGGGTGTAGGAAACGTCGCCGCAGCGCATTTCCGCGCAGCCGTCAAGCATATGGATAAATTCCGCGAAATAATGCCAGTGGGGCTTTACCGGGAATTTTTCATTTTTCGCGTCGAAAACAAAGCACTCTATGGGAGTGTTCAGCGCGTCGCTTTTTTCAAAAAGTCCGCTCATAATATCACCTCGGAAATAGATTTTTACAATTTTTTCTGTATAAATATTATAGCACATTTCGGAATAAAATGCTATACTTAATTGTAAATTTCACAATTTCGGAGAAAAATATGAAAAAGCCAAAAGAACAAAAAGAGCATATTTTTGCGGAAAAGCTTACCAAAAACGCCGATATTGACGAGGACGTACTCCTCGAAAGCTTCCGCAGGAACGAAAACCACAGCCTTAAAATACTTATAGGACTTTACAAGGGGCAGTATTTCAAGCTGTTTCTGTCGGTGCTGATGTTTGCGGTGAAGCACACACCCGTGTGGGCGCTGCCAATAGTCACGGCGAATATCATAAACGCGGCGGTTTCCGCCGGTGAAAACGCCCTGCGGACTATTATAATAAACGTTTCGGTAATAATACTCCTGGTGCTTCAGAATTTGCTGACAAATTACCTGCATACATATTTTTACGCAAAGGTGGTGCGGAACGTTGAATGCGGTCTGCGCAGCTCGATGATACGCAAGCTGCAGCAGCTCTCGATAACCTACCACAACGAAATGCAGTCGGGAAGATTGCAGTCGAAAATAATGCGCGACGTGGAGCAGATAGAAAACCTTTCGGCGCAGATATTTATTTCGGTGCTTAGCATTATACTTAACGTGGCGGTGTCCCTTACGGTGGTGCTTAATTCGTCATTTACTGTGTTTCTTTTCTTTGCCGCGTCGATACCCGTGGCGGTCGTTATAAGAAACGCTTTCAAGGAAAAAATAAATACCCGCAACAGAAATTTCCGCCGCGAAATGGAGGAAACCTCCGTCAAGGTAATGGAAATGGTGGAACTTATCCCCGTTACCCGCGCTCACGCCCTTGAGGAAACCGAAACGAAAAAGCTGGGTTCTCAGCTTAAAAATGTTGCGGAACACGGCTTTAAGCTGGATATGATACAATCCTTTTTCGGCTCGGTAAGCTGGGCTTCGTTTCAGATTTTTCAGGTAATTTGCCTCGGCTTTACGGGCTGGCTTGCGGTGCAGGGCAAAATACTTCCCGGCGACGTTGTAATGTACCAGACATATTTCGGCACTATCGTAAATCAGGTCAGCGGCATAGTCACGCTCATACCGATAATTTCAAAGGGACTTGAATCGGTAAATTCAGTGGGGGACATTCTTTTAAGCGCAGACGTTGAGGATACGGGAAACAAAAAGAAAATCAAAAAAGTAGAGGGAAAAATCGAGTTCAAAAACGTAAATTTCCGTTTTAAAGACGCTGAATTTCCCGTAATAAACGATTTGAGTTTTTCGGTAAAAAAGGGCGAGACGGTCGCATTTGTTGGCGCTTCGGGTGCGGGAAAAACCACGCTGATAAATCTTGTGATAGGCTTTCTGCGCCCCAATTCGGGGCAGGTGCTTATCGACGGAAAAAATCTGAACGATATTGATCTGCAAAGCTACCGCAGGCATATTTCGGTAGTGCCCCAAACGCCGATTCTGTTTACGGGGACGATAAGAGAAAACATAACCTACGGTTCGGAAAATATCAGCGACGAATTTTTAAACGAAGTCATAAACGCCGCCAATCTGCGGGAGCTTGTCGACTCGCTGCCCGACGGACTTGACACAAAAATTACCGAGCACGGTTCAAACCTTTCCGGCGGTCAGCGGCAGAGAGTTTCCATAGCGAGGGCGTTTGTGAGAGACCCGAAAATTCTCATTCTCGACGAGGCGACGTCGGCTCTTGACACGGTTTCCGAAAAGAAAATCCAGGACAGCATAGAAAGGCTTGTCAAGGACAGAACGACGCTTATCGTCGCGCACCGTCTTTCAACCATAAGAAACGCGGACAAAATCGCGGTTATCGGCGACGGCGGCATGCTTGAATACGGCACATACGACGAGCTTATGGAAAAGCGGGGGGAATTTTACAAGCTGAGGTCTTTGCAATTTTAATATTCCGCAGCAAAATTAATTTGGATATAAAAATAAAATTATGAAAGGAATTTGCCAAAATGAAAATACTGATAATAGGCGGAACGGGAACGATAAGCACCGCTATTTCGCGCAGGCTTGCGGACAGCGGCCACGAGCTTTATCTGCTCAACCGAGGAAACGCCAACGACAAATTGCAGTCCCACATAAAATTTATCGCGGCGGACATAAACGACGAAAAAGCCGTTTCGGAAAAGCTGAACGGAATGACATTCGACGCGGTATGCGATTTTATCGGTTTCGTTAAACCTCAGCTTGAACGGGATTTCCGTCTTTTCGGCGGACGTACAAAGCAGTTCGTTTATATCAGCTCCGCCTCCGCGTACAACAAGCCGCCTGCCGATTACGTCATAACCGAGGGGACTTCCCTTGCCAACCCTTACTGGGAATATTCGCGCAACAAAATACAGTGCGAGGAATACCTTATGAAACTTTACAGAGACGAGGGTTTCCCCGTCACGATAGTCAGACCCAGCCACACCTACTGCGAGACTTCCGTGCCGCTTGGGGTTCACGGCAGAAACGGCAGCTGGCAGGTCATAAAGCGTATGCTTGATGGCAAGCCCGTTATAATTCACGGCGATGGAACGTCCCTTTGGACAATGACCGACAGCAGAGATTTTGCCGAGGGTTTCACCGGACTTTTGGGAAATCCCCACGCCATTGGCGAGACGTTTCAGATCACCTCGGACGAAACCCTTACTTGGAATCAAATTTACCGCACGATTGCGGACTGCCTGGGCGTGGAGCTAAAGCCGTACTATGTACCGTCGGAATTTCTCGCGGCGGTGAGCGACTATGATTTTACGGGAAGTCTTATCGGCGACAAGGCTAATTCGGTTGTTTTCGACAACAGCAAGCTGAAAAGAGCCGTGCCCTATTTTCAGCCGAAAATCAGCTTTGCGGAGGGAATAAAAAACACGCTGGATTATGTGCTTCTGCACAAGGAATGTCAAGCAGAAGATGAAGAATTTGACAATTGGTGCGACAAGGTAATTGCCGCACTTGAAAACGCAAAAAAGGAGATTTTAAAATGGTAAACGTAAAAGGAAAATGGGCGCTCATCACGGGCGCGGCGAGAGGTATCGGAAATCTTACGGCGAAATTTATGGCGGAACAGGGCTGTAATCTCATACTCCACAGCAGGGATAAAGCGCACTGCGAAAGGCTTCTTGCGGAGGTCAAGGCTATGGGCGTCGAGGCTTGCGCAGTTCAGGCTGAATTGTCCGATTTGGACGGCGTTCAGGCTATGCTTGACGAAATCGACGGTATGGGTATGGATGTTGATATTGTGCTGAACAACGCGGGTATGCAAATTGCCTACCGTACAGATTATTACAAGACCCCCGTTTCGGACTACACCGAAAGTTTTAAGATAAACACAATCGCCCCTGCGATGATATGCTACCATTTTATGCCAAAAATGATCGAGCGGGGCTTCGGCAGAATTGTGAACACCACCAGCGGTATACGCCTTGAACCCGAGCAGGCGGGGTACTCCGCGAGCAAAGCCGCCCTTGACAAAATCACAATCGACTTAGGCTCAAAGGTCGAGGGTACGGACGTTATGATAAACCTCACAGATCCGGGCTGGTGCAGAACTGATTTAGGCGGACCTCACGCTCCCAATGCCCCCGAAAGCGCGATCCCGGAATTGCCGTGGGCGCGTTTGTTGACGACAAAAAGTCGGGACGTTACCTTAACGCCCCCCATTTTACGGGACTTACCCTCGAAGAGGCGGTTGCAAAGGCGGAAAGAGAATTTGACAGTCCCTACGGGAAATAAGGCGGTGCGGTATGGATAAAATTGCGGAGAATACTCCCTTTGCCGTTCACGGGGAGTTAGCCGTTGAGGGCGCGTATCTCGTCGATAAAAACGGGGAGAAAGTGCAGCTTCGGGGAATGTCTACCCACGGCATAGCTTGGCGGCCCGATTACATCAATTTTGAAACGTTTAAATTCCTGCGGGACAGCTGGAACAACAACTGCGTGCGCCTTGCCATGTACACCCACGAAAGCGGCGGTTACTGCACCGACGGCGACAGGGAAAAGCTGAAAAGGCTTGTTAAAAACGGCGTTGAATACGCAACAGAGCTTGGTATGTACGTCATTGTCGACTGGCACGTCCTTAGGGAGAAAAATCCGCTGGTGTACAAGGACGATGCCGCCGCATTTTTTGAGGAAATGTCAAGGCTTTTCGCGGGCTGCGGAAACGTGATATACGAAATATGCAACGAGCCTAATTCCGCGCCCTGGGAGGATATCGCAGCCTACGCGGACGAAATTATTCCAATAATAAGGGCGAACAGCAACGGCGTGATTATCGTGGGAACTCCCGACTGGAGCCAAGGAATTGACAAAGCCGCCGCCGCACCGTTAAATTATGAAAATATAATGTACACCCTGCATTTTTACGCTGCGACCCATACCGACCGCCTGCGGGAGAGAATGTCGGTCTGCGCCGAGGGCGGTCTGCCCGTTTTCATAAGCGAGTTCGGCACTTGCGACGCGTCCGGCGGCGGAAAGGTTGACCGTGAGCAGTCCGCAAAATGGAAAAAAATCATAGATAAATACGGCGCAAGCTATATCTGCTGGAATTTATCGAATACCGGACAGACGTGCAGTATAATTTCCCGCAGCTGCAATAAGCTGAGCGGCTGGACTGCGGAGGAGCTGAGCGAGCAGGGAAGGCTGGTTGCGGAATGGTTTAAGAGTGCGCATTAATAAAAGGCATACTTGCGTTTGCGTAATTGTCATACAACCCTTTTAAAATCACAGTGTCCCCGTTCTTTTTTATATTCCAAAGGCGTAACGCCCTCATATTTTTTGAAAACCGCGCTGAAATATCCAGCGTTTGCAAATCCCGAGGCAACTGCCGTTTTAGAAACGGACATATTTGTTTCCGACAGAGGGTTTTTGGTTTCTTCAAGCCTGTGTTTCGCGAGGTGTTCGGTGGGACGCATATTCATTGTCTCCTTGAAAATTCTGCAAAGGTGCTGCGGGGTAACGCCCGAAACCCGGGAAGCTCCGACATCGGAAAATCACGGCGGAAATTATCGTCAATATAAGTCAGAACGGGCATAAGAATACTGCTGCGGTCTTTTCCGCCGGACATATTTTTATCTATCACCAGCCTGTGAAATTCAAGCAGATACTCATAAACCAACCCCGAACATTTATAATCGCCGTAAACCTTGTCGGTTTTTTGCGCGATAAACATTTTATTGTATATGGACTGCATTAAATCCGATTTTTCCAGTTTCAGCGCAATTGGCTTTGTCATATTGAATTTTTTCAGCACGTCGGCGCAGGCATAGCCGTCGAAAGCGACCCACCGCACGTCCCATTTTTCCCCGAGCGGACAGTACTCATGGGGGTAATTTGCAGGGAGGAAAAAATAAAAATTCTCGGCAAGGGTGACGGTAACGCCGTCATATTTGAGAAACCCTTTATCCCCCGCGCTGAAAAGTATCTGATGATTTGGGTACCCCTCGGGGCGCTGTATATGGTACTGATATTCGCGGTCTTGACTATATGAACGACGATTTCAAGGGCGTGAACAGACGGGCGGAGGAATGGTTCAAAAAAGGCGGCATTGTCACAATATGCTGGCATTGCGGCAGCAATTTCAGCGGCAGCTGGGACGAGTGCATGAAAACCGAAATAAAGGACTGGAACAAGGCTCTCACAAAGGGTACAGCCGAATATAAGGCGCTTATCGAGGGAATTGACAAGGGCGCAAAGGCTTTGAAGGAGCTTAAAGAAAAGGGCATACCCGTACTTTGGAGACCTTTCCACGAATTTGACGGCGCGTGGTTCTGGTGGGGCAAGGGCGGTTCCGAAAATTTTGTGAAGCTTTGGCAGATAATGTACGACCGCTATACAAATTACTGGGAGCTGGACAATCTCATCTGGGTGCTGGGCTATTCGGGAAACGGCAGGGATTATGACAAATGGTATCCCGGGGACAAGTACGTTGATATTGTGGGCGCGGATTCATATTCCGACGGAGCGAACGCCGCTCTTTACAAAAAAACCGAGAATATTGCCGACGGTAAAATGCCCGTATGTTTCCACGAATGCGGACGTATTCCCACCGTCAAACAGCTTAATGACGGTGAGGCAAAATGGGTGTGGTTTATGACTTGGCATACTTCGTTTATTACGGACAATAACGATGCCAAAGATTTAAAAGCGATTTATAACGATAAGTACGTTATTACGCTTGACGAGCTGCCCGATATTTATAAATAATAAGCGTTTTACACGCGAAAATAAGCCGTTTACCGCGGCTTATTTTCGATTATTTTTATTGATTTATTTCCACAAAATATTTTAAATAAAAAATGGAGAGATAATATGAATAATTTTACGGCGCACCACGCTGACGGTCGTATTACGGCGGATTTTAATTCAAGCTGGCGGTTTATGAAGCTTACTCAAAAGGGCGGACTTTCCGAACTTGCCGTTGAAACGATTGATTTTGACGACAGCGATTGGACTGAAATTTCCCTGCCACACACCTGGAACGACATTGACGGTGCGGACGGTTGGTCGGGCAAGGACGAGGGCGGCGAGAACTATTACCGCGATTTGGGCGGTTACAGAAAAACCTCTTATTTCCCCGAAAGCGAATACGGCGGGAAGTCCGTTTTTATCGAATTTGAGGGAGCAAACACTGTCACTGAGCTTTTTGTGAACGGCGTGTCGGCGGGCGTTCACGAGGGCGGTTACTCCGCTTTCAGGTTTGAAATTACCAAACTTTTAAGGCTTGACGGGGAAAATCTTTTCGCGGTCAAGGTGAACAACGCTCCCACCGATTACATCGCGCCGATAACAAATCAAGGCGATTTTACGAAAATGGGCGGGATTTACCGCGATGTAAAAATTATCGTCGTCCCGAAAATTCATATCGACCTTACGGATTTCGGCTCGCCGGGAATTTACATTACTCCGAAAAATATTTATGAAAATCACGCAGACGCAGACATTGTTGCAATGCTTGCAAACGACGGCGGTGAAAGGGTTTCCGCAGATATTTCCGTAACAATTTTCGACGAAAATAAAAATATCATTTCCTCCGAAAAACGCGGGGTAACTTTTATTCCGCACAAAAAATTTCAGGCGGAATTTACCCTGCCGATTGAAAATCCGATTTTGTGGAACGGTACGGAAAATCCATATCTGTACACCGCCGAAATTACCGTTGAAACAGAGGGAAAAATTCTTGACAGTCATAAGCAGAATTTCGGCGTACGCACATATTTTATCGACCCGGAAAAGGGTTTCTTTTTAAATGGAAAATACCTTGATTTGCGGGGTGTGAATTATCATCAGGACAGCTTTGAAAACGGCTGGGCAATGACGGACGAACAGCGTGAACGCGATTGCAAAATGATGCGTGAAATGGGCTGTAACGCCGTCAGAATGGCGCATTACCAGCACGACGGTTACGAATATGATTTGTGCGACAGGCTGGGAATTACAGTGTGGACGGAAGTCGGAATTGTCAATAAAATGTCCGCCGACGAAAGCGGGAAATTAAAAATTGCCGACGGTTTTAAAGCCAACGCAAAACAGCAGCTTACCGAATTAATTCGGCAGAATTACAATCACCCGTCTGTAATTGTCTGGGGAATTTCCAACGAGCTTTATCAGATGTCGGACGAAATTTTTGATTTTTATACGGAATTAAATTCTCTTGCGAAAAACGAGGATAAAACAAGGCTTACAACCTTTGCGGACGCGCAGTTTTGGGGACGTTTTCTTGAACTTCCCGCCGACGTTGTGGGGTACAACAGATATTTCGGCTGGTACAAGGACGCGGGTCCCGCGGAGAAATTCGGCGAATGGCTGGACGTTTACCGCAAAGAAAAAGAAAGCCGCCCCATATGCGTTTCGGAGTACGGCGGCGGCGCGGCAGTGTCCCAATTTAAGGACAATATCGACTGGCAGACGGACATCGACCCTTGGGGTGAACGTCACTATCAGAATTACCAATCGGCAATGCACGAAAAAATTTGGGCGCAGTTTGCAAAGCGGAAATATCTTTGGGGCAAATATATTTGGTGTATGTTTGATTTTGCCTCCGACGGCAGGCAGGAGGGAGACACAAATGGTCAGAACGACAAGGGACTTGTCACACGCAGGCGCGTCCCGAAGGATTCATTTTATTTTTACAAATCGGTTTGGAACGGCACGCCTATGGTGCACCTCACGGAAAAGGGTTTTGCGCGGCGGGCAAGCGTTGTGCCGCAAATTAAGGCGTACTCAAACGCCGAAAGCGCGGAATTATTTATAAACGGCGTTTCTCGGGGAACGGTAAAACGCGCCGACCTTGACGAGGATTTTTCAACGGTGTTTATTTGGAAAAACGTAAAAATTGCCGAGGAAAAAGAAAGCGAAATTATTGTAAAAGGCACTTTTGCGGACGGGTCTGTTTTGGAGGACAGGGCGGTTTGGACGGGGGTAAAAATACCGCTCAAGAATAATTTTTGAGCGGTAATTTTTATCGCAGTCCCGCCGCTTGAAAACCGAGTACGCCAAGCACGCAAAGAATACTTCCCGCAAGGTTTAGTCCCGTGGGACGGGCGCTTTTTCTGAACAAATCGAGAATAAAAATCACAATAAGTATCATCGGCTGAATAAATGAATAATTTGTAAGACTTTGCGCCGCAACGGCATTTTCGCCCAGTAATCCGAGGGCGTTTGGGAGCTTGCAGAAAACTACGGTTATAACGCCCCTGAGCCCTTCGGGACTGCCCGCGGCAATGGACATCGGCTTCGCGGACGGAATTAAAACAACCGCTAAAATTATCAGCGCGAAAAACAGCGTAAGCGTTGAGGATATGTATTTTTCCGCCGCTTTCATAATAACTCCGTAGCCGAATTTTACGCCGATGTAAATTATCAGCGGAATAATTATTTTGGGGTAATTTACTTTTTTTCGTCCCGATTTCGCAATCATTGCAAGCCCAACAGCGGTGATAATTATGCAAAGTATTTTCAGCACGCTCACGCCTTGACCGTACATAATTATGTCCGTAAAATACGAAATAAACAGGGTTATTCCGAGCCAAGCCTTTAATTCAAAGGCGGACATTTCTATTAAAATTTTCGCGCCCATTGAGAATTCAAAAAATTTGCAGGCGGCGATAAGCAGTATAAAAATAAATGTAAACGGCGAAAGCGTAAACGTTCTGTCGAAAAAAGGCAGCAGCAGCGCGAGGAACGGAACAGTTCCCGCAGCCATTAAAAAAGTAAGCTGCGGACCGTTCAGTTTCGCCTTGCTGACCGCGTATTTATCGTTAAGCGAACAAACCGTGTACATCGCCACGACGAAAAGCATTTTAAGCATTTGCAGTCCTCTATTCCACAAGTATTTTTTAATTTCCGCGATTTATTTCCCGAAAAAAATAAACGCTGCTGCGGACAAAGCCGCGGTAACTTTTTTCATAGTAAATATTTTCTTTCGTATATAATTATACACCATTTATTTGTTAAAATCAATAGTTTACAATAAAATTATATTAGAGAAGGTTTTGTTGAAAACAGCATAAGGGTATAATTTTAATAACATAAGTTTAAACTTTTTATTAAGATGAGATTGTGAGGTCCAAATTATATTACATTTTAGCAAAAAATAAGATTTTGGAAGCACAGTATATGGGCTGTATTTGATATGGTTTTGTTTATTGTGTCATTATTTTTTATTGTGCACTTATATTGTAAATCTAAGCTCATAAACAAGCAGATTTCTCAATGCTGGCACATTGCCCGTGAAAAAATAAAGGACATTGCTTCAAAGGAGGAAACGGATATGCTTCGTATGCGCTTTTGCCTGGGCTGGCAATGGAAAAAATGCGCAGCGGAAATGCAGAAAAAATACGGCGCGAAATGGAACATAAATATGGTGTTTCGTACATATCGCCGATTATTGGCTAAATGCACAAAATAATCATAAAAAGTTATACATTTTGTAAATTGAAAAAAAGCCGTTTCGGTCTTAAAATTATATTATGAAATATTATATATCGCAGAAAATCCTGCCGGCTTTGTCGGCGGGATTTTGTTATATTGTGACGTATTCAAGAGGTTAAGAAAGCAGACTTTGACCCTGCTGTTCGTTGGTTCGAATCCAACCGTCACAGCCACAGTCAAATTTCAAGGGGGAGGAATAAATGCCGAACAATCCTAATTCCGCCGCCAAGCTTAAACCGGTGACATCAAGCGACGAGGCAAAGGAACGGGGGCGTAACGGCGGTATCAAGTCGGAGAAGTCAAGACGCGCAAGAAAGCAAGCTCGGGAATGTATGGAAATAATCTTAAAAAGCAAGGTCGCTAAAGATGAACATAAACAAATTCTTGCAAATATGGGGATTAAGGACAAAGACAAACAAAATATTATGCTGCTTATGGCTTCCCTGTTTTTTAAGGGAGTAAGCACCGGAGACAGCGGCACGGTAAAAGCTATTCTTGAAATTTCGGGAGATTTAGAGCAACCGCAGGAAACGCGGGCTCCGCAAATCAATATAACGGTGTCAGCGGCGACAGCCGATGATATAGAAAATACCTAATTTGGAAAGGAGGAAAATTTATGCCTGAAACAACGAAACAAACTATCGCAAGAACTTCGGGCGGCGGAAGCGCACCCACAAGGTTTAAAAAGTCGGCGTATACTTCCGCAAAGGCGTTTGCCCGCAGCGGCGTGCTCGGCAGAAACGTTCAGCGACGCAAGTCGCTCGGCAGCAAAGGTGGTTAATAATGAGCAATTTATTATTCGACCCCGTCAAGACGCAGGCAAGCGTTACGGACAGCGTTATTGTCGCTTTTTCTCGTCTTTGAAAATGAAAAGGCGAAAGCAGAATTTTACAAGAAAATCAGCACGCCGATTTCTGAAGAGTACCTGACCGTCGACAAGCTTATGAGGCTTGCGCAAAATGACGGTTGAAGCAAGATGAAACCAAGATAAGCTATGCAGTATGGATATTACAATGGGAAAGCCGCACAAAGTTATAACGTATATTTTGTGCAATTTATACGTTGTAACCGAAACGTAATAATGGTATAATATTATTATGGAGGTGTTGTAATGACTGTTACAAAAGCGCAAATGGCTGCAAATAAAAAACACGATAGATCACATTTCAAATATCAATCCGTAAAGCTGAAAATATCCGAATATGAAAAACTTAAAGAGGCTGTAAGCATATCCAAAGAACCTATGAACGGATTTTTGAGGTCTGCTATTATGGATAGAGTATCTGAGTATATTTCTAATAAGCCCGCTCCAAACGGAACGGAACGGGAGGAAAACATCGAATGAAAATAAAATACTCAAAAGCGGCGTTGAAATTTCTCGCGGGTGTGCAAAAGAAAATCGCCGACAGCAAATGAATTGAAAATACTGTATATTATAGACATAGGCTCAAGGGGAGATATTTATAAATGAGGAGGTTGTTTTATGTCGCCTAAAACACAGCAAATGGTTGAATTGTACGAAATGCTCCCCGAACGGGAGCAGGAGCTTGCCTTTGAAACGGTCAAGAGGTTTGTCCTTGCGTGGGACCCCGATTTTACGAAGGTTACTCCCGCCGAACGCAGACAGATTGACGAGGCTGAAAAGAGCGGGTTTGTTTCCGAAGATGAAATAGACTGGGATAATCTCGGTAAATATGCGGATTAGCAGAATGAGTATAAGGAGGGCGCACACAATGAGTAACCGTGATTTAGCCAAAAATCTTATTGACAAAATCCCCGAAAGCAGGCTGTTTTATGTTATATCATATTTGCAGGGCGCGGCTGTCCCCGACGAAACGCCCAACGCCGAAACATTAGCGGCGTTCGCGGAACTTGACTTGAAAGCAGAAAAAGAAACGGAGGAATAACAATGCCGACATTAAGCATATTCAGAGGTATTAAAGTTTATATGAACTGGAATGAACATAATCCGCCGCATTTTCACGCAGTATACGGCGGTGAAGAGGTAACGGTGCTTATAAAGGAACTGGAAGTATTAAGCGGCAGCTTGCCAAACAAACAGCTTAAAATGCTTTTAGGCTGGGCGGCGTTCCATCAGGAGGAGTTAATGGAAAACTGGGAGCTTGCCGAAAAGAAACAGGAGCTTTTCCAGATTGAACCTATGAAATAAGAAAGGTGTGATATTATGCCGAACAGTATTGAATATTATCTTTCTAAAGGCTGTGACAGAGCTGCTGCCGAATATTATGCGTCCGGCAGGAAAAAAATCATTTCCGTATCGCCTAATGAAGATTTTACATTAACGCTTTGCTTTGAAAGCGGAGAAAGGCGTATACTGGACTGCAAGCCTTTTCTTGACGGTGCTGTTTTTAAACCTTTTAAGAACTATGAAAACTTCAAGAGAGTATACCTTGACGATACAAGCTGTGTTGCATGGGACATTGATCCGAATATCGACAGTAATGTCGTATGGAACAATAAAGTTGATTTATGTCCCGATAGCTGCTATATTGACAGCGTGCCGATAGCCTATTAAAGGAGAACGGGATTGGGTTTGCTTGCTCCCATATCTTTTGTACAATTGGAACAAGAGGGTACACGCCATGTTACAGCCTAAAGTATTGAATGTTACGCCCTTGGAGGATTACCGCCTTCTTGTCGAGTGGGAAACTGGTGAAAAGAAAATTTTCGACGTTAAACCGTATATTATTGGCTCTTGGTTCGGCAAACTTCGCGATGTTCGGACGTTCGGGACGGTGCACCCGCGCGGTTCAACCGTTGAATGGGCGGACGGTCAAGACATTGCGCCCCACGAGCTTTACGAGCTTTCGGTGCTTGCAGGGGGTGATTTGTAATATGGCTGTAAGCAAAGCCCAGCAAAAGGCTGTTGCAAAGTATATGAAAGAAAATTACGACAATTTTCAACTGCGAATGCCAAAAGGCAAGAAAGCGATTATAAAAGATTTTGCGGATAAGCAGGGGGAAACTATGAACGGCTTTATAAATAAAGCTGTTGACGAGAAAATGCAGCGTGATAAACAATAGACAAAAGCGGTTGAAATATCAGCCGCTTTTTTGTGTTGTTTTTATTTTATACAGAAAGGTTTTGATATATTTGAATATAAAAGTCAAAGCAAACAAAGTGTATATACCGTATTTCAACAAACCGCAGTTCACGCAGATATATTACGGCGGGAGCAGCAGCGGGAAGTCTTACTTTTTAGCCTCAAAGGTCGTGCTGGACAATCTGAACGGCGTTAATTGGCTTGTTTGCCGCAATGTTGCCGCAACCATCGGAATGTCGGTATTTAACGAGATAACGAAAGCCATATCCAATATGGGATTGATGAAATACTACAAAATAAACCGCTCCACAATGTCGATAACCTGTTTGCTGAACAGCAGGCAGATACTTTTCGCGGGACTGGACGACGCCGAAAAAATAAAGTCGGTAACGCCGATTGACGACGTTCTGCACCGCATATGGATAGAGGAGGCTACCGAGGTTAAGCGCGAGGCTTACAAGCAGCTGACAAAACGTCTGCGCGGCAATACGAAAAGCAAATTTTCAAAGTGCGTTATATTATCGTTCAACCCCATTTTGCGCTCCCATTGGATATATAAAGAATTTTTCGGCGAATGGCAGGACGATAAAACGTCTTTTGAAAGCGAACGGTTAAGCATACTCAAAACGACCTATAAGGACAATTTATTTTTGACCGACGACGACCGAAAACAGCTTGAAGATGAAACGGACGAGTATTATTATCAGGTCTATACGTTGGGGAATTTCGGCGTTTTGGGACACGTTATCTTCAAGAACTGGCATACGGAGGATTTAAGCGGACTTATACCGACGTTCGATAAAATATACAACGGTCTTGACTTCGGCTACAGCGTTGACCCTAACGCGCTGATAAGGGTACATCTTGATAAAAAGCGCAAAAAGATATACGTTTTCGACGAATGGTATCAAGCGGGAATGTCGGACAGCGAGCTTATACGGCTGGTAAAAAATAAAATCGGCACGCAGTATGTCACCTGCGACAGCGCAGAGCCGAAAACTATTGATTTGCTGTATGCAAACGACGTCAGGGCGGTCGCGGCGGTTAAAGGCGCGGACAGTATCAATCGCGGCATAAGGTGGCTTCAGGACTACGAAATTATTGTCGACGTAAGGTGTCAGAATTTCAAAAACGAAATCGAGCAATATCATTGGAAAGAGGACAGAAAAGGAAATGTAATGGCAATTCCCGCAGATATGAACAATCATTTGCTTGACGCGCTGCGGTATGCGCTTTGCGATGAGATTTTAGCGGCGGAAGTAAAGGCGGGACGGAGGCTGATTTAATGTGCGGTCATGATTTTATAAAAATAAATGATGTTTCGGTTTGTCGGAAATGCGGCTTGACCCGCACCTACGACGGCAGAATATTTTTTGACAAAAAGCTGCCGAACCGCAAGCGCCCAAAACGAAAAAAGGAGAATAAAAATGTCAAGGACTAAAATGGAATTGCTCCCCGAATTTTCGGCGGAGCTTGAGGAAATCCGCAAAAGCGGCATAACCAAAGAATTACTGCAAAAAATCATTTCAAAGCACCAAGCGAACGCCGTATATAACAAAAAACTTTACGAACGGTATATGACCTTGCGGGAAAACGTACCGATATTCGGCAGAAAACCTCGTTTTGAAGATGAAGATAACCCTATCAACAACAAGTTGAATAACGATTTTTTCGGCGAGATAGTAGATTTTAAAACGGGATATTTCGCGGGAAAACCTATCGCGTACAGCTAATTCCTTTATTGCGGAAACATATACAAAATATTCGGACGGTAACGGAATGCTGACGGTCGCGCAATTACAGAGGAGTGCAAAACTGGCTTGGTTCCTGAATGAGATTGACAAAAACTGCAATGAATATCTTCCCGATGTTTCAAGTGAGATACAGAAGCTTATAAATACCGTATATGAGGAATGTTATATCGGTATGGTCGAGGCGGTAAATCAAGCGCATGACTTGTCGGCGCTGAGGGTGCGCCCCGAGGTAATGAAATCGGCAATCGCGAACAATATTGAAAAGCTGACCTTGCCCGCGCTGCTTGAAAAGAACCGCAAGGAGATAGTATACGAAATCAAGCAGACGGTAAGCATAGGACTTATGAACGGCGAGCGGTACGAAACAATGTCCCGAAAGCTTGTTGACAGGCTTGATTTCAGCTATGGCAAGGCAAACAATGTTGTGCGTACAGAAACGCACAGAAACATTGAGGCGGGCTTAATGGACGGCGCAGCGGAAACGCAGAAAGCCTTGTTGGGCAGCGGACTGGTACATACCGCGATATGGCGCACAATGGAGGACGAACGCGTCAGACCGCAGAGGCGTTATCATACAAAAACGGGCTGGAAAACCAAAACCGCAGGCAAGGCAAATCATATGAAAATGGAAGGTGTGGCAATAATCGTCGGCGATAAGTTCAAATTAGAGCCGAATGTGTACGCGCCCTGTCCCGGAATGAGCGGTACGGCAAGAAACGACTGCAATTGCCGCTGCTTTCTTGAATACGACCTGCTTACGCTTGACGAATGGGCGGCATTGCCGAATAAACAGGAAAATTTCCTGTCGGCGAAAAGTCTTGACAAATCGGGGGAAAGTGGTATAATAGGGGTAAGGAGTGATAAAGTGACGATTTCAGCCATTGAACAGCCGATAGAGCAGCAGCACACCGGCAAGGGCAACCCAAACGCGATTTTGACATTCGACGCTCCGCTTAACAGCAGACAGCAGAAACTGCTTGAACAGCTTAGCGAATTTGACAGCAAGATAATTGTACCTAAAAAATCGGTTAATATGGCGGATTTATCTGCACTCACCGCTAAAACGGGCGACGAGTTTGCTATGTTTACCAAAGGCGGCGAACGGCTTATTATCCGAGGAAACAATGTAATGGTAAACATAGGTAAAGAGGACGCGCAGGAACTGGCTGAACAGGGCTACAAGTGGAGCGGACATACTCACCCGGGAGTTGACGAAAATTGTTTGCTCCCATCTGGCGGTGATAAGGGTATATTACAGTGCTTTAATCAAGAAATCAGCGTTATATATAATTCAAAGGGCAACCGCCAAACGTTTGAAAAGGAGTGATATTATGTGCAAATTATTTGATGAGTGGTCTCCGCAGATTGAAAAATTCTGCAATGAAAACGGTTTTGACTTTGAAAAGGCTAAGAAATTATCGAAAAGCTGGGGAAAAGACAATTTAGCTTTGCAGCACTACGACCCCGAAAAGGGTAAAATGGGACTGCGCGACGAAACACCTATGCCGCTTGTGCTGCGGATTAAGAAAAACCCCGATGACACTCTTGAATTTGTTCAGACTGAATACACGAAAAAGTATCTTGTGTAAAAATGATATTTAACCGCTTTGAGTTTTCAAGGCGGTTTTGTTTATTACTTTGACATAATAAAAAGCAATATACTTTGTGCATTATGTCAATGGAAAAAGTTGCTTTATAATGATACAATTATAACATTTATTGTATACGAATCAGTATTTATGTCGTTTATTATTACACGAATTAAAAAATAAATTATGTTATATTTTATTCTGATGAAAGAGTGAGTGTATTGGTAGAATTTCATGCATGGATAACAATACGTCAATCATATTTAAATATTGATGAAGATGACTGTGAATTACAGCGTATTATTTTAAATATTAAAAGAAAAATAAAGGGCAGTATTGCATCATTGGTTATAAAAAATGGAGAGTATTGTTTAACAGCACATTCATATTCCAATCATTTGTCTAAAGAATATGAAGAATTTTTTGAAATTGTTGATTTTGTTCAAAAAGTTGCGGTAGGGAGCTATGGTGTAATATATATATATGATGACGAAAAGTTGGATAAAAATAATTTGTTTCAAGTATATGTCATTAAAAAAGGAAAATTACAGATATTGGATGATGTGTATTTATCTCCATTTATACCTGAAGTAGAGGAAAAATAATATTTTATAACAAAACATTATTTTTGGCAGACTAATAATTCTTGACACAATTCTTAATGGTCTTGAAAGCATGTAATTTCCAAAAAACAATTTGTCTTTAAGTGTAGCTCTTGAATTTCTCTTCGGGGTCATATTTTAAAAATTGTTTCAATAAATTTGTAACTTTCTACAAACTTTTAAAAACTGTGGGAAAATCACACAAAGATAATCTTTATATGAACAAGGTATACAACTGATACAAAGTTGTATACCTTGTTTTTGTATATTTTGTTTGAGAGAATAACGCAACTCCTTGCCGTTATCAACCGTGAAGCTCTTTTTCAGTTTTCCGAAATCTTCTCAAACGCCGCAATAGGTAACAAGCAGGTAACAAATCAAGGAAGTAAATCTATCGCTTTTCGCAGTTCTGCGACGTCTTTATGGGTGTAAACTTTATCGGTTATATTCGTCGAAGAATGCCCCATTAATCTTTGAATGCACACTTTATTCATACCGTAATTGTCCGCGCGTGTGGCGAATGTATGTCTGCAACCGTGCGGACTGTGTTTCATTCCGTGTTTTTCGCACACCGCGTCAAAATATTTTCGGTACATTGTATATGAATTTGACGGTATTATAGCAGATCTACAAAATAACACATTTTTGTAGGGGCGGATTCCATATCCGCCCGCCGTGAACTCCCTTTTTCTTTTCTTGATTTCTCATAATATGCGCTTGTGGGCACAGCAGTTTCCCTCTCCGGCTTGACAAATGTTAAAATTTATATTATAATGATGTAAAGTTTTTTTGTTTTCCCGAAAGGAGCTTTTATGGAACAATATTACACTGCGCCCGCGCCGCCCGCTCCGGTCAGCGTCAAACCCGATAAGGAAGAACGCAGACTGATACGGAAAAAATATAACCTGACCGCCGCCGTACTTCTGATAAATATTTTTATTTTCAACGGTCTTGCCATCGGCAGCGGAATATTCAGCAATTCCCCCGTTTGGAACGACGAGTTTTTCAGTACGGCGTTCTCCTGCTGCGTACCGATATTAAGCGAGACCGCCGCAATAATCGCCGGCTTAAAGTTTCTTAATATAGACTTCAAGCCCTTGGCGACGCTGAACGGCTTTAACGGCGGTACGATATTCAAGCTTGTTACGCTGGCTGTCGGTTTGCAGACGTCCGCGTCGATCATCGCCGCGATCGTGGCTTATGTACTTGAAATGTTCGGTATCAAACCCGCAGCCGTGGATCTGTCGGCGACATCGTCCCTGCCCGCAAATCTGCTTATGTACTTCTACGCCTGCCTGCTCGGACCCGTTCTGGAGGAGCTTTTGTACCGCGGCATACTTTTGCAGTCCATGAGAAAATACAACGAAAAATTCGCGATTTTTCTGTCCGCGCTGATATTCGGACTTATGCACCAGAATTATCAGCAGTTCATACTCGGTTTCCTGATAGGCATACCGCTTGCCGTGGTAACGATAAAGAGCGGCTCCATCGTTCCGGCGATTTTCACGCACATTATCGTGAATACGAGCGGAATGTTTTTCAACTGCTGGATGCAGTATTCCGATCCGGATTTTTTCAATTCCGCGCTTAAAGGAACAACGGACGCGGTGAACTCCCTCGATATTTCGGCGGCGGTTGTCGTTACCGTGCTGTTCAGATTTGCGGTTATGATCGCGGCGGCTATCGTGGGAATAATCATACTCGTCAAGGGAGGCAATATGAGTCGTCCCACCCCTGCTGGAAAAGCTCGCGCAATGCCGATTTTGGTTACATCGGTTCTGTGGTGGGCAGTATTTATACTGTATGCGGTTCTTAACTTTGTGCTGCCTTTTATCGGATAACGTTTTTAAATCCCCCGCCGAGAACCGTTCTCTGCGGGGGTATTTCTGCTGTTTGGCAATTTATAAAAAAATACGGGAGACAGCCTTGCTGTCTCCCGTAAAATATTTTTAACTCTTGCTCTTGATGTATTCGTCCATAGCCTTTGCGGCGGTCTTTCCCGCGCCCATTGCAAGAATTACCGTAGCCGCGCCCGTTACCGCGTCCCCGCCGGCGTAAACGCCCTCGCGGGAGGTAAGACCGTTCTCGTCCGCGACGAAGCAGCCGCGGCGGTTGGTCTCCAAACCCTTGGTGGTGTTCCTGATAAGCGGATTGGGGGACGTTCCTATCGACATAACAACGCAGTCAACGTCCAGAACGAACTCGGAGCCTTTCTTCTCCACCGGACTTCTTCTGCCGCTCTCGTCGGGTTCGCCCAGCTCCATTTCTATGCACTTCATTCCCGTCACAAGCTTGTGCTCGTCGCCGAGTATCTCCACGGGATTGTTAAGGGTCTTGAAGATAATGCCCTCCTCCTTGGCGTGCTCGATCTCCTCGTTACGGGCGGGCATTTCCGCTTCGCCGCGGCGGTATACTATGTATACGTTCTCCGCGCCCAGACGTTTCGCGCAGCGCGCCGCGTCCATAGCAACGTTTCCTCCGCCCACTACCGCGACGTTTTTGGCGTGCTGAATAGGCATGTCCGCGTTTTCGGTGTAGGCTTTCATAAGATTTGTACGGGTCAGGAACTCGTTCGCCGAGTACACGCCCTTCAGGTTCTCGCCGGGGATACCCATAAATCTGGGCAGACCCGCTCCCGAACCGATGAAGACAGCTTCAAAGCCTTGCTCGAAAAGCTCGTCCACGGTGATCGTCCTGCCTACGACGATATTGGTGTTCACCGTTACGCCGAGAGCCTTAAGTCCCTCGATCTCTTTTTGGACGATAGCCTTGGGCAGACGGAACTCGGGTATGCCGTACACCAGAACTCCTCCCGCAAGGTGGAGAGCCTCGAACACAGTCACCTCATAGCCCAGACGGGCAAGGTCTCCCGCGCAGGTAAGACCGGCGGGTCCCGCTCCTATAACCGCAGCCTTGTGACCGTTGGGAGCCGGCTTTTTAACCTCGGCGGAGCTGTGCTCGTTGTGCCAGTCGGCGACAAAACGCTCCAGTCTGCCGATACCCACGGGATCGCCCTTGATGCCGCGGACGCATTTTCCCTCGCACTGCGTCTCCTGGGGACATACCCGTCCGCACACAGCCGGCAGGGAGCTTGACGCGCTTATGATATCGTAAGCTCCGTCGAAGTCCTCAGCCTTTACCTTTTGGATAAACGCGGGGATATCTATATTTACGGGACAGCCGCTCACACAGGGCTTGTTTTTGCAGTTAAGGCACCTGTCCGCCTCGTCCACGGCGGTCTCTTTGGAGTAGCCGAGAGCCACCTCTTTAAAGTTCTTGTTGCGGACGTTCGGCTCCTGAGCGGGCATTTCATTCTTTTTTAAGGACATATTGGGCATTTCAGTTTACCTCCTTTTTGAAGAGATTGCAGACTTCCTCGTGCTTTTGGCGTTCAAAGGACTTGTACATGGCGCTGCGTTCCATAGCCTCGTCGAAGTCCACAAGATGTCCGTCAAAGTCGGGACCGTCAACGCAGGCGAACTTGGTCTCCCCGCCCACGGTGAGGCGGCAGCCGCCGCACATTCCCGTACCGTCTATCATGATCGGGTTCATGGAAACAACGGTCTTTATACCGTACTGCTTTGTCAGCGCGCACACGAATTTCATCATTATCAGCGGACCTATGGCGATCACCTCGTCGTACTTCCCGCCGCTTTCGATAAGCTGCTTAAGAGCGTCGGTAACAAGACCCTTTGTGCCGTAAGAACCGTCGTCGGTCATCATGCAGAGCTTGTCGGAGACATTGCCGAATTCCTCTTCAAGGATAACAAGGTCTTTGTTTCTGAAGCCCACGACGGAATGCACCTCGCAGCCTAAATTGTGGAGCTTCTTGGCGATGGGGTACGCGATCGCGCAGCCAACGCCGCCGCCCACAACGGCGACCTTTTTCAGCCCGTCGGTATGGGATTCGACTCCGAGAGGTCCCACAAAATCCTGTATGAAGTCTCCCTCGTTCTTTTGATTAAGCTTTTCCGTGGTAGCCCCCACTATCTGGAAGATGATCGTTACCGTACCCTTGTCCCTGTCGAAATCCGCCACGGTGAGAGGGATACGCTCGCCGTTTTCGTCCACCCTGAGAATGATGAACTGACCCGGCTCGGCTTTTTTTGCGACCATGGGCGCGTCGATGTCCATAAGAGTGACTGTGGGGTTAAGCGATTTTTTTCTTACAATTTTATACATTATCTCATTCCTTTGCTGTAATTTTATCAGTGAAGAAGCAAGGGGCAGGAGACGCCGCCCCTTGCCTGCGAACCGTTTTACGGTCTGAGACCCATACCGCCCTCAAGGGTGATGGTCTCGCCCGTCATATACTTGAAGTCGGGAGAAGCAAGCTGTACGCACACTCTGCCTATCTCCAGCTCGGAGTTTCCGTAGTGACCCATGGGAGGCATATGCACGTTAGCCTTGAAAGCGTCGGGATAATTGTCCTGGAACTGTTCGAGCTGAGCCGTCCAAGCCAGAGGGCATACTATATTGACGTTTATGCCGTCCTTGCCCCACTCGGTAGCCGCAACTCTCGTAAGACCGCGTATACCCTCCTTTGCGGCTGCGTAGGAGCACTGACCGAAGTTGCCGAAAAGTCCCGCGCCCGAAGCAAAGTTGATAACCGTACCCTTTGTCTCTTTAAGATAGGGGTAGCAGGCTTTCATATAGTAGAACGTTGCGTAAAGTCCCGAATAAAGAGCGAGGTTGAACTGCTCGGTGGTATGCTCCGCAAGGGTAACGCCCGAAGCGGACGCCTGCGCGTTGTTGATGAGCACGTCTATTCTGCCGAAAGCTTCTACAGTTTTGTCGATAACATTTTTTACCACGGCTTCGTTGTCGCTGCCATCGCTCACGTCCGCCCGAACGGTAAGAACCTTTATGCCGTACAGTCTTTCAAGCTCTTCCTTTGCGTCGTCGAGCTTCTTCACGTTGCGTCCCGTAATGACGATATTTGCGCCCTCCTTGGCGTAAGCGGCGGCTATGCCGTAGCCGATCGAGCCGCAGCTTCCGTCCTTGAGGACGGCTCTGCCCGCTCCCGTGATAATGGCGGTTTTACCTGTAAGATGACCCATTTAATACCATTCCTTTCTATTTTGTACGGAAAAATTTTCCGCAAAATTTAACAAAACAAACAAAAAAACAAGTATTTTCCTGTGACAATTCATACAACATATATTATAACCCTATTAAGCGGGATTGTCAAGAGTTAAACAATATAAAAAACTGTTCCCTTTTTTTCCGACCCGCGAGACCGCACCCGCTGCTGTCAGGACGTTCAGCATATAGGATGCGAAGCTCCTGCCCGCGCCGCTCAGCGAACCGAATTCGGAGGAAGTAAACTCCTCCGGAAGTCCTCGGGGAATAAAATATTCCCAATCCCGCAGACAGTCTATATGTATCTCGTCGGCAAGCTCCAGCGGTATCCTGTCGTACCGCACATATCCCCTCCGTCTGCCCCGTTTCAGACCCTCCGTTTCGGGAGGACGACGGTATTCCTCCACGTCCAGCATAACAATGCACAGGCGGAAATTCTCATGGCTCAGGAACTCCTTTATCTTATACAGCTCCGGAAAAACGTCCCAAGGCTCGCCCTTTGCGGGGGACTTGCGCTTTCTGCCCCGCTCGCCGGTTTCGGGGTCTATGGAAATTATCCACTTCTGCCGCGCTATGGGGTAGACCACCGTTACTCTGCCGACGGATAAAAATGCTTCAAGCTTTTTCCTTAATCTGGAGAAGTCACGGGTTTGTATCTCGATAATGCCGTCCTCGCCGACGATGTCCGCAACGAAGCCGCCCACCCTGTTTTCGTGGCTGTCGGCGTAAGGCTCGAAGTAATTTTTCAGAACCGCGTGGACGGTCTTTTCGCCGTAGGTGCCTATTCCCGCGCGGACGTGTTCGCCGTTCAGAACCTTGTCCCGCGCTTCGTAAAATCTCTGCCTGTCCATATGCGTATCCTCCTTTCGTCAGATTATATCATATTTTCCGCATATAATCAATAAAACCGTGAAAACAAAAAAATCCCCCGACAAAAGGCTGAACACGGTAAAGAAGTATTTTAAAATTTTGAGAAAGGCTGCAATCAAGCAGCTTTTCTCTTTCTGTCATACTCTCTCCTGTCGGCAACCGCCGTAGAGACCGCAATATTGAACCGATAATAAATATCAACCTGCTGCACCCTATGCCCGCTCGACTTGTCGGGAGCGTGAACAACAATCCGTTCAATCAATTCGTGCATAATTTCGGGAGTAAGTTCCGTAATTTCGGTGTAATTCCGAACAATTTCCAAAAATTGAGAAGTGTCCGCAGACTTCTGTTTCTTTTCCTCAATAACAGAGGAAAATTCGGAAATTTTGGTTTTCAGTTCTGCCTGTTCGGTTTCGTAGCCTTTAGACATCATTCCAAACCGCTCATCGGAAATCTTCCCCGAAACATTGTCCTCGTAAAGCCGTGTGAACAACTTGTCCAACTCCGCCACCCGCTTTTCATACTGTTTAAAAAGCTTTCTTGTCTTTTTCAGTTCATTTTCCTGCGACTGAACGGAATTTTCCATTGCTGCGCGGACAAACTCGTCCTCGTTGGACTTCACACATTCAAGAAGCTTGTTCAATTCCGAAACAACAATATTTCTCAAAACTTCTGTCCGAATAAAGTGCGCCGAGCAATCGTCCTTGTCCTTAGCGTAGGTACTGCACTTTAAATGTTCCTGCTTTCCCGTCAGACTTGCGGAGCGGCACAAGTACATTTTAGAACCGCAATCCGCACAATAAACCATTCCCGAAAACGGGTTGACCTCGCCGCATTTTTGAATTTTACGCTTATTTTTACGCAATTCCTGCAACAAATCGAAGTCCTGCTGTGAAATAATCGGCTCGTGGGTGTTCTCGAAAATTACCCAATCTTCCCTTGCGTGGTTGATACGTTTTTTGCATTTGTAGGATTTGATTTGCGACTTGAAATTCGCCGTGTGCCCCGCATACTCCATACTTTCAAGAATTTTCGCAACCGTATGCTCGCACCAACGATACGGCTTTTGATATGTATGGGGAGTGCTTTTACCTTTGCTCTGCAAATACGCGGTCGGTATCAAAACCTGTTGCTCACAAAGTTTGCGGGCAATTTGCGCGGGACCGAAACCCTCAATGCACATTTGGAATATTTTTCTAACAATCGCTGTCGCTTCGTCGTCCACCACCCAAACGTCCTTGTCAAACTCTGACTTTTTGTAGCCGTACGGCGGACGTGTTGCAAGCGGTTTTCCCGGATTGCCTTTTGCCTTGAAAACCGCCCGAATTTTTCGGGACGTATCACGCGCAAACCAGTCGTTAAAAATATTCTTGAATGCCATTAGCTCGTTCTCGCTTTTAAATGTGTCCACACCGTCGTTCACGGCGATGTACCGAACATCGTAATCGGGAAAAATTATCTCGATATACTCGCCCGTTTTTAGGTAATCGCGACCTAATCGGGACAAGTCTTTCGTGATAACAATTCCAACTTTTCCGGTCTCAATATCGCTCATCATCGCCTTGAAACCGTCACGTTCAAAAGTCGTGCCGCTCACGCCGTCATCAACATAAAATTGTGTATTTGGAAAATGGTTGTCCTGCGCGTACTTTAAAAGAATATTTTTTTGATTTGTAATTGAATTGCTCTCACCGTCAATCATATCATCTTGACTTAGCCTGCAATATAACGCTGTAATCTTGTCTTTTAACATATAATCCTCACTTTCCGACAAATACAGCGGATTATGTATAAATTATACCACATCTTATTTTAAAATTCAATATGGTAAATTGCTAAATTTTATCTGACTTTTTTGACATAATCCGCTAATTTGCCGATTATATCAAATTTATGCTGACCTTTGAATTTCCTTTCTTATTAACCTTGCGAGAATGTCTTTCAGGCTTTCGCCGTTTAAATTGAATTTGGTAACTACTTCGTATGTAGTGTACCCTATTTTGTATTTTGTAACTTCCTTTGGTGTATAGGTATTTATATATCCATTTCTAATCATTGAACTCCTTTCTGTCAAAGCGGGGTGTGTTCCAGCGTTTTATCGAACCTCCTTACATTTAAAAATTCACTACAAGGCATAAATATACTTTGTAAAGAATATTATATTCATTATGCTGAATTTTGTCAAGCTTTTAGAAACAAGTTTACAGAATGTTAATATTTGCCGTTTGTGAGAATTTTCCCGAACGGCGGATACTATGAAATAGTCCTAACCCACTATGACTATTTCCTCCGTAAATAGTCCTGTGGGAAAAACCGTCCTGCGGACGGTTTGGCTGTTCCTCTTGACCCCTATTGCAAAAAATCCTACCGCGTATCGCGATAGGATTTTGCATTGAATAAGAGCGGTTTTAGGTGAAACCTAAAATTTGGTAAAGGCATATGCACTTTACTGGGTGAAAGTATATGTATACTTTCTATGGCTTGCGAGCCTATGAAAAAACATTTTAACGGCGAAACCGCACTGCTTACTTAGGCTTTGCCCTAAGTAACGCCATAGTACATATGACATTGCCCTTTAAGGCAATATCATATGTACTGGCGCTCTCCGAGGGCAATATTTGCGGCGGTCTTAGGTGCAGCCGTACCTGCTTAGGTTTTGTCTCAAGTAATTTCATATGTGCAGGTGCTCTCATAGCGAAAACAGGAAATCAAGTAATGATTTCCTGTAATTGCTTCAATATTATTTTTGCCCCATACATTAATTTTTATATTTTTTCGTTGATTAAGATATAACTGTACTTAATATGTAACTGAAATAGTAGGTGTGTCAATTCCATTGTAATTATCGTCCTTAATTTTTAAAGTAATTTCAAAATTTTCTATGTCTTCCGCACAGGAAACATTCGAATCATCAAGATACATATCCCATAATTTGATTTCTAAAATTACTGATTTACCAGCAGAAATAGTTTGACCATAAAAGCTATAATCCATCATAAATCCGTTTACAGAAAATGAATCGTATTCATCAGTAATATAAATATCTTTTGTACTGCTGTTTTCGGCTAAAAGCATTATATGTATATCATTGCTATAAGCGCTGCTGTCGTCAATAGCTTTCTTTGAAACAATCCGTATGCCATTATTGTTATATATTTCCTCACCGGAATTGTCAAAGGACGATTTTACTTTTGGAATAGTAATTTTAATATCTGAGGAATCAATTATTTTGTCATAACTGTCACCCCGAACTACTAAATTAAATTCTATTTCTCCAATTTTATCTATGCCATACAAATCCCAAATGTTTTTTTCAATCATATTTGAAAACGCCATATCAACAACACAGCGTTTTCCCATATTAACGGTTTTGCTTGTCCAATTTCCGCTTTCAATAGTCAAACCATTCAAAGCAATATCACTTATACCAATATTAACAATTTCATCTGAATTGTTTTCAATTTCTAACAGTATAATATCATCACCGTCCTTATTTTTAAACAACATTTCAGAAATTAGGCGTATTCCATTGACATCATATAGTATATCTTCCGAAGAATAATTCAATGAATAGTCATATTTACTTTGGAGGGTATTACTTGATATTGCGTCTTTATAAGAATCAATAGTATAATCATAGGAATCATAGGCAGTAGTTTTTATTTGCAACGGACCGGTATAAATTTTATTGTAATCATCGTCCTCAATTTCAATATCTATTTCGATATCAGCAATTTCATTAATTCCATACAGACTTAATTCATTATAGCTGAATCCTATTGAGTCCATTGCCTTTTTCCCTGCTGAAACATCGCAATTCAAATAACCGCCATTGTACATATAGCCATTTACAGAATTACCGCTATGTCCCAAAGAGCCGGCAATAAACGACAAGCTTTTGTTGCTGTTATTTTCAATCATAAGCTTAAGTTCCGCTTCATAATTATTGTAACTGAGTTCTGTTGCAGTAATTTTTACATCATTTTCGTCATAGATAAGTATCTCTTCAATAGTCGCATTTTGTTTGAGTTCGGTTTTGTTCTCTGATTTAGTTTCGGTTTGAGCTGTGTAGGTTTCTTCATATTCTTCATTACTTGTTGATACATCCTCATAGATTGCGTTTTCTAATGTTGTATTTTTTGTAGTGTCATTATCTTCATAGCAAGCAGTCATTGTCGCTGCAAGTAATATTGTCATAAGTATTACTATTATTTTTTTCATACTGATACCTCCTTTCATAAAATTGTTTGAAATAATTAGGTTGCTTGCTAATTTTGCAAGTAAACTCTTTTCTTTTCCACTTCTGTTCATTATAAAGCTCCTTTTTTCAATATTTAGGCAACATTACATTCTCTAATGTGAGATTTTACCAATGTTTGATTGGGTTTAAGAGTAATATCTCGTTCAATGGCTTCAGCTATTTTTGCGGGAGATGGATGATAGCCATTTGGTAAATTTCTAATATGTTCACACACATTAACGGGTATTTTTGTTGTTTCTAAATGGATTTTTGGAATTGAAACCGTTGGGGCAATCGGTAAAACTGTAATTTTCTCCATGTCAGCATAAGAATTAGGTGGTATTTTAGTTTGTGGTTTTTCAATGCTCCTTTTTAAATACTCCCATAACATAGTAATTGAGTCTCTATTTCTAATTGCTAAGATTATTGCAGTAAGACTCACTCCAACAAGAATCAATTCGTTCTTATGCTCTTTAACCCACTTGATAAATTTACTCTTTTGTTCTCTCATAATAAACCTCCGTAATAAATTATTAATTTTTGATACATTGTTTTTATTATTGTCATAATCTTATTTTTAAAACTATATGATATCAATCCTCCCTTTTGTAGTTTTCGCAATAAATTTGGAATGAATTTGCGATATATCGGAATATGTATACTTTTACATTTTTCTTCTTGCATAAAATATATTCATCACTACGCAATAAAAAATAATCCTTAATGTTATCCAATAAAATTATGTTGTAGTCTTTTGAAACAATTTCAATTTTGGTCAAAATGCCGCATATTTGCTCAATTTCCCATTGTACCTCAGCAGAGAATGGACTTTTTTTATTCACACAAAATTTATAAAGGTTTTCAAAACTTTCTGTAAGAACCTTATCTATTTCATTATCCGAATTTTTCACAGTTGTGCAATAATATTTCACGGCATTAATGAAGAATAATGTCTCATCGCAAGTTACTGTTGGTTCATCACCTGTCATAAGCCACACAGCAACACCTTCAAAAAATATTACAGATTCCGAAATAACCTTCGAAATAATTTTATGTATTTCTGTAATTTTAAGCTGTACCTCTTCTGAATAATAGGAATATTTTTCAGCATAAAGTTTTTTGGTATTTTCAAGAGCTTCAATCAAAATATCCACTTCTTCGTCTGTAAAAGCTTTACTGATAAGGTCGTCATATTCATCACTAAGGCTTTTTCCAAAGCGAAAATTTTTACCAATTAATGAGAGGTATTTTATAGTTTTATCATAGTTCCATTTACTGTTTAAGTTAAGAATAATCTCAGGTGTGATACCCGTTTCCAATATAGCTTCTTGGGCATCAATATCCCTGTCGTACTCTTCTCTGCGCTTTTTTAACTTATTAAGATATTTTTCATGAAATGTTTTATAATTAAAATCAGTAGATTTTCCATAAATAATTTTTTTAATCTCTGAATTAGTGTACCAATCTTTTTTATTTTTGCAAAGCCCATTATAATCTTTTATCTCTTTTATCATACGGATTTTTTTAATTTCCATTTCATCAAAATGTTGTGCAATTCCTTGCCCTGTTTTATGAGTATCAAGTATTGCATCTATCCATCCTTGAAGTGTTTGTTTCGGTACATCAAGTTCTTTACTCAATTGAGAAACGGTTTTGATTTTTTTCATACAGATACCTCCTTTATTTAAGTATAAAACTTACTGAGATCAGAAAGCAATACTATATTTTCAACAAATTTTTACAATGCTTTTTGTTAAGTATGACAGAAATAAATTGCATATACAAAAGCTGCCGATACATTAGTATAAGTATCGACAGCCATATAATCCGCTGTATTTGTCTTTTAATAATATTTTTGAAAAACTTCTACATCGCTGTCAGCCTAAAGGCTGAGCCTTTGCCCTTATGGGCGTATATTGCCTGTAAGGGTAAATTGCTCCCACGGGCAACAATACTTCCGTACCGTTACCTGCCTAAAGCCGAGGGACTTTATTCCGCTAAAAATTATTCAACGCCTTGTGGTATCATTCGCTGTCGTCATCATCATCTTCGCCGCCGAGTACAGCGCCGCTTAAATTCACATAATTGCCTTTTGCCGCCAAATCCATAATCTTTTTGAGCACCTCGCCGTCCTTAATAACCGCGCCGCTTAAGTTAAGGAATGAGCCGTTGCCGTTGCCGCAGAAATAATTTTCGTTTTCCTGCCGCTCTTGTATCTCCCGCCAAACGTCCGCATATGTCCAATCCTCCAGCTCGGCGTAGGCGTCAAGCTCCTTTGCGGACATAACGGTTTCCGCAAAATGGAGGGCGTTCAGCAGGAACGTCACCAGCCCGCTTTCGCCGCTGTTGAACGGTATTTCGTAGACCCTCAGCAGACCGTCCTGCGTTTTCTTGCTTAACGTTGGCTTGAAACGGCTTCTTTCAAGCGGGTACTGCAAACTGTTCTCCCAATCCTTGCCGCGCTCGATAATAAAGCGGGACTGCCCGTCTCCCGTGTCGTTCACGCCGCCCTGCACCGCAAAGCGGAACACATAGTCGGTGTTGGGTTCAAGCTGTTTCTCGCACTTGATCTGCGACCATGTCCAGTGCCAGTCGCCTATCTCGAAAACCTGCACGTTCTCACCGTCAAAATCGGAAACGAACAGCCTGCCGCCCGCGTTTACGGGGTTACCGTCCGATGACTGACAATTTTCGTCGAATTTAAACTCCCCGGCGTTGAAATTTATAACTTTACTCATTTTAAAATCCTCCGTATCCTTTACGGGCGGAGTTTTCGCGCCTTCGAGCAGTCTTATCCGCAGTTCGGAGACGCGCTCCGCCCTGCCGCTTTTTACCAGTCCCCGCGCCCTTTTCGGGTACGTCCGACCGATTTCGTTATCGAATTTGTCCGTAACAATAACGTTTTTTTCTATGGGTGTCACCCCCTTGCTACCTATTCGGTTTTTAGTATATGTCCTGCTGTTTTTTGTTATGGGTGTCGTCCCCTGTTACAATGATAACATATTTGCTATTTTGTGACAATTGACGTTTTTTACAATTTTCGCCCTGATTTTTTGTACTGCGGCAAACCAATAAAATAACACCTTTTGCAGTGGCGGATTTGATTATTGTTTTGTAGGACTGCTATATATAAATATCCTGCGATTAAAGCCGGACGAAGCTGTTATGAGAACAACTCCACAGATATATAAGCAATATTTTTTACGGAAATTTTTTTAAAGGGTATTGCGAAATACGGCGGCATATGGTAAAATTATTATCAATTCAAGAGGTATTTTTACCGGAAAGGACGGTATTATGAAAAAATTATTCAACGACGGCTGGAAATTCAAGAAAACCGACGTGGATCTGTCTTTGGAACAGCTCCCGGCGGACGGCTGGAAAAGAGTGGATATCCCCCACGACTGGCTGATACATCAGACAAAGAACCTTTACGAAACAAGCGCGGGCTGGTACAGAAAAAGCTTCACGGCAAGCGGCGAAGCTTCCGCGCGGATAGTCCGCTTCGAGGGCGTGTACATGGATACCGCAGTCTGGGTCAACGGCAGGCTTGCGGGCGAGTGGAAGTACGGCTACTCCACATTCGAGTTCGACATAACCGCTCTGGTGAACGAGGGTGAAAACGAGATAACCGTAAAGGTGTCTCACCGTGCGCCCAACTCCCGCTGGTACTCGGGCGCGGGAATTTTCCGGAACGTTTGGTTTTTGGAGCACAAGGGCGCATACCTGAAATCGGACGGCGTGTACTTCTCCGAAAAGCAGGACGGTCAGAACGCCAATGTCCGCAGGATCAAGCTGTCCGCGGAAAGCGTCGGCGGCGACGAGGTGGAGTATACCATATCCGACGGCGGCGGAAAAGTCCTGCTGACGGCAAAGGGCAAGCCAAACGAGGAGATATCCGCGACTGCGGAAAACCCGCTTCTGTGGGACGTGGCTTCGCCCGATCTGTACACCCTCGAAACAAAGCTTTTCGACGGCGGAAAGCTTGCGGACAGCCAATCCTGCAAGATCGGCTTCAGGACGGTGGAGTTCAGGGCGGACAGCGGCTTTTGGCTCAACGGCAAAAATTTCAAGCTGAACGGAGTGTGCCTTCACCACGATCTGGGCGCACTGGGCGCGGCTGTGAACAGAACAGCTCTGCGGAGACAGCTGGCGTCTATGAAAGAAATGGGCGCGAACGCTGTGAGAACGTCCCACAATATGCCCGCCGTCGAGCTTATGGAGCTTTGCGACGAAATGGGAATTTTAGTCGACAGCGAAGCTTTCGATATGTGGGAGCTGAAAAAGACAGACTATGACTACGCCCGTTTCTTTGACGACTGGTACGCACGCGATGTGGCAAGCTGGGTGCGCCGGGACAGAAATCACCCCTCGGTAATAATGTGGAGCGTGGGCAACGAGATATACGATACGCATGTTTCCCCGCGCGGAGCCGAGGTGACGAAAATGCTCTGCGGCGAGGTAAGGAAGCACGACCCCAACCGAAACGCCTATACCACCATCGGCTCAAACTATATCGAGTGGGAGGGCGCGCAGAAGTGCGCCATGGAGATCGATACGGTGGGCTACAACTACGGCGAGCGTCTTTATGAGGATCATCACCGCCGTTTCCCGAACTGGATCATCTACGGCAGTGAGACTGCGGCAAGGGTGCAGAGCAGAAGCATTTACCACTTTCCGAAGTCGGCGGCGTACATAACTCATGACGACTTGCAGTGTTCAAATCTGGAAAACTGCCGCGCGGGACTTTCCGAGCGCACTTCCCAGACCTCGATAATCGCCGACAGGGATACGCCTTTCAGCGCGGGACAGTTTATCTGGACGGGCAGCGATTACCTTGGCGAACCCAGTCCCTATTCCACCAAAAACTCCTACTACGGTCCTATCGACACTGCGGGCTTCCGCAAGGACGTATATTACCTTTATCAGGCGGCGTGGACGGACAAGACCGTTCTGCACCTTATGCCCTACTGGGACTTTAACGACGGTCAGCTCATCGACGTGATGGTCTACACAAATCAGCCTTACGCCGAGCTGTTCTTTAACGGAAAATCCTTGGGCAAAAAGGCTGTGGAGGGTATCTACAGCGCAGATTGGCAGCTTCCCTACCAAAAGGGAGAGCTTCGCGCCGTCTCCTACGATAAGGACGGGAACGTCACCGCCGAGGACAGCGTGCGCTCTTTCGGCGATACGGCGGAGATACGTCTAACACCCGACAAAACGACCCTAAAAGCCGACGGCGAGGATATGATCTTCCTTGACATTTCCGCTTACGACGCGGAGGGTACTTTTGCTGCCAATGCCCGTAACCGCGTGCTGGCAGAGGTAAGCGGCGCGGGACGTCTGGTAGGTCTGGACAGCGGCGACAGCACCGATTACGACGAATACAAGTCCTCCTCGAAAAAGCTTTTCGGCGGTAAGCTTCTTGCCATGATAGCGGGAAAAGACTGCGGCGGGGAGATTTCCGTAAAGGTCACGTCGGAGGGACTTCCCGCAGCGGAACTCACCCTTTACGCCGAGGACGCCGTTTTTCCCGAGGGCAGGGCTGACGCTTTCGAGGAGAACGCTCCCATAGGAACGCTGAAAGAAATTCCCGTGCGGAAGATAGAGATTTCCGCTTCGGCGCAGCACTTAGGAAAGGACGCCGCCGAAGCCGAGGTCACGGCGAAGGTACTGCCCGAAAACGCAGAGTACGGCGTGGATTGGGCTGCCGTTACCGAAACGGGAGTAATTACCAATATAGCCTCCGTAGAGGGAGACGGTCTCAAAGCAAAGGTCAGGGTTTACGGGGACGGTAAATTCAGGCTCCGCTGCTATAGCTGTAACGGCAAGCCTCACCCCGAAATAATCTCAGAGCTTGAAATGGACGCCGCCGGACTTGGCAGCGTGGTGATAAACCCCTACGCCGCGCTTGTCAAGGGAAGCCTTTACAATATGAGTCCCACACAGCTTGACGAGGTGTCCGAGGGCGGCGTGAAGATCGCCAAAGGCAGCGGAAATATCGTAGGTTTCCGCAGCGTGAACTTCGGCAGAGCAGGCTCGGACAGCTTTTCGGTAAACCTTATCAACTGGCACAACAACGACAACGTGCGCTTCTCGCTGTGGAACGGTATGCCCGGGGAGGACGGTTCCGAAAAACTGGGGGATTTCGTTTACCGAGCGGACTTTATCTGGCAGACATATATCCCCAACAGCTTTAAGCTTGAGCGTCCCTTAAAGGGCGTTAAAGACTTGTGCTTCGAGTTTGAAAAGTCCGACAAGAGGATATATTTCGGCGGCTTTATTTTCGAGGGCGGAGACGAATCCTACTCCGAGATAAGCGCGGCGGAGTACTCCAATATACGCGGCGACAGCTTCACGGCAGGTGAGAACGCCGTGGAACGTATCGGCAACAACGTTTTCATCGACTACGACGGTTTTGATTTTTCAAAGGGCGTGACAAGCGTTACCGTCAGGGGCAGGACCCGCAACGCCAACGATTCCGTGCATATGCGTATCGTGGGCGAAAGCGGCGAGATCAAGGAGATACTGGAGTTCCCTCGCAGCGAGGACTATCTTGAGAAAACCTTTGCGGTAAGCGGCTTTACCGGCAAGGCGGACGTTAAGTTCGATTTCCTGCCCGGCTGCGATTTCGACTTCCTGAGCTTTAAATTCAACGCGTAACGGTTCGCGGCGTACCCGATACAATTCGGGTACGCCGTTTTTGCCGTTTTTATTTTATATTGCAAAAGGACTTGAAAAAATTGCTGTAATGTGCTACAATGTTTATATTATGAAAAAATATTTATTTTTTACCGTTTCAGCGGCAGCTGCGGTTTTTCTTTCCGCCTGCCAAAGAGACAGAACTGCCACCGTCGTCTATACGGACGTTCCGTCTCCGCTTACACAAATGACGTTCAGCGAATCCCTGCCGCCCGAAACTTACAGCGAATATATGGCGACATATACTTCCGAGACCGAAACTTCGCGGGGGGGACATTACTTTTCAATGCTGATCGGAAGCGGTATCTATGCGGATACGGGAGTGACTGCGCCTCCCGGAATTGGAGGGGGTCTTGAAACGCTTAAAAAAGATACCGCCGTTGCGACTGCGCCGCCGGTTTCCGAACCCGACGGTGAGGAAACCGTAACCTGCGCCCCGACCGGTACGGACGTCCCGACCGATACGGATACCGATATCACGGAAACCGAAGTAACCGAGGAAACGACGACAGTCACCACGCTTGTGCGCCCCAAGGCGGATACCGGAATATCGGCATTTGTAACGAAAGTGACAGGAATATCAGCCGATACCTCGCAGACAAGCCTTTCTTCCGAATCGGAAACAACAGATACCTCGGACGCCGAGTAGTCTAAAGAAATCAAAGGAGTTCCTTGCAAATGCCTATCAATATCCCAAATAATCTTCCCGCCTACACCGTACTTAACAACGAAAATATTTTCGTGATGACCGATACCGCCGCCGCGCACCAGGATATCCGTCCGCTGCGTATAGCCATCGTAAACCTGATGCCCAAAAAGATCGAGACCGAGACCCAGATACTCCGCCTGCTTTCCAATACGCCGCTTCAGGTGGACATTGAGCTTATCCAGATGGCAAGCCACGTCACAAAAAACACGCCCATCGAACATCTGACAAAGTTTTACAAAACCTTTGACGACGTAAGCGGCGAGCGTTTCGACGGACTTATCATAACCGGCGCACCCGTGGAGCAGATACCCTTTGAGGAAGTCGACTACTGGAAAGAGCTTTGCGGCATTATGGAGTGGTCGAAAACCAATGTGTGCTCGACCCTCCACATCTGCTGGGGAGCGCAGGCGGGACTGTACTATCACTACGGCGTGCCGAAGTACGACCTGCCGCAGAAAATGTTCGGAGTGTTTCCCCACAGGGCGGAAGTGACCAACAATCCGCTGCTGAGAGGCTTCGACGAGAAGTTCAACGTCCCGCACTCGCGGCACACCGAGATACGGCGCATGGACGTGGAAAAGGTCAGGGAGCTGAAAATACTCGCGTCCTCGCCGGAATCGGGAATTGCGGTAATTTCCGACGGTACGGACCGCCAGTTCTTTATTCTGGGACATCTGGAGTACGACCGCTTCACCCTCGCAAACGAGTACTTCCGCGACAGGGACAAGGGGCTGCCCATAGAAGTCCCCAAGCATTACTTCCCCTATGACGATCCCTCCGAACCGCCGCACTTTAACTGGCGTTCCCACGCAAATCTGCTGTTTTCAAACTGGCTGAACTACTGCGTTTACCAGAAAACTCCATACGACCTTGAAAAGCTTGAGCCGCTCGTTTACTGAGCGGCTCAAATTTTTTTGGAAAGTAAGATCAGCATTCCACGCCGATCTTACCCATAAAGTTCTTGATAGTGCTAAGTTCCGGGAAAAACAGCACGTTGAACGCCTTGTGGCTGTCCGTTATTTCAATGGAATTATTTACAAAGCACATTGCGGAAGCATTCGCACCGCTGATGGAAATTATCTCCGCGGACGGCGAGGTCACGCTTTCGGGAACGGAAATATCCACCGTCATTCCCGACATAAGCGCAAAGCTGTTTGCGTATGCCGCCGACACGATGTTCACTGTTTCGCGGACGACGGACGTGCTCATTTCGTCCATATCCTCCTTTTTCTGAATGGACACTCCGGGAAAGAATGTCTCTGCCAATCTGTTGATAAAAGCGTAAGGGAACACAAACAGTACCGAGCCGAGCATATCTCCGCTGAGCTTGATGAGGAAAGCCTCAGCGTCGGAGCTGTGCATATCCGCGATCTTTCCCGCCAGCGCGGCGGCGAGTATTTTTACCTGCGGCGTTGAAATGTCCGTAGCGGAAGATATCATCTGAGAAACGGCGGTGGCTGCGTTGCCCGCGCCGATGTTGCATATTTCCTGAAGCACAGACCTGTGCATTTCTTCAAATTCGTTAAAACTGTTAAGTGACATAAATAAGCTCTTGCCTCCATGGTTTTTTATATCCTATGCCGATTTGATTGCCGATGTAACTTTGAAACCGCGCAAATTGCGCAGGCAAAGCACGCAGACAGCCGCACATAAAACCCGTTTATGTGCGGGAGCGCGCCGACCGGAAACGATCCGACCGATCAATAAAGCAGCTTGAACAGCTTTTTCTTTTCGACAGCAAATTCACTTTCGGATATAATGCCGTTGTCAAGCATGGATTTAAGTTTTTTGACAGCGGTCTCAAAGTCCTCAAGGGACATATTTTCGACATTCTTACCTACGACTTCCGCAGCGGGCTTTGAAGGCTCGGCGGGTACGGCGGCAGCGGGGACGGGTTTTTCCGCAGCATTGGTTTCCTCACTGCGTTCCGGAGCGGGAGCGGAAACGGGTTTCGGTTCTGCCGCAGGCGCGGAAACCGGTCTCGGTTCGGTTCTGACCTCGGGAGCAGGGGACGGCTTGGGAGTGAGACGTTTCGCGATTTCCTTTGTGGGATCAAGCTCTTCGATCTCGGCGGGGATATATTTTTCCTCGCGCACTTCCTCAAGCTCGTATTCCCGCGTGTCAACAGGAATTGTCAGTTCCTCGATCTTATCGGGATTTTTCTGTATTGTCTCCACAGGCATGGAGTTGATCTCTTCCTCGTCGGGTCCTTCGGATATCTCGTCCATGAACGATGTAACCGACGGCATATCGTCCGCTCTTATTCCCAGGATATCGTCAAGACCCAGTATATCCTCAACCGTGACGGATTCGTTTTTATGAACCGGAGCGGGAGCGGGTGCGGGTTTAGGCGCGGGAGCAGGTGCAGGTGCGGGTTTAGGTGCGGGAGCGGGCGCAGGTGCGGGAGCGGGCGCAGGTGCGGGTTTAGGTGCGGGAGCAGGTGCAGGTGCGGGTTTAGGCGCGGGAGCAGGAGCGGGTGCGGGTTTAGGCGCGGGAGCGGGCGCAGGTGCAGGTTTAGGTGCGGGCGCGGGTGCGGGTGCGGATACAGGTTTAGGCGCGGGAACGGGCGCAGACTCGGTCTTTGGCTTCGGTTCAGACTTGATCATGTCCCTATAGCCGCTCGTCATGCTTTCAAATTCATCGTCCTGCGCTCTGCGGCGAGCCTCCGGATTGAGCTTGCGACCGTTTTCAAGCTCTTGTTTCCGGGCGAGCTTGGCGTCGTATTCCGCCTTTGCGCTGCTGACCGCCTGTACTATCTTTTCCTTGTCGTTTTCCTCGAATTTTGGGAGGATTATCCTGCGGCTTGTTTTTCCATTGGTATTGTCGTCTCCGCACTGAATATAGATAGGAGCTATCTTGTTGCTGTTATTAATGTATATCTTCGTGATCTCGTCGAAGCTGCAGGTAAATCCCTTATAGACGGGGTCTTCCTCGTTTATTCCTGTGCGGACGCATATAAAGCCCTTGCCGTACACATGCTGGGGCGTAACGGTAATACAGATATCCTGCGGTTTTGAGAGAACGTTTTCCCTGTAGACGGTCTCAAAGTAAGCAAGCTTTTTTTCGCTGTAAACGGCGGCTTGGTTATCGGCGGAGGCGGGCTGCTTTTCGGGACGGCTGTCAAACTTTTCCTTTCCGTCCTCGATAGTCTTGATGATCTCATCCTTATTGCCGAAGCCGGGCAGAATTATCCTGCGCTGGTTCATAACGCCCGTGGAATTGTCGGCGCACTGCACATATACAGGCTGAAGCTTGTTGTTAAAATTTATGTATACCTTTGTTATAATATCAAAGCCGCATTCAAAATTGGAGTAAAACATATCATCTTCTTTAGTGCCTATCTGGTCGCAGATAAAGGCAGTGCCGAATATTCCGTCCTCGGTGACGGTAACCTTGATATTCTGCGGTTTTGAGATTACGCTTTCCTTGTAGACCGTTTCAAAAGAAGCAAGCTTTTTTGCGGATGAAATGCTTACTTGATTATCCATTGACAAACACCACTTTCGTATAATATTGCAGTACAAATCCTGCGGACTGATTTATTGACAGCACTTTGGCATTACAGTAATATTATAACATATATTCTTAAAATAGTCAAACATTATTAATAGAGGAACACATAAAATTTCGGCGTGTTTTTTTTAACGATATGCACAATGGAATTATTTCTGTGAAATTACAGATAATACTGCTGAAATTGGTTCCGGAGGCTTTGCTGTGAAAAATTGGATATTTCTTGCTCTTGCGTTTTACGGACTTGCCGCCGCCTATATATCGTCGCTTTTCTATGCTGAAGCTCTGGCTTACGTCCCGCCCGCCGCGGCAATGACGGATATGGACTTCCTTGCGGCTAAGCCGGTTTCCGCCTATACCGAAAGCGACTTTGAGCTGATACGGGAGCAGACGGGTCTGGGACGTTCCGCCGTGGTTTCCCTCGGAAGTTATGAACAGCTTTCGGAGTATCGGGACAGATACTTCGGCGGCGCGGATTTTTCCTGCACCATGAACTCCCCCGTTTCCTTTGAGGAGCGTATCTGCGGCGCTCCCGCCCTGCTTGCCCCTCTGGAGGACGGAGACATACTCGTTACCAATTGCTCCCACGTTTTAAGCTGGAGGAACGGTCACGCCGCCATAGTCGTGGACGCGGAGAACGGCGTTACTCTCGAAGCCGTCGTCATTGGCTCAAACTCCCGTACTCAGGACATAAGCAAGTGGACGCGCTACCCGAATTTCGCGGTGCTCCGCCTCAAAAACGCGGACAAAAAAGAACGCGCCGAAATAGCGCGTTCCGCATTGGAAAATCTTAACAACATTCCCTACAAGGTCACAATAGGACTTTTTCCAGCCAAATATTCGGAGCTTAGCCTTGCCGCGGGTACGCAGTGCGCACATCTGGTGTGGCTTGCCTACGCGGCTCACGGGTACGACATAGACTCCGATCACGGACTGATAGTCACCCCCGAGGATATTCTCGGCAGCGACCTTTTCGAGCGGGTGCAGGTGTTCGGTATGGGCTAAAGGCTGAGCCTTTACCCTTGCCGCCATTTACAGCACGCAAGAGAAATTTTGCTTCCGAGACGAAGGAGCGTTTATCGCCCGCCGGACGGTGCGCTAAATTATTTCCCCGCCGTTGATCCGCAGGCGGAACTTCACTCCGAGGAACTCCGCCGAGCGTTTGCACAGCATCATTCTCTGGAGGAAAATCTCAAAATATTCCATAACCGAGGCTATGCCTGTGTCTATTTCCAGCTCCAGGATAAGAGCGGTCTTATCCGCGCCGAAAAACAGGTCGGACTTTTCAACGGCGTAGTTCACGCGGTCGTGAATGTCGAAGCTTTTCATATCGGCGTTGCGGACGCGGCTTCGGCGCACGTCGGTCTTGTCGGCGATTATAAGCGCTGCGGAGACCGCGTTCAGCGGCTGGGCGGTGGACTCGTCATGGTTGCCGATCGCCGAGATTATCGCGCAGATCTCCTCGGCGGGCATATTGAGATTGTCCAGCAGACGGAAAGCCATTACCGCGCCGCTCTGAGCGTGGTCGATACGGTTTATCACGTTGCCGATATCGTGAAGATAGGCGGCGATTTTTCCCAGCTCGACTGTGCGGGAGGGGTAATTCAGTGTGGACAGTATCATCTCCACCGTCGCCGCGGCTTTCTCCACATGGGCAAAGGAATGCTCCGTGTAGCCCTGAGCCTCCACTGCGGCGTCGGCGTTCTTTATATATGTGCGTATGTCGGGATTCCGGCAGATATATTCATAGGTCACAATGCTGCTCATTCGGCAGTATCTTCCTTTCCGTGATGAATTACAGTGACTTAGGCTTTACCTTGACCTTGATCTTTCTTCTGACGGGTGCGCGGAAGTACCGTTTGGAGTATTTCAGTATCTTCTCGGCAAGCTTGTCGGTAAGGTCGTCCTCGCCGAGCCGCCAAGCCCAGTTGCCGTTGCCGACAGTGGAGGGGACGTTCATTCTCGCCTCCGAGCCAAGTCCCAGAAAGTCCTGCATCTGAATGACCGCAAGGTCGGAAACGCTTGCGTAAGCCGTCCTTATCATACCCCAGTTCGCGCCCTCCTTTTTGGTGAGAGCCATATATTTTTTCGCGTTTTTCCGCGTGGATTTGTCAAGGCTGCCGTACCAGCCGAGAGCGGTGTCGTTGTCGTGGGTTCCGATATATGTTACGCTGTTTTTGACGTAATTGTGAGGAAGGTAGCCGCTGTCCTCGCCGCCGAAAGCGAATTCGAGCACGTTCATGCCGGGGAAGCCCGATTCCTTCAGCATTTTTTTCACGTCAGCAGTAAGGAAGCCCAAATCCTCCGCAACAAGGTTGACATTGCCCAGCGTGGACTTTATCGCCCTGAACAGCTTCATGGACGGTCCGGGCAGCCAGTCGCCCACCTCGGCGGTCTCGTTTCCGTAGGGAATGGCGTAGAAGCTTTCAAAGCCGCGGAAATGGTCGATGCGGGTCAGGTCGAACAGTTCGCCCGAATACTTCACGCGGGACACCCACCAGCTGTAGCCTGTCAGCTCCATATAGTCCCAATCGTAGAGGGGATTGCCCCAAAGCTGTCCCGTGGGGGAGAAATCGTCGGGAGGACAGCCCGCCACCTTTGTGGGACGTCTGTTTACGTCCAGCATGAAAAGCTCGGGAGCCGCCCATATGTCGGAGCTGTCCATGGAAACGTAGATGGGCATATCGCCGTACAGCTTTATTCCCCGCGAATTGGCGTAGCGTTTCAGCTCGAAGTACTGCTCGAAAAACTTGTACTGGATAAACTTGACGCATTGGATATCGTCCGCAAGCTCCTCGGAGTAACGTTTCATGGATTCGGGCAGGCGCAGGCGGATATCGTCGTCCCATTCAGTCCACATCACGCCGCGGAAATTCTTTTTCAGCGCGGTGAACAGGGCGTAGTCCTCCAGCCAGAAAGCGTTGACCGTACAGAACCTTTCAAAGCCGGCAAGCTTTTCCTTGTCCGCGAGGGCGAAGAATGAAACGCAGGCTTTTTTCAGAACGGTCTGCTTGAAGCCGCCGAGCTGTGCGTAATCGGTAAAATCCCGCTTTTTTTCGATGACCCGCAGATCGGGATCGTCCGCGCTTATCAGTCCCTCGGCAATGAGAGCGTCGAGGTCGATGAGCAGGGGATTTCCCGCGAAAGCGGAGTAGCTCTGGTAGGGGGAATCGCCGAAGCCCGTAGGACCTATCGGCAGTATCTGCCAGTATTCCTGACCGCTTTTTACAAGGAAGTCCACAAATTTTTTCGCCCGGAAGCCGAGCGTGCCTATGCCGTACCGTCCCGGCAAACTGGAAATATGAAGCAAAATTCCGCTGCTGTGCATAAACATCATTCCTTTGCAAATAATTAATATCATTATACACCATGTTTTCTTGATTTTCAAGCGTTGTGTATAATTTGGCTCCGTGATTTTAAAATATACGGAGAAAAAATTAAAGGAGAGCGAAAAAAATGAGCTATCAGAACAATAACCGCAGCGACAGCCAGAACAGCCGCAGCAACGACAGCAAGAACCAGCAGAACAATCAGAACAATCAGAACCGGCAGAACAACCAGAACAACCAGAACAGCCAGAACAGCCAGAACAGCAAGAACAACAGCAGCAACAAGAACAGCGGCAGCAGCTATCAGGACAACAAGTAAGCTTTGTCCCTCTTAACGAAGCAGCCCCCGATATTTTTCGGGGGCTGCTTTCGGTTTTTACGCCAAATCGCCCAAAGCTTTCGGGCGGCGCTTTCTATCGCAATTTTATCCGCGATTTTGCAAAAAACAGTTGCAGTTTGCACGGAAGTATGATATAATGGATTTGTATTGTATCCGCTCGGACGCAAGCGGCGTTTATTTTGCAGCAAAGGTGATGCTCTTGAATTACTGCGAAGCAATGAAATATATTGAAGGTTTCTCAAAGCTCGGCAAGCCTGTCGCAAATCTTTCTCGGTTTGAAAGAATTATGAACGCATTGGGAGATCCCCAAAAGGAAATGAATTTCGTCCATGTGGCGGGAACCAATGGCAAAGGCTCGACAGTGCGTATGATCGCCGAAACGCTTACAAAAGCGGGCTATCGGACAGGCGAGTTCACTTCACCCTATATCAGGGTCTACAACGACAGAATACGCATCGACGGCGCGAATATAGCCGACGAAGAGCTTGCGGAAATAGTAACGCAGATCAAGCCCATACTGGACGGTCTGACCGAAGGCTGCTCTCAGTTCGAGATAACGACGGCAATAGCGTTCATTTATTTCAAGGCTAAAAAGTGCGGTATCGTTGTGCTCGAAACGGGTCTGGGCGGACTGCTCGACTGCACCAATATTATCGAAAAGCCCTGCGTATCGGTGATAACCTCCATATCCCCCGACCACACCGCCATACTGGGTGACACCTTGGAACAGATCGCGCTCCACAAGGCGGGGATAATCAAGCAGGGCTGCCCCGTAGTAATATCGCCCTCCCAAAGCAAGGAGGCATACGCGGTGGTCTACAGGACGGCGGCGCGGTTTGAGGCGAAGCTCGTCACGCCCGACATGGACAGGCTGAAAATAAAAAGCTGCGGCTATACGGGCAACAGCTTTTACTACAGGGGACTGCCCTATAAGACCTCCATGGTGGGCAGACATCAGATAGACAACGCGCTCACGGCTCTGGAAACGCTCCGCGTACTGAAAAGGCGCGGCTTCGGACGGATATTTTATCCCCGCGTCTATAAGGGTCTGAAGGAAGCTTCCGTACCCAGCAGGTGTCAGACAATACGGGCAGACAAGCCTTTCGTCATGATGGACGGGGCGCACAATCCAGACGGAATGAGGGCGCTGGCGGACTTTGTGCGGACTGTCCCCAAAGCTCCGAAAATACTGGTGTGCGGCATGATGGCGGACAAGGACTGGCGCGCCTCGATAGGCTACATAAGCCGCTATATCGACAGAGCGGTCTGTCTCGACGGATTTGCGCGGAACACCGTATCAGCACGCGAACTGGCGGGAATGTTCACCGAGGGAGAGATATCCAATCTGCGCGACGCCGCGTCAAGGGCTGTCACGCTGGCGGGAACGGACGGAATGGTGATAATCGCAGGCTCGCTTTATCTGGCGGCGGCTTTGCAAACTCACGGCGGACTTGAAAATATCGCCGATGAAAACGAAGAAAAATAATTTGAAAGGACGGATAAAATGGCAGTTTATCTGGTGGATTTTGAAAACGTTTCCTCTGCGGGAATATCGGGCATACAAAAGCTTACAAAGGAGGACAAGGTGTACATATTCTACACCGTGAACGCGGCGAATATGTCGTTCGCGGCTCATCTCAACCTGCTTTCAAGTCCCGCCGAGGTGGTGTACTACAACGTCGCCAGCGGCGGCAAAAACGCGCTGGACTTCCAGCTTGCAAGCTTTTTGGGATACCTTATATGTCAGGGCAGGGAGAAAAAATTCTGCATAATCAGCAACGACCGGGGCTTCGAGTACGTCAAGACTTTTTGGGAAAGGAACGGCATTGCGGCGGATATTTCCATATTCGGCTCACCGTCCATAAACCGCTCTCTGCTTGCGGCGGAGAAGCCTTACACGGCCCGTATCCAGCAGAACGCGGCAGCTCCGGCGGCGCAGGCGTCTGCGATGCCGGCGGCTGCGGTTCAAATTCCGGCGGAAACGGCTGCGGATAATGCCGCCGACGGTGAAAAGTCCGAAGCGGAGGTTTCCGAGACTGCGGCGGAAGCAAGGGACGTTCCCGAAGTTACGGAAGCGGAGCAGGCAGCGGAAAAACCCGCTCCGAAAAAGCGCGGCAGACCGAGAAGCGTCCCCAAGCAGGAAAAGCGGGAAACCGTACAGGAAATCAAGTCCGAAGCGGAAACTCCCGCAGCGGAAGAACCTGCGGAACAGCCGAAACAAACCAAACGAACCCCAAGGCAGCCGGGGCGGACAAGGCAGTCCCCAAAAGAACCCGCGCCGAAGCAGACGGCTGAAGAAAGCGCTCCCAAGCCCGCCGACGTCGCGGGAGAAATTCCCGCAGCTCTGAAAAGCTCGCTGTCAAAGGCGGGGATCATCGACGACGCCGAGATCAGAAACGTTCTCGGTCTGCTGAAAAGCTCCGAGGGCAAGCAGCAGTTCTACCGCGGCATATTGAAATTTTTCGGCATGGAACGGGGCGTTGAGGTGTACAAGGCGGTGCGCCCCGAGTATACTAATTTGACAAAGCTTATCAAGCAGTAAGACTATATTTTGGTTAAAATATACAGATTTTTCGGGAAATTTTCGTCAGGAAAGTTTCCCGAAAATTTATCCGCACACTTGCTATTAAACGTTTAACGTGATATAATAAGTCTAAATGGTTCGGTTTGCGGCAGGATATTTCAGCCGCCAAAACCGTCGCAAGAAGAAAGGATGGTTTTTTCAGATGAAATTCGGTTTCTATGACGACGCTAACAAGGAGTATGTTATCACTTCCCCGCAAACCCCTTATCCGTGGATAAACTACCTCGGCACGCAGGACTTTTTCGGACTTATCTCAAACACCGCAGGCGGCTATAACTTCTACAAGGACGCACGTCTCGCACGTATCACGCGCTACCGCTACAACAACGTTCCCGCCGACGCGGGGGGACGGTATTTCTACATAAACGACAACGGCACTGTGTGGAACCCCGGCTGGTCTCCCGTTAAGACCGACCTTGACGAGTACAAGTGCCGCCACGGTATGGGCTACACTATTATAAAAGGCAAAAAGAACGACCTTTCCGCAGAGGTGACTTTCTTTGTACCAAACAATTTCAAGGGCGAGGTGCAGAAAGTCGTGCTCAAAAACGAGGGCGGCGCGGCTAAGACTTTCAAGCTGTTCTCCTTTATCGAGTGGTGTCTTTGGGACGCGCAGGACGACTCCACAAACTTCCAAAGAAATTTTAATACCGGCGAGGTTGAGCTGGAGAAAAACGGCGCGGTCATCTACCACAAAACCGAATACAAGGAAAGGCGCAACCATTTTGCGTTCTACGCGGTAAACGACGCGGTGGACGGCTACGACACCGACCGTGAGACGTTTATGGGCGATATTTACCACGATTTCCACAACCCGAAAACCGTTATGGAGGGAAAGCCTGCCAATTCCGTTGCGGACGGTTGGTCGCCCGTGGCTTCCCACTACAAGGAAATTACCCTTGCGGCGGGCGAGGAGAAAACTCTTGTTTTCATTCTCGGCTACGTTGAGAACCCCTACCCCGAAAAATTCAACGCCGACGGAACAATGAACAAGTCCCAAGCGTATGAGATGATGAAGAAGTTCGATACCGCCGAAAAAGCGGACGCGGCTCTCGCGGAGCTTCGGAAGGACTGGGACGAGCTTCTTGCAAAATACACACTTACGTCCCCCGACGAAAAGCTCAACAGGCAGGTCAACATCTGGAACCAGTATCAGTGTATGGTTACGTTCAATATGTCCCGCTCCGCTTCGTATTTTGAAAGCGGCATAGGCAGGGGTATGGGCTTCCGTGACTCCAATCAGGACTTGCTGGGCTTTGTACACCAAATCCCCGAACGCGCGAGGGAGAGAATACTCGACATTGCCGCCACACAGCTTGAGGACGGCGGCAACTACCACCAGTACCAGCCCCTTACCAAAAAGGGCAACGACGCTGCGGGAACGAATTTCAACGACGACCCGCTGTGGATGATTTTGTCCACCGCCGCCTATATCAAGGAAACGGGCGATTACGACATTCTCAAAGAGCAGGTGGACTACAAAAACGACCCCGCTTTGGCGCAGCCCCTGCTCGACCACCTGAAGAGAAGCTTCTACCATGTTGTGAACAATAAAGGACCTCACGGCTTGCCCCTTATCGGACGTGCCGACTGGAACGACTGCCTTAACCTGAACTGCTTCTCCCGCGTACCGGGCGAGAGTTTCCAGAATACGGCAAGCAACATTGCCAAAGAGGTAAACCCCGAAACGGGTGCGCCCCTGAACGAGGAGACTGCCGAGTCCGTGATGATCGCGGGTATGTTCACCTATATCGGACCGGAGTATGTGGAGCTTTGCCGCAGAATGGGCGACAACGCCGAAGCCGACAAGGCGCAGGCTGAAATCGACAAGATGAAAGAGGCTATCGTCAAGTACGGCTGGGACGGCGAGTGGTTCTTGCGCGCGTATGACGCTTACGGCAAGAAAGTCGGCTCCAACGAAAACAAAGAGGGCAAGATTTTCATTGAGCCTCAAGGTTTCTGCGTTATGTCCGACGTGGGCGGAAAAGAGTTCACCGAAAAGACCATGGCAAGCATCGACAAGTATCTGGGCACGAAGCATGGTCTGGTGTTAAACAACCCCGCCTTTACAAGCTATATCGTTGAGTACGGCGAGATTTCCACCTACCCCGGCGGATATAAGGAAAACGCGGGAATTTTCTGCCACAACAACGCTTGGATTATGTGCGCCGCCGCACACGCGGGTATGGGCGACACGGCGTTCGACTACTACACAAGGATCGCCCCCGCTTATCAGGAGGACGAGAAACTCCACCGCACCGAGCCCTACGTTTACGCACAGATGATTGCGGGCAAGGACGCAAAGCGTTTCGGCGAGGCGAAAAACAGCTGGCTGACGGGTACTGCCGCTTGGAATTTTGTGGCAATTTCCCAGTACATTCTGGGTATCATTCCCGACTACAGCGGACTGAAAATCGACCCGTCCATACCTAAGGCTTGGGACGGCTACACGGTTTCCCGTTTCTACCGCGGCGCGACCTACAACATCAAAATCGAGAACCCGAACCACGTTTCCAAGGGTATCAAGTCCGTTACCGTTGACGGCAAGGAGATCGAGGGTAATGTTCTTCCCGTATTCGAGGGCGGCGTTCACGAAGTTGTGGCTGTTATGGGTTAATTTATTCAAAGTATAAATGCAATAAGGTATACACCGTCCGTCCTCTCAATAAACAGAGGGCGGACGGGTGTACTGTATAATTTTGCAAAAAAGGAGAATTTTTTATGAAAAATAATCATGTAAGCACGCCGATTGCAGACTGACCGGGAGGTTAGTTTTGCAGCAGCCTCCCGAAAAGGTCTTTGGAAGAAACAGTACGAAAGTATTGTTACCCGTGGGAGCATTTTCCTCTTATTGGTAAAGTATGCCTATAAGGGTAAAGGCTCAGCCTTTTTTTGGAGGAATTTCAGTGAACAGAGAAAACAAAAGAAAAGCATACGAAAAGGGTTACTATAAAAGCCACCCCTGCAAGGACGTTTTTACCTGCAAAGTCTGCGGACGACAGGTCGTCTCCGAGGGGGCGGGAAGCGAACACAGAAACCATTGCCCAAACTGCCTGTCAAGTCTGCACGTTGACAACGAGCCGGGGGACAGGTCGTCCGACTGCGGCGGAATAATGGAGCCTGTGGCGGTGTGGATTAAAAAGGGCGGCGAGTGGTCGGTGGTACACCGCTGCAAACGCTGCGGGAAGTTCACCGCAAACCGCACAGCCGCCGACGATAACCCCGTGAAACTAATGTCAATCGCAATGAAGCCGCTGGCGAACCCGCCGTTCCCCATAGAGTTCCTGGAGGAGCTTACGGAGCAGATGGGCGGCGGTTCGATACCGAACGTCGGGGAGTAGGCTTACCTATATGCAATAAAAAACCGGAGCAAAGCCGTTAAAAAGTTGTGGCTTTTGCGCCGGTTTTTTGCGTTTTCAATCGCATATCTGTCTATGTCAATTCCGCAAAAAACAAATTTCAACAGGCGGGAACAAAGACTGAGCCTTTACCCTTTTAGACGCAATATGTTAAAAAGGGTAAATTGTTCCCATGTGTAACAATACTTCCGTAACACTGCCTATCTAAGTCCCCGCCCTATGCTTTTACGGGTATCTTTATCACCGCGCTGAACCCTATCCCCTCCCCCGACCTGAACACTGCCGTTCCGCCGAGAGCTTCCGTCCTTTCGGTTATGCCTTTCAGACCGTCGTGAGCGGTTATTTCCGCGCAGCCCCTGCCGTTGTCGAACACATACAGCTCCATAGACGTTCCGAGAAATTTTATGATAACGTCTATCCTGTCCGCACCCGAATACCTTACCGCATTGGTGATAAGCTCCCGAAAGCTGCTGTACACGCTCTGCACGCAGAACGCGTAGCTGCTGTCCTCCGCGCCCTGCGCGCACACTTTGACGCTTATGTCCCTCACCGCGTTCGCAACCGTCCTTACGGCGGCGGTGACGGTAGTCATAAAGCTGTCCTCCCGCAGGTCGTTTATTGAGCACCTCAGCTGGGTAAGTCCCCCTCTTGCCAGCGATTCCGTCTGCTCGGCGAAATCAAGCAGCTCCTCCGCTTCGGGCACAGCCCGTATATTGGCGATACGCGACTTTGACAGCTTTGCGAGGGAGCTTATCATCGTAAAGGTATGCCCCGCAGTGTCGTGTACCTCTTGGGCTATCCTGTTCCGCTCCTGCTCCAGAGCCAGCTTCTGCCGCGCGAGAGCAAGCTCGTCGTTTTTTTCGATAAGCTGATAGTAACGGGATATATCTGAAATGATTATCAGCCGCGCTATCGGTATGCCGTTTCCGTTGCGGCAGAAATAGTGCTTTATGCCGTACACAATCCCGTCTTTTTCGATTTCCGCGCGGTCGAAGCTTTCGCTTATCCTTTTGCCGTTGAGTTCGGAAATATACTCCATAAAAGAAGCAAGGTCGGTTTTTGCGGTAATGCCCAGCTGCTTTTTCGCCATACCGTTGATGTAGGAAATACGCCCGCGCCTGTTGAAAACCGCCACGCCCTCCTCAATGGAGTTGAACGCGTCCTCAAAGGCGATCTCGTTCACGTTCAGAAAACCGTAACGGTATGTCGCGAGAAGCACCAGTATACCCGACAAAACAAAGGATACGGGGGTCAGCGCAAAGTCAAGGGTTATCACGTCCGCAAGGGTGAGCAGGTTTATCGTCAGGGGTACGGCGGTACTTAACGTCAGCAGCACTGCCTGTCCCCGCGAACGTTCTTTTATCTCAAAGCATTTTTTGCAGATAAGGACAATGCCCGCAAGCATAACCGTATATGTATACACCTGTAAAACGTAGAAAAGCGGACCGTGTACGATCCTATCCGCCGAAAATTCGGAGTAGTAAAGCCGGTGCAGCGGATTTGCCGCCGCGCATACAAACATAACGGCGGAAAAGGTCAGAGTTTCGATAACAAGGGGTTTTGAAAGCTCCCTGTCCATATAGCTCACAGCGAACAGCAGCCAGCAGCTCCCAAGAAAGCTGATACCGAGGTTGCCCACGGCGTAGCTTACGGCAAGCTGACGTTCGCTTTCCGAAAAGATTATCATAAGCTGGGAGACTATCCAAAGGAGCTGCGAAAGCAGGCAGCAGACGAAAAGGAACGTCACCCTGCTGCGGCTGCCCCCGAAAGCGAGCCACAGTATCAGCCCGCACACCGTAAAAAGAGCCGCCAGCAGCATTCCCGTTATTACGGGCAGCAATTCTGTATTCATATGTATATTTTCCTTTCGGGTTTTATTGCAATTTTACTTTTATTTTACAGTATTTTGGGGGAAAAATCAACAGTAATTTACAACTTTCCTCTTGCTTATTGCTCCTGCAAAAACGTTATTTTACAAGCTTGCTGCAAACAGTAAAGAGCCGCCGTTTAAGTTATACGCGTATTATGAATAGGACAATTGTTAACAAATTAAGACGCTTTTCACATTTTTCACACTGCATAATCGCAAATTTGGTTCTATACCTTGATTTGAAGGACTGTGAAAAATGTGAAGCAAAAATGTAAGGTTCTCTAAAAAAGTTTTCTCGATTGCTTACATAAACTTTTCACATTTTTCACAGATTTAAAAATTGCCATAAAAATTCCTTGCTTCTTGCCTCTTAACCTCTTGCCTCCGGTCACCATTTCCAATCCTCGAAAAATCTTCCCGCCTTTTCTTTAAGCTCCTTGCCCTTGCGGACAAAATACTCGTTCGCCGCGGATACCGCTATAAGGATGAGACCAACGGCAAGGAGGTATATCCACCAGTCTATCATTGTGAAAAAGTCCCTGAACATATAGACCGTCAGACCGAGAAGCGATACCGACGACACCGCGAACCAGCGTTTTTTCTTCGAGATAAAGGAGTAAAGCAGTATTGCCGCCGATACTCCCAAAACCGTAAGAGTGTTGAAAAGATTTTGGTGTACAAGCGCGTCTATGACAAGGCTGACAAAGCATATGCCGTATACCGCCGAGGAAAAGTTTTCCGACAGCGAGGGGTATTTTGCCCAGATTTTGGAAAAGGCAAAACCGAAGCCGCAGATTATCAGCAGGGTTATTTTCGGCGAAATATTGCCGCTTATCAGCAAGAAAGGTCTGAATATGAAAGCGAGAGTGAGAAGTCCGCTTGCGGCGGTGAGGGCGGCGCGGTTGAAGTCCCCACTATGCTCCCTGCGGACGAGATTGGCGGCAAAGACAGCAAGTATGACAAGTACCGCGAACGCCGTTACTCTGCCGTTTTCCGAGCGTATCATGGGCAGGGCGAGAAGTATCCCCGAACAGCAAGTATCAAGCTTGAACCGCCCGTTTTCGCGGTCAAGGAAACGTCCGCCGTAAAATATTCTCGAAGCCGCAAGAGAAGCTGCCGCGAATATTGCCGCCAGTAAAAGGGATATGTTGAATTCCGTTTGGTACGACGCAGTTTCCGCAATACGGTACATCACCGCCGCCGTTCCCGCCATAGTAACCAGCGAGGGCAGATTGTTCCCGCATTTGCAGAACAGAACGGTCAGCAAAACGCTTACCGCGAGGAGAAGCAGCATCATACCGTGTACCTCGGAAGCCGCGCCGATAAAAAGCATTGCCGCCGCCGTAAAGGCAAAGGAGTAAAAGGTTTTGTTCCCGCCTTTTATTTTGAAAATCACCGCTGCCGCCGCCGCAAGGACAGCCGCGTTTAACGCCGCCATATCGGCGAAAAGGCTTGAAAAGCTGTAGTATGCAAAGGTCAGAACCATTCCCGACGCGGGAAGAGGGAGAAGAATTTTAAATATTTCCGATAATTTGCTTTCTTTTTCTGCGGACTTTATCAGCATTGCCGCACCCAAAAGCGCGAAGCCGATTATGCCGAAAATATTGTGTTCAGCCGCGCAGGCAATTGCCGAAACCGTCAGAGCCGCAGGAAGATAAATGTCGGAAAATAAAGTCCGCAGGGGCTTTGCGAAATGGTGCGCGAGGGTAAGTGCAAACAGCATACACACAAGCAGAAATTCGGGGGCGGCAATACGCCATTCCTCTGCGGCACAGCAAAGATTGAACGCCGCAATACCGGCGAGGAAGCATTCCGCCGCCTTTAGCGGACTGTTGTTATTCCGCACGCCTCTGACTGCGGTGTAGCCTATATAAAGCAGCGCGGTCAGGAAGCAGTAAATATTCCAGTCACCGAAATTGCCCAGCATAATTCCCGCCGCCGGAATTGCAGCAGCTATGTTGAAGATTATGTCAACGGAATTTACAGTTTTATCCCACCTTTCGGGGAGCTTCAGAAACGCAAGGCAAACCGCCGCAGAGTACAAAGCTCCGTATGCCGCAAAAATCAAAACAAACAATTCAGCTGTTTCAATTTTTTTGTAAATAATTATAAGCGGAATTACAATTGCAATAAACTGTGAAACCGCCGCCCAGCGGGCTTTGGAGTATTCCCCATGCTTTAAGAACGCCATTGCCGTGACTGCAGCCGCATAGGCGATATAAATTCCCGCCGAAACATAAAATTGATAAGTCCACTCGCTATAGAAAAGCATTTGCGGAATTGTAAAAACCGCTCCCAATAAACCGAGAATGCAAGAAAAAACTTTGAGGGAAATTTCCCAGTTTTCCGGTTTTTTTATCTTGAAAGTGTGTACAAAATTTAAGTATGCAACAGCAAAAATTGTCAGGTACAGCATAAAGTCAACGCTGTTTTCCGCAAGCTGAGCAAGGGTGAGTACCGCGAAAAATATACCGGCAAGCTGGGACAGTACCGCCCAGCGGCATTTGGAATACTCGGCGTGACTGCGGTACGCAGCCGCCGTGATGACCGCCGCTTGCAGAATATAAAGCAGAGAAACGGTATAGCAGGACGCGTCCCAATTTCCGAAACTGTCAATAAATGTGAACGCCGTACAGAAAACGCTTATCAGCCCGAGCAAAGCCGACGTTACGTCCGCGGCGGTTTTCCAGTTTTCGGGAAGTCTCGAACGGGCGGTATAAACAGCGTTCACAAACACAAGAAGCATAACCGTAAGGCATAACGCGGCGGATGCCATGCTTGCGGAAAGCTCCGCGACGAGCATTACCGAAAAGGCGAGACCCGTAAACATCGAGGCAAAGGCTGAGGGCGTTTCGCCGTACCGCTCATGCCCGCGAACCGCCATTATGCCGACCGCAAAGGAGGATACAATGTATACTCCCGCCGCCGCGAAGCAAACGCCGTTCCAATCGCCGAAATTCCTCATAAGGACGTAAAACGCCGATATTACGCCGACCGCGTTCAGAACAAAGGCTGTCGTTTTTACGGGAACGTTCCAATCCTCGGGTACGGAAAGTCCGAACGTGAACATTCCGAGAGCGAACAGTATACCGAAAACAGCTGCGGAAAGAGCGAATACCTCCGCGCTTGCGGACAGCTTAAACATAGCGAGCAGCGCGAAAAACGCTCCCGACGAGAGAGAGGATACCGCCGCAGGACGAGTCTTATATACGCGGCGACCCTTAAATCCCATAACAGCCGCCGCGATACTGCGTATCACGAAAACAGCCGCTGCCGCGTAAAACATCGGGGAACTGCCGAAAGCCGCGCTTACCCCGCCAAGCAGGGCAACGGCATTCATAACGGGGACGACGATATGCAGGGGTTTTTCCCATTTATCGGAAATTTTGAGACCGAGGACATACACGGAAATGTTTACCGCAGCGGCAAACAGCGCGGCAAGGAGAGCAAATACGCCCGTATCCGGGGAAAGCTGAACGAGCAGGAGCACCGCCGCAAATACCCCGCAGAATACGGAAATATAGGCGGCTGCGGGTATGTCAAAAATACAGCGCCCCTTTGCGGAGAAAAGAGCTATTATGAGCAGGGCGGCGGCGTAGAGCAGGCAGGCGCCCTCTCCCGCGACGGAAAAATACGCGCCCATAACGCCGAAAAATCCCGCTGTTATCAGCGTTATAGCCGAGAAAAACGCGCCGAGGGTGTAAAACGCGAAAGACGTGCGTTCAAGCTTCATTTTTTTCCATGTGAACGCGCCGATACCGAAAAACATGGCGGCGACAGTTCCCACGGAAAGAGTTCGTCCGATCTCGCCCAGATTTACCCACACCGCAGTCGAGAAAACAAGTCCCGCAAGAACAACGAAAATAATGCCTATCATCATCAGTACGGACATTGCTGCGGCGCGTTTTTTGCCTGCGGGAGCTTTTTCCTTTTTGATTTTTGGAGCGGCTTCCTTGGTGGACGCCGTTTTTTCCACGGCTGCTTCAACCGGCTTGGCGTCGGGAAGTCTGCGGGGTTCGGCGGCGGGGTACGTTTTGTTTTCGTTCGCCGAAAGAACGTTTTTTTCCTGCGCGTAAACGGGTATGTCACGCAAATATTTATTCGCTTCGGATTGAATTCCGGGCGCGGCGGATATCGCGGCAGTACCCGTTACGGCAGCTTTTTCCTCCGCAGCCGTATTTGCGGGCGCGGAGGCTCTTGCGGAGTTCCCGCCGTTATCCGCAGACAAGGGAGCGGAAACCGTTTTTTCGGCTTTGAGGTTTGCATACTCCGAGTTGCTTATCCTGCCGCAGCGGCAAAGGTCGTCAACAAAATGCTGCAGCTCGTTCGCCGTTTTTGTCTTTTTTATCAAAAGCGGAATGAGAACCAGCGGCGACAGTATCCACCCGATTATCAGAATAATATAAAACATAATGACCCCTCCCCTTGAGCTTTAGCTAAATTATACCATTCAAGCCGATCGGGGGCAATATGCCGTTTGTAATTATCGGAGTGACATTTGTCATTTTACTGCCCGGGGAAAAATCCGCCGCAAAGCAAATTGCTCCGTAGGGCATGAAAAATATATCGGGACTTCCTTTCCCTATGAGAAGCATATTTTTATTTCTGCGGAATATCTATATATAAAAACCTATATGGAGGGATAAATGATGCAGGACAAAAACAATCTTGACGATATGGCGAAAAAGTACAAAGAGGAAATGATGAGATTATACAGCAAAAAGCCAAAATCCGCGGTTCAGACTGTTCCCGCCGCTGTTTCCTCTCCGCCGTCCGGACAGACGTCTCATGCTGCGGCTTCCGTGGCTTCCGAAAAACAGGCGCAGACTGTCAGGCTCATGCCCGCACAGACTGCGGCGTCCTCCCGAAGCGCCCCGTCAGCTTCTTCTGCGGCGGTACACAAACAGCCTGCCGCCGCAAGCTCCGACGGTATTTCCGAGGAGCGGCGCAGGGAGCTTTCCCAGCCGCCCATGCCCGAGATACCGCAGAACTACCCCGACGCGGGCGTCAAGAGCGCAGAGACGTCAAACTCTCCCGCGCCGAAGTTTCCGCCTGCGGAAGAGCTGATACGCGGCGAGACAACGGAAAGACCCGCTCGCACTTCTGCGGAAAACACCGTCCCGGAAAACCGTTCCGCAGTATCCGAGGAACACAATCAGGGAAACTACACAGCCGCCGAGCCGCCCGCCGCCAATACGGACAGTTCCGCCGAGCCGCCGCAGGTAAACGAAAGCTATCCCGATGAGAACACTGATTTTTCTTCTGTGAATACGGGAGAAAATTTCACGGGAGAAAACCCTCCCGACATGAGCGGACAGGGCTACTTGCAGATAGAGGTCACGACCGCCTCGGGAGCGATACCCGTAAGGGACGCGACGGTCATAATCACCGAAAAGACCGACGGAGTTGACGCTCTGATCGGAATGGTCGTAACCGACGAAAACGGAACTACTCCCGTCGTTCCGCTGCCCGCTCCCCCGCAGGCGCTTTCCGAAGCTCCCGACCCGAGCGAAAGACCCTACAGCGAATACAATATAAGCGTTTACAAAAAAGGCTTTTACAGTATCCCGCAGCTTACCGTGCCTGTGTTCGATACCATAAAATCCATTCAGCCCGTGTCTGTAATACCTCTTGCGGAATTTGAGCGCAGCGGCGCGGAAGTCCCCAATTAAAGCCGCTGATGAAAGGAGGTTTTGCATATGCCCGAATCTGTTCCGTACATTCCGGAAACGGTCACGGTACATCTGGGGCGTCCGAATAATCAGAACGCCGCCAATGTTACCGTAAGCTTTCCCGACTACATAAAAAACGTCGCTTCCAGCGAACTTTACCCCACCTGGCCCGAAAACGCGCTGAGAGCGAACATTTACGCAATTATTTCCTTTACCCTGAACAGGATATACACCGAGTGGTACCGCTCGCAGGGCTATGATTTTGATATTACCAATTCCACCCAGTACGACCACTACTTCGTGGAGAACCGCGATATCTTCGAGCCGATAAGCCGTATCGTGGACGATATCTTCGACGAGTACCTTGTCCGTCAGGGCAGCGTTGAACCTCTTTTCGCCACCTACTGCGACGGCGTGGAGGTCACCTGCGACGGTCTCTACCAATGGGGAAGCGTCGAGCTTGCCAATCAGGGAATGACCCCTTACGAAATTTTAACATATTATTACGGAGATGATATTAACATTTTGACCGCCGATATCAGACCCAATATCCCCACCTATCCCGGAACTCCGCTTACCATCGGTTCGGGAGGAACGGACGTCAACCGCATCGAGATACAGCTTAACAGGATATCCACAAACTATCCCGCCATACCGAAAATATACCCCGTGGACGTTACCTACGACGACAAGACCGCCGACGCGGTGCGGGAGTTCCAGCGGATATTCAATCTGCCCCAGACCGGAGTTGTGGACAAAGCCACCTGGTATAAGATAAACTACATCTACACCAGCGTGAAAAAGCTCGCCCAGCTTAATTCGGAAGGACTTTCCCTGCAGGAGCTGCCCGAGCAGTTCACAGTGCCCGTCGGTCTCGGCGCGACGGGATTTCCCACACAGTACATACAGTACTACCTTGAAGTTATCGGAGCGTACTACAAAAACGTGCTGCCCGTGGAAAGCACAGGCGTTTACGACGAGCAGACCGCCAATGCGGTGCGTTCCTTCCAGCAGGTGTTCGGACTTCCCCAAACGGGAACGGTTGACGAACGGACTTGGGACGATCTTTACCGCGCCTACGCGGGTATTGTGGAGAACGTCCCCATAAACACGGAGGGCGAAAACGCTGTGCTTTTCCCGGGAACAGTCCTGACCGAGGGAATGACAAGTCCCTATGTGAAAGTGCTTCAGGAATATCTTTCCTATATCCATAAGACCTATCCCAATATACCCGACGTCAGCGCGACGGGATATTTCGGTCCCATCACAAGAAACGCCGTGACCGAGTTCCAAAGGCAGTTCGGTCTCCAGCAGACAGGCTCTGTGGGACCCGGCGCTTGGGACGCGATCTCGGACGTTTACTCCGACCTGCGGTTCGGATACGTAAAACAGCCGGGACAATATCCCGGCTACATCATAGAATAGAAAGAGGGCGTATAAAATGGCATACACCGACGAAGAAAAAAAGCGGCACATTTCCGAAATACAGAAATATCTGCGCACCGTCGCGCAAGCCAATGAAAATATTCCCGTTGTGATCCCCACGGGAGTTTACGATGAAAAGACCGCCGAAGCGGTAAGGGCGTTCCAAAAGGAATACGGACTTCCCGTAACCGGAACGGTCGACCGCGAAACATGGGATCTGCTTTTCGAGGTATACCTTGCGGTGCAGGAATACTTCACCGAAAACGCGGCGATAATGCCTTTCCCCGACTCCGCGTATACCATATGCGAGGGGGACAAAAACAATACCGTCTACATTTTGCAGGCAATGCTCAACACCGTCGCGGAGTACTACTCCAATGTGAATTCGGTAGCCATAGACGGCGTTTACGGCAATTCCACCGTTGAGGCGGTGAAAAATATGCAGACCGTTACAGGCGAGGAATGTACGGGAACAGTGGACTACAAGACATGGAACAAGCTTGCGAGGCTGTACAATTTCCATGCCATGCAGTATGCGGAGCAATGCGAAAAGCAGCACAAGGCGGCTTTGAAAAAAAGCTCGGAGGTCTCGGGAAAGTCCGTCAATAGCTGAAGCTGCTGCCGCCGATAAATTCTCTTACCAGCGAATCGGCGGGAACGCTGTCCATATCCGCGGGCGCAAGCCTGCTCATGGTGCGGAGCAGCGCGCCGCCGTCCTCGCCGAAGCAGCCCGACTCGGCGGCTTTTTCAAGCTCGGGCAGAAGCATGGCTCTGTAGACCGAGGGTTCGTAGGCGAGAAAGGTGTCTATATCGAAATGAGCGCGGCTTTTGTGGGGCATTATGTATAAGTCCTCGCCGCGGGTAACGCCGGGGAGCATTGAAAAAACGTCCTCCGCGCTGCGCCCGCGGAAAAGCTTGTCGCGGCAAAGTCTGCGCATAAGGCGTACCGTACGCGGGTGGAGCACGGTGTCGTCCCCCGAAACGATACGGGTGCGGACGCTGACGTACACGCAGTTTGTGAAATCGTCGGTATCTCCCGTGACCTGCGGGTTAAGGGCGTGGATACCCTCGATAATGATGATCTCGTCCTTTTGTCTGCGAAGCGGCTCGCCGAAAACGCGGCTCTGGGTCTTGAAGCTGAATTTTGGGACGTTTATCGGCTCGCAGCGGAACAGCTTTTCCAAGTGCTCCGAAAAGAGGGGTATATCCATTCTCAGCGGGGATTCAAGGTCGACCTTTCCGTTTTCGTCCAAAGGTATGTCCCCTATCGACGGCGCGTCGGCGGGGAGAAAATAGTTGTCCATGGAAATGATGTGTACGGGCTTTCCCTTTTCGCGCAGACGTTTTCCTATACGGAGCGCGCTTGTGGTCTTGCCCGATCCGGAAGGTCCCGAAAGAAGCACAAGGGGACGGTCTTTTGAATCGAGGTATATTTTTTCGGCAGCCTCCGCAAGCCGCTGGTTGTAGATATCCTCGCATTTTCGGATATATCCCGCAGCGTCTGCGGAAAGTCCTCTGTTTATTTCGGGAACTCCTATAAAATTAACTGCCATAACTGTGATATCCTTTCTCGGTGTTTTATCCGAACGTCCGGCGGGAGCGATCCCGTCGGACGTTTTTTCGGGACGGTATTATATATATTATACATTATTTTACGGCAAAAGTCTACAGTTTTTTTGTTTGTTTGCAAAAATATGCCGAAGTTACCTCAATCGGTACAAAATGCCATTTAAAGGTTGACATTCGGGAAAAATCGGTGTATAATAGTGCTATAGCTATTATGCCGAAAGGAATTGATGAAATGAGCGAATGTACACACGATTGTTCTTCATGCGGTGAGAACTGCGGCGACAGAACCGAACCCCAAAGCCTTATCGAACAGGTGAACTCCCAAAGCAAGGTAAAAAAGGTCATCGGCGTCGTCAGCGGCAAGGGCGGCGTGGGCAAGTCCCTGGTTACGGGTATGCTGGCTACTCTCTTTGCGCGCAAGGGTTATAAAACCGCTGTTATGGACGCCGATATAACAGGTCCGTCGATCCCGAAAATGTTCGGCATTGGCGGCAGAGCAAAAGGCACCAGCGAGGGCATTCTCCCCGCGGTATCGCGCGACGGGATCAAGATCATGTCCGTAAACCTGCTTCTCGAAAACCCCGGCGACCCCGTTATCTGGCGCGGCCCCATAATCGCGGGCGTGGTAAAGCAGTTCTGGACGGACGTTATCTGGGGCGATATCGACTATATGTTCGTTGATATGCCTCCGGGAACGGGCGACGTTCCGCTGACCGTTTTTCAGTCCATACCTCTGGACGGCGCGGTCATAGTTTCCTCCCCTCAGGACTTGGTGGCGATGATCGTCAACAAGGCGGTCGGCATGGCTAATATGATGAATATTCCCATTGTGGGAGTTGTCGAGAATATGAGCTATGTGCAGTGTCCCGACTGCGATAAGAAGATATATATTTACGGCGAGAGCCATATCGACGCGATCTGCGAGGAAAACGGCATGCCGCTTTTGGGACGTATTCCCATTTCTCCCGAAATAACCCATCAGTGCGATATGGGTCTTATCGAGGACTTCACCGGAGACTTCCTCGATCTTGCTGTCAAGGAAATTGAAAATATCCAATAAGCATTTCCCCGAAACAACCGATTTGCCGAAAATAAATTATAACCTAAAAACGGTCACCGCCCTGCGCAAGCACATCGGTGACCGTTTTTTCAATTTTAATTTCAGCCGCTGCCGCCGCATTTTGCCGTTTTCCTGAAAGTCGTTTCCGTCATGCAAATCATTAATGCGATAAAAAAGCTCAGATAGAACGGCATTGCCGCAAAACCGATACGGCTACCGAGAAGTCCGAACAGCGGCGGCATAAATGTCGAGCCGACGTATGCGCTCGCCATTTGTATGCCGATTATCGCGCCCGAATTTTCCGCGCCGAAATTGTCGGGCGTGGAATGGATAATGCACGGATATATCGGTGCGCAGCCGAAGCCGATAATGATAAATCCCGCAAGGGGCGCTGCCGGGTTTTCCGAGGGAATAATCAGAGATATTATTCCGCAGGACAAAATACAAGTGCCGATAATTATCATTTTTCTGTCGCCCAGACTGTTCATGACAAATCCGCTCAGAAACCTGCCCGCCGTAATTCCTATGTAGAACAGCGAAGCGAACCTTGCCGCCGTTTCCGCAGCTATGCCCCTGACCTCAACCAAGTAGGTGCTTGCCCAGCCCATGGCGGTGGCTTCGGCGGAACAGTAAGCAAAAAATCCCAGCAGAAGATAGGGTACGCCTTTTATTTTCAGCGCGCCGATCAATCCGACGCTTTTGCCGTTCTCCTCAGCTTCCTGACTGTGTATCTTCCACACGGGCAGGGTGACGAGCAGCAGCAGTCCTATGCCAAGCTGAATAAAAGCAACGATACGGTAACCGCCGTTCCAGTCCAGATTTGTCAGAGCGTAGCTCATCACAAAGGGACTGATTATCGTCCCCACGCCCCAGAAGCAGTGCAGCCAGCTCATATGCTTTGAGGTGTAGTGCAGAGCAACATAATTGTTTAACGCAGCGTCGATAGCTCCCGCGCCGAGACCGTAGGGTACGGCAAATATTATCAGCTGCCAAAATCTGTCGGATATTGAAAAGCCGAACAAGGCTACCGCCGTCAGAAAGACGCTTGTTACCGTTACGACCCGCGTGCCCAGTTTTCTCGTCAGTTTATCCGAGAAAAGGCTGGAGACGATAGTCCCGCCCGATATAATCATGGAAACTATTCCCATAAAGGATATGGGAACGTTCAGCGAGCCATGCATAACGGGCCACCCCGAGCCGAGCAGCGAATCCGGCAAACCGAGACTGATAAAGGCGATGTAAATCAGCGTCAGCAAAAGCGTATACATAAATTACCTCCGATTTTATTTCCGCTGCCGCCCGAATTATTTCGGTTTTATCCGGCTGCGCAGTCCGTATGCAGTCTTTGCGCGGCATTAATTTTTATTACATTATAGCATATCCTTTTGATAAGTCAAGCGTTTTATAAATTTTTTCGGCAGCATTTCCCGCTGTTCCGCAAAACAGTCAGCCCCGGGAAATTCCCGGGGCTGATAGTTTTACTTATTATCCTTGTCGCGGATCTCTACCCGCCTGATCTTGCCGCTTATGGTTTTGGGAAGCTCGTCCACAAACTCCACAATTCTGGGGTACTTGTAAGGCGCGGTGTTTTTCTTTACATAGTCCTGCAATTCCTTGACGAGAGCCTCGCCGCCCTTGTCCTTGTAGTCCTTTGTGAGGACGATCGTCGCCTTTACCACCTGACCTCTGATAGGGTCTTTCGCGCCTGTTACCGCAACCTCAAGAACGGCGGGGTGTTCCATAAGAACGCTCTCTATCTCGAACGGTCCTATGCGGTAGCCCGAAGCCTTGATAACGTCGTCGGTGCGTCCCACATACCAGTAGTAGCCGTCCTCGTCCCGCCAAGCGGTGTCGCCGGTGTGGTACATATCATCATGCCATGAGTTTTTCGTCTCCTCGGGGTTTTTGTAGTATTCCTTGAACATACCTATCTGCTTGTAATTTTTGGTACGGATAACGATTTCTCCCGTTTCGCCCGCAGGCAGGGAGTTTCCGTCCTCGTCCACAATATCAACGTTGTACAGCGGCGTAGGCTTGCCCATTGAGCCGGGCTTAGGCTCCATACCCGGAAGGTTGGCGATAACAAGGGTAGTTTCGGTCTGACCGAAGCCCTCCATAAGTTTCAGACCCGTATACTCCAGCCAGCGGTTGTACACCTCGGGGTTGAGAGCCTCGCCTGCGATAGTTGAGTATTTCAGCCCCGAAAGGTCGTACCCCTCTATGCCCTCTTTAATGAACATACGGAACATCGTGGGAGGCGCGCACAGGGAAGTTACCTTGTAGTCCTGAATTTTTTGCAGAATGTCCGCCGAGTGGAAACGGTTGAAATCGTACACGAAAATCGCCGCCGCGCAGGTGAACTGACCGTACATCTTGCCCCACATACACTTGCCCCAGCCCGACTCGGAAATGGTAAAGTGCAGGGTGTCGTCCATAATGTTGTGCCAGTGCTTGGCGGTCTGAATGTGACCTATGGCGTAATAGTGGTTGTGGAGCACCATTTTGGGGTAACCCGTGGTGCCGCTTGTGAAGTAGAGAAGCATATCGTCCTCGACGTGGTTGGGGATACGCTCCATTGTATCGGGGAATTTCTCGATTTCCTTGTCGAACGATACCCAGCCTTCCTTGTCGCCCCGAACGACGTATTTTTCGGTAATTCCGCCGTACTCCGCAACAGCCTCCTCGATATGGTCGATAACCTCGCCCTCGGCGGTTGCCACAACGTACTTAACGTCCGCCGCCTTGAAACGGTAGGTGTAGTCCTTTTTCATAAGCTGATTTGTGGCGGGAATTATCACAGCCCCGATTTTGCACAGCGCGACAGTCAGAAACCAGAACTGGTAGTGCCTTTTCAGCACCGACAGCACCTTGTCCCCCTTTTTTATACCGTGCGCCAAAAGCATATTCGCCGTTTGGTTGGACTTTTTCGACAGCTCGGAGTAGGTGAAAGTATGCTCCTCCCCCGCCTCGTTTACCCACACCAACGCGCGGCGGTCGGGGTCGAGACGTGCAATCTCGTCGATAACGTCATACCCGAAATTGAAATTCTCGGGGACGGTACACTCAATCTTCGTAAGCGTGCCGTTTTCGTCAAAGGTATCTTTTATAAACCTTTTGTAAAAATCATTCATATCCATTTTAAACAGTCCTCCTTTATTTTATTAAAATGGCAAGAAATTCGCATTTTTCCCCGCCGGTGGCAATCATACCGTGGGGCGCACTGGAGTCGTAAATTATGCTGTCCCCCGCCGTGAAAACCTTCGTCTTGCCGTCGATAATGACCTTAAGCGAGCCGGACAAAATATAGTCGTACTCCTGCCCCTCGTGAACGGACAGGGAAATGGGCTTGTCCTGCTCCTCCTCAGAATAGGGTGCGATGACGAGAAACGGCTCGATTTTCTTGTCCTTGAACAGGTAGGCAAGGTGCTGATACTCGAAGCCCTGACGGCGTTTCACGGGAAGTCCCGTACCCTTTCGCACAACGCAGTAGCGTTTCAGCTTGGGGGTGTCCCCCGTGAGTATCTCCACAATGTCCACGCCGAGAATTTCGGCGCACTTGTAGACAAACGTCACAGAAAAATCCTTTTCTCCCTTTTCGATAAGAGCGTACTCCTCGGGGGTGCAGTCGGTTCTTTCCGCCATTTCCTCGGCGGAAATCCCCACAATTTCGCGGAGACCCGCAAGTCTTTCCGCAGCCTCTTTGATGCTGTAGTTCATAAACATTTCTCCTTTTAGTTTATTAGAAATCAGAAGTAAGAGGATAGAATTTATTCTCTTTCTTCCTTTTAATTCCAAAATTTACATTTCGGGCATTTGCGCGGTATAAAAGCCTAATTTGTGAAAATTATACCAATCCGCTATTTTTTCTTTATCCGCAACATTCAGCGCAAGTAAAATTTCTTTTGCAAATTCCAACGCCGCCGTGCCGTTCGCCGTTATTATATTTTTATCGCGAACCGCCTGTTTTGCGATATACTTCGTTTCTCCCGTATAAGCCGAGCCTGCCCACTGTTTTAAACCGTTCAAATCGTTGCTTGTGTGATACACGCCGTTCAGAACGCCCGCCGTACCCAAAAACGCCGAGGCGTCGCAAATACCGCCCAATATTTTTCCTTTTCGGCAGCAATCATTTACAAGTTCCTTAATCTGCTGCGTGTTTTCACTTCGCCAAGTCATTCCGCCGATTAAAATAAGAGCTTCATAATCATCGGGAACAGACTTGATGTCATAATCGGGCAATACCTTGAAACCGCCTATTGACTGCACATAATCCTTTGATAAGGACAAAGTTTTAATATCGTATTTTCCTTGCCCCAGCATATTTATTGCCGACGAAATATATGCCGCCTCCCAATCTGCGTATTGCTGTAAAATTAAAAATAATATTTTTTTCATAGCGATTTCTCCTTTAAAATTTTTATTTTAAACTACAAAATTTTTTCCGTAATTTCCTTTGCAATTTCATCAACGGCAAGAGTTCCGTCAATTACATAATCGGACGAGGGCAATATATCTTTTTGCATTTGAATATACGAAACCCGCGCATATTTCAGATATGTTTCCAAATCTCTGCGTATATCGTCCGCCGAAGCGTCGCTCATATCTCTCAAAATTCGTCTTGCCAAAGCTATATCCAGCGGAGTATCGATAAAAAACGCCGTATCAATATATGGTTTAATCGTATCGTGGCAATAGGCAAAGGGATAGTCCAGTATAAGATAATCGCACATTCCCGCCGCCCCGATTTTCATAATATCCTCCTCCAAAGGCTTTAAATTCCAAGCGCTGTAATAATCCGCTCCTGCGTTTAACCATTCATAAAAATTGTCAACTTCACCCTCGAAAGTATAATCGTCAAAATGCAGGGATTGTGAATTTGGCAGTTTTTTCTTTAGCTCATTCACAACAGTTGTCTTTCCGCCGGCAGTAACCGCAGCAACGGCAATTATTTTCATATATAAACCGCTCCTTTTTATAGGCAATGTCTATGTATCTATCCTCACCGTATCCGCAATAGCCTTGTTTCTGTAAACCAAATCCCGTTTAATTTTCCGCCGCCGTCTTTTTTCTCAAAAGCAAAACTGTACTTAATACAAATACCGCACACGATATTATTTCAAGAAAAATCATCAAGCCGCCGGTTATTTGCGGGTGGGCGTAGAAAATAAAATCGGGCAGATTAGCGCAGGCGTGCGCGATACAGCAGGCGGGCAGAGAGTTTGTTTTATAAAATATAACGCTTAAAACCGCGCCCGTTATGAACCCGCCCAAGACAAGCAGTACGCCGCCGGCCATTAGGTGCATTACCCCGAAAAGCAGCGAGGATACCGCAATCGCCGCAACGGGACTTGTTTTTTCCGCGCGGGTATAGACAACTCCCCGCAGCGCGGTTTCCTCCGATATGGGGGCGATTATGATAAGGTTTATCACCGTCATTATAATTCCCAAGCCGGGGAAGATACCGGAATAATACTCCGCCGAGCCGCGTATCATCAAGGAGTTTTCAAAGGAATTTTCATACGTCAGCAGACAGAACAGGAATGACCACGAAAACGCGGCAATTACCGATAATATCAACAACGCCGAATTTGGCTTTTGCAGTTTCCATTCCTTTTTTATGTCCGCTTTTCGCAGCTTGAAAATCAAAAAGAAAACGAGTATTGTTAAAATTCCCGAAATAACGGTTATTCCCAGAATATTGTTGTTTGCAAACTCTATTAAAAGCTGTTCGTCTCTGTTTCCCGCAGCCGCCGCTGCGCCCATAAATACCGATGACAACAGCATTTGAAACAGCATTGTGAAAAGAAAATACAGCAGAAAAAATCCTATGCTTTTAAGTATGCCTTTCAATGTAATTCCTCCTAAAATTTTATGTATCAATCCTCACCGTATCCGCAATAACCTTGTTTTTCCGATTTCCATTTCAATTCTCCTTTTGTGAAAAGTGTACCGCCGACAAAATACCGACAGGAATAAAATAAACACACCAAATTGTAAGAAGTACCACACCCGCAACGCTGTCTGAACCGTCCTCGTTTGGCTTGAATACGTTCAGCATAGGCACAATCAGGCAGGTCAGAAAAAACACGCCGTGTGCCGTGAGCAGGTATTTCACCCGCCTGTCGGCTTTGCTTTTGGGAATAACCGTCAGACCCGCGAAAAAGGTGGAAAGTCCCATATTTGCGTAACCCAGCAGGTCGTAATTGAACATAAGACCAAACCTCTTGAAATCCAGCAGCATTGCCGCCTGTCCGCTAAGCTCGGAATAGCGCACCGTCGTCAGCTGCGCGAAGTACACAATAAGAATTGTGGCGGCGTATATTGCCGAAAAAACGGCGGCGCATATTCCGGCTACTTTCCTCGAGCCGTCCGCGTAAAAACAGTAGCAGCACATCACCGTGACAAAGCTGAAAGCAATGAAAACCGAAAAAAGATACTGGCAAAAATCAACTCCCGCAAGCATTGAAATCCCAAAGCCCGCCACCGCCGCAGCGTTTGCCGCCGAGCTTATAACGGCTGTTTTTTTGTTTACGGTACCGCCTTTCATAGTCAGTCCTCCAAAATATTAAAAAGGTTTTTTGCCGTCAAGCCAGCCTTTTTCTTTCCAATAGTCAGCGTCGGTTTTATTCCAGCCGTCTTTTTGCGTCATTCCGAATACTCCGAAAAAGAATTTGGTTTTAAAGGTTATTTTTCTGTTTTTCAAGCTCTTTTTTATTTTATCCGCTTTATTTTTTACCTGTTTTTTTATTTTGTCTTTATTTTTGTAATCGGCATAATTGCCGCCCATTTTCATTGTGGTAACTCCGTAACTGTAAATTACAGGCACACCCCAATAAAACAAATTATTCTTTATCAGCCTGACTGTATCCTTTACCCCCGAGCCGCCCGCCGACGTAATTATCAAGCCGACTTTATTGAACATACTCTCTTTCGGTCGGTGTACAAGCCACATATATGATAAATGCTCGAACAGCGACTTCAACCCGCCCGTACACGACATAACAAAAACAGGCGACGCAACTATAATCAAATCGGCGTTTTCTATTTTTTCGAGTATCGGCTTCACCGAATTAAAGTGAGGACATTTTTCCTCGCCGTTCAGTATGCAATTGGCGCAGCCGCAGCAAAATTCGCCGAAATCCTTCGGCAGTATTATTTCGTCAAATTCGTTGTTTTCTCCCTCAAACTCTTTTAAGAACAAATCTGTCACCGCTCTTGTATTTCCTTTGTGCGGCGTTCCCATAATTGTAAGTATTTTCATAGTCAATCCTCCAAAATATTAAAAAGTTTTTTTGCCGTCAAAACGGCAATAGCCGCATATTTCTTGACGGCTATTCTTGTTCAGTCCTCTGTAGAAAATCCGCAAACAACAACTTTATCCTTATTACTGTAGCTTACAATAAGTGCTGTTCTCTCGTTTATTATCCATACGTCCTCGTTTGAGTTAGTTTCATCAGGTTCTTCCCATACTTCTCTTAACTGGTTTTTACGATACCCTACCAACAATTCATTTACTTCCGCTTCGTCCATCGTTGCTATTAATGTCAAACTTGGGAGATTGTCATTACTTTTGTTGTTGTAATAGCCGTAAAACCACGCTGATACGCCAAACACTATAATTGCAAAAGCTGTTATAATGATTGTTGCTTTCTTTTTCATAAAAATTCTGCCTCCATACTTTGAAAAGTTCTTTTTAAATTCTTTTCATATTATTTCCTCCAAAATTTTATATATATCCAACGGCTTTTCCGCAAGAAAATCCGCGCCGCCCTCAACCAATTCTTCTTTTGTACGAAATCCCCACAAGCAGCCGATTGCCGTTATACCCGCGTTTTTGGCGGTGTACATATCCACGTTTGAATCCCCCGCGAAATATGTATTTTCGGGGACTGCCCCCAGCCTCTCCATAATACCGAAAACTATGTCAGGGGCGGGCTTTTTGGGCACGTCCGCCTTGCCGCCTTGAACCATATCAAAGGTATCGCCGAAAAAATTCTTTACCATAGCGCGTGTAAACCCGTCCGACTTGTTGGACGCCACCGCCATTTTTACCCCGCTTTTTTTGAGATTTTTCAGCAGTTCCTCAATGCCCGCATAGGGACGGGTCTTGTCCGCAAAATGGGCGTTGTAGCGTTCCGCGAAAATTTTTCGGGCGGTTTCAATATTTTCGGCAGTACGCCTGTCCTCGGGGAGACACCGCTCCAACAGCTTAGGCACGCCGTTTCCCACAAAATATCTGAAGCTCTCCTGCGGGTGGGCAGGAAAACCCATTTCCGCCATAGTATAGTTAGCCGCGTCCGCAAGGTCGGCGAGAGTGTCGAGCAAAGTTCCGTCCAAATCAAAAATAACAGTTTTCATAAAATCACCAATTATGCAAAATTTCACCATTTTATTATAACATAATGTTTACCGAAATTCAATAGGTATAACCAAAAAGAATGGCAATTACCCCAAGTTTTATATGTGCCGTTCCAACAATGCCGAATATTTCGCACGGAAATCCGCAAACCGCCCCTCGTCCAAAGCCTCCCGAATTTTCTCCGTAAGGGTGTTGTAAAAATACAGATTGTGCATAACCGCAAGCCGCCCCGCAAGCTGCTCCCCCGCCTTGAAAAGGTGACGGACGTACGCCCGCGAAAAATTACGGCAGGTGGGACAGTCACACTCCGTATCAATGGGCAGGGGGTCTGTCTCATAACGCTGATTTGTGATATGCATAATGCCGCTCCATGTGAAAATCGTGCCGTGGCGGGCGTTGCGGCTGGGCATTACGCAGTCGAACAGGTCGATGCCCCGAGCCACCGCCTCGATGATGTTTGAGGGAGTTCCCACGCCCATTAAATAGCGTATCTTATTTTCGGGCATAACGGGAGTAACCGCGTCCAGAATGCGGTACATTTCCTCGGTGGGTTCGCCAACGGCAAGTCCACCCACGGCGTAACCGTCAAGGTCAAGCTTGGCAATTTCCTCCATATGCCAAATGCGCAGGTCCTCGTAAGTACAGCCCTGATTTATGCCGAACAAAAGCTGATTTTTGTTTATGGTATCGTGCAAAGCGTTAAGCCTTGTCATTTCCTCTTTGCAGCGGTACAGCCAGCGCACCGTCCTTTCGCAGGAACGTTTGGAGTATTCGTGTTCGGCGGGGTTTTCCACACACTCGTCGAACGCCATAGCAATAGTCGAGCCGAGATTGGACTGAATTTGCATACTCTCCTCGGGACCCATAAAAATTTTCCTGCCGTCAACGTGAGAGTTGAAGTACACGCCTTCCTCTTTTATCCTGCGCAGCTTTGCCAGAGAAAACACTTGAAACCCGCCGCTGTCGGTAAGAATAGGCTTGTCCCAGTTCATAAATTTGTGCAGTCCCCCCATTTCGTGGACTACCCTGTCCGAGGGGCGGACGTGGAGATGATAGGTGTTGCAAAGCTCCACCTGACATTTCAGTTCCCGCAGGTCGAGGGAGGACACCCCGCCTTTGATAGCCGCAGCAGTGCCGACGTTCATAAAGCAGGGAGTTTGGAAAGTCCCGTGTACCGTTTCAAATTTTCCTCGGCGGGCGTTTTGCTCTTGTTTTAAAAGTGTGTACATATTTTTTATCCTTTCTAACGGAAATTGCGCAGCTTTTTCGGAGCAAAGCCGTTACAGTCAAACAGCCGGTTGCAAAATCCTGCAAACGGCTGTATTACACGGTTAAATCGCTTATATAGATAATAAATCGCCTAAACAAAATGCCTCCGTAATGCATACAGAGCCATTTTTGCCGAAGTTCGTCCCGCTGTCATTATACGGGGAAAAGCTTTTTAAAACTTATTAATATAATAGTACATTCAAGCGCATTTGTCAATAGTTTTAAAATACAATATCATAAAAATCCGACAAAAATTAACGTAAAAATCTATTGACAAATCAAACAAAACATGTTAAAATATTTAATATACGCCGGCGTGATGGAATTGGCAGACGTGACGGACTCAAAATCCGTTGGGGTAACACTCGTGCGGGTTCGACCCCCGCCGCCGGCACCAGACTGAACCGTAACCCTTTCCGTCAGCGGATTTTTCGGAAGGGGCTGCTTTTTTACATAAAGATCCGCAAATGCGGCAGCAAACTCCCTCATACAGAAAATGTCTCCGTAAACATTACGGAGACATTTTTCATCAGAGCTTTTACGCTATTTCTCGGAAAACATGGGCGTGGAAAGATAACGGTCTCCCGTATCGGGAAGCAGCGCAACAATAAGCTTGCCTTTGTTTTCGGGACGGTTCGCAAGCACAGACGCCGCGTGTACGGCTGCTCCCGAAGATATTCCCACAAGCAATCCCTCTTTTCTTGCAAGCATTCTGCCTGCCGCAAAGGCTTCCTCATTTTCCACGGTAATGATCTCGTCGTAAATATCCGTATTAAGAGTTTCGGGAACAAATCCCGCTCCTATTCCCTGAATTTTATGCGGACCCGATGTTCCTTTTGAGAGCACAGGTGAGGAAGCGGGTTCAACCGCAACGATTTTTATTCCGGGATTTTTGCTTTTAAGGTACTCTCCCACGCCGGAAACTGTGCCGCCCGTGCCGACCCCGGCAACGAAAATGTCCACCTTGCCGTCGGTATCCTCCCAAATTTCCGGACCGGTAGAAGCAAAATGCGCAGCGGGATTTGCCGCGTTTGTGAACTGACCGGGTATAAAGCTGTTTTGTATTTCTTCGGCAAGCTCCCGAGCCTTGTCGATTGCGCCTTTCATACCCTTTGATCCGTCAGTCAGAACAAGCTCCGCTCCATAAGCTTGCAGCAGATTGCGTCTTTCAACGCTCATCGTTTCGGGCATGGTAAGTATTATTCTGTAGCCTCTCGCCGCCGCAACAGCCGCAAGTCCTATGCCCGTATTTCCGCTGGTAGGCTCGATTATCACAGCTCCGGGTTTCAGGTCGCCTTTCGCTTCCGCGTCGTCAATCATGGCTTTTGCGATCCTGTCCTTAACGCTTCCCGCGGGATTGAAGTACTCAAGCTTTCCGCAGATCACCGCGCCGGGAGCTTTTTCGGCGCAGTAATTCGTAAGCTTCAAAAGCGGAGTACCGCCGATCAGATCGGTAATTTTGTCAAATATTTTCATTATAAGTTCCCCTTTCAGAATACAGACGGTCATACGGCTGATATAACCTACTGTTTATATATGCTTTATATGCTATATGGTATCACCAAACAAACCGTTTGTCAAGTACTTTTTAAGAAAAAACAGGAAATTCACAAAAAATTAAAATTTTACAGAACTTTTATATTTTCACACATCAAGCAACAACGCACTCTGCTGCAATCCTGCCAAAAATAGCCGCGGCTTCAGAGAGGGAATTTTCCGCCGGCAGATATGTGACATTTGACATCGGGAATGGGAAACCGTTCACGCAAAATTTATGCGGGTACGCTGTATTCCGCCGCGTAAAAATTTCTGTAAAATAGTGACAAAACGAAAAAAATATGATATAATTATTTATATTTACAAAACATAATAAACAGGACACACAGCTTTTAGGAAGGAGGAAAGTTCCGAGTACGCTATAACGCGCTGTGCGCCGATAATGCGTACGGGAACCGAATATAACATATGATTGAGGAGTATGCCCAAAAATTACAGTCTCTTGCGGTATTCAGGGGAATACTGAGTGAAAAAACCGTTTCAAATCTGCTGAGATTTCTTACATGCCCCTCTGCGGACAGTTACGGCGGATTTGTTTCCGGACTTTACGAGCAAGGCGATTCCCTGACGGACTTTCTCATCGAAGCCGTTTGCGAGGACGAAAATCCATACATAAGAAGAATATCCGAGCGCAGGGAGGTTCCCGCCGAAATAGACGCTGCCGCACGCCGTGAACTTCGTTTTTTGCAGGAACTTTCACAGCTCACCTCGGAAGAGGCGTGGTCAGAAACGGGAAAAGGAAACAGCGCACCGTTCTCCCGCTGGAGCGTTCACAAAGCGGATTTTCTGGAAATATACCGTGAAAGGGTTTCTTCTCTCCATACACGCGGCTTCGGCATCTTTGCAAAATACCATGCCTTTTGCTTTAAGGACGGAAATCTTGTTCCCATAAAAAATCCCGACCCGCAAAGGCTTTCACAGCTTTCGGGTTATGAGCTTGAACGGGAAAAGGTTATTGCCAACACAATGTCGCTGCTTCGGGACAAGCCGGCGCAGAACGTACTTTTGTACGGAGACGCGGGCACCGGAAAGTCCTCCACGGTAAAAGCGATCGTGAACGAGTACCGGGATATGGGACTGCGGCTTATCGAGCTTAAAAAAGCGCAGCTTGGCGAGCTTCCCGCAGTTATTGACAAGATCGCCTCAAATCCGCTGAAATTCATTATTTTTGTGGACGACATTTCTTTTTCGGCGGACGACGACAATTTCAGCGCATTGAAAGCTGTCCTGGAGGGAGGGGCAGCGGCAAAAACTCCAAACACGGCTATCTACTGTACCAGCAACCGACGTCATCTTGTCAGGGAAACTTTTTCAAGCCGTCAAGGCGATGATGTTCACGCCTCGGACGCCCGCGAGGAGCTTATCTCCCTGTCAGAACGCTTCGGACTGAAAGCTGCGTTTCTCAAGCCGAATAAGGATACATATTTGCAAATTGTGGAAAAAATTGCGGAGGAGTACGGTATTGATGTCACTCCGGATCTGCTTGCCCGCGCGGAAGCTTACGCGCTCAGACGCAGCGGACGTTCGGGAAGAGCAGCCCGTCATTTTATTGAACTTGAGGCGGGAAATAACGACTCATGACAATACGGGAATAAAACGGAATGTAAAAAATATAAATTGTAATTTAGCGGCGTAACATTTTTGTGCCGACCGTAGGGCGGGGG
>JAMPIC010000060.1 GCA_023663025.1 Prevotella sp.
CGACAGCCATTCCGAGGGGGAGCGGACACGACCGCTCCCCCTTTTGACAGTACGCAGTACAGTAACCCTTGAAAACAGTCCGGTGGACTGTTTTCAACGTGACAAAATTATGTTGGGTTTCCCGGCGTAACTATAGGTCTGTTCCGTCCAAAACGTCCCACCGGGACGTTTTGGAGATATATTTTGCCTCGTGCATGACAAAGGAGGGGCGGTCGTGTTCGCCCCGCCTCGAAACGCTGTCGCGTTTCTCACCACCCTCTCCGTTTCGGACGAATGCGCCTGCGGGCGCGGGGAGGGGATTTCGCGCTCTGCGGAGCGCGACCAGGGGCTCTGCCCCGTGGACCTCGCAGCCTTGAAAGGCTGGCGAACTTTTTAGTCGCGGCTTCGCCGCCCAATACTCGTTACATGTTCTGCTGTAAATTACAATTTAACATCTAAAAACGGTATCGCATTTCAATTACGATACCGTTTTATTTTTATTGCAAAAATTAAATTTTGTCAAACGCCTGCGTCAAGTCCGCAATAATATCCTCAATATTTTCAAGTCCCACGGAGAAGCGTATCAGTCCCCCGTCAATTCCCGCCGCCGCAAGCTGTTCGTCGGAAAGCTGCCTGTGCGTTGCGGAAGCGGGGTGCAGTACGCAGGTGCGTATGTCCGCAACGTGCACCTCGTTTGAAGCAAGGGTAAGGCTGTCCATAAACTTGACCGCCGTATCCCGACCGCCCTTTATCGAGAACGATATCACGCCGCTTGCGCCCAAAGGCAGATATTTTTCAGCACGGGCGTGGTACTTGTCGCCCGCAAGTCCCGGGTAGGAAACAAAATTTACCTTGCCCGTGCTTGCGATAAATTTCGCGGCTTTGACCGCGTTTTCGCAGTACTGCTTCATTCTCACCGCCAAAGTCTCCAGACCCAAATTCAGCAGGAAAGAGCTGTTCGCCGCAGGGTAGCAGCCGAAGTCCCGCATAAGCTGCATACGCGCTTTGACGATAAACGGCGCAAAGGAATATTTTTCCGTGTAAACAATGCCGTGGTAGCTTTCGTCCGGCTCGGTCATACAGGGGAATTTGCCGTTCGTCCAGTCAAACTTGCCCGAGTCCACAATAACGCCGCCTACCTGAACCGCGTGCCCGTCCATATACTTCGAGGTGGAGTGAATTACAATGTCCGCGCCCCACTCGATCGGGCGGCACAAAATCGGCGTTGCAAAGGTGTTGTCCACGATAAGGGGCACGCCGTGGGCGTGTGCGGCTTTCGCCCAATTCTCAATGTCAAGGACAGTCAGAGCCGGGTTCGCGATAGTCTCGCCGAAAACAGCCTTTGTGTTGGGCTTGAAAGCGGCGTTAAGCTCCTCCTCGGACGCGTCCACGTCCACCCATATGCACTCAATGCCCATTCTCTTCAATGTCACGCCGAAAAGATTTATCGTGCCGCCGTAAATGGACGAGGAAGCGATAAAGCTGTCTCCCGCCTCGCAGATGTTGAGGATAGACAGCAGGGAAGCCGCCTGTCCGCTTGAGGTACACATTGCGGCAGCGCCCCCCTCCAAAGCGGCGATTTTCTTTTCCACAGCGTCGGTGGTGGGGTTCTCGAAGCGTGAGTAAATAAGGCTTTTCGTCGGGTCGTCAAAGACCGCCGCAACGTCGTCCGTTGAGTCGTAAACGTAAGTCGTGCTCTGGACGATAGGCACTACCCGGGGCTCGCCGTTTTTGGGAGTATATCCCGCGTGGAGGCATTTTGTTTCGATTTTCGCATTGGGGTTAAGTTCTTTCATTTTATATGCTCCTTTGTGATTTCAAAAATTTCACATTTTATTATAGCACATTTTTCCGCCGGACGCAAGATAAAAATTTTCTCGGATATGTTCAAACGGCGCATATTATTCGGAATGCCGTGCCCAAACCCGCCGTTTTATTTTCCGTATTATTTTATCTGACGGAACAGCAAGTCCTTCCGCCGAAAAAATATGAAAAAATATCTGTACATAAAGGCTTTTTTAGGCTATACTGTAAAGTAAGAACAATCGGAGGTGTATCTCATGAAATCAAGAATTATCCCGTCACTCCCCGAAACAATCCTTTCCTACAACATAGGCGCGAAAGCGGAAACTCTCGAAAAAACCGCAAATTCCCTTAATATGAAACACGTCCCCGTACCCTCGGACAAAGCAGGGGAGACGGTGGGCTTTTTGGCAGGGTACGGCGGTTTCACCTCAAACGGCACAGAAATTACCGCCGAGGGCGAGTGCGTGATTTTCTCGAGCATATCAAGCAAGCGGCTCGACCTGCTTCTGAAAGCAATGCACGAAAACGGTCTTGACATTCCCCTGAAAGCCGTTGTCACCCCCCACAATCAAAACCAAACCGTAGCTTGGCTTCTGACGGAGCTTGCCAAAGAACGTGCCGCAATAGAAAAGGCGCAGGGAAAAGGCTGAACACAATAAAGGAGTATTTTAAAAAAATTTTTGGTAAGGCTGCGTATCACTACGCAGCCTTTCTCTTTCCGTCATACTCTCTCCTGTTCACAACCGCCGTAGAGACCGCAATATTGAACCGATAATAAATATCAACCTGCTGCACCATATGCCCGCCGGATTTATCGGGAGCATAAACCACAATTTTCTCCACAAGCTCGTACCTGCAGGAGTACATTAACGAAAAGGTGCAGGTTACCAGCCCCAACACGGTTCGCAAGCACATCATTTTGATAGAGACGGTTATGAAGGACGCGGTTAATAATGATTTTATACCCCACAACCCCGTGGATATAATTCATTTCACAAAACACAAAATAACCCAAACGCCAATAAACCCGACATTCCCCCTGTTAATATTTTGAGCATTTATCTACAAATCGTCCTTATCGGTAAAACTTGTATCGGAACAGGTTTTACTCTCTTTTTTCTTGTCCCGTTTTTTTAAGAATTTTTTTCAATACGGCAAGAGTTTTGGTATCGTTCGGAAAAAACCACCTCAGCAGCGCGACCGCTATCGCAAAGGTAACTATTTTTTCGGGAGAAATCGGCAGCCACAAAAAGGCGAGGTACGCGCTTGAAACGGCTATCATCCAGCTTACGCCGTAATATGTGCCTATTCCGAACATAATGTACGACCACCCGTTGGTTATCAGCCACGCAATTCCAACACACAAAAGCATTCTCGGATTAAGCAGAAAACCGACGACCTTTTTGAATTTTTCTTTAAATTCCGTTTTTTTGCCGTTCCTCATTATTTCACCTCTGCAAGACGTTTTTAACACTACATATACCGATATTTATTTTTCTTGGCAAACAAAAATATCAGCGATATTGCAAACGAGAAAATTTCCGCGGTCACATCGGCAAGCCATATTCCGTCCAGCTTAAACAGCAGGGGCAGAAGCATAATTGCCGCCATTTTAAAAATAAATGTACGCAGAAATGATATTGCCGCCGAAACGCCGCCGTCGTTAAGGGCGGTGAAAAACGACGATGCGAAAACGTTAAATCCCACAATTACAAACGATACCGTTGAAATGCGCAGCGCGCGGACGGTCATATCAAGCAGTTCGGGATTGTACCCCACAAATAGCTTTGCCAGCGGCGAGGCGAGAATTTGCGCAGAAACAGCCATTGCCGCGCCTGCCGCAAACATAAGGACATTGCTCTTTTTCAGCAGGCTTTTAAGCTCCCCGCTGCTGCCCGCGCCGAAATGATAGCTTATGACAGGCGCACTGCCCATTGAGTACCCTATAAAAATCGCCGCGAAAACAAACTGCACATACATAAGCACTCCGTAA
>JAMPIC010000061.1 GCA_023663025.1 Prevotella sp.
AAAACCACGGAAATGACGGCGGAAGTAGGAATAGACGCGGAGGGGAAGCTATGGTTTGATCCGTTTGCGGGAACGCCGTTTGAAATTGAGTCTGTATCCGTGTCTCCGAGCCTTGCGGAAAAGGGAAGTACCGTTAATTCTGTCGAGCTGTCGTGGAAAACAAGCAAAAGTATTTCTATGATATCGTATATGCCCGAAAAAGGCGGCATCGGTACTCTGGACTACGACCCTCCGACGACGGAGGGCAAAGATACTGTGGATCTATCAGACCACGGGGTCGATATGAGTAACAGTAGTATTGAATTTGCTTTTACGCGAAAAAACGGAGAAAAAACGGAAACATTGCGGAAAACCGTAAAGATATCATTTGCAAACCGCGTATTCATGGGTGTAGCAGAAATACCTGATACGGTTGACAGTGACTTTATTAAGTCTTTGTCATCAGGTACAGTTACAGCAAGCAGGACTACGACAAAGACTATGACTACCGCGGGGGGCGAATACATGTGGTATGCCTGCCCTGCAAATTCAACTTACGGAACACCGTCATTTTATGATAAGACTACAGGATTTTCTGCAGGGTTCATAAAAGTCGGAGAATACGACTACACCAACGTCTATGGATATACCGAAAAGTATCAGGTGTGGCGAAGTAACAGGGACGGTCTCGGAACCGCTACGGTGGAGGTGAAATAATGGCTATCGAGATGTTTGATACTATGAAACCAAAGGGGGATTTTCCCATAGCAGAAGCCGAGGATATTGCGCTGCCCGACGGAAGCAGACTGAGCGGGCAGCCGATAATCAAGACCGTTACGGAGCTGCCTGAAGATGCGGCAGAACATCCCGATGTACTTTATCTTGTAATAGAACAAAATAGTTCGGAAACACCCGAAGTGGACGGTGATAGCGGAGAGCCCAGCGGAGAGCCAACCAATGAGTAAATATAAATTTAGCCTGCTCTCCGCCCGACAAGCTGCGCTTGTCCTGAGTTTATGCGAGGGGCTAACAATGAATAAATACAAATTTGATCTGCTCTCCGCCCGACAAGCCGCGCTTGTCCTGAGTTTGGGAAAGGATGGTGGTACGTCTTGATATTCAAAAGTGGTAAGGAGATACGGGAGGTATATTTAGGTGACGTTCCCGTATCCGAGATATACATAGGCGGTTATCTCGTGTGGGGCGGCAGAGTACCGATGGAGGGCGCGGCGGTGATCGTGCTTACGTCCGACGCTTTGCTCATATCCGCTGACGGTGTGAGCTACACCGTGGAGAATGCAGGGCTTCCCCTGTCAGAGGTATTCGGCAGCGCTTACGGCGGCAAGGAGGCGGAGAATGCGAATGTGGGCATTCCTACCGTGTGCGCAGAGCCGTATATGCGGCACATAGCGCCCATGCTTGCGGCTGATCCGACAGTCGGTATCGGCGGGGCTGATATTAAGGCGCGGGGCGCTGAGATGATAAAGACCGCGTCGGAGGTGCTGCCCATGGGCGTAGCAAAGAGTACGGCGGGAGCGTCCGACAATACGGGAACTGAGGGTATCGGTTCGGGAGTCTCTGTGGGTACTATGCTTGTATTGCAGGGAGACGACGGACGGTTTTACGGTATAGCTGCTCCTCCTGATTTAGTGAAGATCACAGGCGGCGCGGGAGCGGTACGTCGCGGGGCGTATACTTCGGCAGCGGTGCAGAGCGTACCCGGTACGGCAGGGCGCGGCGCTGAGACTGAGGGAGCATATATACATGGCATACCGAGTCTTGCAGAGATCGTCGGCGGAGACGGCGAGCTGTCAGCGTCACGGCACACAGGCGCGGGGGTATATATTGTTCGCGGTGCAAATGCAGACGGCAGCATGGAAAAAGAAGTCGGAATATTCGGTTCTTTTGGCTGCGTGGGAATGCTCCCCGCGCCTGTATTATCTCTCGATGAGCCGCCGCCTCTGCTTATTCCGACAATATCCGATATGCGAATATATCGGGCGAAAGTTGCGGAGGGCAAACTGTCCGAAAGTCCGATATACATATCAGCCGATACTGTTGCCGAATACGGCGAAGTGAAAGAAGCGGAAGTATGCGTTGCAGATCCCGCGTGCGAATATGCTGAGCTGACAGCGGGCAGAGGTGCTGTCGGCAATACGGAGCATTCGGCGCTCGGTATGTGCATGGCTTCCGCGACGACGGTAACAGAGGATGATCCGACCGACGCAGAGCTTGACGGCATGAGTATTGCCGTCACTGATATACTTTCAGTCGCAGTCATTGACGCGATGAAAGTAAAAATTTAATTAAACAATTTTTTACAGCCGCAGAAGCGGCAGAAAGGAAATATTATGGCAATCAGTACAACATCGGGAAAAGAAGTAAAATTTCTGGGACTTTCTTCTACATTGAGAGCAGATCTGCTCAAAGCAATTTTGGGGAATTCTTCAGACGGAAAGGTTACGGTCAACACGGCAAAGGTATGCTATCTGGGGCTTTCAAGCACAGACCCCGAAAACGGAATTGCAGAGCCGTCGGATACGAACTACAAGAGAATAAAGCTCAGCGGGACGGACGGCACAGGCAGCAGCGCAAAGTGGGCGAGTGATTATCTTACCATTAGCGGGACAACGGCGGTAAACAGCGGCGTTCAGAAAGAGATCAAATTCAACCGTTCTCTGGGAGCATGGAGCGAGCCTTACAAGTATTTCTTCCTCTCAAGCGCTGCTACGGGATCAGGCGGTCTGCTTGCATGGGGCGAGCTTACCGAGCCTATCACCGTAGACGCGAAGAATGTTGTACCTCTCTTTGAGGAGGACAAGTTCAGACTTTACTTCCCCGCGCCCACCGAGGTAGAGGGACTTGTGGACGCAGCTGCGGCGGAAGACGCGGAAAGCAAATGAAAAAATGAAAACTGAAAAATGAACAATGAATAATCAAGGTGAGAATTGCCGCAGCGCGGCAATTCTTCCGATATTATTCACTGTTATGACAAAAGAAAGGACAGATGTATAAATGTCTCAAACTAAGAATTTCGGTTTCCCTTTATGGGGGGACGATCCCCCGGAGGGAGCGACGGGAAAGGATCTGAGAGACGCGCTGATAGGCGAGGGAGCGGACAGCCTTGCAAACATGGTTGACGGGCAGCTGAAAAAGGTTGCCGATACTCAGGCGGACTGGGATATGTACGATGAGGGCGATCCTGCGTTTATCAAAAACAGACCGTGCTACTGCTATACCGAAAGCGGAAGCGTCACGCCTGACGATGTTGACGGCTATATGTTTATGAAAAGGCTTCCGATAGAAATGCCCGATGTTTTCACCGCCGAAGAATTGGACGGGGGAATAATCAGTTACGGCGTCCGAAAAGTGTGTTCGGAAGAAGATGAAGTTCAAAGCGGACAGCCGGGATTGCTGAGACTGCCTGAGGGAAGCTGCAAGATAATTGACGCTTCAGACAACGAGCTTGATTTTCCTTTGCGCGGGTACAGTATAGCGTCAAGGACAGTGGCGGGGAAAATAACGAGCTACGGTCGGGTGTATATTTTAAACAAGAAAACTTCCGAAAGGATTGAAATTCAGTATTATCCTCCGCAAAGCTCCGCACGTTATACATGCACGGTATCGTCTGCCGATACGGGTATCTATTTTATTGTGTCGTATAAC
>JAMPIC010000062.1 GCA_023663025.1 Prevotella sp.
CCCCCGCCCTACGGTCGGCACAAAAATGTTACGCCGCTAAATTACAATTTATATTACCGTTTCCTTTTGCGAAAAATGTACCTCCTCTCTTTTTATGCTCTATTTCCAATTCACGATATATTAAGTCCCACCAACATGAGTATAGCCGTGGCAATTATCAGCATTACCGCAAAACATACCAGAATACTGAACACTGCCGACAATATCCACCCCGTATTCTTTATCAGCACCTTTATCCCCGACAGTCCGAAAAGCTCCGCCGCAACGTCCGCCGCGCCGAACACAAGCCGCATTGCGGTTATATCCAGCACCGGCGGCAGCACCATTATAAATATTGCCGCGATGCCTATAAATCCCACCCCGCCACGCAAAAGTCCCAGGCTGTTCTTTACCGTGGCGTAGGTGTCCGCCACCGCGCCGCCGATAACGGGTATGAAATTGGATACAACGTACTTCGCCGCCTTTACTCCCAGCGTATCCGCAGACGCCCCCACTATACTTTGAAGCGAAAGAAGTCCTATAAAGACGGTCATGATAAATCCCATGACAAATGTGACCGCTTTTTTCAGAGCTTCGGTTATTCCCGACAGCCTGAACCCCGGATTTACTGCCTCCACTATCCCCATTGCCATGCAGACCGAAAGCGCGGGGACTATCATCTCTCCCGAAAGCTGCACCGCAGTCTGCGCCGCAAGCAGAACCAGAACATTGTACGCCGCCGCAGAGGTCACTCCTCCCGACGATGCGGTTATCCCGGCAAAAACGGGAACGTATCCCATCATGAACGTCCCGCCCGAATCAAGAGCCTCCGCTGCGCGGCTTATGCTCTCCGATACGGAATCGGAAATAATTCCCACCGAAATAAGAACGCATATCACTCCGAATATTTTGGACAGGCTTTTATTGGGTATGCTGTCCTCCATGCCCTCGATAAGCGCGGCGACCAGTATCACTGCCATAAGCGACACAAGCAGCCGCAAAGGCTTTGTCAGACTTTTTTTGAACTCCTCCCAAATGTAGAGGAAAACGTCTTTCGGAGTTATTTCCGACATTGCGGACGGATTGTCTGCGGTAAGATTTTTTTCCTCTAAAATTTTCTTAGCTTCGGGAGTAAGTCCCTCGTTCAGGCTTCCCACGTCTATGCCCAGCTCGCCGGCAATATCGGAATATTCATCTGCCCGCACCGTATCGGCGGCTTGTCCCGTCTGTACGGTTTGAACGGGCTGCACCGTCTGTACAGCCTGTGCAGCCTGTACAGCGGGAAAGGGAAGTCCGAAAAGTACCGAAAGCGCCGCCGCAAGCAGCGCGGATATTTTCTTTACAGTTTTCATGGCACGTCCTCATATAAGTTATATAAATCCCGAAACTATTTCCGACAGCGTGTCGAACAGCGGCAGAGCCAGAATGAGCAGCGACAGCTTTCCCGCCAGCTCAGCCTGAACCGCAAGCGCGTTTTCGCCGCTGTCACGGCAGATATCGCAGGCAAACTGGGTGATGCAGCATATCCCCAGCGCCTTGAAAAGTACGGTCAGATATTCCTCCTCCGCGCCCGCCCTTTCGTAAATGCCGCGTACTGCTTCTATCACGGGGGATATAAAAAGTATGAGAGCCGACAGCAGTCCCGCAGCGGCGGCAAGCTTTATGTATAGCGCGTATTCGCTCCCCGCCGAGCTGAAAAGCTTGCACAGAACCGTGGCGATTATGCATATTCCCGCAACCGATACTATATTTACCATACCGACAGTCCCGCCTTTTTAAAATCCGAAAACCGATCTGACCGTTTCAAACAGTTCGGCTATTTCGTTTATTATCATTGCCAGGACGACTATAAGTCCCGCAATTGTGACCATAAGCGCGTATTCGTCCCTGTCGGACTTTTTCAGCAGCAGGTTCAGGACGGTCACTATTATTCCCACTCCCGCGATTTTAAATATCAGATCAAGCTCCACGATTTGACCTCCCGCGCCGTTCCGCGCCGCTGTACGCGGATCAGATCAGCATTATTGAAATAAACGCTCCCGCAAGTGCGCCCAATGAGCGGTACAGCCTGCCTTTTTTTGCAAAATCCTCTTCCGCGGCGGATATGGCGGACAAAAGCTCAGCCCGCTGAAGTCCGAGGGTGTTTATCTGACTTTCCGAATCGCTTGTGCCCAGTTTTCTGCCGATATCGGAAAGCAGCTCCCTGTCCGCCGACGTCATTCCCCGGGGGGGACATTCCGAAACGGCTTCGCACCAGCTTTGCTGAAACGGAGCGTCGTCCTCCGCGCTTATTTTCCCGAGAAAGTCAAGCCCCCCGAAACGTTCGGAATTTGCAAGACTTTCCGCTATCTCATAGACCGTGGGAGACCTGAACCGTATCATCATTATGATATCGTCTATCATATAGTTCACCTTTTTCAGGCTTGCCAGCCTGCATTTAAGCATATGGGAAAAATAATTCCCCGCAAGAGACGAAGCCGCGATTATCACGATCATTCCCGAAATTTTCAGTATGTTCCGCATATTCTTACCATTCCTTTTCGGTACGCGTTTTTACTGTTGAGGATATTTTTCCCATGCCGGAAAGAAAAGCTATCCTGTCGAAAATTTCCAAATCCTCACGCGGAAATTTCCCGCACAGGTCGGACATATCCGCAGCGTGTACCGACGCCGCCGTGTATACTCCGCTCAGAGCCGCTCCGCGAATGGCGGAAAAGTCCTCCTCCGAGCCTATTTCGTCGCAGACTATCATCTGCGGGGACATTACCCTGACCGCCGCAGAAATTCCCTCAGCCTTGCCGTAGCCGTCGAAAACGTCCGTGTTTACGCCCACGTCGTTCTGCGGAACGCCGTTCCGCGAAGCGGCTATCTCGCCCCTTTCGTCTATGGCGGACACCTTGAAACGTCCTCCCAGAAGCCGCGTCAGGTCGCGCAGAACCGTGGTCTTTCCGCTTGACGGTGCGCCCGCTATCAGCAGACTGCACAGACCGTCCGAAAAGCAGTCCCTGAAAAGCTTTTCCGAGCAGCCGATCACTTCGCGGGCAACGCGGAAATTCATGGCGTTGATGTTCTTGATATTTTCGATTTTTCCGTCCCGAACCACGGGAGTTCCGCAGAAACCAACTCTGTGCCCGCCTGCGACTGTGATAAAGCCCTGTGATATTTCCCGCTGAAAGCTGTGTACCGAGTACTGGCAGACCGCCTCAAAGGTGCGGCGGATATCCTGTTCCGAAACGGCAGCCGCCGTTTGCGGATTGTATGTAAGCTGACCGTTTTCCGTGATATAGAGTATTTTGCCCTCGGCGCACACAGCCGCAGGACGGTTCACTCTCAGCCGTATTTCCTGTATGCCGTCGAGCTGCGCGTCGGAAAGCTTTCCGACAGCACCTCCGGATTTTCCCGCAAAATAATTCAGTAAATCTCTGTTTTTCACGTCCGATCTCTCCTTTTTGTGATATGTTAAAATTTATGCGCCGTCGGACAAGTTTAGAACCGACGGCGCAAAGGATATAAAATTATTTATGCAATTCCGATAAACAGCGGCAAATTGTAATTTATACGGATAACGGCACTGTAGGGCGGGGGCTTGCTCCCGCCTA
>JAMPIC010000063.1 GCA_023663025.1 Prevotella sp.
AGCTGCGCTCAGCTGGACCAGCTATGCCGCGGCTCCGCCGCGGAAAAAATCCGCTGCTCGTTCTGCTGTAAATTACAATTTACATCACTTAAATTATAAAGTACCTTAACGCCATTTCCATTGCAAACGCGGCAACGCACGCCGCAGCCGCCACAGCAAGCAGTCCCTTATTCTTCAACGCAAGCAGAACCGCCGCCGCTATGCCCATCGCCGCCGAAGCAGCATTCCCCGTGGAGTAAAACGCTGCGGGTATTGTCATCGCTCCCAGAACCGCATAGGGTACATAATACAGAAAATCCTTGACAAATCGGGACTTTATTTTTTTCCTGAATATCACAAGCGGAAGCATTCTCACAAGATATGTAACTCCCGCCATTACGCCGATATAAGCGACCATGCCCGTCATTCCGCGTCAGCCTCCTTTTCGCTGCGGGGAAACAGTACCGCTCCCGCAGCCGAAGCCGCAAGGGTGCAGATTATTATCGCAAACCCCGGCGAAACATGAGAGAATAACGGTATGTACCTAAGTCCGCAGCTCATCGCCGCCGATATTATCACCGTGACCAGCACTCCCGCGGACTTTCTTGCGGGGGGAATGAAAATGGCGATGAACATTCCGTAAATGGCTATCCCCAGTGCGGAACGCAGGATTTCCGGCAAGACGCTTCCCGCTATGCCGCCCAGAAGCGTTCCCAGCGACCAGCACAAAAATGGCAGCAGTATCAAGCCGTACATATAGCGGGGAGTTATTTCTTTTGGCTTTCCCGAAGCGACGGCGAATATCTCGTCGGTAATGCCGAACGCTGCAAGAAATCTGTGGGGCGCGGTGAAGCCGCTGTCCAGCTTCTGTGACAGGGACAGGCTCATCAGTGCGTAGCGCATATTTATTATAAGCTGTGCGAGAGCCATTTCAAGCAGCGTTCCCGCAGCTGCGATTATTCCCAATCCCGCCACCTGTCCCGCAGATGTAAGGTTGGTCATGGAGATGACCGTCGCCGTCATTGCCGAAACTCCCTGCGTAACGGCGGATATGCCGAAGCTGAACGACACCGACAGATATCCCAATCCTATAGGTATGCCGTCGGCAAGACCTTCCCTGAAGCTAAGCTTTTCCGATTCCATATCCAATCCTCTTTCCGGCGTCTTTTTTCACAAACAGATTACAGTATACCAAATCTTATCGGAAATTTCAAGTCCGCTTTATTAACATTTTGCTACGGTTCGACGCGGCGTTACAGCTCGTTCCGGACATACTCACAGACCTGTTCCGCAAGTTCGGGACTGATCCCCGCCGCCTTTGCGATATCTTCGGCGGACGCTTTTTTGAACTCCTCGCGGGTCTTGAACGCCGTGAAAAGCTTCTGCGCCTTTTTCTCGCCGATGCCCTTTATCTTCGTCAGACCGCTTTCCTCCGACTGCTTGCGGTGCTTGCTCCGCTGGAATGTTATGGAAAACCTGTGAACCTCGTCCTGTATTTGAGTGACGAGCAGAAACGCGCTTTTCGTCCCCGAAATGGATATTTCCGAGCCGGACGTGGCTATGGCGCGGGTGCGGTGGTTGTTGTCCTTTACCATGCCGAATATGGGGACGGTCACGCCCATTTCCCGCAGGATAGGCTCTACCGCGTTTACCTGACCCTTGCCTCCGTCCAGCAGTATCAGGTCGGGCATTCGGCTGAAACCCTCGTCCTTTTCGTTTTCGTCCAGACCGTGTCTGAACCGCCGCTCGAGAACTTCCCTCATACTGGCGTAGTCGTTCTGAACAGCCGTCTCCCTTATTGAAAATTTTTTGTACGCCTTTTTAAGGGGACGCCCGTTCTCGAAAACCACCATACCCGCCACCATCGAGGAACTGCCCAAATTGGAAATATCGTAGGCTTCGATATAGCGTGGAGGTTCGGGAAGTCCCAGTATCTTGCCCAGCGCTTCGAGAGCGACGATCTCCTTGCCCGTCCTGCCCACCTTTATGGCAAGGCTTTCGCTGGCGTTGGATTTCGCCATCATTATCAGCCGCAGACCCTTTCCCCGCTTTTTGGAGGAAATATCCACCGCCCGTCCGCACCTCTCCCGAAGAAGCTTTTCTACCATCTCCGCATTGGGAAGCTCCTCCTCGGTGATTATTTCCCTCGGTATCCGCGACGGGGCGGAATAGTACTGCAAAACGAAATCCTCCAGCATATCCGCCTCGCTGTCGAGAGTGCCCAAATCAAATTCCGCGCGGTCGTAGAGCCGTCCACCGCGGTACATAAGAACCGCCGCGCAGACGATCTCGCCGTTCTGAGCGGCGGCGATTATGTCGGTGTCCCGCATATCGTCGTCCATTATCTTCTGACGGTCAGCGGCGCGCTTTATGGCGGATATCCTGTCCCGAAGCCGCGCCGCAAGCTCGAAGTCAAGCTCCTCGGCGGCTTTGTTCATCTGCTCCGTAAGGGTCTCCACGGAAGCCTCCGAGCCGTTCTGAATATAGTCCGCAGCCTGCTTGATTATATTCCCGTACTCCTCTGCGGAGACGTTCCCCGTACACACGCCCATGCACTGCTTGATGTGGTTGTTCAGACAGGGACGGTATTTCCCGAAATCCCTCGGGAAAACCCTTTTGCAGGTAGGCAGCATAAAGACCTTGTTGACTTCCTCGACCGCCTGCTTTGCCACGAACGCGCTTGTGTAGGGTCCCAGATAAGTCCCGCTGCCGCTTTTCTTCAGCTCTGCCGTAATGCGGGGATATTCCCCGTCGGATATGCGGATATAGCTGTAGCCCTTGTCGTCCTTTAACAGGATATTGTATTTGGGCATATGCTGTTTTATCATGGAGCATTCCAGCACCAGCGCTTCGTATTCGCTGTCGGTGACGATAAAGTCGTAGTCGAAAACGCGGGAGACCATCTTCGCCACTTTCGGCGTATGGTCGGGATTTTCGCGGAAATAGCTTGTCACTCTGTTTTTCAGGTTTTTGGCTTTGCCGATATAGATGATATTTCCGCCTTTGTCTCTCATTCGGTAGACTCCGGGGGAAGTTGTGAGCTTTGCGGTTTTTTCCCTCAGATAGGGAAGTCTTTCATTCATACGGAACGCCTCCAAGCGGTGTTGTGATTGCTGATAAATTGTTGTTTAGCGCAAAACAAAACGTCAGCGCATCGCGCGGCGAAGCCGCGACTAAAAGTTTCGCCCGCCTTTTCAAAGGCGGCAGGTTTCC
>JAMPIC010000064.1 GCA_023663025.1 Prevotella sp.
GGGAACTTTCCGAGAAAGTTGAAAGTCTTGAAGCAAGGTTAAATTCCGCAAAGCAGGACGAGAACGATGTGGACGAGTTTATCAGACGGCTGAAAAAGTACATCGATGTACAGGAACTTACCCGCGAGATGTGTTTGGAGCTTATTGAGTACATAACCGTTGACGAGTACGCCGCCGACAGGGCGAGGGATATTCATATTTATTACAAGTTGTTGGATAAGCCTTTGCCCGACAAGCTCAGGCTTGATGTTAAGAAAAACGACGAAACCGCTTGATTTGGCGGTTGAAAGAAAGTTTAAACTGTGTGTCCTTTTGAGATGAGGAATACGATGAGCATATACGCTCACACGCTGAGGAATAACGATAAGCATTGCTGTGAGGCTGTTACGAAGGTTTTGCCTAAATTGCCGGAACGAAAGACAGGTTAGGGAACGCCTTTCACATGTCTGACGATTGTTGACCGTTTGTTGACCATTCGGGAAAAACTTGAACGGAATATTGGCTGCAAATGGCTTTGTTACGCGGAATTAGGGATTTTGTTGTCCTTATACTGTCCTTTACCGGGGGGTTACTGTCCTTTGCCGTAACTTGCGGCTGTTGGTTTTTCTTTGAAGAAAAGTCAAGCACCGAAGCGATAGCGTCCCCGAAGCGGATAAAATACAATCCGCTTCGGGGGCATTTTTTATTTCAGACAGCGGTATATCTTTACTGCTGCCGTCGGGAGCCTTAAACGTCACCACAATTTTATCGTCAAACAAATAAATCTTAGACACCATCATATCAACAATGGTCTTTCGTCCCTCGTGAGTATCGGGCGACATTTCTAAAATATCGTCCACCATTTTCATTATCTGCTCGGTTGACGGAACGTTGTTTATCACCGCCCGAACAACCCTCAGCTCGGATTCAATCTGCTCCTTTTGCGCCTCAAGAACTTTGACCTTATCATACAACATTTGATTTCCGCCCGTATTTGCTATGGCGTTCACAACATTTTCCGCCTGCTTGCTGACCTCGGCAAGTTTCTTTTCGATCTGCTCTATCGGGGTTGACGACGAAATCTCGGCAATGTACAGCTTATGAACCTCCTCGGCAAATTCCTGCTTGTCCAACGCTCGGAAAGCCTCCCAGGCGGCGCGGCACACTTCGGTTTCAATGAATTCTTTTTTCTCGTTACGCTTCGCGCAGCCTGACTTTTTCTGCACGCCGTTGCAGCGGTAATAATAGTGCTTATCGCCGTTACGGGCAGTACCCGACAAACCGCTCATCGGCTCGCCGCAGTAGCCGCAGAAAAGTTTTCCCGACAAAATGTAATCCGCCCGCGCCGCATTTTTGGCGGCTCTCTTACGGTTTATTTTCAGACGCTCCCGCACCTTTTCAAAATCCTTTTCGTCAATCAATTTCGGTATACCTCCCTCTATGCGTATATCGTCATATTTGTACACACCCGTGTACTTCTCGTTATTCAGCATTGAATAAAAGCTGTTGACGGTAAATTTCTTTCCCGTCCGCGTCCGATAGCCTTTTTCGTTAAGCAGGTCTGCAATATCGGTGAGTTTCTCTCCCGCCGCATACATTCGGAAAACCGTTTCGGGTATAAACCGCGTGTCCTCGTCAATAACGAGCTTTTTGTCAACAGATTTATATCCAAGCGGAATATGTCCCGTGCTTTGCGCCTTAAGCGCAGACTGCCGCATACCGCGAATGGTTTTCTCCCGCAGATCGGCGGAATAATACTCGTTGATAGCCTCAATGATATGCTCCATCATTTCGCCGCTGGCGTTCTCCCCGAAGCTCTCCATAACCGACAGCAGCCGCACACCGTTCCTGCGGAGAGCCTGACGGTTCACCGCGCTGTCCATAGTATTCCGCGCAAAACGATCCAGCTTCCACACAAGAACATAATCCCATTGCTTCAGCGAGCTGTCCGCGATCATCTCCCGAAAAGCGGGACGGTCGTCGTTCTTGCCGGTCATAGCGCGGTCTATGTACTCCCGCACAACGTTTATGCCGTGCTGTTTCGCATAGTTGTAGCAGTCGTAAAGCTGCCCCTCGATACTCTGCTCCGTCTGCTTGTCGCTGGAGTATCGGGCGTATATCACGGCGGTTTTCATTGTGTCACTCCTTTTCGTTCTCCAAGTATTGGAGGACTAACTTATCAAATCATTTATTTCAGTTTCTGCCGAATAGCTTTCTTTTCTTAGTCGGTTCTTCCGAATTTTTGGAAACGGATCTGACTGTTCCGCAGCTAACGCAGGTTTTATTTACCGCTTTATTTTTATAGTCGCATTTTGGACAGAACCAATCACTCTTATCAAAGCTATCGGATGACGGTAGTTTATTCGCTTCGTTTACTTGCCGCGCTTTTAATGCTCCAACGGGACGCGGTTCTCCGCAGTTAATACAGACGGATCCGCTGTTTGAATAGTCGCATTCGGGGCATCTCCACTTCCCCGCCGACGCTGTGACCGACGAAGTTGTCGGTTTGCTTACATTCCGCTTATATGAACTTTCGGACGGTTCGGATACCTGAGCCGCCTTTATGCACCCCAATGCTTTTTCAATATTATCAAGCTGGGCTGCTTCAGCCAAAGAGCCTTTTTGAGTTTTACTGTTAATGAATACGATCTTGCACGCGGATTCTCTGCAATTTTTTAAATATACGCGTATGTACAAATTTTCAATATATTGCTTTTCAACACGCTTTGCCGTTGATCCGGCGATTATTGACATACCTCCGCTTATCAAAGAACCCAATGCGGCTCGGGTCAGCATTGAACCTGTGCTTGCTTTATATACGGAAGAATCATCTTGTACTAATTCGGCGTCAACAATATCTTGAAAATGGAAATAAACGCCTTCCGCACCGAAAGTCGGCATTACCCTCATCATTTGATGCACGTCGTCTACGTCAAAGCTTCCGTTAACCACCCTAAAGGATTTTGTAACAGACCTGCAAATAAAAGTCAACCCCTAAAAAAGATAATTCACAAATAATTAACAAACGTAAAAACAGGCACGCCGAAAAGACCGCACGAGGCAGT
>JAMPIC010000006.1 GCA_023663025.1 Prevotella sp.
TCGCGTTTCTCACCTCCTGCTCCGTTTCGGACGAATGCGCCTGCGGGCGCGGGGAAGAGATTTCGCGCTCTGCGGAGCGCGACCAGGGGCTCTGCCCCGTGGACCTCGCAGCCTTGAAAGGCTGGCGAACTTTTTAGCCGCGGCTTCGCCGCCGAATACTCTTTACTCGTTCTGTAAACAGCAATTTACACGTCCAATAAAATAATCCCCGAAATTTCGGGGACTGATATTACATCGAAATAATAAAATTAACCGTTCCAAACGAAAAACAAACCGGAATAACACAGGCGTTTTTAAGTTCGGCTATATCAAAACGTTCGTAAAAACGCTGCGGTTCAAGCTCGACCTTTATTCCGTCGCTGCCTACAAGATTTTCCGCAAAAATACTGTTGTGAAGATTGATGAATTCGCTTATACAGGTATGCGTATAGGCGTCCTCGGTATTGAGCCGCTTATTGGTGAAGCGGGAAGCAAACTCGATCATCGCGGAGGCGTCCGCGTCAATTATCGTAACCGCTCTTATGCCGCCGTTCATTCGCTGAGCGGCACAGTCGGAAATAATCCCCATAAGCGCGTGAGCGTCCATAGGCGTGAAATCGCTGCCGATAAAGCGTATGAGATTTTTGAAAAGCAGCGATACATATCCCGTCATATAGCTTGAACCGTTTATGGAATTGAAGTTATAAAAGTTCCTTACAAGCCTTTGGGTGGAAACGTCGCTTTCCGCGTTGAGATCCGCGTCGGAAATACTGTTTTCGGTCTTGTAGGAATCAAGCGCCTGCTCAAACTGTGCGGTAGTCATATATCCGTTGTCCACAAGAGCCTGACCCAAAATAAGGTGTCCCGCAGGCTGGGTTTTAAGAAGCTTTTCCACATCTGCCCTGGAAACATATCCCATATCCACCATAACGTCGCCGATCCTTTTGTCAGCTCTTTTCTGCTCTTTGTGAGCCTTTTCTACTTGGACGGCTGTCATAAGCCCCGCGTTTATTGCAAGCACGCCGAGCTGCGGACGGGCGGTTTTCATGGTCAGGAGCACTTCCGAAAGGTGTTCCGGAGAAACAAGCTGCCGATGAAGCAGATAATTGCCGAAAAACTGCGTAAACATAGCAAAAGCTCCTCCTTTGGTTTTCGGAACGGTCATGTCTGTAACATTCCGACGCGCAAGTTCACATTATTACAGATAATATTATACAATAATTATAAGATTTTTTCAAGATAATTTTGACATATTTTAAACACATTTTTAACGAATTTTTTTGTGCACATTGCCGATTGTTTTCCCGAAAGAAAATAAAGAAGTCCGCAAAGCCTTTTGAGGAACGGTTTTTACGCAATTTCGCAAAACTCTTGACAAGTGAAAATTTTTCTGTATAATTATAATCAAATAATATTGTGTATCTGTTTTCCGTTTCGTACGGACACATTCTTTTTAAGCGGCAAATTTTTTGCTCCGCTTCGGGAAAAGCGAAGCCGCCGCACACTTTACCGGTATCTATTACTATTCAGAAAAGAGGTACAGTAATTATGGAACAATATGGCAGCAGTCTTTTTGCCGAACTCAAAAAGATCGGCGTCGAAGTTGACAGGACTATCTCGCGGTTCATGGACAATTCGGAGATATACGTTACTTTTTTGAAGCGTTTTCCCGACGAGGACAGAATCTCTCCCATCAAAGAGGCAATTTCGGAAAAGGATTTTGAAAAGCTGTCGCAGAGTGCGCACAAGCTGAAAGGCGTAACCGCAAATCTAGGAATGACCGGGCTTTCGGAAACCGCTCACAGCATCGAACTTAAAGCGAAGTCCAAAACCCTCGACGGTGCTGCCGAGGCTCTGGAGCTTGCCGAAAAGCTGAACGGAGACATCTGCCGTATCATAAAAGAGAATACATAATGCGGCGGAACGCTATATCTGCGCGTCTAAAGTAAGCCCGTATGAGGGCAGGAATTCCCGTATAAATTCCTCCGCTTCGGGCAGGTTCATTTCGTGTATCGCTTTCAGCGTGCTCTGTTCCGCATTGGCGAAGTCGGGGTTGCCCATGTTCCGCTCCTCTATGCACTTGATAAGGGCAGACAGCTTGTCCGCAGCTTTCACAAGCTGCCAAAGCTCGCTTTCCTCCTGAGTTTTTCCCATAAGCGGACGGTAATATTCCCGCAGGTCGTCGGGAAGATAGCTTATCAGCTTCTCTCCCGCGATCTCTTCCACAGCGCCGTATTGACGTTTTATTTCATTATTGTAGTACTTGACGGGCGTGGGCAGGTCTCCCGTGATTATCTCGGTAACGTCGTGGTACATGGCAAGCAGAGCGGCGCGTTCTGGGTTTACGTTTCCGCCGAAGCGGACGTTTCTGTAAAGCGCGAGGACATGGGCGATAAAAGCGGTTTCCAGACTGTGTTCGCTGATATTTTCGGTTACGGCGTTGCGCATGAGACCCCAGCGGTTGATGTATTTCATTCGAGAGATAAGCGCGAAAAAGTTTCTTTCTTTCATGTTAAAATCCTCCATTTGCCGGGAGTGTAAATTGTTGTTTAGCGGCGAAACGTTTTGACACCGACGTAGGGCGGGGGCTTGCTCCCGCCTAAATAGGTTTGCGGTAAAATACTGTAGGGGACGGGTTTCCCGTCCCGCTGGTTATGTGACCTGCGGGCGGGGAGACCCCGCCCCTACGAACATCGTTGCAGAAACAGGCGGGAACAAGCCCCCGCCCTACAGTTGCCGAAAAATTGTACGTTAAATTACAATTTATCGTCTCATTCCGAAAGCTCGATACTGTCCGCGTCCGCGTCGGCAAAATCGCCGTCATTGGAAAATTCATACTCGGCATAACCGTCGCTTTCCTCGGCGGCATCATAGTAATCCAATTCGTCCATATTCAGCGCGGAGGTATCAAGACCGTCCATATCTCCCGTGACAACGGCGGTAACTTCCTCGCGCGGCTTCGGTTCGGGTTTGGGTTCTTCTGCTTTTTTCTCGGCGGGAGACGTTTTTCTCTCGGGTCTCGCAAAAAATTCGTCGGGCTGAACGGGCTGCGGGATATCGGGTACAGGCGATGAGGGTCTGACGTTTTCCGCAAAGCCGTTTTCCGAAGCTTCGGGAACATTCGCCGGCGGGGCGCTGTAAGACGCGTCCGCATATGAAACGCGGGCAGGTCTCGTTTTCTTATAGAATATCACTCCCACCGCCACAAACGCAGCAATAATTATCAGACCAATGACAAGGCTGATGTACGGCGCGTTAAGATTGCGGTAAACAACGAACTCGTAAGGTACAACATGCCGCTCCGCCTCGGACGCGCTGCCGTACCATTCGTTTTCCGTAAACCATTCGGTGAGAAACGGCATAAGATCGCTGTCCATTTTCTTGACCCGCGCGACAATGTACATTTCGGTAAAATCAAAGTCGGTATGACCGCTCATGTACTCCCATGTGTCCTTGGCTACTCTGTAAAGACGCTTTCTGTCGTCTGTGTTTCCTGCGGAAATCGTGACGAAAAGCTCTTTTTCGGCGTCCGCTTCGTTGATAAGCGGCATAATGAAGTATTCCTCCGATATCCTTGACGATGTTTCTATTCCGAGAGTGCTTTCCGTAGTGGTTTCGCTTGCGTAGCTGTCGAGAATGTTTTCCACATACCCCTGAACGAAGCCGCCTTTTTCAATGTCGGCCATGCTGTCGTAATTGAAATCGGGAACGTAGCCGTTGAGCTTGATTATATCAGCCGCTCCTTGGACGGTAAGAACAACGCCCAGCACAAAAAGAACGATCAGCACTATCGCGATTCTGATTTTGTTCATAGTATTTACCCCCTTGATTTGTCACGATACGTTAAACGTTTTCGGACATAAATAAATTTTAGCATACCGGGATATATCTGTCAAGTGTTTTTTGCTCCGGCGGCAAACAGCCGGAGGAACACGGCGAAAATTCCTGTATTTTGAAAATTTACAATTTACCCCCTTGACAAACGGAGCGGATTGTAGTATAATATGTAAAGTGATTTTGCTTTACAACTATATGTAGTCAAACGGCTGCAAGTCTGCGCACTTTAAGCACATAATGTACGGATCAAAGGAGGAAACGGATTCGCATATGAACAGCGAGAAAAATCTGCGGGTGGCGATCCTGCTTGATTATTACGCTCCCATGCTCACCGATAAGCAGCGGGACGTTATCGATCTGTACTACAACGAGGATCTGTCCCTGTCGGAAATAGCCGAGCACGAAGCTATCACCCGCCAGGGAGTACGCGACAGCATAAAGCGCGGCGAGCAGACCCTCTTTGATATGGAAGATAAATTTCATCTCGCCGAACGTTCGGAAAAATATTCCGAACTGACGGAACAGGTTCTGGCTATCGCGAAGGACATAAAGTCCGAATGCTCCTACGGCGGGAACGTCAAGGCGGCGGCAAAGCTTGCCGACGTTTTGCTTCGGCTCGCCGAGGAAAACAGGGATTTATTCTGACAGAGGCAGGAAATCAAGAAGCAAGAGACGGGAGACGTTCTTGAAAATTTTGGGAAAGTGTGGTTTTTATGGCGTTCGAGGGTCTGTCCGAAAAATTAAACGGCGTTTTCAAACGCCTTAAAAGCAGAGGTAAGCTTACCGAAGCCGACGTAAAGGAAGCTATGCGCGAGGTGCGTATGGCTCTGCTCGAAGCGGACGTAAGCTATAAAGTGGTCAAGGACTTCGTGGCTAAAGTCTCGGAGCGCGCCGTGGGCGAGGACGTGCTGAAAAGCCTTACCCCCGGTCAGCAGGTCATCAAGATAGTAAACGAGGAGCTTATCGCTCTTATGGGCGACAGCAACGCGAAAGTGAATTTCCCCTCGAAGCCGCCCTGCATAATTATGATGTGCGGCTTGCAGGGTTCGGGAAAGACCACCCATGCGGCTAAGCTTGCCAAGTTTTTCAAGGAGCAGGGCAAGCGTCCGCTGCTGGCAGCCTGCGACGTGTACCGTCCCGCGGCTATAAGCCAGCTTCAAGTGGTGGGCGAAAAGGCGGGGGTCAAGGTCTTTGAAATGGGACAGATAAACCCCGTCACCATAGCGAGAGAAGCCGTCAAGCACGCCAAGGATTACGGCAACGACCTTGTTATCCTTGACACGGCGGGACGTCTCCATATAGACGAACAGCTGATGGACGAGCTGAAAACCATAAAGTCCGAGACCGAGCCAAACGAGATCATGCTTGTGGTGGACGCCATGACGGGTCAGGACGCGGTAAACGTTGCCAAAGCTTTCGACGACGCGCTGGGCATCGACAGCGTGCTGATGTCCAAGCTTGACTCCGATACAAGGGGCGGCGCGGCGCTGTCGGTACTGGCGGTGACGGGCAAGCCTATCAAGTTTGTGGGTACGGGCGAAAAGCTGGGGGATTTCGAGCAGTTCCACCCGGAGCGAATGGCTTCGAGAATACTGGGAATGGGCGATATGCTGACTCTGATAGAGCGGGCGCAGTCCACCTTTGACGAGGAAAACTCGAAAAAGCTGTCCGAAAGGCTGAAAGAGAACAGCTTCGATATGACCGACCTGCTTGATCAAATGAAGCAGATACGGAAAATGGGTCCCCTTAAACAGATTATAGGAATGCTCCCCGGCGTGGGAGACAAAATAAACGACGCGGACATCGACGACAGTCAGCTGGGCAGAGTGGAGGCTATCATACTGTCCATGACCCCCGCGGAGAGAGCCAAGCCGTCCATAATCGATCCCAAGCGCAAGCGCAGGATCGCGGCGGGCAGCGGGAACTCCGTGGCGGACGTGAACAGGCTTCTGCGGCAGTTTGAGGAAATGCAGAAGATGATGAAGCAGTTCGGCGTTATGGGCAGAAACGGCAAGGGCAAGAAAAACAAGCTCCGGCTTCCGCCCGGAATGATGCCGCCCATGAGATAAGGTATGGATATTTTTTACTTTATCCTTTTCGGCGCGGCGGGAGCGTTCTGTCTTGCGGCGGCGGTCAAAGACTGGAAATGGTTTATCGACTACTGGTCGTACCGAAACGGTATGCCGAGACAGCGGCTGAAAAACAGGAACGTCCTGCGGTTTCTTATCGGGGCGGCGGGGGGTCTGCTGATGGCTTTCGGGACGGCGGTGCTGGTCGGGTGGCTGTAAACGGAGTGAAAATATGAATTTTTTGTGGACATCGCTGGTGGCTTTGGCAATAGTAACAATGGTTCAGCCGCTCATATATATGTTTGGTGAACGGTGGTACAGAAAAAATCCCGAGGCGGAAAAAGAAAAGAGTTTTGAAATGCTTGAGGCTTTTTTCAGCCGCAAATACATGAAATTCGGCTTTCTCGCCGCAAGCGTTATATTTTGGATCGCGGCGGCAATTGTCTTTAAAATGTACATTTCGCCAACGCTTTGACTTTGAAAGGAGAAGTCCTGTGAAGAAGATTTTAACAATTTTAACAATATTTGCCTTGACCGTGGGTACGGCGGGAATAACGGTTTCCGCACACTGCGGACGTTACCGCTCGCACCGCGGCGACTGTACGGAAAAAATTTCCTACTGCTGTGAAAAGGACTGCACCTTTACGGACAGCGACGGAGACGGATACTGCGACGAGTGCGGAAACAAGGGTTACTTCTGCGAAAAAGGCTGTACCTTTACAGATGACGACAATGACGGAATTTGCGACAGCTGTGGCACAAAAGCCGTGTGCAGCGTCAAACCGAAGGCAAAGTCCAAAGGACATTGCCACCATTAACAGGTTCACTACGCGAAAGCGTTCTGATAAAAAGAGAGCGGGAGCGGTACAAATTTCTACCCTCTACCCTCTAATTTCTATCTTCTGACAGGAGGTGACTATTGCAATGGCGGTAAAGATCAGACTCAGAAGAATGGGCGCTAAAAAAGCTCCTTTCTACAGAATAGTTGTGGCTGATTCCAGATATCCCAGAGACGGCAGATTTATCGAGGAGATCGGCTACTATGACTCCAAGACCGAACCCTCGACCGTAAAGATCGACGCGGAAAAAGCCAAAAAATGGATGGCTAACGGCGCGCAGCCTACGGAAACGGTTAAGAAGCTTTTCGAGAAAAACGGCGTGCTTTAATACTAATCCCTTATTGAATTATGTGCAATCTCCCGCCGCAGAACCGCATACGCCAAAGCTTGCTGCGGCGATTTCTTGCTCATAATTCTAATAAGGGATTAGTATAAGACCGTTTCTCAAAAAACAGTTAAGAGGATATGGGCGGGGGCGGACGCCTCCTGCCTCAGGTTCTCTTCATCATTGGGAGTGTTTTTATGGAAGAATTACTGAGAAGTATCGTGTACGGTCTTGTCGACGACAGGGACTCGGTAAAAATTGACATAGACGAGCCCGGCGCGGACGGCGTTGCGGTTTACCATCTGCACGTCGCTTCCGCCGATATGGGTCGCGTCATCGGCAAACAGGGCAGGATCGCCAAGGCGATACGAACGGTCATGCGCGCGGGCGCGGGCAGAGCCAATCAGAAAATTATGGTTGAGATCGACTGACCGTCGCTGCCGTGTTCTGTAACCGGAAATAAATATTACGCGGGGAAATGATTTCGGACAGCTTGCCGGGATATTTCCCCTTTTGCATATAAGGAGCGTATAATGAAACAATATCTTGAAATAGGCAAAATAGTCGCCGTTCAGGGACTGAAAGGCGAGGTGCGGGTAGAGCCTTGGTGCGATTCGGGAGAGTTCCTCTGCGAGTTCGACACGCTTTTCTTCGACAAGGGAAAAACTCCCGTTGAGGTGACCCGCTCCCGCGTGCAGAAAAATATTGTCATAATGAAGATAGCGGGCGTGGATACCCCCGAGCAGGCGCAGGATATCCGCAACAAGATACTCTATATGGACAGGAACGACGTGGAACTTGACGAGGGCGCGTATTTCGTGCAGGATCTGATAGGTCTCGACGTTATCGACAACGACAGCGGCAAGGAGTACGGAAAGCTGTGCGAGGTTTCCTTTACGGGGGCTAACGACGTTTACCATATTAAGGATAAAGACGGTACGGTGCGGCTTATCCCCGCCATACCCGACGTGGTGATCGACACGGACATTGCGGGCGGCTTAATGAAAATTCACGTTCTGGAGGGACTTTTCGATGACTGAGAGAATACGGGTGCGGGTGAAAAAACGTCCGCTGAGGATAGATATAGCCACGCTTTTTCCCGATATGTGCGAGACCGTCCTGAACGAGAGCATTGTTGGCAGAGCGCGCAGAGCGGGCAAGATAGAGCTTTTCTGCCACCAGATAAGGGACTATTCAACGGACAGGCACCGCCGGGTGGACGATACTCCCTACGGCGGGGGAATGGGTATGGTCATGCAGGCGGAACCTATCTACCGCTGCTTCACGGAGGTTACAAAGGATTTTCCGCGCAAGCCTTACGTTATCTATATGTCCCCCAAGGGGACTGTTCTGACCCAGCAAAAGGCGATGGAACTGTCAAAAATGCGTAATCTTTTTATCGTCTGCGGACACTACGAGGGCGTGGATCAGCGGGTCATAGACAAGATAGTGGACGAGGAGATATCCATAGGGGACTACGTTCTCACGGGCGGGGAGCTTCCCGCGCTGGTGCTGACGGACGCGGTGGCAAGAATGTGCGGGGGCGTGCTGTCCTCGGAGGAATGCTTCACGGAGGAGAGCCATTTTTCGGGACTTCTGGAGTACCCTCACTACACCCGTCCCGAGGTGTGGGAGGGGGAAAAAGTTCCGGCGGTGCTGCTGACGGGACATCACAAAAATATTGCGGAATACCGCCATAACGAAGCCGTTAAAATAACCAAAGAAAGACGTCCCGACATATACAAAAAGTTCACAGAAAATACCAATATGAACACCGAATGAATTATAACTTGTGTAAATGTTAAAAAATTTAGTATATATTTAACATAAAAGGACGTGGAAAATTGTTGATAGGTAATAAATTTCGTTATTATTACCAAAAGTTTGAGACAATGATAAACCCAAATTAATTAAAAAGCAGAAATTTTACCCAACAGGCATTTTCGTAACATTTTTTCGTTGACTAACCGAAAAATGCAGGGTATAATAATAGCATAGAGAGAACACATATAAACCCGTGCAAAGAAACTAAGTTAGGAGAGAGTATTATGTTCGTCAAAGATGTAATGGTTCAGAATCAGGTCGGTCTTCACGCGCGCCCCGCTACATTCTTCATTCAGAAAGCGAATGAGTTCAAATCGTCCATTTGGATCGAAAAGGAAGAACGCCGCGTAAACGCCAAGTCCCTTCTCGGTATCCTTTCCCTCGGAATCGTAGGCGGCACGCAGATCAGGATCATCGCCGACGGCGCCGACGAGGAAGCCGCTGTAACAGGTCTTATCGAGCTTGTTGAAAGCGGTTTCGCGGAGGAGACCAGATAAGTCTTTTTGTATTACAAACCGTAAAGATTACGGAGCGGAGTACGGCGTATTTTGCCGTACTCCTTTTGTTTTGCGCGGAATTTTTCCCATTATGAATTTTTTTACCGTCAAAATTGCAAAATCACTTGAAAAAAGCGTCGGAAAATGATATAATAAAACGACTGTAAAAACAAAAAGAAAGGATCGGTCTCAAATGGAGTTTATAGAACAGCTCATCAACGGACTTAACCTGGGCAGCATATACGCCCTTATGGCTCTGGGCTACACAATGGTTTACGGCATCGCCAAAATGCTGAACTTCGCCCACGGCGATATTATTATGGTGGGAGCTTACACCCTTTCGGTAGCTATGGCGACCTTGAAATTTCCTCCCGCGCTGGCGATAATCGTCAGTATGGCTGTCTGTTCGCTGCTTGGCATAGTAGTGGAGAAAATTGCCTACAAGCCGCTGCGCAACGCTTCGCCGCTGACGGTGCTCATTACCGCGATCGGAGTGAGCTACTTCCTGCAAAGTCTCGCGCTGTTGATTTTCGGCTCTAATCAGCGCAAGGTGGACTCGGTCATCACAATGAACCCCATAAAGCTGGGCGGTATCGAGCTTACGGGCGAATCTGCGGTGACTATCGGTGTGACGATTATAATAATGATAGGTCTGACGCTGTTTATCAACAGGACGAAAACGGGCAAGGCTATGCTTGCGGTGTCCGAGGACAAGGGCGCGGCGCAGCTTATGGGCGTAAACGTCAACAAGACCATTTCCGTGACCTTCGCTATCGGCTCGGCTCTCGCGGCGGTGGCGGGCGTGCTGTTCACGTCCTCATACGGCTTTGTTGGACCGTATACAGGCTCTCTCCCCGGCATAAAAGCGTTCGTTGCGGCGGTTCTGGGCGGTATCGGCTCGATACCGGGAGCAATGCTGGGCGGCATACTTTTGGGCATAATCGAGAGCATTTCAAAGGCGTATATATCCACACAGCTTTCCGACGCGATAGTGTTCGGCGTACTTATAGTGGTGCTGCTTGTCAAACCAACGGGACTTCTCGGCAAAAAGCGTATGGAAAAAGTTTGATTTGGGAGAAATTTGAAAATCTTCGATTTTCAAATACGAGTTTTGTTTTCCTCGCTGAAGCTCGGAATTTTGCTAACGCAAAATCACAAAACATCGTGAAAGGAGAGGCGCTCCCTGCGGGAGCGCAATTGGAAATGAAAAAACATCTTAAAACCGTAGTTTCAATCGGTATCACTCTTGCAATATACATTTTGGTGATAGTTCTCGTGCGCGCGGGCGCGCTTTCGCGGCACTACCAGTCGCTGCTCGTGCCTATCGGCATAAACGTTATTCTTGCGGTATCTCTCAACCTTACGGTGGGATTTTTGGGTGAGCTTACCCTCGGTCACGCGGGCTTTATGTCCGTGGGCGCGTACGCGGGCTGTATGTTTTCGGTATACTGCGACCTGCCGACAGCAATAGAGTTCCCCCTCGCGCTTCTCATCGGCGGCATAACGGCGGCAATTTTCGGCATAATCATCGGCATACCCGCCCTGCGGCTTAAGGGCGACTACCTCGCTATCGTCACGTTGGCTTTCGGCGAGATAATACGCTCCGTCATAACAAATCTGGACTTTCTCGGCGGCGCGGGCGGTCTGAAAGGCATTTCCAAATACAAGGATACCTCCACGGGCTTTACCGTAGTTTTTATCGTGCTTGTGCTGACGGTGATAATCATACGCAACCTTGTTAATTCGCGGCACGGCAGGGCGATATGCTCTATCCGCGACAACGTTATCGCCGCCGAATCCGTGGGCATAAACGTGGTGTTCTACAAGCTGCTGGCGTTTGTTGCGGCGGCGTTCTTCGCGGGGGCTGCGGGAGTTCTGTACGGTCACAATTTGGGCATACTTAAGCCAAGCACTTTCGATTTCAACAAGTCCATAGAAATACTGGTTATAGTCGTTCTCGGCGGAATGGGCAGCATTACGGGGTCGATAATTTCGGCGATAGTGATAACCCTGCTGCCCGAAGTGCTGCGCGGTCTGGAGGATTACCGCCTGCTGATATACGCGGTGGTGCTTATAGCTATGATGCTGCTGAACAACAACCCGAAATTCAACGCGCTGAAAAGCGGCATAAAAGAAAAAATCACGCCGCGCAAAAAGTCTCAGCCCGAAAAGGAGGCGGAATGATATGGCTCTTCTCGAAGTAAAAAATTTAGGCATAACCTTCGGCGGTCTGAGAGCCGTTGACGATTTCTCCTTTAACGTGGAAAAGGGACAGCTTTACGGGCTTATCGGTCCCAACGGCGCGGGCAAAACCACCGTATTCAATATGCTGACGGGAGTTTACAAGCCCACCGCGGGGGGATTTACCCTGGACGGCGAAAATCTCACGGGCAGACCGCCTATTGAGATAAACCGCAAGGGCATAGCCCGCACCTTTCAGAACATACGGCTTTTCAAGGATATGTCCGTTATAGACAACGTTAAAGTTGGTCTGCACAACGGCAAAAAATACAACGTCGCGGAGGGTATATTCCGTCTGCCACGGTTTTTCAGAGAGGAAAAGGAGCTTGACGCGAAAGCTGCCGAGCTGCTTGGCGTTTTCGGTCTGGAGGGTGAGCGGGACGTGCTGGCATCCAATCTGCCATACGGAAAGCAGCGAAAGCTGGAGATAGCCCGCGCTTTGGCGACGAACCCAAAGCTGCTGCTGCTCGACGAGCCTGCGGCGGGAATGAACCCAAACGAAACGGCGGAGCTTATGGACACGATACGCTTTGTGCGGGACAAATTCGATATGACTATCCTGCTGATAGAGCACGATATGAAGCTGGTTTCGGGCATATGCGAGGAGGTTTCCGTTCTCAACTTCGGGCAGGAGCTTGCTCACGGAATAACCACCGAAGTCCTGAACGACCCCAAGGTTATTACCGCATATTTGGGCGAATAGCGGGGCGCCCCCGCGGGCATTCAAAATCCTCCGCAGGCTTCGGATTTTGCGCGGGACGGTTTGCCGCGAAAGGGCAAAAATATTCCGCGAAATTAGGTTTGTTTGCTATAATCGGTGAATTTTTAACATATGCCGAAATCGTCTTTTGAAAGGAACGAAATGCAATGGCAATGCTTGAAATAAAGGATTTACAGGTTTCCTACGGTATGATAAACGCCGTCAAGGGAGTTTCCTTCGAGGTGCGGGAGGGCGAGATAATCGCTCTTATCGGCGCGAACGGTGCGGGGAAAACCACCATACTGCACACGATAACGGGACTTGTCCCCGCCAAAAGCGGGTCGATAACCTTTGACGGTGCGGAGCTGACGAAAACTCCCGCACACAAAATAGTTTCAATGGGTATGGCGCACGTTCCCGAGGGCAGACGTATTTTTCAGGAGCTTACAGTGCTGGAAAATCTGAAAATGGGCGCGTATACCCGCAAGGACAAAAAGGAAATTTCCGACACGCTGGAAATGGTATACAAGCGTTTCCCGCGTTTGGAGGAGCGGAAAAGTCAGATCGCGGGCACGCTTTCGGGCGGCGAGCAGCAGATGCTCGCAATGGGCAGAGCGCTGATGTCCCACCCGAAAATTATCCTTATGGACGAACCCTCCATGGGACTTTCTCCGCTGTATGTAAGCGAGATATTCGACATCATAAAGGAGGTAAATTCGGGGGGAACGACCGTCCTGCTGGTTGAGCAGAACGCGAAAAAAGCCCTGTCCATAGCCAACAGAGCCTATGTACTCGAAACGGGAAACATTGCTCTGGAGGGCGACGCAAAGGAGCTTATGAACAACGATTCCGTCAAGAAAGCGTATTTGGGGGAATAACGATGTCTTACCAAAATCCTAACGACCCGCTGAATAACACAATGGATACTTTCCCGAAAATATGTGAAATTCTCGACGGTTTCGGCGCGGAATACAGCATACACAAAGATCCGGAAGATTATCCTTACTTAGGCGAGTACGATGTGTGCATAGGCGTTTCAAATCCGACAGGGGGCGAAACTTTATATATTGCTCTTCAGAACGGTTTTTGCGGGGAGTTTATACTTGGTTTCGGCAAATGGCATACACACTATTTGGGATATTTGTACGGATATGAAAATATTTCCGGGGATATCCGGAAAATACTCTCGGGTGAAACTGCGGTAATGTCCGTATCAATTAAAAGCGGTTGGGAAATATTGGAACTCATAAACAAAGGAGACTGTCTTGAGGAGAAATTTAACGGACTACACGGTCAGTATCGTGAAAAGCTTGAGGAGCTTGGAGGAACCGTTAAAACCTTTTGGTGGGATACGTCCAAAAACGCCTGTTTTAATGTTCGGAACGGAGGAAATGATTTATGGATAATTATGTAATAACCATTGCCCGCGGCTTCGGCAGCGGCGGAAAAACCATAGGAAAAATGCTCAGCGAAAGCCTCGGCATACCCTACTACGACAAGGATCTCATCAGGCTCGCCTCCGAGGAGAGCGGCATTAACGAGGCGCTTTTCGGCAAGTCGGACGAAAAGGTTAAGGGCGGCATTTTCGGCAAGCCCAAAAAGTACAGCGGCGAGCTTGCCAAGCCCGACAGCTCCGAGTTTGTATCCGAGGAAAATCTTTTCGGCTATCAGGCGGAAATAATCAAAAATCTCGCTCAAAAGGGGAGCTGCATTATCATAGGCAGGTGCGCGGATTTCGTCCTCAAAGACCGCAGGGACGTTATAAAGGTGTTCATTTGGGCGGATATGCCGACCTGCATTAAAAACGCCAATATTGTATGCGGTCTCAGCGAGCGCGAAGCCGAGAAGCAGATCGAGCGCACCGACAGGGAGCGTTCGGCGTACTACAAAGCACACACCGGCAAGGATTGGGACGACGTGCGGAATTACGACCTGTGTCTCAACACAAGCAGTCTCAGCTTTGAAAAGTGCGTGGAGATCATAAAAAATTATATTGCCGTTATGTAAACTGCGAGCGGCAATATCAAGATATTCTGCGTCTGCGGAACAGAGCCGTTTTCCGGAAGAAACCGCCGCCGCGGAACGTCGGGGAAAGAAGGTGCAAAAATGATACTCTGCATTGCCTGTGCTCTATGCAAGGTCTGAACGGACGGACTGCATAGAGGACTGATTCGTCCGCAAGCCCAAACGGGCTGACCTTGCTTTCGATCCAAAAAATCATAAAGGAGCAAGGTAATTATGAAATTAAATGAACTCAGATCGTTAAGATCGTTTTTTATCCTGTGGCTTACACAGGCTCTTTCCACGCTGGGCAGCGCAATGACGGGATTTGCGCTGATAATAGTCCTGTATCAAAACAGCGGCTCGGCGCTTACTACCGCCCTGCTTTCGGTGTGCTCCTACGCGCCGTATGTGCTTATGAGCATTTTCGCGGGCGCGCTCAGCGACAAGTGGGACAAAAAGCTGACCATGCTTGTGTGCGACAGCTTCGCCGCAGTCTGCACCGTCGTCACGCTGATACTGTTCAAAACGGGCAGTCTCGCGCCTTGGCATCTCTATATCCTCAACGCATTGGGCGGACTTATGAACACCGTCCAGCAGCCCGCCTCCGAGGTCGCCGTAACTTTGCTTACGCCGAAAGAATATTACCAAAAAACAAGCGGTATGCGGTCGTTTTCGGGTTCGCTGGTGACTATCCTTACGCCGTCGATAGCGGCGGCGGTCATGTCCTTCTGGGGCGTGGAGGCGGTTATCGCCATCGACCTGTGTACGTTCGCCGCGGCGTTTCTCGCGCTGCTGCTGTTTATAAAGATACCCGACGTTCCGAAAGAAAACGGCGGGCAGGGAGAGCAAACGGAATCCGTTCTGGCGTCGGCGAAAAGCGGACTTGTCTGGCTGAAAACCAATCCCAAAATACTGTGGCTGATACTTTTTCTGGCGGCGATAAATCTTATCGCTTCGATTTACGACGCGGCACTGCCCGCCATGACGCTGTCCCACAGAAACGGCGGAGAAGCCGCTCTCGGCGCGGTCAACACCTGCGTGGGGATCGCTTCCCTTGCGGGCAGCGTGATAGCTACGTTTCTTCCCGAACCGAAAAGCAGAGTGCGGGTGATATGCAATACCCTGCTTATTTCCATGAGTACGGAAAATTTCCTGCTCGCTTTCGGAAAAACTCCCGTTGTATGGTGTATCGGAGCGGTACTCGGCTGGATAGTCATTCCCGTTATGAATGCCAATATGGACGTAATTTTCCGCAGCGAGATACCCGCCGAAATGCAGGGCAGGGTGTACTCCGCAAGGAATACGCTTCAGTTTTTCACTATCCCCCTGGGATTTTTCCTCGGCGGCATATTGGTCGACAAAGTGTTTGAACCGCTTATCGCGGGACTTCCCGCAGACAGCCTGTCCGTGATGATATTCGGCGGCGAAAAGGGTTCGGGAGCGGCAATGCTGTTTTTTGTCATAGGGATAGCGGGGGTCGCGGTGTGCCTGATATTCAGAAAAATAATTCTGCGCGTAACGGACGGGACATAAAGTGCTTCTTGCCTGTTGTAAACAACGCCAACTTCTTCACTCCGTTTCAATCATGTCTCTGTTCCGTATTGGCAAACGTCTCGCAGAAACGCCCCGCAAAAGCGGGCGGCTCGCCTGCGGTGTAAAGATGCGAGATATCCCCTATCGCGCTCGCTCTGAAATACGCTGTACCCTCGCGGCGTTCCTCGGTGCAGAGGGTAGTCACCGCCGTGGGAGCGGTCATCAGACCATGCCACAGAACCATAGGCGAGATACCGAGAAGATGTCCCAGCATAACGCACTGCACGCCGAAGTGGCAGAAAAACACCAGCGTGTCCTCATTGGGCTTTTCCGCGCGGTAGACGTTGTTCTCGCGGACGTAGCCGTGGGCGGCGAGGATTCCGTCCAGACCGTCCCACACCTCCGCAAGCTTTTCGCTCATGCTGCCAGACCGCATAATGGGCAGACCGTACCACTCGTCCTTGCTGTAGTATTCGGGGACGGCTGTCCACTCCCCGGGGATCATATCCCAGGGAATGCCCCTGACGTACCCCGTGACGGGGTCGGTTATCTCTACGTTAAATTCCCGGAGCCAGGGCATTACCTCCGCTTCGCGCCCCGCCTTTTTCAGCGTAAGGGAAGCGGTGTCTCTTGCCCGTCCGAGGGGGGAGACGTAGTAGTCCGCAACGTCGAGGGGAGCTATCCGTTCCGCGAGAATTTCGGCTTCCCGCCAGCCTTTCGGGGTTAGGGAATCTATGGAATAGTCGGGGTCTCCGTGGCGTATGATCAGCAGCTTCATATATGTAACTCCTTTGCAAAATGTTTCCTGCCTAATTATAGCACCCGAAAAGCGTTATGTCAATTTAAAAGCGGCGGACAAAGCCATGTCCCGCCGCTTTATATTTTCATATTCAGAATTTGTTTACCCAGCCTTTTCGCCATGCGGACGGTCTGCGACGTGCCGCTGCGCATGTTTTCGCCGCAGTAGCAAACGCATATGTCACCCAGCTCGGCAAGCCGCGCGTTGCGCTTTTTCATGCAGTCCTTGTCGTAATGCTCGGAAACCACCTCGACCGTGTCGGCGGCTTCGAGAATTTTTCGGTATTCTTCCCTGTCGAAAGCGTGCCATTTCGCGGTCTGCTCCTCGGGGGGACAGGGCAGCACCAGATGCAGCCTGATACACGGCACATGATTTTCGCGCATAAAAAGTACTGCCTTTTCGCAGAACATATCCCAGCCCAGCGCACCGCCCGCGTAAAAGTCGGTCGCTCCCCCGATGATCAGGTTTTTCAGCGTTGCCATGAATTTTTGGTTTGTTTCCATGTCAATGTTTATTTTTCTGTGTCCTGTGAAAAATACGGATTTCATGTTTTTACACCTCGTTATAACATAATATATAACCTAATTTATAACATATATTATATCATATTATAATACCAAATGTCAATGTATAATATATGTTAGAGGTGATTTTATGTCTGAAAAACTGCAAATAAGCAAACGAACCGCCCTCAAAGGCGAGGACGGTTACAAAACCTTTTCAATAAGAATAAAGGATACCACTGTTGAACGCCTTGACAGTATAGCAAATGAAACTAACCGCTACAGGAATGAAATTATTAACATAATGCTTGAATTTGCGATTGAACACTGTGAAATAACGGAAGAAACCTCATGACTATACTTGAAAGAATACTTCAACTGAGAGACGAGCGCGGTTGGACAGAATATCGTCTGTCCGAAGAAGCCGGAATTTCTCAATCAACCGTATCTTCGTGGTTTCGTAAAAATGTAAATCCGTCAAAGGCTTCTCTCGAAAAGATATGCAAGGCGCTCAATATAACAATGTCTCAGTTTTTCGCGTTTGACAACGAGCCTGTCGTTCTGACCGACAAACAAAGACAGGTTCTGGAAAACTGGAATAAATTAAATCCCAAACAGCAAGATATTATTTTGGAACTTCTCATCTCAATGCTGCCATAAAACTTATTTTGTTGAAAACAGTCCACAGGACTGTTTTCAAGGGTTACTGTGTCGCATACCGAGGGGAACGCCCTCTATCGCAGGGCGTTCCCCTCTTGAAAATGTCCCGTCGGGACATTTTCAATTCACCCCCCTGCGGGTCTCCATTCTGCGAATGGAGTGGCGACCAGGGGCTCTGCCCCGTGGACCTCGCAGCCTTGAAAGGCTGGCGAACTTTTTAGTCGCAGCTGCGCTGCGGAGATGTCCCGCTAACCCGTACATGCTGTCCCGCATATACTGTAATGTCCCAATATATTTGCCGAATATGAAATATTGTTCCCGGTGATTATTTTTTCAATTTCCGTCAACAATAATACCATAAGGCGGCTGCCCTCCTCGGGACTGCCGCTACTCGGTAAAATAGGAGTGTATGGAAGTGTCAGTAAAAAGGGGAGAAATCTATTACGCAGACCTCAGCCCCGTTGTGGGCTCGGAACAGGGCGGTATCCGTCCCGTATTGATCGTCCAGAACGACGTGGGCAACAAGCACAGCCCCACCGTCATCGCCGCGGCGATCACAAGCCAGCGGGAAAAATCCAAGCTGCCCACTCACATCGAGCTTAACGCCGACAAGTGCGGACTTCAAAAAGACAGCATCGTCCTTCTCGAACAGATCAGGACTATCGACAAAAAACGTCTCAAAGAGCGTATGGGTGAACTTGACCCCACCGCCATGACCAGAGTAAACAGCGCCCTGTCCATCAGCTTCGGTCTGCATAACGACGCTACATAAGACTTTGCGCGTCTTTGTCTTATGTAGGACTATAAACAAAAAAGGATACCCCTCGCCGAGCGGTATCCTTTTTTATTATCAGTACATCTTTGTGGGTCTCGTTGCCGCGCGTATTTCCATTATGCCCGTGTCTCCGTGGAAAAACTGCGTCCGTCCGAAATTCGCGCCTGTTTCCTCCGCTATGATCCTTATTTTGTACGACGAAAGCACCTGCTTTACCGCCGCAACGTTTCTCTCGCCGATATTGAATACCGATGAATTAACACTGAACATCTGGGCGCCCCCGGCGATTTTGGCTGTAAGACGCGCCTTATTCGCTCCGAGCATAGTCATTTTCTGGATAAGTTCCGCTATGCCCGTATCGGCGTATCTCCGCTTGTTATTGCCCCCCTGCGCCGCCTCTGTGCTTAACGGCAGCATTATGTGGGCAAGTCCCGCGATCTTTTTGTCGGGATCGTACAGACAGATCCCCACGCATGAACCGAGGGCGTATGTAACCAGCGTGTCGGGTGACTTTACAACGTTCAAATCCGCAATGCCAACTGTAACAGTGTTTGCCATTATCCACTCACTCCCAGTCTTGTGAAAAGAGTTTCAAGAGACCCCATTTCGGGAACAAGTATCATGTTGCTTTTTATTTCTCCGCCGTCTATCTTGAAGCTGTCGTCGATAAAAAGCGCTTTATTTCCGACCTGTGCGAACTCTATGACCGGCACGCTTAATATCGCGCCCACCATATCGACGGTCATCACGGGCACCGAAATGTCTATCGTCATGCCCGTAAGAGCCGCTATCGCGTTTATGTATGAGCCTCCCATTATATTTCCTACCTCGGAAATAAATGATTTTTCCATATCGTTCATTTCAAGCAGATTGCTTATTTCCGATCCGAAAAGAGCTTTTGTCATTCTGCTTGCAAAGGAATGCTGAAGAACGTAAAGCATCATTCCCGTTATGTCTCCGCTTATGTTTATGAGCATACCGATCGCGATATTTTCGGGTCCTCCGAGAAAACTCACCGCGTCGCTGAAATCGAGGACTTTCACTGCCGGTACGGCTATGTCCGTATTGCACTGCAATATCTCCGAAAGCGCGCTGGCAGCGTTTCCCGAACCTATGCTTCCAAGCTCCTTTAGGACGTCCAGATGCATAGCCTGAAGCTGCTCAACATTTTTTATCATACTGTTGTATCCTTTCTTTCAAATCAGTTCCTGAGATTATTTATAATATTCTCAAGCTCGTCGTGTGTCTTTACCATGTTGACGTTAAGCTGATAGGCTCTCTGGTACTCGATGACCTTTGTCATCTCGTTGGCAACATTGGTGCCCGAAGCTTCCAGCCATCTCTGCTTTTTGCCCAAACCCTGATCCGCCACCGCCGGTCCGCTTGAAGCCGTATCGATAAAGTAGTTGTCGCCCACCATATCCAGACCGTAGGGATTTTCAAATCTGTAAACTCCCACCATCTCGGCAAGAGCCTCGTCGTCTATCTCCGTGGGGGAATTTTCCTTGAACGGCACTTCTATGCGGTTTCCCTCATAGTCCAGCACCCAGCCTCCCCAGGAGTTGCACAGCAGCCAGGGAGCGTCCTCCGCGTCGCTTTCCCTTGTGATGATAAACGAGCCGTCCTTAGTGTAGTTGACGGTGTTCTCGGGAGTAAGTATCGCGAAGAAGCCCTCGTCCAGAGCCGAAAAGTCAAGCACTCTTCCCGTCTCGCGAAGCTGCGACTGCTCGAACATCATGTCCGTTTTCTGAACTCTTACGCCGTGACCGAACTGTGTCTCGGTGTTGTCGTTGTTCCTTTCCGTGTAGATAAGATCCGCAAACGACGGTCTCGACGCTTTAAAGCCGAAAGTGTTTACGTTTGCCAGGTTATTCGCCGTAACGTCCATCGCAAGCTGATAGCTTATCACGCCCGAAGCGGCGGTATAGTACCCGATATTGCTCATTGCCTCAGTTCCTTTCCGAAATTATTCATAAGCGGGAAACGGCAGTCTCCGCGCTTAGTTTATGCTTGCAAGCTCGTTCACCGCGAGCTGATTTATGCTGTTGGCGATCTTAAGGGCGGAGCTGCACGCGGTAAATACATGCTGCGCGTCCATAGCCGCGATGGTCTCCTCCGCGACGTCAACATTGGAACGCTCGAACCAGCCCTGCTTGACCTGATATATCAGCCCCTCGGGAAGATTTCCGATAGGCGCGTCCTCATAGGGGCGCATAAGGTTGTCGTCCACCTTTTCCACGTCGGTATCGGGCGCAACGTAGCTAAATCCCAGCCGGAAAACTCTGCCGTCGTCCACGGTAAGCTCGCCGAAGCGGTCGATCTGGAAATCGGCAGTACCCAGCTGTATCCTTTCCCCGTTCTCGTCAAGGACGTAGCCGGTAGTTCCGAGAGTAAGGTAACCCTCTCCGTTAATGGTGAACTGACCGTTCCTTGTGAGCAGGGTCTCCCCCGTTCTGCGCTCCTCGATGTTGAAGTAAATGTTTCCCACAAGCGCAACGTCAAGGCGCGAGCCGGTGTTCTCGAAAGTTCCCTGTTCGGTGTTCGTATAGGTGTAGTCGATGGTGCGGTAACGGATAGTACCCGTCTGGCTGTGCCTGTTGTTGATGAGCAGCAGTTCCTCCGCAAAGGTAATGGGGATAGCCTCGTCAGCCTTGTAGCCTGCCGTTTTTGCATTGGCAAGGTTATTGGTGATGACGTTGAGTATCCTCTGCTCGTTGATGATACCGTTTGCCGCGGTATAGTAGCCTCTGAGCATACTGAAACCTCCTTCTATTTGGTCATATAGTCTGCGAGATATTTCTTCATTTTCTGGACTGCCTGCGCATGCATCTGGCAGACGCGGCTTTCCGAAACGTCCAGAACCTTTCCTATGTCGGAAAACCTCAGCTTTTCGTAGTAATAAAGGGTAATGACAAGTCTCTCTCTTTCTTTGAGGGACTTTATCGCCTCGGCAAGATATTTCATTTTTTCCTGCCTGTGAACGCCTGCCTCCGCCGACCACATTCCGTCGTCGTCGGCTTTTTCGGGGATATCGAAGCCGCTGTCCATGACCATTTCCTCGAAAGAAAGGGTCTGCGCCGCAGCAGCCTGAGCCGTACAGCTTTCCACCTTTTCCACGGGAAGCTTCATTCTTTCGGCGATCTCCTCAACGGTCGGCTCTCTGTCCAGCTCCTCGTAGAGGGCGGAATAAGCGGCGTCGTAATCTCTTGCGAACCGCCTTATCCCTCTGGGGATAAAGTCCTGCCGCCTGATAAAATCTATGATCGCGCCCCGTACTTTTATGGAAGCGTATGTCTCGAACTTCACGCCCTTTTTGGGGTCGAAGCTGTCCACCGCGCCCATCAGGGCGATCGTAGCCTCGTTTATTATGTCGCCGGTTTCCGCGAACTTTATGTACATATTTCTTGTTGACAGCGCGGCGAACTTAACAATGTTCATATAAGCCATGATAACGCGGTTCCGGAGAGCCTTGTCGCCGGTCTGCTTATAGCGGAGAAGCAGCAGCGCTCTCTCTTCTTTTTCGTTATCAGCCACAGAACTCACCTCCGTCAACCGTTATCGGTCGTTTCAGACTCCCGTCATGTCCGCGTCAAGAGCAACGTTTCCCACAGCCTGTATCTGCACTGAGTTGTCTATCTCGCTGAACGAAAGCACAGTAACATTGGGTATAAACTGGTCGATAAGCTTTTTGAAATAGATCCGCACGATGGGCGACGTAAGAACTATCGGCATGGGGACAACGTCCTTGACCCTTTCGATCTGGTCGTTGAGAGCCGTAACAAGGGACTGTATCGTCTGCGGATCCATTGCCAGATACGAACCCTGCTCGGATTTCTTGACGGACGCTACGATTTTGTTTTCGGTTTCCGTATCGAGGGTAAGAACCCGTATCTGTCCTCCGTCCGAGAAGCGGCGGGTAATGGTGCGCTTCAACGCCTGACGGACGTATTCTGTGGTTATGTCCACGTCCTTCATGTTGTACTGGTTGTCCGCGATGGTCTCCAGTATTGTCTGAAGATCCCTGATAGGCACGCCCTCCTTTAAGAGCAGGCACAGCACCTTTTGCAGATAAGCGGGAGACACGATATTGGGGACGATGTCGTCCACCACCGCGGCGTTTGTCTGTTTGAGCTTGTCAAGCATGGTCTTTACGTCCTGCCTTGAAAGAAGCTCGTGAGCGTAATTCTTTATTATCTCCGACAGGTGTGTAATGATTACCGAAGTCGGGTCGATAAGCGTATAGCCGGCGATCTCGGCGCGGAGCTTATCCTGTTCCGGGATCCATTTTGCGGGAATGTTAAAGGCGGGTTCAACGGTGTCTATTCCGTCAATTTCCTTTGTAACGCTTCCGCTGTCGAGAGCAAGGTAGTGATCCATGAGTATCTCCGCGTGAGCGACCACCTCGCCCTTTACCTTTATAACGTACTGATTGGGATTGATGTGCTGGTTGTCGGTCATTCTGACCGAGGGGAAAACCATACCCATATCCATAGCGAACTGCTTGCGGAAAATTACCACGCGCTCTATCAGCGTGCCTCCCGCGCTTTCGTCCGCAAGGGGGATAAGGCTGTAGCCGAACTCCATTTCGATAGGCTCTACGTTAAGCAGCTTGTAAACGTTGTCGATATCCTTGTAGTATTCCATCTCTGAAAGAGCTTCTCTGTTTTCAGCCATTTCCTGAGCGGCTGTATCGGATTCCGCCGCAAGCTCCCTCTGGGTGCGCATGAGCATAATTCCCAATGTCAGCAGTATTGCTCCCAGGACGATAAGCTGCACTTTAGGGAAGCCCGGTATAAGCATCATCACAAGCATTACCATACCCGCGATAATGAGCACCAGCGGCTGAGCGGTGAACTGGTTCTTGATGTCGATATTGAGGCTGTCCTCCGAAGCGGAACGGGTAACGATCATACCCATTGCCGTGGAGATCAGCAGCGCGGGGAGCTGGGAGCAAAGTCCGTCGCCCACCGTCGCGAGGGTGTAGGTGGTAAGAACGTCCGAAAATTCCATTCCGTCGAAAATAAGACCGACCACCGCGCCGCCCAGCAGGTTTACGATAGCCGCCACGATCGAGAACGTAGCGTCTCCCTTAACGAACTTGGAAGCACCGTCCATAGCTCCGAAGAAGTCTGATTCCCGCTGTATCTTGGCGCGGCGCACCTTAGCCTCGTCCTCGGTGATTATTCCCGAGTTAAGGTCGGCGTCGATAGCCATTTGCTTTCCGGGCATAGCGTCCAGAGTAAATCTTGCCGTTACCTCGGCAACGCGCTCCGCGCCCTTTGTTACGACCAGCATCTGAACGACTGTTATAAGTATGAATACGATAAAACCTATGAGCGGCTGACCGCCCATAACGAAGTCGCCGAACGCGGCGACGATATGACCCGCGTTGCCCTCGTTTGAAAGTATCTGACGGGTCGAAGAAATGTTAAGACCCAGCCTGAATATAGTGGTTATAAGGAGCATTGACGGGAATATGGAAAATTCCAGCGGCTCCCTGATATACATTGTAATTAGGAGAATAACAAGGGAAAGGGCGATGTTCACAACGAACAGCATATCCAGCAGCCAAGTGGGCAGCGGGATAATAATGAGGAATATCGCCAGGATAACGAATACCGTTACCATGTTATTCAATATTTTTTTCACGGTATAACGCAGCCTGCCTTTCCTTTTAGAGGTTAGAAGTCAGAGGATAGAGGTTAGAAATCATTGGGCTTTCTGCTTCAGTAATTCGGATAGCTGACGGGAGCTTTCGGCTCCGAACCGCCGGGAACTTTGCCTTTCATGCCGTAAACGAACGACAGCACCTCGGCGACCGCGCGGTAAAAATCGTAGGGTATTTCTCGTCCTATATCCACGTCCTTATAAAGACCTCTTGCCAGCGGAACATTTTCCACCACGGATACGCCGTTTTCCTCGGCTTTTTCTATAATTCTGAACGCCAGATTGTCCGCGCCCTTGGCGACCACCACGGGAGCTTTGTCCCGAGCCTCATCGTATCTTATCGCCACCGCGAAGTGGGTAGGGTTTCTTATAACCACGTCCGCGCTCGGGACGTCCTGCATCATACGGCTCATTGCCATCTGCTGCTGTTTCTGGCGGCGCTTGCTTTTGATCTGAGGGTCGCCCTCCATTTGTTTGTACTCTTCCTTGACCTCCTGCTTGGTCATTTTCATGTCCTTTTCCCATTTGTACTTCTGGAACAGGAAGTCCACCGCAGCCACAGCGATAAAGACCATTGCTATTTTCATGCATATCGAAAACACGGCTTCGGCAACGTAAAGCATACCCGAAATAAGTTCCATCTGCATGAGCCGCGCGAAATCCACAATGCGGTTTTGTATTTCGCTGTAAACCACAGCCATAAGGATTATCATTTTTATCAGTGATTTCGCCAGCTCGAAAAGAGAGCTTACCGAAAACATTTTTTTAATCCCCTGCATGGGGTTGAGTTTGCTTATTTTGAACTGAAAGGATTTTTTTGAAAATATGAATTTTGTCTGAATTCCCGTAGCGATTATCGGTATCAGCAGCGAAGCCAGCAGGATCGGTCCGGCGGTAAGCAGCAGAGCCTTTCCTATCTCCAGGATAAGCTTGGGAGCCGCCTCCATTCCGTCGATGCGCGTGCCGTTGCCGCTCATGCCCTCGCCCGCCAAACTGAACCAATAGGACATACTTTTTGTCGTAACGCTGTACATCAGCTTAGCCGTCAGTCTCAGTATGAAAAACGCAAGCATTATAAACGCGGCAGTGACCACGTCCTTGCTTTGCATGACATTTCCCTCTTTACGCTGTTCACGGCGTTTATGGGGGGTAGCTTCCTCGGTTTTTTCACCGGTCGTTCCTTCAGCCATGGAAATCTTCCTTTATTATCGCTCCGGCTTCGGCGAAGGGACGCGTCCGCCGGAAGAATTTGCCTGTTTCCCGCGCGTCTTTTTCAAGCCGCGGGAATTATCGGCATAAACATTTCAAGCGCCTCGAGCCATCTGTCCAGATATTTGTCAATAAATTCCGAAAGCGGCACTGCCGTCAGGAACAGCAGCGCGAAGCCGAACGCCACTTTCAGCTGGATATTGACCACCATTATCTGTATCTGAGGGACTGATTTCATCAGCACACCCATACAGAACTCGAGAATAAATTCCGCCGCCATTATGGGCATTGCCAGCTTTATTACCAAAGCCAGCACCACGGAAAAGTACGACGCAACGACATATCCCAGTTCGGGATTAAAGCCGCCGCTGCCTATGGGAATTACGTCGTACGACATAATGAAAAGCCGTATAAGCGTAAGATGCGAATTGGTCGCGAAAAAGTAAAGGTACATCATAAAGCTGATGAACGAACCCATTATCGACATCTGTACGTTTGATTCCGGATCGAATACCTTAGCCATACCCAGACCGGACTGCATATCCATGATCTCTCCCGCCACCTGAACGGTATAGAAAAAGAGATCCGTAATAAAGCCGAATATAAGACCTATAACAGTTTCGCGGCATATCATCATCAGATATATGCCTGTCTGAATGCCCGTGTCCACAGGTTCGGGCTGAACCGCAAGTATGGCAATATATGTAATGGCTATTGTTGTTACTACCTTTGCGATCGTCGGAATGTTCCGCCTTGACAGTATCGGGTTGAATATGAATATTCCCAGCATCCGGGCAAAAACCAGCAGATCGGTCTCAAAGCTCCGGAAAAGAACCGTGAAGAAATCCATTTCCGCTCCTTTCCGACTGCGGTCATATCAGCCTTTGGCTGCTCACCTGAGTTATAAGCTCGAATATCCGCATGATAAATTCATTGCAGGAGCTTATCATCATCGGAGCCAGCAAAAGCAGCAGCACCACTATCGTAAGCGCTTTGGGGACAAATGTCAGCGTTTGCTCATGAACCTGAGTAGCGGCTTGAAGTATCGCTATGACAAGACCCACCAGCATACTTATCAGAAGCAAAGGTCCCGCAAGCTTGATAGCCAGTATCAGAGCCTCGCGGAAAATTTCCAAAATCACCGATTCCGTAAGCATGAGCGCACCTCCTAAGCGTTGAAGCCTTTAACGAGCGATTCGATAAGAAGCGTCCAGCCGTCGCACATAATAAACAGCAGCAGCTTGAACGGAATCGAAACCGTCGTCGGCGGCAGCATCATCATACCCATCGACATCAGTATCGTGGAAACTATAATATCTATAATAAGGAATGGGATATAAAGCAGAAAACCTATCTCGAAGCCTATCTTGATCTCGCTGAGAATGAACGCGGGGACGACCATCACGAAGCTGATCTCCTCGATGAACTCCTCCTCGGTCTGAGCCTGAACGTCCGTATCGGTAAGTCCCATAAAAAAGCTCATAGAATCGTTGCTCGTATGCTGGAGCATCCATTTTTTCAGCGGTACGGAAGCTGCCTGCACCGCCTCCACCGACGTATACTCGCCGTTCTTGTAGGGCACATAGGCGACCTCGTTCATCTCCGAAATAACGGGGTTCATGATAAACAGCGTCAAAAACAACGCAAGACCTATCATTACCTGATTGGGCGGCGTTTGCTGGACGCCCATTGCGTTCCTCAGCAGCGAAAAGGATATAATGATCCGCGTAAAGCAGGTCATCATTATCAATATCGAAGGCGCGAGGGAAAGAACAGTTATCAGAATAATAAGGTCGAGGGTTGTAGAGCTTTCATTTATGCCGAACTGATCCAGCAGATTGTCCGCCGTATCCGTGCCGTCCGTGGCAGGTCCGTCGTAGGGAAGAGCGTCTGTGACAGCCGTTCCTTCCACGGCCTGACCGTTACGGTCGGTCTGAACGGTCTGAGCGGGTTGTTCCGGCTGAGACTGCTCCGTCTGCGGGACGCTGGTTTCAACATTGGGTATCACCGTTACGATGCCCGTACCGTCCTCCGGACCCGAAAGGGCATAAGCGGTCACGGAGGGAAAAGAAGCAGCCAAGACCGCGGCGCATGCTATACCCGCGGACGCTGCGGCAAGCCTCTTAAAAATCATTTTTTTCATTCCGCCCGTCCTTTTTACTTTCAGGGTTTTCAGTCCCGGCGTCCGCGCCGTTTCTTTCGGCAAACGCCTTTTTAAGACTTTGCATAAATCCCCCCTCGGCGCGGGGTTCCCCGGCTTCGTAAGCCGCGATATCCTCCTCGTCAAGGTCGCATATTTTGGTTACGGAATTTGCCGTTACGCCGAGCAGCATTGTTTTGCTGCCGACGGTGATTATCATGAGCTGCTTATCCTGGGCAATACTTACGCATTCGCGTATCTTCACCGCGTTTCCGAGATTTCCGAAGCTGCCGCCGTTCAGACGTTTTTTCAGCCATCCCGCGGCGTACATTGAAAGGAAGATAATGCCTACAATGCCGATAAGCGCACAGATAACGGTAAAGGCTTCTCCGACCATTTATCAGCCCAGGACTTTCTGAACTGTCTGAAGGATTCTGTCCGCCTTGAAGGGTTTAACGATAAAGTCCAGAGCGCCCAGCTTGATAGCTTCCACAACCATGGATTCCTGACCCATAGCGGAGCACATAACTATCTTTGCGCCGGGATCGGAAGCCTTGATATCTCTGAGAGCCTCGATACCTGTTTTATTGGGCATTGTGATATCCATGATGATAAGGTCGGGTTTTTCCGCCGCGTATGTAGCGCAGGCGATCTCGCCGTCGGATGCCTCAAGAATGTTTGTATATCCGTTTTTGGTGAGCGCGTCCTTGATCATCATTCGCATGAATGCGGCGTCGTCCACAAGCAAAATTTTCTTATCCATAATAATACTCCGTTTCTCCGCCTCGGAAATATTTCGTCGTTTTCATCGGGGAACGCCGGGCGGTGCCGTTTCCCTGAACGCAATGTTTTTATATCTGTCCGGCTTCTATGCCGGCGGGTCTCCCCTACGGCGGGTCTCCCCTATGGCGAGAGCCGCAAAGTCTTTGGCTTCCGCGTCTGTCCGGAAGCTCGGAAAAGACCTTGTTTTCTTATTCTTATTCCTTGCCGCCCAGCGATTCAAGGAATTTCGACTTGATTATTTCGGTTATTCTCACCGCGAAGTTGTCGTCGATAACCACCACGTCGCCTTTTGCGATAAGGTTTCCGTTTACGATTATGTCAACGGGAGCACCTGCCTGGCGTTCAAGCTCTATGATAGTTCCCTGTGAGAAGTCCAGTATTTCCTTGACTTTTTTCACAGCAGAGCCTATTTCGACGGTAACGTTCAGCGGGACGTTCATCAGCAGCTTCAGGTTATCGTTCTGATCCTGATTGAGGTTAGCGTTCTGGTACGCCGCGAAATTCTGGAGCTGTATGGGCTGGACGTTCATGGCGGGCTGCATGGGCACAGCCTGCTGCGGGAACATTCCCTGCGGAGGGTATCCGCCGTACATAGCCGCCATATTGGGATCCATGGGCTGACCGTAAGGCATCTGCGGCATTGCTCCGGGCATTGCCGCGCCGGGCATCGGCATAGCGGGCTGCTGCATAGGCATTCCGCCCATCGGCTGCTGAGGAGCCGCCGCCGGCTGCGGAGCTGCCCCGCCGCCCATAAGAGCCTCTATCTGTTCCTGAGACATTGTCGATCCGCCTCCCGAAGAAGCTGCCGGAGCGGGAGCGGGGGCAGGTGCGGGAGCCGCTTCCTCAACGCTGTCCATGATATTGTTGTAGCCGGTCATCATCTTGTCAGCCATTTCCTTGGCAAGGCTGATGGTGAGTACCGAGATAAATTCGGATTTTATAACTCCGTCGATGGTAAGGTCGAATTTTACGGTGCAGACATGATCCTGACCGGTAAGGTCGTATATTTCCTGTCTTACCGCGTCCGCTCCGCCCTCCTGGACTACCGCTTCGGGGGTGGAGATATCAACCGTTGTTTCGATGATTTCCGAGAGCGCCGTCGCCGACGCGCCCATCATCTGGTTCATTACCTCGCACACGGCGGAAATATTCATTTCATCGAACTGGAAATCCTCCGATATTTCCAAAGGCAGACCCATAAGCTGATTGAGAATGAGCTGCACGTCGTTCTGCTTGAGCACGAGAACATTTTCACCCGAAACGCCTTGGGTGTATTTTATCTTTACCATAATAGACGGTTCCAGCTCGGGGAATGACAGTTCTTCGGATCTGATAACTTTCACCTGCGGGGTGGTGATCCATACCTTAGCGGAAAGCATATTTGAAACCGCCGTAGCGGCCGACCCCATGGTAATATTCATTATTTCGCCGATCGCGTCCATTTCCACATCGCCAAAGCCGTCAATGGTAAGCTTTTCCTCGCTCATTATAAGTAACCTTCCTTTCCGTTCTGCGTTTTTCAGATGTGCTTTGCTTTGCAAAGCCTGCGCAGATTATTTTCCCAAGTCCTTGTAAATGTGGTCTATTTTAACAGCTTTTTTCTTGTTTTTAATACCGAGCTTGCCGTCGAACCATATATTCGGTCCGATCTTTACGGTAACGTTGCTGTCAATAGGCATATTGAGCGGGATAACATCGCCCGCCTGCATTGTAAGAACATCAAACAAATCAAGCTTTGTCTCGCACAGAACGGCGTCGATTTTCAGATCCGAATCCTTGATAGCTTCAAGGAGCGAGACCCGTCTTTCCTTTTCTTTTTTCGGGTCAAGCTTTTTGGTTGACCTTGACCATCTGTCGCCGAACTTCGCCATGATGGATTCCAGGTTAAGCGCCGGGATACAGAACGTCATTGTATTTTTAACGTCCTTTATCTCCATCTCCAGCACTACCAGTATTACCACTTCATCGGGCGAGATCGACTGCATTACTCTCGCGTTTGTTTCGATTGTTGTTATTGTTGGGTTGATGTCTATGTAGGTACCCCACGGTTCTTTCAGGAGACCCGCCATTTTGCCCATAACGCCGGCGAACAGTCCCACCTCTATTTCGGTGAAGTCTCTGTTCTGTTCCACATACGCGCCGCTTCCGCCCATCAGACGATCCATCATAGAGAAAGCGATGGGATTGGAGATCTCCATAATACTGTTTGTTTCCAGCACGTCGTCGTCGCTGATACCCATATTTATCATTGACATCATAACATAGTCAGGTAGAGCGTTGTTGAACTCATAGTAAACCTGCTCCTCTATCGAGAGCACTTCGACCTTGCAGTAGATTCTCATCAGACCGGTCAGATAAGAGGACAGCACCCTGGAGTAGTTTTCAAAGATACCGTCGATGACTTTGAGCTGTTCCTTGGTGAACTTTTTCGGCATCTTGAAGTCGTAGTTCTTTACCTTTTGCTCCTTGGACTGTTCCTCTATCTCGTCGAAGGCTTTTGTACCCTCGGACGAGAAACTGTTCAGCAGCGCGTCAATCTGGCTTTGTGACAGTACGTCAGCCATATCTTTGCAGCCATCCTTTCCGGAATGGAAATATTCCGTTTTATTCCTCTCTCATTCTTGTGAGAGCGTCCTCCTTTGAAATATAAACTCTGTCGGGGTCGCTGCGTCCGTCGTCGGTATCGGGAACCGTTTCCTCGGTATTTTCCTCGCCCGGCGCGGAGCCGTCCTCGTCGGAGTACTGCACGAAATTCGCGCCGTATTCAAGATTGAATAGTTCCTGTATTACCTCCGGGTCGGTAAAGTCCACGTCGTTTCTTATAAAGACGATCTCCACCCGTCGGTTCTGACGTCTGCCCTCTTCGGTGTCGTTGTCCTCGACGGGGCGGTACTTGCCGTAGCCCGCGGAGGAAAATTTGTCCGCCTCGCACGCGTCAAGGCTTATCATGTAGTTGATAACGGAATCCGCACGTCCCGAGGAAAGATCCCACTCGTTCACGGTGGAGTTTGCCGAGCCCGCGGTATGACCGCCAACTCTTATGGCTTTGATCCTCTCGTTTATGCTTCTTATGCCGTCCGAAATGATCTCAAGTATGTATTTGCCCTCGTCAAGAAGAACGTCGCTGTCTCCCGCGAAGAATATATTGTCCCTGAAACGCATATAGACGCCTGTTTTGGACATCTCAACGCTTACGCTGTCCTGAAGCTGATTTGATACGATGACCTGCTTGAGGTACATATAGAAGTCCTCGAAGTCCACAATGTCCGCTTCGTCCTGTATCTCCGGAACCTCGTTGTCGTAAATGGCGCTGGGGTCGTTTTCGGGATTGGGTTCAAGCAGCACCTGAACGTTATCCTTCTGAACTTCGGCTTTTGACAGAGCGGCGGCGATGTACTGCCACTTGCTCTGATCCATTGAGGACATTGAATACAGCAGAACAAAGAATGTAAGCACCAGCGTTATCATATCGCCGTACGTGTCCATCCAGCTTCCGCCTTCTTCTTCCTGAGACTGTCTTTTCTTAGCCAAAGTAAAATCCCCCCTTTTTCGGAATGAATTTTTGATTTAATAATTATACCATATTTCCTGTGAAATTTAAAGCATATTTCTTTAAAATCCGCAACAATTTCACAACAGAATTTTCGCATGTCTTTTAGTAATTTTGCACAACATCACGCCAAATTGAATTATTCTCCCTCGCCTCCGGCGGGAGCGGCGGTCTTCTTGGGCTTGTGGGACGAAGGCAGCATCATTCTCAGTTTTTCCTCGACATAGCGGGGGTTCGCGCCCGAAATGATGGCGAGCGTACCCTCCTCGATTATCTGGAGACAGAGGATTTCCTGATTGTGGTTATATTTACAAAGGTTGCCTATAGGCGTAAAGATAAGGTGGGCGAGGATACAGCCGTAGAACGTTGTTACCAGCGCCGTGGACATACTCGAGCCCAGCGAAGCCGCCGAGTTCGGGTCGGAAGGGTCAAGGCTGGCAAGCATATTGATAAGTCCGATAAGCGTACCGATCATACCCATGGCGGGAGCGATAGCCGAGCCTCTTGCCCAGAGAGCAAAGTTGCTTTCATGACGTTCGCATATGAAGTTGATTGAGCCGTCGAGCATACTCTGTACCTTGTCGGAGTCGTTGGCGTCTACGATAAGCATAAGCGCCGATTTCATAAAGGGGTCGGGGCAGGCGTTCGCGGACTCTTCAAGAGCAAGGATACCCTTCATACGGGCGGTTTTACAGTATTCCACCATATCGTTTATGTACTTGTCGGGGTCGTATTTGGGCGGGAGAAACGCCACCTTGAGCATTTTCGGTATCTTTGTCAGTACGGACAGCGGGTAGATGAACACCAGCGCGCCTATAGTACCGCCCACAACGATAGCGATTGAAGCGGGGTCGATAAATCCGCTCAGCTCGCCTCCCGACATAATGCCCCAGACTATAAGTCCCATGGCAAGAACAAAACCTATAATTCCGGAAATATTCATATAAACTTCCTCCAAAAATTATTTATATATAGAAAGGCAATTTCGCCTAAAAAGGCAGCCGTATTTTCTTATTTACCGGTTTCCGGAAAGCTTTCGCGCCTGTAAGCGGCAGTCTTTTCGATAATTTCGCCGATGGTCTCCCGCACAAGATATCTGTGACCGTTCTGCATTGTCACCACCGTGTCGGGGGTCTGCTCGGCAATTTCTATGAACTGCTCGTTGACAAGAAGCTCCGTTCCGTTTATTCTGGTAAGCTGTATCATAATTTGTCCTTTCGGTACAATATTTTTATCATACTCAAAGTATAAGCGTCCCGATAAAACCGCGCTGACCTTGACGCGGCGGAACGACCTCAGCCGTTCCGCGGGTCAGGATCAAAGAGAAAGATTTTACATTTTTTACTAACGGGGTCGCTCCGTTTCAGCGCGGAACGTTACGTCATTTTAAACGGTTGTTATCTCTTGAGGTTTACAAGCTCCTCAAGCATGGAGTCGGAAGTGGTTATCATTCTGGCGTTAGCCTGGTAGCCTCTCTGGGTAACGATCATATCCGAAAACTCATTGGCAAGGTTTACATTGGACATTTCAAGGAACTTGTTCTTGACCTCGCCGGCGCCTTCCTGACCGGGCTTTCTGATGTGCGCGTCGCCCGAAGCGGAGGATACCGCATAGGAAGTGTTGCCCATTTCGTCAAGTCCGAACGGGTTGTCGAACATGGCAAGCTCAACTCTTGCGAGGAACTTCATGTCGCTGTTGTAGGTAACATAGATAGCTCCGTCCTTGCCTATGTTGAAAGAGGTCATGTCGGAGTAGGTCAGCTCGCCCTGAAGCGCACCCGCCGTGTTCGCGACAGCCTTTGCCTGCTTCATGGCAGTCTCACGGGCAGCAACGCCCTGAGTAGCGTCGGCAGTCCGGAGCTGTGCGTATATGGTTGCGTATTCGTTCGTGTTTGTTCCGCCGCCTCCGCCTGTTCCGCCTGCGGGAGTGATATCCAATCTCTCTCCGGTCTTGTCAACGTAGTATCTGTACTGGAGACCGGGGATAGTGCCGTCGGCAGCCGCTTCGTTAAGGTTCAGCAGGGTCTGCTGAACGTCCAGATATTCCATTTTCTGATCGTCGGTCAGAGCGCCCCAAGCGTCCTCTGTACCGTCGAAGTCGTAAACAACGTTGTCATTTCCCTCAAGGTCGCCCTCTGCGGCAACGATGGCTTCCCAATCGTAGCCGTACATATAGCCGTATTCGTCGGTAAATACGTTGTAGGCTGTCTGAACAAGCTCTTTCAGGTTAATGGTGTTGCGGAAGGTGATATCGCTGGAGTTTATTGTTCCGTCGCCGTTTCTGTCCTTTACCTCAATGTCGCTGAGGTAATTTTCGCTGTATGTACCCGTGGAACGCAGACCTGCCAGAGAGTTGCGGGAACCCACAACAAAGCAGTTGGTAGCCGAAGCCAGGTTTCCGTAGCTGTCCACCTCGAAGTTGCCCAATCTTGTGAATGTAACTTCACGGGCTTTGAGGTCGGAATTGATGTTGATTCCGTCGTAGGTGGCGATCATGAAGAAGCCGTCGCCCTCGATCATCATATCGTAGGCGCTGTTTGTGCTCTGACCGTTCGACTGGGACATATCCTTGTCGATAGAGCCGAGCTGTACGCCGTAGCCTACTTCGGAGGGGTTGTTACCGGCGTATGCAGCCTTACCGCTTGTAGGGCTGATGGAGGTCTGGTAGTAGATGTCGCGGAAAGTCGTTCTGTGGGACTTATAGCCGTGGGAGTTTACGTTTGCGATGTTGTTACCTATAACGTCCATTCTTGTCTGGTGAGTTGTAAGTCCGGAAACTCCGGAATAAAGAGATCTAATCATTTCTAATCATGCGCTCCTTAAAAATAAATTTTTTACGAGCCGCCGAAGCTTCGTCCGTCAAGTCGTTCGGGACGAAACGATTTCCTTTCGGTCCGATCGGTTTTGCTGCCGGCGGCGTTCGTTTTTCTGTACGGTAATTTTTCGGCATATCCGTACCCATGCCGTTCGTCGGTCACATTATGACAGTCGAATCAATATTGGTGAATACGTTTCCCCGCATATCGTCGGCGGTAAGCGTAGTGATAACCTTATTGTTCCTGACGCTGACCAAGAACGCCGTGGAATCAATAATGACAAGCGTATCGTCCGAGCCTTTTTCACCCGCAAGCTCCACCGCTCTGTTCAGTCTGTCCAGTCTGCCGCTTTCGGAAAGATCGATGTTCCTTTCGGAGAGCCTTTCCATGGCATGCTTTGAAAACCTGACCCCGTTCTGAGCTTCGAGCTGTTTTTTCAGCTCCTCGGCAAAGCCGCTCCGTTCCGGGCTTTCCGCCTGATCGGTGCGTCTGTCCGCCGCCGTACTGCCTGTAGTCACCGACACGCCCCGGAGACTTAAATACTCGCTTATAAGCATAGCCGGTATCATTCCTTTTCGGTTTATTAATTATACGCTGTTTCTGCTCACATAGTTGTAAAAGCTGTTTCTGAGCGACTGATCAAGCTCTGCAAGAGGATCGGAAAAATGTCTTATCGCGCTTTCCTCGGCAGTGAGCTTTCCTGTAAGAGAACCCGCCTCGCCGGTTCTTGTGCATATCTGATCGAGCGTAAGTCTGCCGGAGGTTGTGAGCCAGCCGGAATGACCGTTTTTCAGAAGTATCTCCACTCTCTGTGTGCCGTCCGCGAAAGTAACTACCTCGCCGAGCTGACCTACTCCGCTGTAGCCTATTTCCGTAACGGGCTTGCCGCTGCTGGAATGACCGATAACCGTATCCGTTTTGATCCTTGAAGTGATCGCGCGGTTGTTGATGAAGCGTATATCGTACATTCTTGTTCCCAATCTGTCCGCGAGAGCCGCTTCCTCGGGGTATGCGTCCGCCATTTTTCTTACGGGTATGCCGTCGCCTTTGGTAACTGCGGGCTTTGTGTCGGAGCTGTACGAGCTGCTGTAATTGGTGCTGTAGCTGTTGGGATTGCTTACGGTTCTGGATATGGTACCGCTGCCGCTTCCGCTTCCGAAGGTTTTGTCAACGCCGTCGGGAGATACCGTGTTCGTGAAAGTCTCGTCGTCGGCGATTATTCCCGCGCCGTACTCGGGAACTTCAAGCTCCATAAGCTCCACATAGTATTCTTCCGTATCCGCGCCTGCCGCTGCGGTCAAAGACATCTGCGTTTCGGAGACTTCCGACGCAGCCGAAACTCCGCCCGCTTCGTCCAGTTCTTTCATGAACGTGTTGATGAGAGATTCCGATCTTGCCGTATAGCTTACAGCCGCCGCTGTTTCAACGACCTCTTCCGTTTCCGTGACCGTACCGTCTCCCGTATCCGCGCCGCTGTCTTTTTCAGTGCCTTCTTCACCCTCGGTTCCGGTTACGCTTTCCGCGCCTTCAACGCCGTCCGCGTCCTCTGTTCCCTCGGTGTCCTCACCCTCGCCGTCTTCCGTTTCGGCAAGCTTAAGAGAACTGATAGCGACCAGTTTGTCGTTTACGACCGCGTAAGCCTCGCCGCCCTGGTACACAACGTTTGTAACCACTCCGGTGACCGCTGTGGCGGAATCCGCGTTGACGCTCTGCACCGTCTTTCCGATAAGGGACATCATCAGCGAGAATACTTCCTCAGCCACGATATCCGTTACATTGCCGCTCTTGTAGGACATTCCGTCTATCATGAGATAAGGTTCGCCGTTCTTTACCGTAACGGACTCTACCACGCCCGTGTACGCTCCGCTTCCGTCGTCAACCGTAACGACCTTTCCTACCAGAGAAGTCGCGTAGCTGATACTGGACTGCTGCGTCATGTTCTTGATACCCTCAAGCATGGAGTACTGAGCCATCTGGGCAAGAACCTCGGAGTCGTCCATAGGATTGTTGAAGTCCTGGTTCTGCATCTGAGCCACGAGAAGCTTCAGGTAGCTGTCGAAGCTCATATAGCTGTTGGTTTCGTCGGTTTCCTCCTCGACGGTGTTTGAATTTATGTAGTTTCCGGAAATTTTGCTGTATATTCCGCTCAGATTTACGCTGTTGTCCATAATTTCGCCTCCCTGAATCTGATTCCGCCGTAATCGGCGCTGATTTCTTCGGTTCCGTCAATTTCGCCGTAGCCGCCGTTTTCCTCACGGTAGCCGCGTCCGCCGTCTCTGTCGGGATTTCCCGAATTGCGTGCGAAGCTGAAACCCTGATCTGTAAAGTTAAGACCCATCTGTTCCGCCGCGCTGCCCGGTTCGACGATCTGAACGTCTTTCACCTCGTAGTTCCTGTCGGAAAGGCTTTCGCTCAGATAAGCCGCACGCTGGGTCAGAAGCTTGCCGACCTCCTCATACTGAGCCGACATGATAACGGAGACCGTATTTGCCTCCTTTACCAGCTTGACAGCCACCTGTCCCAGTTCCTTGGGTCTGAGGATAAGAACAAGCTCCTTTGTGCCGTCCCTGTCGCCGAATTCGGCTATCTCTTCCGTCACGGTTTCTCTTATCTGATTTTCCGCGGAAACCGCTGTTTTCGGGTCAAGCTCGGGTTCTGCGTCCTCCGCCGCGATATCGCCGCGTACAAAAACCGTCTCGGATCCGTTCTGCGCGTTTACGGCAGCCAATTCAGCGGAAACGCTTTCGTTTTCGCCGGGCTTAGCGTCCGCACCCGTGTTATCCTGCGAGTACGCTTCGCCTGTTTCGTTTTTCCCGATCGCCGCGACCGTATTTTCCGCCGCGCCCGTTTCGTCTGCCGAAAAGCTTTCGGCTGTCTGTCCGGATTTTGCCGAAACCGTCTCTGGTTCCGAAGCCGTTCTTCTGCCGATGTTGCTCACCTGTTCGGAAACGTTGTTGATCTTCAGAGCCGAAAAGCCTGCTCTTGCCGCCGTTTCGGGGATTTCCTCGGTTTCGGAAATTACCTCCGCCGCAAATTCGCTGTAAAGCTTCTCCGCTTCGGGGACTTTTTCGGGAGCTTCCTGCTTAACAGCCTCCATGGGAGTTTTCAGAGCCTCCGCCGCGTTTGCGACCGCCTCTGTCTTTGTTTCGCCGTCAGCCTCCGAAAGATTTTCGATCTCCTCGGGAGCGATGTTCAGCATAGCCGCCAGAACGTCGGCAGCCGTGTTTTCGTCACTGTCCTCGTCGTCCTTTTCGCCGATTATTGCGGAAACGATCTTCTTAAGCTCTTCCATAAGAATGTCCGGCTCGGTTTCCTTTTCGATCTCCGCTTCAAGGATAAGTCCCATATCGTTCATTATCCCCGCGCCGAGAAGAATATCGCCGCTCCAAGGATCGTCCTCGTCGAAAAAGCCGGCGCTTCCGTCCGTGAGCGTCATGAACATATCCGTCTTTCTTTCCTTGTTGTCGCTCGTTCCCCTCATAGCGTTGAGAACCGTTTTCAGCAGGAGCGTCAGAGCCTTTTTCACAGCGTCGTCGGAATTTTCGATACGTTCGATAACGCCCGAAAAAATACCGTTGTCGAGCGCCGTTAAAGCGTCCTCCGCGTCAGCCGCTGTTTCTTCCGAAGCGGAAACCGTACCGGAAATTACGGTTGAAATATTGTGCGAAGCAAGTATTTCCGAGAAGCTCATGCCGCCGCCGAGGAGATCCTCCGCACCGGGAAGCTTCTGCTGACCCGAATTCACCGAATTTGCCGCCGCAGCCATAGCCGACGCCTGCAGATCGAATAAAATCGTGTTCGTCACATTTTTCCCTCCTTTGCAATAAAATATTTATTTAAAGAACGGGATTCCGTGGGGAGTACCCGCGCCTTAAACCCAATTAATTCCTGTAGGTACTGTTTGTCACATATTCGGCAATGAACTGTTCCTCAGCCTTTGCCGCTTTAAAGTTGTACTCTTCAAGCTGCTTGCCCTCCAGCTTTTCCAGCGAGGAGACTTCTTTCGTCGCCTCGATGACCACCGAGAGCTGCCGCTGGACTTTTGTCTCCATGCTTTCGATGGAAGCCTCCAGTTCCTTTATCTGAGCCGACAGGGACTGGTGATAGCCCTTGAAAACGTTCACCTGCATGATGGTCATGCCCTGCGCCGATTTCAGGCAGAACTCCTTGTTGGAATTTCTCAGTTTTTCCTCCAAAGCCCGTTTTTCGTCTATGTACTGCTGCTGCTGCCGTCTCAGGTGAGCGAGACTGTTCTTCTCCCTGTCCAGCACCTGCCGCTTATAGCCCATGAGCTTGTTCAAAGAAAATTCAAAACGTTTCAAGCTAAACCCTCCGCGTCGGAAAATAGAGATGCGAAAACAGAAAACAGAGGACAGAAGCCGCTTTTTCCGGTTACTTGACCGCCGCTTTCATCATCTGTACCGTCTCCTCGTAGGAGAACGCTTCGTCCGTCGCCTGCTGCAGGAACGCGTTGATCTTGTCGATCTTGCGCAGAGCCTCGTCCAAAGCGGGATTTGTGCCCTTTTTGTACGCGCCTATGGAAACAAGGTCGAAGTTCGCGAAGTAGACCGACAGCAGATTTCTCATCTTTGAAGCGGTTTCCTGCTGTTCCTTGTCGGTGATCTCAGTCATGAGCCTGGACACCGATTCGAGTATCTCAATGGCGGGGTAATGGTTCCTCGCCGCTGTTTTTCTTGAAAGTATAATGTGTCCGTCGATAATTCCGCGGACTGTGTCGGAGATAGGCTCGTTGGTGTCGTCGCCCTCCACAAGCACCGTGTAGATGCCCGTGATGGAGCCGTTCTCGAAGTTTCCCGCCCGCTCCAGAAGCTTCGGCATAGCCGTATAGATGGACGGCGTGTAGCCTCTCGCGATGGGAGCTTCTCCCGTTGCCAGACCTATTTCCCTCTGCGCCATGGCGTACCGCGTAAGGGAATCCATCATCAGCAGGACGTTCTTGCCCTGATCCTTGAAATACTCCGCGATAGCCGTAGCCGTCATGGGACATTTATTTCTCATCATGGACGGCTGATCCGAGGTGGCGACCACCAGTACCGACCGCGCCATGCCTTTTTCGCCCAAGTCCCGCTCAATGAACTCCAGCACCTCTCTGCCCCGCTCTCCCACGAGAGCGATAACGTTGATGTCCGCCTGGACTTCTCTCGCTATCATGCCCAGCAGCGTGGATTTTCCCACGCCCGAGCCTGCGAAAATTCCCATTCTCTGACCTCTGCCGATCGTCAGCAGACCGTCTATAGCCTTAACTCCGAACGGGATTATTTCGTCTATCCTGGGTCTTGTAAGAGGGTTGACGGGCTCTCCCGCAATGGAATAGCTTTCCGTCGTCTCGATGGGAGGACCGCCGTCGATAGGCTGACCGATCGCGTTGATGATCCTTCCCACCAGCGCTTCGCCCACGCCCACCTGGAGCTGTTTTCCCGTATTGTCAACGATAGAGCCGGGACCTATTCCCTCTATATCGGTGTACGGCATAAGCATGACCTTGCCGTTGTTGAAACCGACCACCTCGCCGTAAATGAACCTGTCGGAAAATCTGCCGCCCTCGCCCTTGCGGTAAATGCGGCACACGTCCCCGATATTGGCTTCGGGACCCGAGGCTTCGATGGTCATGCCGATTATCTTTTCAATTTTGCCTTGATATCTGAACAAATCCGCCTGTTTGACGGCTTCGCGCACAGCTGCAAAATTCATATCAGTTACTCCGCGTTCTCCGCCGCTGACTTCCGCGGCTTGCTTTTTTTGCCCGGCTTTGGTGTTTTTGAAGCTTCTTCCTGTTCAGCCGCTCCTGCGGTTTCCGCACCTGCGGTTGCCGCGCTTGCGGCTGCCTCCGCCTCCGCCATTAGTTCAGCCATAAGCCTTGCCGCGTCCTCCTCGGTCAGCTCACTGTCCTCGGATTTATCGGTTTCCGCCGCTTGGCTTTCGGACATTACGTCCGCCATTATGTCCGCGAAATTCACCTGCGCGGGAGCTTCTTCCTCGGTCGGCGCTTCCTCCTGCGTCTGAGTCGTCTCCGCTTCCGGAATTATTTCCGGTTCCGGAACTGTCTCCGGTTCGGCGGCCGCCTCCGTAACGGGAACGTCCTGTCCGACCGCAGCCTGCGGTATCTCCGGTATCTCAACGGTCACTGCTTCTGTCTCGCCTTTTTCGGCGGACTGCGCAAGGCTTTCGCCCATAACCGAATCGGAAGCTATCTCGAAGGCTTCGCTTATATCGCCGCTGTCCCCGCCGCGCGTCGTCCTCATTATTTCTTTGAGGAATTCAAGCTGCGTGGGAATACCCGCGTCCACGATCTCCGAGCCGTTGTCCTCGATAACCGTACCCTCCTCGGCGTCCTCGTCAAATTCAAGCTCCACCTCGGGGATAAACGGGATTATGTCTTTTATAAGTTTCTCGTCTGTCCTGAACCTTTCGGTAATGCCGTCCTCGGCAAGAGTTATCTTTATATAGTCCGAGTTGCGGAAATTCTTAGCCGCCTCGGCGATAATGCCGTTCAGAACCTGCGGGTTCGTCCTCAGCTCGGTGCGCACAATTTTGTTCACCAGCTCGAAAACGGTGTTCCGCATTTCCTCCTCGGCGGAAATATAGTACGCTTCTTTGCGGGAGTTTATCTCCTCAAGCAGTCTGCCCGAAGCGTCTATATACTTGCTGTATTTGTCCAGCGATTCTTCCCTGCCGTTTGCGAAACCCTCGTCGTAGCCTTCTTTTCTTGCCTGCTCCTTGAGCATCGCGCACTCTCTTTTGGCTTTTTCCATGATAGCCATGGTGTCCGCCTTTGCTTTTGCGGAAATACTCGCCGCCTCGTTTTTGCCTGCTTCGATCACCTGAGCGCGCTCCTGCTCCAGAGCTGCGGAGCGCTCCGCAAGTATCTGCGAGACTTTTGCGTCCACCGCTTCGCTGAAGCGGCGCTCCTCCTCGGCTTTTTCCTCCTCGGCGCGTCTGCGCTGTTCCTCGGCGGAAATGACCTCTCCGGTTTCCTCGTCCTCGCCGGGAAGATATACCGTGTTGTCGATTTTAACAGGCTCGCCCACGCTGTAGGCGGGAACATAGCCATAGCCGTAGCCTTTAACTATTTTAAGCAATGATCTCGTCCTCTCCGCCCTTGCCTATAACAAGCTCGCCTTCTTCTTCCAGATGCCTGATGATGCCGACGATCCTCTGCTGAGCCTCGTCAACGTCGCGCATACGAACGTTATGCAGGTATTCGATCTCCTGCTGTATGGATTCCTGCATTCTCTGTGGCATATTCGCGTAGAGCGTAGCCGCCACGTCCGCATTGGAACCCTTGATAGCCACCGCCAGATCCTTTGTCTCCACGTCTCTGATGAAACGCTGGATAGACATGGAATCCAGCGACAGGATATCCTCGAATACGAACATCTTCTTTTTGATCTCGTCCACCAAAGCGGGGTCTCTCGCGGACAGCTCGTCGAAAATGTATTTCTCCGTTCCGCGGTCCACCTTGTTGAGGACGTCCGCCACATAGTTGATACCGCCGACCTCCGTAAGATCCATGGAAACAACCGCCGCGAACTTTCTTTCCAATGTGGCTTCGATCGCCTTGACGGTCTCCGGTGAAGCGGATTCCATCTTGGCAATTCTCTCCACGACCTCCACGCGCTTTTCCTTGGGAAGCTCCTGAAGCACGAGGGAAGCCTGATCCGAATTTACATATGACAGAACAAGCGCGATAGTCTGCGGGTGCTCGTTCTGAATGATAGCAAGCAGGTTCTTGTAGTCCGACTTTCTGACGAACTCGAATGCCTTTGTCTGCATGGATTTGGAAACCTTGTCCATGAGCCGCTGCGCCATTTCCGGACCGTAAGCCTTTTCCAGAACCGAGCGGGCGTAGTCTATGCCGCCCTCGGTGATGACCTTCTGGGTCAGGCAAAGCTCATAGAATTCGTTCAGCACCTCGTCCATGGTAGCGACGTCCACATAGGGCAGACTGGACACTTCATAGGTAAGCTTTTCCACCTCGTCGTCGTTGAGACGCTTGTAGACGCCCGCCGCGTTTTCGGCTCCGATCGAGGTTATAACAACGGCAGCTTTCTGCAAATAGGAAAGTTCTTCGACATCAGCCATCAGTTGTCATCCTCCTCTTTCATCCAGTTTTTAAGAAGCTGAGCAACGATCTCGGGACTGTACTTGGCAAAATCGCTGATCTCTCTTCTGATAACGACTTCCTTGGTCTCTATCTGGTCGTCGATAAGGCTGGGAACTTCCACAGGCTCGCCCGCCTCGCTGAATGTGAACATATCCACTGGCTCTTCGCCGTCCGCAGCGACCAGACCGCTGGTCTCGATGATCTGCTGCTCGAAAGCCTTTCTCTTTTTCTTTGCGTTGCCCGAAAGAATAGCCATAATAATAAGTATAACAAGAATGAGAATGAGTACGATCGCGCCCACAAGAATGAGCTGGTTAAAGGTAAGACCGAACAGGTATCTGGGCTCCGCTGTAATATTGTCGGAAATGGCGTCCACTCTCGGGAAATTGGTAACCGTAACTACGTCGTTGACCACTTCGGGGTTGACCGTTCCGGCGTTTCCCACAAGTCTTACCAGATCCTGCGTTTCCGCGTCGGAGAGGTAATCGCGGTAAACCACTACCGCGATGGAAAGTCCCTCGATGTCGTAGCCCGCTTTTTCGATCTGTTCCTTATAGGTGTCCACAAGGTATGTATTGGATATTCTGTTTTCCGTCCAGGCTCCCGTACCGTCCGTATCGCCGGTGGGGTAGGTATCGTCCGCGTTGCCTTCGAGACCGACTATTCCTCCGTCAACTGTAGTGCCGCCGGAAGCCTCGTCCACGTCCGCATGGCTGAGAACGCCGGTGTTTGTGTTGTCCTCGGGTCTGTAGTCTACGTTTTCGCTGACCTTGCTGTCGAAGTCCAGCACCATATTTACCGCGACGGAAACGCCGTCGTCTCCGTATATCGGAATCATAAGCTCGAGTATTTTGTTTTTGATTGTATTTTCAAGATTTGTCTTGAACGCCAGCTTGCGGGTCTCTTCGCGCACCAGATCGTAATCGTCCTGAGCATTGGCTATCTGGGGGATGCCGTAACCGTCCACGATCATGATATTGTCGTCGGTAAGTCCGGGCCAGCCGTACTTTACAATGTGGGTGATACCCACGATCTGCTTGTTGGAAAGCTTTTCTATGCCGTCCAGACTGACATACACCGACGCGGTAGCGGGCTGTCTGAGAGACGGCACCACCACATCCTGAAGCTCGGGGTCGGTAAGCGTGACCTCCGCGCTGCTTATTCCCTCCATAGACGCGATTATCGCGCCCAATCTGTCCTGCGTGTCGATACGCTCGTAAAATTTCTGCTGACGCTCGGTGTCGAACATTCCCGAATTTGTCGTGGTCATGGGATAGTTCTTGCCGCTCTTGGGGTATTCCTGCTGAGCGAGCTGTATCGCTATGGTATTTTCCGTACCTTTCAGCACCGTGATCGTACCGTTTGAGAGCTTAGCCTCGTAACCCATGCCCTCTATGAGGGTGACCATTTCGGCCGCCTCCTGAGTTTCAAGTCCCTCGTAGAGTACGACGTAATCCTTTTTGTTAAGGATCGCCGTTATAATAACTGCGGCAAGGATAATGCAGACTATGATCGCTATGTAAGCAAATCTTCTCTTTTTATCCTGCGCTTCCCAGAACTGGGTAAAAGACTTTACAAGCTTATCAGCCTGATCTTTCATCGCCATTGTCCGAATTTTCCTTCCTTATCGTAGTACATGCCGCGCCGAGCGGCTGCCGGAGAAACCGGCTGCAAATCACATCGACATCTGGATAATTCTGTCGTAAGCGTTCACGACCGCGTCCTTGACCGCCACGAACGTATCCACGGCGACGGAAGCCTTGGTCATATTGTTATAGATGGTATGCAGATCGTCGATCTCGCCCATGGCGAGGCGGAGGGAATCCTCCTGAACGGTTTTCTGGGTTTCCTGCACCTCGGAAAAGATCTCCTTGAAAACGTCGGAGAACTGCGGTTTGCTGCCCTGCGCTTCCGAAACGGAATTATCCTCGAAAAGCGACTCCACGGGTCTGATAGAGCCGGTGATAGGTACTATAAACATATGTAAGAACTCCTTTATTTTATGTGAAGATCAGGCTGTTATCTTCCGTTAAGGGTCATAGCCTTGCTGAGCATGGCTTTTACAGCCTTATAGGCGGAAACGTTCGCCTCGTAGGAACGCTGAGTTGCCAGCAGATCCATTTGTTCCTTGGAATTGTCAACGTTGCTCTTGTAGATATATCCGTCCTCGTCCGCAAGGGGGTTGTCGGGGTCGTAGACGGGAACGAACGGAGCGTCGTCGTCCACAACGTCCACTACCGTAACGCCCGCGTTCTTGAAGCGGTTCTGCCGTCCCAGATAGTACACGCCGCGGTTATGCCTTACGCCCGTATCGTTTTCGGACATTTTCGTATACTGATCCAGCACGTCGCTGAACTTTTTCTTTTCCGAAACGATAACGAGCTGACGGCAGTAGGGGTCGCCGTCGGGCGAGGTATTATAGGTATTCTGATTTGCGATATTCTGCAAAATTATGTCCGACCTCAGTCTCTGCGCGGAAAGCGCCGAGGTGCTGATATCGAGCGAGCTTATAAACGACATAGCCGAACCATCCTTTCAAAAGATATGCGCTATATGTGCTATATGTCACCGCGGTAATTATTTGGATACCGCTTTTCTTATCATCTGGTAATTATTGTTAAGATAATCCATCAGTGCGCTGTACTGATACTGGGCGTCCGCCAGAGCCGACTGTTCTTTTTCCATGTCCACGTTGTTTCCGTCGAGTATTTGGTTCGTGTTCGTCTCATAGCCGGTAGTTACGGTAAGGTGAAGCTTACCGTCCTCGCCTATGGGACTGCTGTCGCCGTGATAGAAGCCATTGGTAAGCCCTTCGTGGTAGCGGCACTTGCATTTTTCCTTGAGGATAAGACCGAACTCCACGGTTTTCGCTTTATAGTCGGGGGTATCGCTGTTGGCGATATTATGCGAGATCACACGCTGTTTGTACCAGGTTGCGTCCAGCGCCTGTTCGGCGAGGTTATGCGTAACGCTGTCGAAAAGACCCATATATGTACCAATCCTTTCCCGTCGGAAAGCCGACCTTAAAATTCATGATTTTAAAAATAGAAACACTTACCCATACTTATTTAATATTAGTATATAACATTTCCGAAAAAAAAACAAGTATTAAGAAAAATTTTTTCCGCGCAAAGCGTAAAATTTTTAATGATATTTCTATTAATTTTTTCTAAACATCACAAAAAAGCCCATTGTGTGACGAATTTTTGATTATTTGTGACGGAGATTTTGTATATTTTGCACAACAAATATCCGAATATACATTTTGGATTAATCCAAAACAGTTTATACAAATTGTTAACAAGGAAATTTTTTCTTACATTTCAAACAAAATTTCCCTGTTAAAATTTTCTTTTTGTTAACAATTTTCTGTAAAAAATCGAGTTTGCAAAAAGAAAGGAGAGGTAAATTGGTGTTTGCGTTTTTATAAACAAAACCGTCCTTCCGTTATCGGAGGGACGGTTCTGCCGCAGTTTCAATCCGCGTAGTTTATTATAAAAGTAAGTATGCGGTACTGTCCGTAATAATCGGTCCAGAGAAGCTTGATGTTTTCTCCGCATTCCGCCCTTACCCTTTCCGTTACGGGAGTGAAAAGCTCCTCGTTGTCAAGGTCGGATAAAGAGGACAGATACAGATCCGTAGTGGAGAACTTTATCATTGCGCTGGTCTTACGGTTTTTTACCGCTCCTATTATTGCGTTTTCCGCTGCGACGAGAAGTTCCTCGTCGGTGTTGACGTCCGCGCCCTCGCGGACAAAGTAGTTTTCCTCTGTGCCGTATGCCTTGGGCGGTTCGGCTGGATATGGGAGTATGGTATGATTGTTTTTTATTACGGAATCGGTTACCATAAAGTATTGGTAAAGGATAACGTCGGGGTACTGCTTATGGAGGTTGTCGTCGGGTTTATCCCATGTTACGTCCACATGATACCAGTTTCCGTTCAGCTTGACCATGTTCCACATATGGCGGACATATGTCTCGCCTGTGACAATTACGTTTTCGATGCCCGCAAGGTTGCAAAGGTAAGAGAAAGCTTTTGTGTAACCCTCGCACAACGCTTTTTTCCGCACAAGCGCGCCGTAAATTGTGTCGGCATATTCGTCGTCGGGGTCTGTCTCGCAGTTGAGAACAAGGTAATCGTGAAAGTATTTCAGCTTCTCGTAATCGTCCATATCGGGCTTCAGCTGCGAAACGATATCCTTGGCTGCTCTTTCGGCAGCGATGTTCATACTGCTTATTTCGTCCGCGGTAAGGCGGTAATAAAAATTCACCACAAATTCCTGCATATCCGTGGAATAGTCAAGCCTCCAGGTGGAGATGTGGTTGAACGAAAGCTGTTCGAGACGTATGGTTTCGAGTATCTTTCCGTATATCGCCGAGTCCACGGGCAGGGTAACCGAATCCTTCAGCGTTCCGAGAGACTTTACCGTATCGTCGTATATTTCCCGTTCGTCGTCGCTAAGCGCGTAGGTTCTGTAGTAATTTGTTTCCATTCCTTCGGGAATGTAAAAATCGGCGTAGTTGTTTTTGCCGGTTTCGGAGGGAGCGATCACACCCGAATCAAGGATAGTTCCTCCCGAGTAAATATGGTATTCCGTACTTCGGCTGTCGGAGCAGCCGGCGGCGGAAGCGCAGAGAACGCAAAGCATAAGCGCCGCCGCATATTTGATTTTTCGCAAACGCTATGCCTCCCGGACAGTCAGCCGCTTTTGGCTAATTGCCGCCGTCAGCCGACCTTATGTATTTTACGGCGCCGATCGTTCGGGTCATTCGTATTCGGGGAACAGCTTTATGACAAGCGATGTGGCGTCGTAGCTGAAATTGACGACAGACGAATTGAACTTGTTGTCCGCCGACTTATACGCTTCCTCGTAAATGTCGAGAGCCTGCTTGCTGGAGCTGTCGAACAGATTGAACACAGTTTCGTCGTAGACTTCCCGGTCGGAGCACTGTATCTGAACAGGGGAGGTTTTGTCCGCAGAGCTTTCGATAAGTCCGTCGCGGAGCATTATCCTCGCCTCGGTCCAGCTTTCGGCGATAAGGTTATTTTTTGCGAAGTAGCTGCAGTCGTTCGATACAGCCTCCGGGTATTTGTAGGGCTGGTCGTAGACAGTGCGGCTTTCCTCCAGCATTTTGTCGGGAACGCAGAAATAATCGTACCTGACATAATTTCCCTCCGCGCCGCTTGATACGGCGTAGGTTATGTCTATATTGTACCATTTCCCGTCGATTCTGACCTTGTTCCACATATGGGGCTGACCGTCGGCGTCGCCGGTAACGGTCGCGGTTTCGACGCCCGCCTTGCTGCAAAGGTAGGAAAAGGCTTTTGAAAATCCTCCGCAGATGGCTTTTTTGTCGACGAACACGCCGTATATGTCGCGGCAGTTGTCCGCGGTATCGTCGTACACAACCGTAGAGGCGAGGACATCGTTAAAAAGCTTTACCTTGTCGTAGTCCGTCATGTCCGAGGTTATCATCGCGAGTATCCTGTCAACCTCTGCGTCGATTTCGCTTTGCATTTTTTCGGTCGCGTCCTTGCCGTACTTGTAGAACATTTTTGAGCTGGCAAGCTTTTTGGTGGAGGAATTGACCGCGTACTGCATTTTCTTGTCGATGAAGAACATGGAGGGCTCGTCGTCGTAGATTATCTGGTAAACGTCGCAGTAGTCCTCGGAGGATATGCCGATGTTCCCGTCAAATGTGATGGAGCTGCTGTAATTCTCGGCGGCGTTTATTATTTCATTATAAATATAGGTATGTTTTTCGTCGAGAAATCTGTAGCTGTAGGGACGGTCAAGGACGGAGCTTTCCGAAGAGCCGAGCGCGCTTAAAAGTCCGGTAGTTTCGGAAACGTCTCCCGACGTATCCGACGAGGGACGGGTATTGGTGTCCGGACCGGAGGGAACTCCGGTCGAAACCGCAGAAGCCTCCGCAGTCTGTGCGGTCTGTGCGGTCTGTGCAGCCGGAGGATTTTCCGAAGCGGCGGAGGCGCTTGAAGCGGAGCTTGCCAATTCCGCGAAGTTAATCGGCGTGGTGCTTGTAAACTCCGATATGGGGACTTTCGGCACTCCCGGAACGGCGGAGACCTCCGGCTCCGAGACGTCGTCCCCGCTGTCTGCGGAGGTTGTCGTTGCAAGCTCGGGATTGGATTCCGAAGAAGCTGTGCGCTTGGTGGATTCCGACATTGGAAATGTTATGGGTTCTGTACTTTCCGAGGTATCCTCGGTAATGTACACTACCGTAGGACGGGAAGCTTCCGTCGCCGCGACGGGCAGGGTGTCCTCCCAGTCGGCGGAGCTTCCGTCATAGCAGCCCGAGACGGTCATAATGCATACCGCCGCGGCAGCTGTCAGTGAAACGGCAAGCTTGAAATTTTTTTCCGGCATCGGCTGAAGCTCCTTTCTGTGCGGAAATAATTATTCGGGGTCGGATTCATAAATAAGCGATATGTGAATGATATGCATATCATCGTTGTTGTGCTTATAGGCGGAGCGGATATGAGTGCCGAAGTTCCCGTTGATGTCCTCGATGATGTTTTTGATCTCCTTGCTGTCGAAAAGCCTTGCCATTGCGGCGAAATAAGCGTCGTCGGAGGATAAGCGTATCTCGGCTTCTCTTTTTCCCGCAAGTCCCGCGGCTTTTATCTGTTCGGTAAGAGCCTTTGTGCCGTCCGAAGCCGTATCGAATACCAGACCTTTTCCCGCAAAGTAGTTCAGTTCGCCGCTTTCGCAGGAGGTAAGCCCGCTGCAAAGTCCGTCGGAAAAATGGGTTTTGCCCTCGATCTCGCTGTCCTTTACCAGCAGATAGTCGTGGCGGACGAAATCGGGGTCATTGCGGCTGAGAATGGGGTCGTCCCAAGTGCAGTCTACGTTGTACCAGTTTCCGTTCAGCAGAACCTTGTTCCAAGCGTGGGAAACGCCCTCCTTTGTCTCGCCGAAAGCCGTGTAATTGGGTATTCCCGCCTTGTCGCAGAGAGCAGACATTGCCGCCGCGTAGCCCTCGCACTGACCGTATCCGGTCACAAGGACGCCGTAAGCCGATTTGACGTGCTCCTCGGTATCGCTGAAAGCGCAGTTAGCCGCTATGGTATCGTGGAAGTACACGATCTTGTCGAAATCCGAAGCGCCGCCGGGAAGCTCCCCGATTATTGTCGAGAGGGCAAGATCGAGTTCGGCGCGTTTTATCTCTGCGTCCTCGCGTCCGTAAAGGTAATGGATGCGAAGCACGGATATTTCGCGTTCCGGGGCGTAAAAAAGGTTGCTCAGCCAGAAGCAGCTTCGTTCCTGCGAATAGACCAGTCTGTATATTTTGCTTGCCGTGTCTCTGGATATGGGCGGGTCGAAGGACACGGTATCCTTGAAACCGGAGACGGCGTCGTAAATTTTGTCGTACACCTGCTGCTCCTCCTCCGAAAGGGAGGCGTAGACCGGCGAAACGAACTCGCCTGCCGGACTGCTGTAGTTATCGGTCGTTTCCGCCGTGTTTTCCGCAGGCTCTTCCGAGACTCTTCTGCACGACGGAAGAGCCAGCGCAAAAGCCGTACAGAGAACGGCGGCAGCAATTCGTTTTTTCATATCGGTTCTTATCAGTTGTAGATAACGTCGAATTCGATCAGCAGCAGATTTTCGTTGCACTCGTCGTTAACGCCCTTAACGCCCGAGAAGCTCTTTGCGTGATCGTTGTAATCCATTTTTGCGGCGTATATCTTGTCGTAAACGTCCTTGGAGCTTACCGCGATCTGCGCCGTTCTGGTGCCGTCCTTTGCCGCTCTTTCGATTTCCGCCCTGATGGCTTTGTCGGCGGAATCAAAGTCGCTGCAGACCTTTCCGCTTTTCACGAAATAGTTCTGGTCGTTGTCGACGCAGGCGGGAGGAGTGAAGTATGTTACATAGTTTCCATTGGAGAGCTTTTTCTGACCGACGTGCATATGAGTGAGGTTATGTATTCCGCTGTCGGGCACAAGGAAGAAGTTGTAGCGGATATTTTTGTAATTGGGGGTGTTGAGGATAGGGTCGTCCCATGTAGCGTCCAGATTGTACCATTTTCCGTCCACGTCCACAACGTTCCACGCGTGGGTCTGACCGGAATTGGTTTCGCCCGTCACGACCATGCTGACGATGCCCGCCTTGTCGCAGAGGTACTGCATAGCCTTTGCGTAGCCCGCGCATTGGATATTTCCCTGCGCTTCGCCGCTGCCGAAGGCGTTGTAAATGGTGGAGTTGTAGTCCGTAAGTTCGTCCTTGAGTTCAAACGTGGAGTTGAGCACCAGATAGTCGTGGAACACCTTCAGCTTGTCGAATGTGGAGGATTTTCCGTTTGCCTCGGCTACAAGCTTGTCGGCTACAGCGTCGATGGACTTCTGCATATCGTTGATAGCCGCTGAATCCTTGGTAAGGTAAAAGAGCTTGCCCACCTTGAGCTTTGCGTTCATGTAGAAAAGACGGGGTTCCTGCATATAGACAAGACCGTATATTTTCGACCATTCCTCAAGGGTGTAAGCGTCCTCGTCGCATATTTTGTAGCGAAGTCCCTCGATACCCGCCACGATCTCGTCGTAGAGTTTTTTCTCCTCGGCGGTAAGCGTGGAGTATCCGTATCTTTCGGTATTTGTTTTGGCAATGTTGAGCTGGGGAGCTTCGGTGGCTGAGGTCGCCATTGCGCTGAGGATCTCGTCCTCGCCGAGAGTGTCGGCGGGAACCGGCGCGGTCCCTGTGGGTTCTGTGAGGACGTTTCCGCCAACTCCCGTAACAGTCTCTCCGTTTTCGTCGGTTACGGCTTCGCCGGGAGAAGCGCTGCCCGGGCTTTCGGAGCCGTCCGGATTGCCTATAACGTTTACCGAAGCGGAGGTCTCTCCGTTCCCGGAGGAATCCTCGCTGCTGCAGCCTGCGGCGAATACTGCCAGCGACGCTGCGAGAGCCGCCGAAACCGCCGCCGTATAAATTTTCCTGTTTTTTCTCATAAGATCAGTTTCCTTTCAAAGATCGTGCTTGGATAATGCGGGTTTCCGCCGTTTGTTTCGGAACGCGCGGAAACATTTACGAATACAGGGGCAGGGGGAAAAAGCATATTTGACCCCCGCCCCATATATACTTAAAGTTTAATCGTTGTATGCTATATCGTACTCGACAACGAGAATGTCCTCCGTGAGGGAAGTCTGGAGCTTAAGCTCCTTTACGCTGCTGTCTTTTTCTTTCGCGTAATTCTGGAACGCTCTCCAGTAGGATTTGTCGCGGAGAGCTTCCCAAAGGTCGTGATCCGTTACTCTGATATGAGCGACGTTCTTTCCGGCTTCTATTGCCGCGTCAAGTTCAGCGTACATAGCCTGTTCGGCGGTTTTAAGGTCGCTGTATTCTTTATTGTACGCCTTGAAGTAGTAGCAAGCCGTCTTTGTGCAGGCGGGGGGAGTGTATATCTTAACGCGGTTTCCGTTTCCTCTTGTAACCGTGCTGATATTGAGATGGGTATTTTTAATCATATCGTCGTTTGCGAGGAAGAACAGATAGCGGATATAGCTGCTTCTGCCGTAGTTTGTCATCGGGTCGCCCCATGTTGCGTCCAGAATGTAGTATCCGTTGTCGCAGTAAACGATGTTCCACGCGTGAGTGCTTCCCGCCGTATTGTTGCCCGTAACCACCATGCAGTCGATGCCGGCAATGTCGCAGAGATAGAGGACGGTCTTGGCATAGCCTTGGCACTGAAGCTCGCCGCCGTCGGTCAGACCGTTGTAGATGCCGCAGGTTCTGTAGTTGCCCTGGAGGCTGAAGGTATTGTGGGTGATAACCCAATCGTAGATGGCTTTAAGCTTGCTTACGGTGCTGCTGTAGCTGTTGACCTTGCTCATTACCTCGCTGACGGTGGCGTCGATCTCTTTCTGAGCAGAAGCGGCTTTTTCGGCGGTAAGGTCAAACTGGAGACTGAGTATGCCTCCCAGAGAAACGGGGACAAGGTTTGACAGCCAGAAAAGCTGGGGCTCCTGATTGTAGACGAGAGAGTATACCCTGACGATATCGTCCGAGGTAAGCGAAGAGGGCACTTCTACCTGAGTTTGGAAATTCGACGCCGCCTCAACGATATCGGCATAGAGCTGCTGTTCGGATTGGCTGAGCTGCTGATAGGGATACCTGTCGGTATAGCTCCTGGTATAAGAAGCGTTCACGGGAGCGGACGAGGAGGTCTTTTTGGTTGTTTCCTCGGGAGTCTCGGTCTTTTTGCGTGTTGTTGATGCGGCAGTTGTGGATTCTGCGGGCTTCTGGTCGGTCACATAGTCGGAGTGAATGAACGTGCCGTCCGCAAGCTTATAGTAACCCGTGTCCGTTGCGGCAACGATGTTGATCTTCTGACCAACGTCGTATTTCTTTACGGATTCCGAGCCTACTATCGCCTGAGTTCTGGAGTAGCAGGAGGTCTTTATGTAAAGTGTCTCGCTGATCTCGGTCTCGTTCCATGCCTTTGCCGCCGCCGCTGAAGCCGTCGCCGACGTTTCGGAGGAAGCGGACGTTGCGGAAGTGGTTTCCTCCGCGCTTGTTTCGGTCTCGCTTTCCGCGGTTGTTTCCGTGGTGGTTTCCTCGGGAGCGGTTGTGGTTTCCTCAGTGGTTGTTTCCGTCTCGGATTCGCTTACGGTCATTGTCGTAAGAGACACCGACGGCGAGGTTTCGCCCACCTCCGGAAGTCCTGCGGAATCCTCGTCGGTTTTCTTACAGCCGGCGAGCATTGACGCCGCCATAAGGAACGCAAGGATCAGACTAATTTTTTTCTTCATTTTGCATACTCTCCTTTTCTTCGCTTGTTGTATCATCTTTGATAATTTTTGCCTTGATTTTGGTAATGCACCTGTCCTCTGTAAGCAGGACGGTGAAAAGCACTCCGCAGTGTTCGACGGAGGGATTTTCGTTTTCCTCCGGGAGACGTCCCAGAAGCTCGGCGATAAAGCCGTTCATTGTGTCGAAGCCGTTTTCCTCGGGAAGTTCAATCCCGAAAACGGGAAGTATCTCCTCCGGGTCGGCGTCGCCCGCTATAACATAGGTGTCCTCGGAAATCTTGGTGATCTCGGCTTCTTCCTCGTCGTACTCGTCCTGAATATTTCCGACTATCCTTTCAACGATATCCTCCATCGTTACCAGACCCGCCGTTCCGCCGTATTCGTCCGCAACGGCAGCCATCTGCATTTTCTCGGACGTGAGCCGCTTGAAGGCTTCGCCGCAGGGGACGGATTCGGGAAGATAGATAATGTCCCGCATAAAGCTTTTTGCTTCCGTTTCCTCCGCGGATTCCGAACCGACCAGACAGAGCAGATCCTTGACGCAGATCATACCCGCTATATGGTCGATGGTCTCCTCGTAAACGGGTATTCTGGAAAATCCGCTGCTTATGGCGGCGTTCACCACCTCTGAGACCTTTGCGGACATTTCCACAGCCGTTATGTCGGTGCGGTGCGTCATGATGTCCGAAAGAGTGAGATCGTCAAACTCAAAAACGTTGTTGATCATTTCCCGCTGGGATTCCTCTATAACGCCGGTTTCGTTGCCCGCGTCCACCATCATCAGAATTTCCTCCTCGGTGACGATGTCCCGTTCGGGAGAGCCTTTCGCGCCGAAAAGCGGAGAGACCAGTCTCACCAAAAAGGAGGACAGGGCTGTAAGGGGCGTAAGAGCCGTTACCAGAAACTTCACAAACGGCGCGCAGAAAACTGCGAACCTTTCGCTTTTTGCAGCGGGAAGCCTTTTGGGGACCCCTTCGCAGAAAGCGGTAAAAACCGTCACGGTCAGCAGGAGAACGGCGATCGCCGCGATTATATCGGCGGCGGGGTTTGCGGCTGAGACGAACCCGCCGCAGGACAGCTCTCCTCCGACAAGAAGGCGGGAAATCCGCGCCGCGGGCGTGAACAGCAAAAACATAGCCAGATAGGCGGCTGAGACGCCGGTGAGCGTTCTGTTTACGGAAAAAGCGGTCATAAGGCGAGCGGGTTTTTCGGTCATATCGGCAAGAAGAAGCCGTCTTTTTGATTTTTCGCCGCTGCGGAGCTTTCGCCTGTCCGTTTCGGTCACAGCCGATTCGCAGACTGTGCAGAAGCTTTTGTAAATAAGTATAACGGCGAGAACGGTCCAGCCGATGATCCAACTTCGGGGATACCCGTCAGAATCCATAATCAACTTCCTTCCGGTCAATTATTTTGCGCAAAAGATTTCATATTGGGCGGCGGCAGGCGTTTTCGTGAAAGCGCAGACGCCGCGCAAACTGACACATTAAAAATTATACAACAAACCGACAAAAAAGTCAAGGTCGCCGATACAGCCAATTATTATGAAAAATGACCTTAAAAACGCCCGATTTTTGTTTTGTTTGTGCGTTTCGGACAATTGCCGCCGGTTTGCTGTAACCAAAACTTAAAAAATGTAAACGCTTTGTAACTTATTTCGCAGCGCCGGAGGACGCCGCCGGGTTCTCTCCGCCGTTTCCGAACAGCTCCTCCGCTTTTTTTGCGTCGATGCCGCGCACCCGGTGCTTGGCGGCGCGTTCTCCCCTGCTGTAGACCCAGACGTCGCAGGAGCCGTTGAACCGCTGGAAAACGGTGCGCGTGAGCTTGACGTAGGCTATCCTGCTTTTCGGCACGATGACCGTGTGGAATTTTGAAAGCGTGCAGTATTTCAGCGTCAGCGTATCGTCTCCGAAGCCGATGCCGGTGGTAAATTTTGCCGCTGTTTTTACCGCGACCAGATACAGTGAGGGAATTTCCCCCATTATCAGCAGGAACTTTATAATTCCGTTCCATGCGGGAAAAAATCTTGCCGCGGCAGCCGCTCCCACGGGCAGAGCGACAGCCGCGAGCAGGGGCGCCCACAGGAACGGCAGTATATAGGACGGCTTCGGCTTGAGAGAAATATTACTCAGTGTAAAATTCGGCAGTATCATCCGCATGGAGCTCATGACGCGCTTTTTGGTTGTTATCGGAACGAAAACCGGTATCTCGTTCTTGGACTTTCCGTAGCCTGTGCAGCTTACATGAACGGACGTTACGCGGCATATTTTCATAAGCAGGTTCTGACGCAGATCGGCGCAGTTCACCTTGGTAATATTTACATAATATTTCCATTTTGAAAAGAACCCGTTCCGCACCGTGATGTTGTTCCCGCACCGCTGTATGCGGAAGTTGATGTGCCTCAGCAGATTGGAGACAAAAGAAAATCCCCAGCCCAGCGCGATTACCAGCGTGAGCGATACGGCTGCCGGGGTAACTCCCGTGATTATTTTCCGCATCAGCTCGGTCACATCGTTTACGGCGTGGAGGAACTGTTCCTCAAGACGGTTTCCCACTATGCGGCTGCCCTGAATAAAAAAAGTTCCGAGGAAAATTACTCCCGAAAGCGTGGAAGAAAACACCAATGAAAAGAACACAAGATTGGCTTTGGACGCCTTGTAGGTTATCTTTGCGTTTGTCGACTTGTTTGGAATATTATTGTAAATTCGTGTGTAATCGGTTAACTTAACAATAAGTTCCACATCGGCTTTTTTCCCGTTTCCGAGGGTGGATTGGGAGTCCGAATCCAGAGCGACCGTTACCGCGCGGATAGGGCGCATCCATATCGAGCGCACCGCAGAGGCGCAGGCTATCGCCGAATAGGGGACGGTAAATTTGTTCCTGACAAAAATCCCGTGAGAGACGGAAATTCCTTTTTCTCCCACCTCAAACCGCACAAAATACCACCTGAGGACGGCAAAGCCGATCATCAGCAGGACGACGATCAAGTCCCAGTAAGCGCCGCGCAGCCAATGGTAAAAGTCAAACCCCGCCGCCGCCAGACCGCGCACCAATGGTATGAGCAGCATCCAGAAATTCCTTGTGGTGTATTTTAAAATTGCTATCTTATGCTGGTGCGACACTTAAAGCCCTCCCCTGCTGCTTAGATAAAGCTGTATTTTTTTGTGGATTTCTTCCATATCGGATTGGGACAAAAACATCATTACAAGCCGTCCGCCGTAAGCGTTTATTAACAAAAAGTTAAAACTTGTATAGCCTGAAAGAGGCATGGAAACCGTAGTCGTATACTGTATGGAGGACATCTTCACATACACGGTGTTGCGGAAAAATACTCCGGAGCGTATAATTATTTCGTCTGCGGAAAGCGTGTAGCTTACGGAGCGGTACCACAGAGGCAGAATAATCATAAGGAAAATCACATATGCTGTTACAAGCAGTCCGATAAATATCCAGATGATTATTTCCGGGACGGTGAATTTTGCCAAAGCAAAGTAGTCTGGATACCGCGCTTCCAGAAAATACAGCAAGTATTTTAACGCGATAATTATACAAATTATCAGAAGAAATGTAAAAACTCTAAGGAATTTTAAGCTTCTTCTATCCGCATAGTATTTTTTCATAACGGCAAAAAACCTCGTTTGTCTTTAATTTATGTGGAAACCGGGGAGAAACACTATATAGTATATCACATTTCGGAGCATAAAAACTTTTCCGAACGATATTCAACGGAGGGACGGTCTTGCATAGTTTGTACGGCATATTGTATGATACGTTAAGTAATATTATTATTAAATTAAACGATTTGTTATGGGGATTCGGAACCGTTGCCCTTGTATTCGGAGCGGGAATTTTTTTTACTGTGCGCTTTAAAGGCTTCAATATTATACATATAGTACATATTTTCAAGTCCACGCTTTTCGGAGGGAAATCGGCTTCCGGCAAAAGCTCAAAAGGAAAGATATCCCAGTTTAGAGCGTTGTCAACCGCACTTGCAGCCTCCATGGGGACGGGCAATATTATCGGCGTTGCGGCTGCCGTTTCGCTCGGAGGGGCGGGCGCGGTTTTTTGGATGTGGGTCTGCGCGCTTTTCGGAACGGCGACGGGTCTGGCGGAAAATATTCTCGGAACAAAATATCGGCGGCACAGCGGCGGTCCCATGGCATACATAGCTCACGGAGCGGGAATGCCCCGTCTTGCTGCGGTATACGCCGCCGCCTGCGCTGCGGCTTCTTTCGGGATCGGCAACATGACCCAGACAAACGCGCTTTCGGCGGCAATGTCGGAATTCGGCGTCCCCCCGCTTATATCGGGACTTGCCGCCGCGCTTGTGTGCGGCGCGGTGATATTCGGCGGCGGTAAAAAAGTTGCTGCCGCCGCAGAAAAAATGATACCCGCCGTATCGCTTTTCTATATTGCGGGAGCTGTTTTCGTAATGGTATTATTTGGCGAAAATATTTTGGATATGTTAAAAAACATTTTCGCGTCCGCAGTAGGATATTCACAAATTGCGGGAGGGATATGCGGTGCTGCTTTGAAAAAGGCTGTGACAGTCGGGCTGCGGCGCGGAGTTTTTTCCAATGAAGCGGGCATGGGAAGCTCTGTGCTTGTTCACACGGAAACAGGCTGTTCCGAGCCGCTGCAAATGGGAATGTGGGCAGTGGCGGAAACAGTCATAGACACGCTGATATGCTGTACAGCCACCGCCTTTGTTATCCTGCTGACGGGCGCGGACGCTTCCGGCGCGGAAGGACTTGCCATGGTGACGGAAGGTTTCAGCCGCGGCTTGGGGAGCTTCGCGGTATTTTTCGTGTCCGCGTCAACGGCGGTGTTTGCCGTGTGTACGCTGCTGGGCTGGTATTTTTACGGGGAAAAATGCGTTCTCTATGTGTTCGGAACAGGAAACTCCAAAGCGGTTCTTCTGTACCGCATTCTCTACACGGCGGCGGCGTTCTTGGGGGCTGCCGCGGAGCTTTCCCTCGTCTGGGGAGCAGCCGACATTCTCAACTGGTTCATGCTTGTCATAAACCTTTTATCCGTACTGCTTCTGAGCGGAGAAGCCGCAGAGTGCGTGAACGATTATACAAAGAGTATATTCAAAAAGAAAAAATAAGTTATCTGTAGGGTCTGCGCTTTGGCTTGTACCTGTCCTTGAGCCTGCGGGGGTGTTTGACGTTTTTGGCGATCTCCAGCATTTCCCTGCGGAAGCTTTCCCGCCGCATTTCCCGCTCGCGGGTCTTGTTTGCGCAGTGAGTTATGTGCCGCGCGATACGTTCGCCATAGGTGTAGAAATCGGTTATCTCTATGCTTTTGACAGCTTTTCCTCCATTGGAATCGTACCACCAGCGGTCGAAGGAAATGCCGTTTTCGGTTTCGGAGTATCCCAGCCAGGCGGCGTTTTCGTTGAAATAACGGGCGTCGGCGGTTATGGTCAGGCGGTTGCGTATGCATTCCACGTTTGTCACGTCGGCAAGCTTTACCACCCACATTTTTTTGTAATGAACGGGCTTGCCGCTGCGAAACACGGTTCTTGTGTGCTGAGAGATAACCATTACCGAACCGGCGATGTGGATATAAGTATGCTCGCGGTGAGCGCGTATCAGTATCTCTTCGGTCACAGAGCCGATAAGGCACACGGCAAAGCCGTACGCGCAGGCAGCATAGGCGGCGTAGAACACAGTCCTGTACATTTCCTGCGGGAACTCGCTGTCAAGTCCGACGACGAAGATCAGAACCACGGCAAACAGGGAAACAAGCATGCTTACCGCAGGCAGAGCGGCAAGGAAAATACGTCTGCTGTATTTTGCGCCCAGACGCTTTTCGTTGACCCTTATCATCTTGCGCACGTATGACCCTCCTTAAGCTCTACGCCGTTTCGCTGTTAAAGAGCGGGACGGTTTCCTTTACGGGCGCGTCCGCGCTGCGGATTTCGTTTATGTAGTCGCGGTATTTTTTCAGATCGCCGCGGTAGATAAGCTCCGCGTTTTCGATACTGCGGAAATCCTCCGGCTCTATAAGGGACGGGGATTTTTCAATATTGTGGCTGACTCCGCTTTTTCCCAGCACAAAGCCTACCCATACCGAGCAGACGAAACGGTTCCTGAACTTGTAGGGTATGTGCAGAGCCATGGGCAGCAGTGCGCCCACGTCGTAGGAATAGGCTTTGCGGTTGAGGATAAAATGCCGTATCACATCGTTGTAGCGTTCAAGCTGTTCTTCCGTGACGGGCAGACGGTACACCTCGCCGGGGATAGTTCTGCACGCGCCGAACACCTCTGTGAAAAAGTCCTCGTGATTGAAGCCGGCGGGCAGGGGCATATCCTTTTTGTCGCGGCAGAAGCTGTACATTCGGGTGAGAAGCTCGTCGGAGGCAATCGAAACGTGGGTGTAGCGTTTTCCGGTCACAAGACCTATGAGCTTTGAGACTGCGGTTCCCGTCCTTGTAAGCACGAGGTACAAATAATTATTTTCCATGGAACTCCTTTTCGGGACGGCGGCTCGCTCGTGTGCCTGCACCGTGTGCTTGCACCATTTGCCTGCACCATGTGCCGTTCCGAATATAAAATATTAATTTATTATAGCATTTTTCTTTGCATTTGTACATAGCGCCGAGAAATTTTATTGTATTTTACACAAAAATTACCCCCGATATTTTATAAATTTCATAAGATAAAAAATTTCTATTGCAAAATCCAATTTTTTTTTGTATAATTATAATGATTGAAAAAATACGGCTAAGGGGATACCGCTGATGATAAACAAGGATAAAATCAACAGAGTTCTGGTCTATAATCTGCGCGGCAGAATGCTGTTGTCAACCAAGTCCGTTTCTTTCCCGAAAGACTTTTTTAAGGTCAAGGGCAGGGATCTGGTCATGCTGAAAGGTTCGGATTTTCCGATAATTACCAAGGGCGAGCCGGTGGAGGCTATCTTTGAGTACCTTAACGGCGACCGGGTGAAATACAATACCACGATCGATATCTGCACAGAGTACCAGATCAACTTCCATGTGGGCGAGGGCGAAGTCCTCAAGGAGCGCCGCAGGAGCTTCAAGGTCATGGTGGACATGAACGGAATGTCTCCCTTCTACATAAGGGGCGAGGAAATGTTCGCTTTTGACGACCCCGTGGAGCTGCATATCATCAACCTTAATCTGGGCGGAGTGTTCTTCTCGTCCTCGTCGGGCTTCGAGGTGGGCGATCAGGTAATGCTGAACTTCCTGGACGGCGAGATGAAGCTGCTGATCGAGATACTGAGAGTGCAGCGGAACGACAGCGGCGAGATAGAGGGCTACGGCTGCCGTTTCCTCGACCTGAACCAGTCCCAGGAGGAACGCCTGGCAAGGTTCATATTCGACTGCCAGGTGCTGGAAAGAGAACGCAAGCGCGCGCTCGAAGCAAAGGGCAGAATGTAGCTCCGCCGCCCGTCCCGCGTGCGCGGCGGCGCATATCCGCATACCGAAACTGAATGTGAAAGGCTGAGGAATCCGAAAAGCTATGGCGACTGTTATTGTTGTTACAAATCAGAAAGGCGGAGTGGGGAAAACCACTACCTGCGCCGCTCTTGCGGGAATTTTCCGCGGCGAGGACAAGCGCGTCCTCTGCATAGATATGGATCCGCAGGGAAATCTTTCCTTTTCCTTGGGCGCGGAGGACGACGGCTATACCATACACGACGTTATGACGGGAGCCTGCGATATCCGCGAGGCTGTCAAGACCACCCATATATGCGACGTCATCACGTCCAATATCCTGCTGTCGGGCAGCGAGCTGGAGCTTACCTCAGAGCGCAGGGAGTTCATTTTAAAGGACATTCTGAAAATAATAAGGTACAGCTACGACTATATTATAATAGACACGCCTCCCGCGCTGTCCATACTGACGATAAACGCCTACACAGCCGCGGACGACCTTATTATCCCCATGACGCCGGAGATACTTTCTTTGCAGGGCATCGCCCAGCTTAAAGAGACTATCACTGCGGTGAAGAAGTACTACAACAAAAGACTGAACGTCAGAGGGATACTGCTGACAAAATATGTTAAGAACCAGACCCTTGCCAAAGAGGTGGAGGAAATGGTGGAGATAGTCGCCGGGCAGCTTAAAACGGAAGTTCTGGACGTTAAGATATCCGTTTCGGTGGCGGCTGCGGAAGCTCCCGCGCATCAGGAGGTGCTGACAGTCTATTCCCCCGGCTGCAAGGCGGCGAAGGACTATATCAAGCTGGCGAAGCTTCTTTATCCCGAAGCTTTCGACGAGGACAGAAAGGTCATTGGTTTTAAAAGAATAAGCAACTAAAAAACCGAAAGGATCCTGAAATATGGCGGGAAAATCTGCAAAAAACAAAAAGACCGAAAAAATTGCGGATATTGACGATACCGAGTTAAACGAAAACGCCGATACGGAAAAATCCGCTAAGGGCGGGAAAAGACCGAAAAAGACCGCCGGGAACGCTAAAACCAACAAGACGGAGGCGGTGATGCGGCTGCTGACGGGAAGCAAGAAAACCGCGCCCAATCCCATTCTGGACAGCAGCTTCAAGGTTGAGAGGATAACCTCGAAAAGCGTGCGCAAGGGCGCGAACGGCGCGGAGATCGACATTACCGGCGAGCTTGTGACGGAGCTTCTGCCCCAGGTGCTGGAAAGGTTCAACTGCTGCCGCTGCGCGGTGTGCTACGCGGAGGCTATGGCTGACGCGATAGACGCAGTTCCCACGCTGAAGATAAGGGTCAACGGCAAAGAAGACCTGCGCCGCGCCGACAGAATGAAGATGCAGAGCCGCAGGGAAGTCCTGTGCACGCTGATAAGGCTTGCCATACAGCGCAGGAGGTTCCCCAGGCACAATGTAAACAAGGTCGATTTGTGACTTAATGACTTAATATCGGGACGGTATCCGAGGACGGCGTAAAAGCTGTCTTTCGGGTATCTCTTTTTGGAGGCGACTGGGTGAGGTACAAAAACATTGCCGAGGGACGGTTTATCGCCCGTCCCAATCGGTTTGTCGCATACGTTGACGTCGGCGGGAAAACCGAGGTCTGCCATGTGAAAAACACGGGACGGTGCAGGGAGCTTCTTACGGAGGGGGCGAGGGTTTGGCTGGAAAAAGCCGATCCCGCCGCCGCAGCGAAAAGAAAGACCCTGTACGACCTTGTGGCTGTCCTGAAGGGGGATAGGCTCATCAATATGGACAGCGCCGCGCCAAACGCCGCGGCGGGGGAGTTCCTGCCGAAGCTGTTTCCGGACGGGATTATCAGACCCGAATACACCTGCGGGAACTCGCGGCTTGATTTCTACATAGAGGAAAACGGCAAGAGGATATTGCTTGAAGTAAAGGGGGTTACCCTTGAAAAGGACGGGATAGTGATGTTTCCCGACGCGCCCACGGAGCGGGGCGTGAAGCACATAAACGAGCTGGCGGAATGTCTTGAACGGGGCTTTGAGACATATCTGCTGTTTGTGATACAGATGGAGGGAGTGCGGTACTTTACGCCCAACAACGAAACTCACCCCGAATTCGGACAGGCTTTAAATCGCGCCGCCGAGCGGGGAGTAAAGCTTCTTGCTTACGACTGCGCGGTAACTCCCGAAAGCATGGAGCTGAAAAGCGAGGTGGAGATAAGATTATGAGCGAATGCGAAAGCTGCGTGAATTATGTTTGGGACGAGGACTGGGAGCAGTACGTCTGCGCCGCCGACCTTGACGAGGACGAAATGGGAAGATTTCTCGGCGGGACAAGCCGGGAATGTCACAGCTACCGTCTCGACGACGAGTACGGCGTGGTCAGGAAACAGCTGTAAGCGGATTTTATACAAAATATTGATGATAAACGTGTAAATTTGTGCAAAATTGCCGATACAAACTGCTTTACTTTTTTATAAAAATATGGTATGATAATAACAATGGCTCAGTGTCTTTAAAAATAACCGCTGCTGATGTCCCCCGCCTCTAAGGCGGCGGGTTTCATCTTCACATTCGGCGGTGGATACAATCCCACGCCGAATGTTCACAAAATTGCTTCGCAATTTTGCGGCTTGTTAAAGCTGCGCTTGAATTTTACGGGCGTTTTTCCGTCCCAATATATATGGAGGGTATCTATGCTGGACTTTAATACCAAAAAAGAAATGCTTCGGCGCTTAAAGGCAAAGCGGAGTAAAAACAAGCTCATGTGGCTTCCCTGCGTTATAGCGGAGCTGTTTGTAAAAATGTGGTACTCGCTGATGTGCCGCGCCGGTCTCGCTCTGTCCGATAAAAATGGAAAATTCCTCGGGGTGAAACAATCCTCGGAAAAAACAAAAACTCGCAGGCAGGACGATATTGTATATGTGAAAAAGCCTTTTCTGGGCAGGGTCATGTCGGCTGTGCTTGCGGCGGCGTTTGTGATGATGTTCGTTCCCGAGCTGGGAATAAGCTTCGAGGTATCGGCGGCAATGGGTCCGATAAAACTTGACTATAACGGTCAGGAGGAGAACTTTTGGCGCGATTCAACGCCCGGCTCCAATTTGGTCGTTCACGATAACGACTATAGGGCGGCTTACGGATATCAGGGCGTTCAAATCGACGAACCCGTCAAGTCTTATGGAAACATAAGGCTCTCATGGCAGCTTCAAAGTCAGGAATACACCGATATTTTCGGCACGAAGTATGAACTTACCGATTTTATTTCGGGATATAATATCATTATCAACGACCAAAGCGGAAAAAATCTGTACGATCAATCGATAAACAACACAAATACGAACATCAGGGATTTTGAAGTTAAGATCGGCGACTACACAAATGATTTGAATATAAGGATCAACCCCATTTTCAGAGTTCCCGCCTGGGTATATCTTGAAAACGTGGACGATCCGGATAATCCCGGACAGACAACCTCGACGCTCACTCCTTCGGGAGGAACGACTTTCGCTCCCGTTACGAGCCTGTCGGGCGGCATAAAAAATTTGGGAAAATTGGACTCGCATTTTGACGCGGAGGAAATGAACGTTACGCTTGTGGACGCAGTGTCGGGTATGTCGACGGAAGAATTTTATCCCGACAGCATCAACGACGTTAATATCGAGTGGGATCAGCCTCAGATGATACTTGACGGAGTGACGGTTTCGGGCGAATATCCCGACGGCTATATAGTATATCTGTACGATTACACCGACAATAAGATGTCTGCCAAAAAGCAGGAGATCGCGGCGCAGAGCAGTCCCAAAATGAGCCGCAGCGTCAGAACCCTGTTCGGCAACGATCTGGCTTACGGACATCATTACAGAATATTCGTCGAGGCGTACAAAAACATATGGGGCGGCGGTCCGAACTCATACAATGTTACGAATACGGGTCTTATCACCAGCAGTCTGTATGCCGTAAGCCAAGGCGACGAGAACATCTATAAGCTGTACCAAAGCTATCCCGACGACAACAGAAATCTGTGCCGGGATCTGTACATCGCTCCTTACATCGAATTTGACACTGTCGATTATACAAAATCGTCTATAACCGTTTCATGGAAAAAGAATTCGTCAAGCACCTACAATGGCGTTGAAATATACCGCTCCACCGAGGACATTCAGTCGACCGACCTTGTAAACGTGCTTGTCACCAATGCGGGCAAACCGAATGAATACGGCGTAGAAAAAATCGCCGAGATACTGAACGACAAAACGCTTTCCTACACCGATACCAAAATCAATAAGGATACGCAGTATTATTACTACATCGTTCCGTTCATCACCAAGACGAGAAACGATACGAACAGGATACGCGGCACTGCCGCCCGTGACGGAGGTACTTTGGAATTCAACCTTACCACGGTAAGAATTTCATATACCACCGACAACGGAGAGGTCAAGCTGAACTGGACAGCCTCCAAAACGCAAAACAACAGCTACGGAAACGCCGACGGATATAAGCTTGAAATCTTCCAGAAAAAACGGTACAATCCCGATACCAAGGGATTTGAGACTGTACCCGAGGGCAGCCAGCCGATATTCTCGGACGACACTTTCGGACCGAACGATTTGTCCTACAACCACACAGGCTTGTTCAACACAGAGGTGTACACCTATGTTGTTACGCCGTATGTTAATGTAAATCCCCAGTCGGGTCCCCCGAAGCCTTTTTACGGTCCTTCTACGACTGTTGACGTAACGGTGGGAGGGCTTCTCGGAACTCCCGAAAACGTCACAGCCGAATGCACCGCGGACGGCGAAGTAACCATAAAATGGGATAGGGTCGCCAATGCCACGGGCTATACCATACGCTTCACGGACGAATACAACGGAGAGATCGTGACGGGCACTCTTGATTCAAAGACCAATACAAAGGTGCATAAGGATCTTTTGCTTAATCATGTGCTGACGTATTATGTAACCGCCTACAAAACCGTTACGGTGCAGTATGAATCGCAGACGACCCACGGCGAGGAATCCGTACCCGCGCAGGTTAAGGTGGGCAGCACTCTCGCAAGACCGCAGAACCTGACAGCGACAACCACCGACGGAACGGTCAATATCAGCTGGTCGGACGTGCCGAGCGCGAAAGGCTATCTGCTTCAGTATAAGTATGTAATGAAAGACGGCACAAGCGTTGAGTTTGTAAACGACATATCTCAAATCAAGAATAACGTTTTCGACCTTACAGATGTGAAATATACTCATTCGGGACTTCATAACGGCGACAGATATACTTACCGCGTCCTGGCTTACAAAGAGGTCAGCGGCGAAACGGTCTACAGTCCATGGTCGGACGAGGCTTGGGTAATAGTCGGAATTACGCTGGACGCGCCGAAGGATTTTTCGGGTACGACAAAGGACGGTCAGGTAGACCTTAAATGGTCGGCTTCAAAAGGCGCGGAGGGCTATGAGCTGTATTTCCGCAAGAATAACGGCGCATGGACGAGCGATCCCATCGACGTGAGCAAACCCGGCTTCACTCACATAGGTCTCGGAAACGGCGATACATATGAGTATTACGTTCTGGCATACAAAACCGTAAACGGTGAAAGAGTTTACAGCAACGAATCCAATCACCTCAGCTTCAAGATAGGGGACGATCTTGCTTCGCCCAAGGATTTCAACGTCGTCACTACCGACGGTCAGGCTTCGCTGACATGGACAGCCGTCAGCGGCGCGGAGGGTTATATAGTTTACGCCTACGGCAACGGCAGATCATATCAGTTCGATGTAAGCAAAAACGCTTATGTACACACAAACCTTATTAACGGCGACAGCTGGACATATTACGTTGTGGCTTACAAGACGGTAAACGGCACAAGAGTATACAGCAATCCCACAAGATCGGTGACGATCACTACGGGCATTTCCATCAACGCGGTAATAGACCTTACCGCCACAGCGGGAAACCGCCAGGTGGATCTTTCCTGGTCAGCCGTCAACGGCGCGGAGGGATATGTGGTTTATCTGTATAATTCCAAAACAATGGAATTTGAACCTATAACCGTCATAAGCGGAACGAAGTATTCCCATACGGGACTGAAAAACGGTCAGAAGTATACCTATATGGTAGCTCCCTACAAGACGATCAACGGCGAAAGATTTTACGGCGAGTACTCGATGGCGGTATCGGCAACACCGTCCACAGGTTCGGTAACAGATGTGGATACAGTGCTCAATGTCAAGGGTACAACGCCTTACGGCATCTCTCACAGCGAGTATATTTCCGCAGACGCCAATCACGCCGCTTTTGACGAGGCTGTGGACGTTTACTTCACGACAAACAGGGAATCCACCGAGGCTGTGAAAGACGTTCTTAAAAACTATGCCGACGGTCTGAACAGCTTTATAATCTATCCGTTTGACATAAGCGTCTACAGAGAGGGCACAAAGATAGAGGTAGAGCCGAACAGCGGTTTTACCGTGACTATAACGATGCCCATTCCCGACAGGCTGATCGCGTACCGTGACTACATTACCGTGGTGCATATCGGTGACGGATTGGAGGACGAGGAGATCACCGCCAATTCCGCCGAGGATTGGCTCCGCACAGCGGATACCGCTTTGGAGGTTCTTCCCTGCGCTATCGTTGACATAGACAATGTATGGTGCGTTCAGTTCGTATGCTCCAGCTTTTCTCCCTACGCTCTGGTAATCTATAAGGAGCACATTCAGGACGTTTCCTCCGGCGGCGGAATTATCAACGGCGACTTTGCGGGGTCGTTCAATTCGGGCGTACTGCTCTTTACCGCGCTTCCCGACATCATGCCCCACAACAAAAAGCTTAAAGTGGTTCAGGGCGGCAGAAAAAAATACCGCGTAAAGAGCATTGAAAAAAGATAATTTTTCCCAAGCGGGTCGGCTTAAAGTTTGAAATTTCACCCTTGCTGTCATTTATGGCAGGCAAGGGTGATTTTGTTTGAAATTACATTCGCACCGCAATCTGCCTAAAAGCGATACACATTTTTTGTGCATAAAGCAGAATTTCTTTGCCGATGAAAAATTTTGGAGTTCCGAATTGTATTTACTGTAGAAAACAGTACCGGAAAGGAATGGTTTTATGAAAAAATTTTTTGCGGCTTGTATCGCGGCTGCGGCGGTATCGGTTCTCTCGTTCAATGTTTATGCGGACGGTTCCTCGGTTTGCATCAGGTCTGCCGATACTCCGAAAAGCGCGGACGAATACGCGCTGGATCAGTTTGAACAGCAGTCGGAAGACGGTCTTGTAATTCTGGGACTTACTTCAGCCGAAGCCCAAAACGCCGCTCTCGGCGCGGGCTTCCGCGTAAAAAATCCGGACGGAAGCACAAGAGACGATCTCTGCTATTATCCGATAATGAGCGGCGGTCAGCCGAAGCTTATGCTGAGCGTAAGCCTGTACGACGGCAAATACGGATGCAGCATCGGCGCAAGCGGTTTGGCGGAAAACCTCTTTAAGCTTGAAACCTCCCCGGGCAATCCCATGGATATATATGCGTCCGACAACGGATTTTACTTCCTTACGGACAACGGGGAATTTTTCTTTTCCGAGGGATATCCCTACAGCGAAGCCGCCGCACGGAAAGAACTGGAAGAGATCAAAAAGCTGCGCGGCGGGAACGCTTCTTCGGTCGGTACAGTGGTTTGCTATGGAGATTTCGATACGGGACTTGTAAACTCGGGCGGAAAAATCTTTTTTATAAACGGCGGCGGAACTGCCGCGACCGGCTGGAAAACCGTCGACGGCAAAAAGTATTACTTCCGCAAAAACGGCGAAGCCTTAACGAAAAGCGCGTCGATAAACGGCGTGCGCTATAAGTTCGGCAAGGACGGCGTTTGCGCGGGAACTTACACGGGCTGGGTAAAGTCCGGCGGAAAACGTTTCCATTACCTCGACGGCGTTAAGCAAACCGGCTGGTGCAAGCTTTCCGACGGTTGGCATTATTTTGACGAAACAAGCGGCGCACACACCACAGGTTCCGCCGAGCTTTACGGAAAGACCTACACATTCTCGGAAAGCGGAGTGTGGGACGGTCACGCGGACGTTGATTATTCCTCGCCCTATTTCTCCCTTGAAAAGAAGCTGCCGAAGGACGCTTCGGGCGGCGTTTACGCTGACGGAGGCGTGCTTGTGGTAATGACCAAGGACAGGGAAAAGACCGCTCCCATCGTGGAAAAGATGAGAAAAACCTACGCTCCCATAGTTATGCGGGACTGCAAATTCTCCTCGGACGAGCTTGCGGAGGTTTACGGTAATCTTTCCGAAAATCACCGCCAATATTCCATAAACGGCTGGGGAACGTCAGTAATGAGCAACCGTGTGGACGTAACTGCGGAAAGAATAACCGACGAGCTTCGGGACTACATAAATTCTCTGGACGATCCCGATATTATTTCCGTTGAGATCGGAGTTGCGGTTGTCGACGACGACGGCGCCGAAACCGATACGATGGACTGCTTCTGAACAAACCAACCCCGTCCCGAACGCAAAAACGTTCGGAACGGGGTTTAACTTTCAACTGCACACCGTCAACTGTACACTGTCAACTGTACACTATACACTGTACATTGTCACTGTCCCGCCCAGTATTTGCGGTCAAGACTTCTGAACTGCACCGCCTGAGCGATATGGGGTTTGTCTATGACCTCCGCGCCGTTCATATCCGCGATCGTGCGGGCGACCTTTAAAATGCGGTCGTAGGCTCTCGCGGAAAGTCCCATTCGCTCAAAGACATTTTTGAGAGTATCCCGCGCCGCGTCGGTCATTTCACAGGTCTCCGCCAAAAGCTCGGGAGTTATCTTTGCGTTGCAGGAAATTCCCGTTCCCCTGAACCGCCTGTTCTGGATCTCCCTTGCCGCCTGAACCCTTTCCCTTATCTGCGCGGAGCTTTCCTCTTTTGCCGAGGAGGATATCCGTTCAAACTCCACGGGAGGGACTTCTATATGTATATCGAACCTGTCCAGCAGAGGACCGCTTATCTTTGAAAGGTACTGAGCCACCTGCTTTTTCCCGCATATGCACTTCTTTGCGGGGTGTCCGTAGTAGCCGCAGGGACAGGGGTTCATTGCCGCCACAAGCATAAAGCTGCACGGATATGTGACCGTTCCCGCCGCTCTCGATATTGTGACCTGCTTGTCCTCCATGGGCTGACGGAGTATCTCCAGCGTGCGGCGGTCGAACTCCGCAAGCTCGTCCAGAAAAAGCAGACCGTTGTGAGCGAGGGATATTTCTCCGGGGCGGGGGACTGTTCCTCCTCCCGCGAGACCCGCCGCCGAAATGGTGTGGTGGGGACTTCTGAAAGGTCTCCTTGTCACCAGCGGCGAATCTTTGCTGACAAGTCCGCTTACCGAGTGGACGTTTGTGGTCTCTATGGATTCCTCGAAAGTCATGGCGGGAAGTATGGTAGTCAGCCGCTTTGCCAGCATGGATTTTCCCGAGCCGGGACTGCCTATCATCAGCACGTTGTGTCCGCCGGCCGCGGCGTACTCCAAAGCTTTTTTGGCGGCGTACTGACCCTTTACATCGGCAAAGTCAACCGCGTCGAAATACTCCTCCGCCCTTATCTCATAAGGCTTCTGAGGAAGTATCACCGAGTCACGGCTGAAATGCTTTATAAGCTGCCCCGCGCTTTCCACGCCGTAAACGGTCACTCCCTCGGCGACGCTTGCTTCATAGGCGTTTTCGGCGGGAACGAACACGTTCTCGAAGCCCGCGCTTTTCGCCAGCAGAACCATTGGCAGAACTCCGTTGACGGGTCTTACCGCGCCGTTGAGGGACACCTCCCCGATAAACGCGGACTTTGAAATATCCTCGGTGATGTTTCCCGTCACGCAGAGCAGCGCGACGAATATCGCCAGGTCGTGAACGCTTCCCGACTTTTTTGTGTCCGCGGGAGCAAGGTTGACTATCACCCGCGCCAAAGGGAACGCGATGCCGTTTTCCCGCAGAGCGGAGCGTATCCTTTCGCGGCTTTCCTTTACCACCGTGTCGGGAAGTCCCACAATGTCGAAGGCGGGAGTTCCCTTGCTTGTCTCTATTTCAACGTCCACGGAAAAGGCGTTGAGACCGAAAAGTCCGAGACTGTTTACCTTTGCAAACATAATAACCGTAACGACGTTTCCTAAGGAAAACGTCTCTCCTTTCAATAAAAATCACCCCTCGGCGGGAATGTGCCTTTCAAGCCAATTCATTATATCCTCATAAACCTCGGCGCGATTGGTCTCGTTGAGTATCTCGTGCCTTGCGCCGCTGTAAAGCTTCAGCTCGATATCCACCTGTCCCGAACCCATAAGATTTTTAAATACCTCCTCGGGGCCTTTGCCGTACAGACCCACGGGATCGTCCCCGCCGCTGCATATCAGCACCGGCAGACCGTTGTCCACCTTTTCCGCCCAATCCCGCGCGGAAACGTAGCTTACCAAATACATCAGGTCGGTATAGGCGCTTGCGGTAAAATGGAAATTGCAGCAGGGATCTTTTTCGTAAGCTTTTGCGATATCCGCGTCTCTGGAGACCCAAGCGTAGCCGTTTACGGGATCGTCTATTTTGGCGTTGTTCAGTCCGAAAATAATATTGTCCAGCATTTTTGAACGTCCCATATCGCCCTTTAATCTGCATACCGTCCGTGAGATAACAAGTCCCGCGTTGACGCCGATCCGCATATTGAGAGTACCCATTATCACCGCGCCGCCGTAAAGGTCGCTGTGCTTTGCGAGTACGGCTCTCGTCACCAGCGAGCCCATGCTGTGTCCCAATATATAAAGAGGTATGTCCTCAAACTGCCTGCGCATTATTTTGGTAAGGCGCACGACGTCTTTCGCCAGAAACTGCCAGCCATGCTTCGGGGCGAAATATCCCAAATATTCGTCGCTCACTACAGAGCCGCCGTGACCCAGATGGTCGTGACCGAAAACCGCTATTCCGTTTGCGCAGAGGAAGCCGATGAAGTCCTCATATCTGGCGATATATTCGCACATTCCGTGGACTATCTGCACCGCCGCTCTCGGCTTCGAGGCGGGGGTGTAAACATAGTATGCGATATTGTCCGAACCATTGGAGCTTTTGAAGCTGCCGCAGAATTTTTCAAAACCCATAGTGTTACCAGCCTTTTCAAATAAAAATTGTTTTTCTTATTATAACACGATTGTATTATTTTAACAAGGTTTTCCGCAAATTTTTTCCGCAGGATGCTTGTCTGCCGCGCCGCTTATTTCGGCGTATTTTACGCCGGGATTTGGGACGCGGCAAGAATACGGCGAAGCCGCAGCGTCAGCTCACGGCTTTGGCTGCGGCTCCGCCGCTGTATAATAGATTTGTTCGGCAGTCTCCGAAGCGCCGAGCAGGTCTGACTTACGCTTTATCGGTCATCAGGTCGCACAAAAGTCCGGACAGCGCAAGCGGGTCGTCCACTGGCATGCCCTCTATGAGCAGAGCCTGTGCGTAAAGGATTTTGCCGTATGCGGCAAGCTTGTCCTTATCGGTTTCGTACAGCTTTTGCAGAACCTTGAATATCTCGTGATTGGGGTTGATTTCCAGCACCTTTTCCGCCTTGACGTTATGCTCGTTTCCGGGCATTGCGGCAAAGGTCTTTTCCATATCGAGGGAAATCTGCCCTTCGTTGGAAAGGCAGCAGGGGTGGGTCTTGAGACGCTCGGAAAGTCTCGCTTCCTTGATCTTGTCCCCGAGAGCCTCTTTTATGCAGGCAAACATATCCTTGCTGTCCTCGGCAAGCTTCTTGATCTCCTCTTTCTCCTCGGGAGTGTCTATATCCAAATCGGAAGCCGACACCGATTTGAATTGCTTGTCCTCATAGCTCATCAGCATCTGCACCGCGAACTCGTCCACGCTTTCGGTAAGGTACAGTATTTCGTAGCCCTTGTCCTTGACGACCTCGGTCTGGGGCAGGCAGTCGATCTTTGCCACGCTTTCGCCTGCGGCGTAGTAGATGTACTTCTGATCCTCTTTCATGCGTGAAACGTACTCGTCCAGCGTGACAAGCTTTTTCTCAAAGGAGCTGTGGAACATAAGCAGGTCTTTCAGCAGATCCTTGTTCGCGCCGTAGCCGTTGTAAATGCCGAACTTTATCTGAAGTCCGAACGCTTTCCAGAATTTTTCGTACTTTTCCCGATCGTTTGAGAGCATTTTTTTCAGCTCGTTCTTGACAGTTCTTTCCAAAGATTTTGCTATCAGCTTGAGCTGTCTGTCGTGCTGAAGCATCTCGCGGGAGATGTTCAGAGACAGATCCTGAGAGTCCGCAAGACCCTTTACGAAAGAGAAGTGGTCGGGCAGCAGGTCGCCGCACTTGTCCATAATAAGCACGCCGCTGGAGAAAAGCTGCAAGCCCTTTTCGTACTCTTTGGTATAGTAATCCATGGGAGCCTGCGAGGGGATATAGAGCAGCGCGTCGTAAGTAGCCGTACCCTCCGCTTTCGCGTGGATATGGGCAAGAGGTTCGTTGTAGTCGTAGAATTTCTCACGGTAGAACTTGTTATACTCCTCGTCGGTGATCTCGCTTTTGTTCTTGCGCCAGAGGGGTACCATGCTGTTGAGGGTTTCCACCTCGGTGTGGGTCTCATACTCGGCGGGAACGTCGTCTGTGCCCGTGCCCTCTTTCAGATGGTCGTGCTCCATCTCCATTTTAATGGGGAAACGGATATAGTCGGAATATTTCTTTACCAGCGATTTCAGTTTCCACTGCATAAGGTAATCGCTGTAGTTCTCGTCGTCGGTATCGTCTTTCATGGTAAGGGTTATCTCAGTGCCCACGCCGTCCTTTTCGCATTCCTCGACGGTGTAGCCCTCAACGCCGCTTGACTTCCACAGATAAGCCTTGTCCGAACCGTAGGCTTTGGAGCGGACTTCCACTTCCTTGGCGACCATAAACGCGGAGTAGAAGCCTACGCCGAACTGTCCGATAATGTCGATATCCTCGTTGCCGCCGTTCTCGTTTTTGAAAGCGAGAGAGCCGCTGTTGGCGATGGTGCCCAGATTGTTTTCCAGCTCCTCGGCGGTCATGCCTATGCCGTTGTCGGTAATTTTAAGAACGCCGTTGTCCTTGTCCGCTTCGATATAGATTTGGAAATCGTCCTTTTTCATTCCCACGCCGTCGTCGGTAAGGGACTTAAAGTACAGCTTGTCGATAGCGTCGCTGGCATTGGAGATAAGCTCTCTCAGAAAGATTTCCTTGTGGGTGTAGATAGAGTTGATCATCATGTCCAGCAGACGTTTTGATTCCGCCTTGAACTGTTTTGCTTCCGCCATTTGAAACATTCCTTTCGTATCTATAAGTAAATTTAGCACTTTGGGTTTGAAAGCGTTAGCACTCATTATCTTTGAGTGCTAATTACAGTATAAACCAATGTGCTGTTAATTTCAAGAGGGGCGGGACATTTTTTACAATTTGTACACATTTTACTTAAAGCGTCATTACGGCTGTAACGAAAGCGGTAAATTGTTGTTTAGTGCAAAAGAACGGGTAACGAGTATTGGGCGGCGAAGCCGCGACTAAAAGTTTCGCCCGCCTTTTCAAAGGCGGCAGGTTTCCAAAGGGCGGCGCCCTTTGGTCGCCCTCCGCAGAGGGCGAAATTCCCCTCGCGCCGTAGGCGCAAATCCTCCCGAAACGGGGAAGAGGGTGAGGAATGGCGACAGCCATTCCGAGGGGGAGCGGACACGACCGCTCCCCCTTGTAACTGCTCACAGTACAGTAACCCTTGAAAACAGTCCGGTGGACTGTTTTCAACGTGACTATATTTTGTTTGGGTTACAGAATTTGTTCCGTCCAAAACGTCCCACCGGGACGTTTTGGAGAGTTGTTTTGTCACATACCGCAGGGGAACGCCCTCTATCGCAGGGCGTTCCCCTCTTGAAAACATCACGCAGTGATGTTTTCAATTCACCCCTTTGCGGAGCTCTTGAACGATTTGCGCCTGCGGGCGCGGGGAGGGGAGTTTCGCGCTCTGCGGAGCGCGACCAGGGGCTCTGCCCCGTGGACCTCGCAGCCTTGAAAGGCTGGCGAACTTTTTAGTCGCGGCTTCGCCGCCGAATACTCGTTACTCGTTCTTTTGCGCTAAACAACAATTTACATCTTCGCCCTTCGCGCCAATTAATATCCCGCTACGGAAAATCTCCGCAGCGGGATATGTTTTTATTTACAAACCCAACCGGTCAAAATCCCAGTATCCTCTGGAAATCCTCCGATATCTTAGCTTCGAGAGCCTCCGATTCGGACTTGACCGCACCCGTAGTAGTGTAGTACGCCTTTATCTTAGGCTCCGTACCCGACGGACGGATTATTACCGACGCGCCGCCCTCAAGAGCAAACGTCAGAACGTCCGACTTGGGCAGGGTGAGCTTTGTCTTGTTTCCCGTTATGCAGTCGACGGAAGTGCTGTCAAGATAGTCGTCGAAGCGGATAACGGAAAGTCCGCCGATTGCCTTGGGCGTATCGGTGCGGAGCATTGTCATAAGTTCCTTCATCTTCTGCATACCGCTTGCGCCCTCGCAGGTAAAGGACTTCTGCGTGTGGGTGTAAACGCCGTACTTCTTGTACATATTTTCTCTCGCCTGAAGCAAGGAGATACCTTTTGTGCGGTAGAACGCCGCCATTTCGCAGATGAGCATGGAAGCCACAACCGCGTCCTTGTCCCGGACGTAAGAGCCTGCCAGATAACCGTAGCTTTCCTCAAAGCCGAAGATGTAGCGGTCTTCCTCGCCCTTGTCCTCCAAAAAGCCTATCTGCTCGCCGATAAACTTGAAGCCGGTGAGGACTTCCACGATCTTAACGCCGTACTCCTTGGCTATCGCCTTTGTGATATCGGTGGTAACGATCGTCTTAACGGCAATGGGGTCTTCGGGCATCGTGCCCAGCTTTGTGCGCTCGGCGCAGACGTACTCGAGGAGCATTGCTCCAACCTCGTTGCCAGAGAAGAGGACATATCCGCCCTTTCCGTCGGGAACGGCGATGCCCACGCGGTCGCAGTCGGGATCGGTGGCAAGCAGCAGGTCGGGCTTAACGGTATCGCAGAGCTTCAGACCCAGCGCGAGAGCTTCCTTGATCTCGGGATTGGGGAACGGACAGGTGGTAAAGTTTCCATTGGGATATTCCTGCTCGGGAACTACGGTAACGTCGGTAATGCCGATCTTTTTAAGTATCATGCGTACGGGTTTGTTTCCCGTTCCGTTGAGGGGAGTGTAGACAACCTTGAGACCGCTTGCGGCGCACAGATCGGTGTGAATGCCCTGCTCCGCGACCTTGTCTATATAGGAGGTTATCACTTCCTGAGAAATGTATTCGATAGTGCCGTCCTCAATGCCCTTTTCAAAGGAGATAAGCTTAGCTCCGCCGAACATGGGGACTTTGTTTATGTTTTTCAGCACGATTTCGGCAGCTCCCAAAGTGAGCTGGCAGCCGTCCGAGCCGTAGACCTTGTAGCCGTTGTACTTGGCGGGGTTATGGCTGGCGGTAACGACGATACCCGCGCTGCATTTCAGCGTCCTTACGGCGTAGGAAAGCATGGGCGTAGGCATAAGCTCGCTGTAGATGTGTACCTTTATGCCGTTGGCGGCAAGCACAGCGGCGGCTTCTTTAGCGAAAACATCGGACTTTATGCGGCTGTCGTAAGCGATGGCGACCGACGGATTTGCGGGAAAGGCTTCGTTCACATAGTCCGCCAGACCCTGTGTGGCGCGGCGGATGGTATAGATGTTCATTCTGTAGGAGCCTGCGCCGATAACGCCGCGCAGACCGCCCGTACCGAATTCAAGGTCGCGGTAAAATCTGTCGGTGATCGCCTCGTTATCTCCCGCGATGGATTTAAGCTCGGTTTGGAGATCGGGGTCGTCTGTGGCTTTTTCGCACCAAAGGGAGTAAAGCTCTGTTTCGTTCATAATAGTTACCTCCTGTTTAGAAATAAGAAGCCGGAGATAAGAGCCGGCGGACTGCTCGCGCTCCTGTTCCGTATCTCCGCCTCTGCTGCGGTATTAATATTTTTATTATAGCACATAAATTTCAGTTTGAAAATAGGTTTTAAAAAATTTTAACAAGAATTTTCCATATGCGTAACGCGCGGCTGCCCGCGCATGGACGGCGGCTTGCGGGGACGTCCCATCTATGGGCAAACCGCACAAAAATCCGCGGAATAAAACAGGTTGTTTATTAATATGAGTTAATTCTGCATAAAAACAATACATTATTTTGACAAAAATATATCACAGTTTTTTTAATAAAGCGCTTTACTTTTTTTCGCCGATGTGCTATTATATATAGTAATGAGTTAAAGTATCATTCCGCTTTTGGTTGTTTCGTATAGATACAGCAGCTATGTCCGGGGAGGTGACCGCGGCCGATGATATATTTTGACATATGCGCGGTAATAATACTGTGCATGCTTCTTTTTTCCGTTTTTTACCGCAAAATGACCGGCGGTCTGACCAACAGGCTGTTCATTATCCTTATTTCGGTCACTTTGCTGACAGCGGCGGCGGACATTTTTTCCGTTGCCGTTCCCTACAGCGAGGAAACCTATGTCGGCATAATATGCAGCGCGGCTCAGTACGTTTACCTGGCTTTGCGCAATTCTATGTCGCCCGTTTACATAATCTACCTGATAAGCCTTACCGACACTTGGCACAAGCTGCGGAAAAGCCTTGTTTTCAAGCTTTTTTTATGTATCCCCTATTCTGTGGTGATCGTTATGCTCATCGTCAACGTCTTTACGGGATCGGTCTTTACCTTTGATGAGAGCGGAGCTTATACGAGAGGTTCCGCAATGCCTGTGCTTTATGTGTGCTCCTTTGTGTATCTTGTGGCGGGAATAGGCTACATCATAACCTACAGGAAGCTTTTCAAAGCGGAAAAGCTTCTGTCTTTGTGCATGATATTTCCTCTTACGGTGCTTTCGCTTGCAATACAGTGGTTCTTCCCGGAGCTTTTGGTGGAAATGTTTGCGTCCGCCGTATCGCTGCTGCTCATTATAATAACGGTTCAGCGTCCCGAGGAGCTTCTGGATTCGCTGACGGGTCTGGGCAAATACGAAGCCTACGGCGTTGATATGAAGCGCAATTTTGCCAACGGCAAGCGGGTGGGAATAATTCTCATCAATATATCCAATTATTCGTCAATGCACGCTATCCTCGGCTTCGACAATCTGAACTCAATGCTCAGGGATATAGCCGGACGCTTTGCTGCGATAAACAAGGAGGAAAAGCTCCGCGCCGATCTGTACTATCTTGACAGGGGCAGATACCGCTTTGTGGTCGAAGAAAACAACTGGAAAAAGATGGAGCATACCGCCGAAAGGATCAATACGGAACTTAAACAGAATATCATTTTCAATCAAATGGCTCTGAACCTTATCGCTCATGTGTGCATCGCTCACTGCCCGGAAGAAATAACCGAGTTTGAAACTCTCATGGCTTTCGGCAACGAGCTTAACGATATGCCCTATTCGGGCAGGGTCATCAAAACCTCCGAGATCGCAAAGGAAAACCGTTTCCGTCTCAGCAACGAACTGGACGCCATTATAGACAGCGCCATCGCGAACCGCTCGTTTGACGTTTACTATCAGCCCATATATTCCATCGAAACGGACAGCTTTATTTCTGCGGAGGCTTTGCTGAGACTTCACCACGACAAATACGGCTTTATCCCTCCGGATCTGTTTATTCCCGCCGCCGAAAAAAGCGGGGCTATCCACAGGATAGGAGAGCTTGTGCTCGAAAAGGTGTGCAGCTTCATTGCAAGCAGGGAATTCAGCGAGCTGGGTCTGGAATACATAGAGATCAACCTTTCGGTAGCTCAGTGTATGCAGGCGGATCTGGCGGACAGAATTTTACAGATAATGAAACGTTACGGCGTTACGCCCGAAAAGATCAATCTGGAGATTACGGAAACAGCCGCGTCCTATTCCCAAAATATAATGATGGAAAATCTCGAAAAGCTTACGCAGGCGGGAGTGGAGTTCTCCCTCGACGATTACGGAACGGGTTACTCCAATATCAAGAGCGTGGCTTCGCTGCCTATCACGATAGTCAAGCTTGACAAGACCTTTGTGGACAGCGAGAATAATCCCAGAATGTGGATAGTTCTGAAAAATACCGTAAAAATGCTCAAGGACATGAATATGCATATCGTCGTCGAGGGCATTGAAACGGAAAGCCTTGTAAAGAAGTTTACCGACCTGAACTGCGAATATATTCAGGGTTACTACTATTCCAAGCCGATCCCGGAAACGGATTTTGTGATGTTTATGAGAAAGCACGCCGGGAAAAAAGTGAAATAACGGCAGCCGTTAAGGGAAATCCTTAACGGCTGTTTTTGCGGAGGACAAAGCCGGAAAGCTCCGCCGAGCCGAAACAGACAGTTGACAAATCACGCTTCTATATGGTATAATTAAAATCTATTTTCAATAACTTCCAAAAACAATACTTGAAAGGATTCTTACTATGTTATTCAGCGATTTGGGACTCTCGGAGGAGATACTGAAAGCGGTGGAAAAGCTCGGCTACGAGGAAGCCACCGAAATTCAGGCGAAAACCATTCCCCTGCTCATGGAGGGCAGGGACGTTATAGGACGTTCCCACACGGGAACGGGCAAGACCGCCGCCTTCGGCATTCCCGCGGTCTCGTCAATACAAAAAAGCGACGGAAATACCGTCAGGATACTTATTCTCTGCCCCACACGGGAGCTTGCCATGCAGGCGTGCGGCGAGCTTGACAAGTTCTCGGACTTTATGCCCTGGGTAAGAACCTGCGCGGTCTACGGCGGCGCGGACATCGAGCGGCAGATAACGCGTCTCAGACGGGGCGCGAATATCGTGGTGGGCACTCCCGGACGGGTCATGGATCACATAAACCGCCGCACACTCAAACTTGACGGTGTGCGGACGGTCATTCTGGACGAGGCGGACGAAATGCTCAATATGGGTTTTCGTGAGGACATCGAAACAATCCTCGGCTTCGTGCCCGAGGAGCGGCAGACCGTTCTGTTCAGCGCGACCATGCCCGAAGCCATTATGGCGATCACGGAAAAATATCAGCGGGATCCCGTCGCGGTGGGCGTTGAGGAAAAGTCCCGCACCGTGGACAGCGTGGAGCAGTTCTACTTCGACGTTCCCATGGGCAGAAAGACCGACGCGCTGCAAATGCTGCTGCTTGCCTACGAGCCTAAGCTGTCCATGATATTCTGCAATACAAAGAAAATGGTGGACGAGCTTTCCGAGCAGCTTGTGTCAAAGGGCTTCCGCGCGGCGGGACTTCACGGCGACATGAAGCAGGCGAGCCGCACCCAGACCCTGAACGCTTTCAAAAGCGGCAGACTGAACATACTTATAGCCACCGACGTAGCCGCCCGCGGCATCGACGTGGATGATGTGGACGCGGTGTTCAACTACGATATCCCGCAGGACTGCGAATACTATATCCACCGCATAGGCAGAACGGGCAGAGCGGGCAAAAGCGGCGCCGCCTATACCATAGCAAGCGGCAGACGGCAGGTTTCCGAGCTTATGGACGTGGCACGCTGCACCAAGGCGCGTATCGAGCGCAGGGAGCTTCCCTCCCGGGACGAGGTGCTTGCCGCCAAGGCGAACGCCGTAGCCGAAGCGGTCAAAAGCTGCGTTATGTCGGGCAAGTACGAAAAATACGCCGAACAGGTTGCGGCTCTCGGGGAGGAGGGATTTTCCGCCGAACAGCTTGCCGCCGCTTTGCTGGGAATGAAAATTTCCGCCGAGACGAAGAACGTCCCCGAATTTATAAAGCCGGTGTTCAGACCCGAACGGGGCGAAAAGGGATCGGGCAGACCGAACAGCGTTAAGGTTGAAATATCCGTGGGCAGAGCGAACAGGATCGCGCCCAATTTCGTTCTGGGCGCACTTGTGGACGCTACGGGAATGCCCGGCAGGAATTTCGGCAAGATAGATATTTACGACCGCTTTACCACGGTTGAAGTCCCCGAGGCGGACAAGGAACACGTTATCGATTCCATGACGGGAACGAAGATAAACGGTCAGAAGATCAGGATAAAGCTCTACGAGGGCAGGGACAAGGGCGGCAGAGACGTCAGGGACGGCAGAGACCGACGGGGCGGCAAACGGGATCTCAAGCGGCAGCGTTACGGAAATCACAACGCTGCGGCTTCGGCAGGCAGGCGGAACAGCAAAAGGTATCAGTAGAGTGTCGTTTCGCTTCGACCGCCTTGACACCGAAAAGTTTTTCTGCTATAATGTAAACGGCGTTTTTTTGACTTTTCAGCTTTGAATTTGAAAGGAGCTTCTTTTATGGCTGCAAATATCGTTATCGGCACGCAGTGGGGCGACGAGGGCAAGGGAAAGGTGATCGACATTCTTGCCTCCAGAGCCGACGTTGTCGTGCGCTCTCAGGGCGGAAACAACGCGGGTCACACCGTTGCAAGCGGCGGCGAAACTTACAAGCTTCACCTTATACCGTCCGGTATTCTCTATAAAAACACCCTCTGCATGATAGGAGCGGGTGTTGTCCTCGACCCGAAAGTTGTCCTGGAGGAGATCGACGGACTTTCCGCAAGGGGTATTTCGTTTGACAATTTCAAGATAGACCCCCGCGCTCATGTCATCATGCCCTGGCATATCGTCCTGGACGGTCTTTCCGAGCAGTTCAGGGGAAACAGGGATATAGGCACCACAAAGCGGGGGATAGGTCCCTGCTATATGGATAAGTACGAAAGAAGCGGAATCCGCGTATACGACCTTATCCACCCCGAAATCTTCGCGGAAAAAACAAGGTCGGCGGGAAATCTGAAAAACAGTATCATAACCAATGTTTTCGGCGGCGAAGCACTCGACGTTGAGGCAATTATAAAAGAGTACGCCGAGTACGGAAAACGTCTCGCGCAGTATGTGGACGACGTTTCCGTACTGACCTACGAGGCGCACAAGGCGGGCAAGGAAATACTTTTCGAGGGTGCGCAGGCTACCCTGCTGGACATAGACTTCGGAACATATCCCTATGTTACAAGCTCCCACCCTATTTCCGCGGGAGTATGTATAGGTACGGGCGTAGGTCCCACGGTGATAGACAAGGTGTACGGCGTTGCAAAGGCGTACACAACCAGAGTGGGAAAAGGACCTTTCCCCACCGAGCTTGACAACGAAACGGGAGACTATATCCGAAACAACGGCGGCGAATTCGGCACGACTACCGGCAGACCCCGCAGAACCGGCTGGTTCGACGCGGTCATCGTCCGTCACGCGGTACGGGTAAACGGTCTCAACTGCCTTGTGGTGAACAAGCTTGACACCCTTGCGGGATTGGATACGCTGAAAATATGCGTTGCCTACAAAAAGCCGGACGGTACGGTGATAAGGGATTTCCCCGCCACGCTTGAGGAGCTGGAGGGCTGCGAGCCTGTTTACGAGGAGCACAAGGGCTTCGGGGACGACATCTCAAAATGCCGCAGCTTCGAGGAGCTTCCCGAGGTGTGCAAAAGCTATATCAAACGCCTTGAGGAACTGTGCGAATGCAGGATCGCCATGATAGGCGTGGGTCCCGACAGGGAGCAGCAGATTGAACGGTAAATCCGTTTCGGACTGTTTCGGCGCGTCAGCCGGAACAGTCCTTTTTTTGTTTCGGATTTAAGCTGCCGTCAATTGACAAGTTTCGGTTTTTGTGATATAATACATCTATTGAATAAACGATACTTTTTTCCGCTTTCCTGAGCGGCTTGCAGTATAAGTCCGCGAAGTGCCGCGCGGTCTTCGGGCAAGGATGTTGGGAGTTGAAATTCTATATGAAGCTAACAAAAAGATCATGGAGAAACGCGCTGTATGTTTTAATACTGCTTATCGGCGTTATCGCGCTGTTTCAGTGGTTTTTTCATTCCACGAGCGAGCGTATCGAAACGCAGAATCTTAACTATGCCCTGGACGCGGCGCGGCAGAATGCAAAGCGTGTGGAGGGCGAGCTGAGAAGCGGTCAGCTGCGTATACACGCTTATTCCGTTCTGGTAAGTATGGCGGCGAGACAAACCGAAATTACCCCCGAACTGCTGAAAACACTTGAAGAGGGTTCGGACTTTGACGCGTTCCGTTTTGTGGACGGGGACGGGGTGCTCCTCGCTTCCGACGGGCAGACCTCCGATATTGCGGACAGGGATTACTTCCATCGGTGTATGGAGGGGGAATCGGGCTGTACGGTAATGCTCAATTCCCGCATAACGGGCGACCCAATGATGGTTTTCTATGCCCCTCTTGAAAACGACGGCGAGATATACGGCATGCTTATGGGCAATTACTACGCCGAGAGATATTTGCAGAAAATGCTGGAGGCAAGCTATTTCGGCGAGCCTGCCGGGGTTATGCTTTGCACCGTCGACGGCATGGCTATTTCCGGTTCGGGAAAAACAGCTTATGACATTCCCCTGCCCGAAATTCTGCTGGAGGAAAATATTATAGACCCCGCTACTAAAGAAAGCGTCTGGAACGTACTGCGGAACGACCTTGACGAGGGCGCTTTTGTCTGCGCCGAGGGCTGCACCACGGACAACATATGCGTGATAAATATTCCCGACACCGAGTATTTTCTTATACAGACTTTCCCGTTAAGCGTTACGCAGGATATGATAAACAACGCCAACAGGGCGGGGGTTATCGTGCAGTTTGTGCTTATCGGTATGTTTGTGCTGTATATCGCCGTACTGCTTTTCCAGTCGGGCAAGGAGAAGAACAAGCTCGAAAAGGAAAACACCGAGCTGGGTTATGTTACCACGGGTACAAGGGTTTTGTTCAGCCGCTTTGTTATGGCGGACTTTACCAAAGGAACTTACCGCTATCTTGTGGGGACCACACCTATGGACAAGGGTTTTCCCTCAAGCGGAAAATATGAGGATTTCACCTACTTCATAAGCTCGAATATTGTGGGGGACGGCGAAAGCGAAAAGTTTGCGGAGGACTTTTCCAAGGAGGCTATTATCGCCGAAATGGAGGGGGATTCAAACGACACCCAGTTTGAGTACCGCATAAAGCACGACGGCGGCGTTAAGTGGGAGCATATGAACGTTATCTGTCTCAAACGGGACGAGGAGGGCAAGGCGGCAAAGGTGCTCTTCATAAGGCAGGACATAACCCGTCTAAAAGAAAAGGAGCTGAATCAGCAGTCCAAGATAGCCGTTGCCAACCGCAAGGAGCGGCAGTATATGACGGCTACAATGTCAGACGCTTTAAGCGCGTATGAAATAAATCTTACCAAAGACCTTATCGAGGAGGACATTGTTTTCCAGGAAAACGGCGAGAAAGTCAGCATGCTGTCGCAGGTGGGTCTGACCGCTCCCTGCAAGGCAAGCGATTGGTTCTCGCTGTGGAAACAGTTCGTGGACGATGAGTCAATGGAGGAATACTCCGCAGGAGCAAGCGTTGACGCGCTGCTGAAAAGCTTCGAGCAGGGCAAGCGGGAGTCTGTCATTGAGTACTGGCGGAAAAATACCTCGGGGCAGAAAATCTGTATACGGCAGTCTTTCTTTATGACCTGGGACGACGAGACCCGGGACATTATGGCAATGGTAATCGTCAAGGAGATCACCGGGCAGGTGCAGAAACAGCGGGAGCAGATGCAGGCTCTCCAGGACGCGCTTATGCAGGCGCAGCACGCCAATACCGCCAAAACAACTTTCCTGAACAATATGTCCCACGACATACGCACCCCTATGAACGCCATTATCGGCTTTACAACCATAGCCGTGAAACATATCGACAACAAGGAGCAAGTCCTTGACAGCCTGCAAAAGGTGCTGTCCTCCAGCAATCACCTGCTGAGCCTTATCAACGACATTCTGGATATGAGCCGTATCGAAAGCGGAAAAGTCCAGATAAAGGAGCAGGAGTGCAACATCTCCGAGCTTACCCATAATTTGGTGGACATCATTCAGCCTCAAGTCAAGGCGAAACAGCTTGATTTGTTTATCGATACCTTCAACGTCGCCAACGAGGACGTTATGGCGGACAGCCTGAAGCTCAGCCAAGTGTTTATAAATCTTCTCAGCAACGCTGTAAAGTACACTCCCGCGGGAGGTACGGTGACGTTCCGCATTATTCAGGAAACCACGTTCCACAGGGGCTTCGGGGACTACATATTTATCGTCAAGGACAACGGCATAGGAATGTCCCCCGAATTTGTGGAGCACATCTTCGAGCCCTTTGAGCGTGAAGCCACCGTTACCAAAACAGGCATACAGGGTACGGGGCTGGGAATGGCTATCACAAGAAATATCGTTGAGATGATGGGCGGAGAAATTTCCGTCAAAAGCGAAAAGAACAAGGGCAGCGAGTTTACCGTAAAGCTCAGCCTTAAACTCCACGACATTGAAAAGCACGCCGCCCGGATAAAGGAGCTGGAAGGTCTGCGGGCAATGGTTGTTGACGACGACCCCCACAGCTGCGACAGCGTGACGAAAATGCTGAAGCAGATAGGCTTGCGGGCGGAGTGGACTACCTCGGGCAAGGAAGCGGTGTTCCGCGCCAAAGCCGCCCACAACGAGGGGGATTCCTACCACACCTACATTGTGGATTGGCAGATGCCCGAGATGAGCGGTATCGAGACAGCCCGCAGAATACGCGCCGCGATCGGGGACGACGTGCCGATAATAATCCTCACGGCGTACGACTGGACGGACATCGAGCAGGAAGCCAAAAACGCAGGCGTAACGGCGTTCTGCGCAAAGCCGCTGTTTATGTCCGACTTGAAATCCGCTCTGCTGGCGGCGAATAATCTTATCGAAAAGCACCCCGATGAGGAAAACCGTTCCGAGGCGGTAAGCTTCGAGGGCAAGAGGGTTCTGCTTGTGGAGGACAACGAGCTTAACCGCGAGATCGCCGAGGAGATACTGGAAGAAACCGGTCTGATAGTTGAGACCGCTCCCGACGGTACGGACGCGGTGTCCATGATGGAAAAGTCGTCCGAAAATTATTACGACGCCATTCTTATGGACGTGCAGATGCCTGTAATGGACGGCTACGAAGCTACGCGCACAATTCGCTCCATGCCCCGCAAGGACGCGGAAAATATCCCCATTATTGCCATGACCGCCAATGCCATGGAGGAGGACAAGCAAATGGCTCTCACCAGCGGAATGAACGCTCATGTTGCAAAGCCTATCGACGTAAACCAGCTTTTTGCGATCCTCGGGAAATATCTGTACAAATAAACAAGACACAGAACAAAAACACGGCTGTGATATTTTTACAGCCGTGTTTCGTTTTTTGATTTGGGGATTGCAGCGCACAGTCAGTCTCTTATAGCTTTTTTCGCCTTATTGACTATGGACTTGTCGTTTTCATAGGTAAGCACTGAAGTGGCGTGTCCGATATCGACCCACTTGATCTCCGCGATTTCGTCCTCCTGCGGGACAAAATCGTAATTCTTTGCTTTTGCGATAAAATATACCACGATTTTCTGCGCGTCCTTGCGGGGAAAATACTGTACCGTTTCGCGGAACGTCGGGTCGATTATAACATCGACGCCCGTTTCCTCAAGTATTTCGCGCTTGGCAGTTTCCGTTTCTGTTTCGCCGTCCTCAACGTGTCCCTTTGGGAAAGACCAGTGACCGCTGTTGATATGCTTGATAAGCAGTATCTCAATGTTGCCATGATGTTTGCGGTAGACTATCGCACCGCAGGATTTTTCATGGGTCATATGTACTTCCTTTCCGAAACCGACCGACGGGCAAGATAGTTTGCGGGAGGGACGGTTCTGTTATAATATAAATTAGTATAATTATAACATAAAATATCGTGTTTGTCTCGCTTTTTTTGAAAAAAATATAAAAAATTTGCATTGGCGGCAAGAACGGTAGATTGTTGTTTGGCGCAAAAGAACGGGCAACGAGTATTGGGCGGCGAAGCCGCGACTAAAAGTTTCGCCCGCCTTTTCAAAGGCGGCAGGTTTCCAAAGGGCGGCGCCCTTTGGTCGCCACTCCATTCGCAGAATGGAGACCCGCAGGAGCGCGAAATTCCCTCGCGCCCGCAGGGCGCAAATCGTTCAAGAGCTCCGCAAAGGGGTGAATTGAAAACATCACGCAGTG
>JAMPIC010000007.1 GCA_023663025.1 Prevotella sp.
GGCGGGAGCAAGCCCCCGCCCTACAGTGCCGTTATCCGTATAAATTACAATTTACTTTAATTCCCGTTTTGCGTTAAAATGTAAGCTTATGGAAACATTCCGCGCAGTATCCGTTACCGCTTGCTTTCTCAGCATCGTCATCGCAATATTCGGTTCGCTGTACCCGTCGGAAAAATTCGCGGGACAGCTTAAAATGATCTTTTCCCTGATTTTTATCCTAAGCCTGATAAAACCCGTTCTGAACGGAAAATTAAATCTCCCCGAAATAACGGAAACCGCCGCCGCAAGCACGTCTGATTATGAAGCTCTCCGCAGCGGCGCGGACGAATACTTCATAAGGTCTGCGGAAAAAAATATCGGAGCGGTTCTCGAAGCGTCCCTGCACGAGATCGGAATTTATCCCGAGGAAATTGAGACAAGTATAAATATTTCGGAAAATTACAGCATATCTATTAACGAGGTGAAAATCGTCCTGAAAACGGAAAACGCCGGCAGCGCCGAAGCCGCGAAAAGCCGCGTTTCCGAACAGGCCGGGGACAGCGCCGCCGTTGCCGTCGTTTTTGCGGATAACGGCGAGGAAACAGGAAAAGAGGAACGGCAATGAACGAATTTATCGAAAAGCTGAAGGATATCTCAAAAAAGCCCGTTTTTCTTAAAGCCGCCATGGCGGCGGGAATACTGGCTATCGCGCTTATCCTTATTTCCGACCTGTCGGGAAACGGCGCGGAGGACAAAAAGTCCGCCGAAAACGACGGAAACGTCTCCGATGATTTTGTGTACGCGGACATTTACGCCGACAGCATGGACGAAAAGCTGTGCGCGATACTTACCTCCATAGAGGGCGTGGGAAAAGCGCAGGTCATGCTGACGGTAAGCTCCACGGAGGAGTACGTTTACGCCGAGACCAAAAGGGTCGGAACGTCGCAGGCGGAAAACGGATATGTAGTATTAGACAAAAGTCCGCAGAAGGAAGCATTGGTAAAAAAGGTAAACAATCCCGAGATAAAGGGAGTGGTAATTGTTTGCGAGGGAGGCGATGATCCGCGGGTATGCGAAAAAATCTACAAGGCGGTGTCCACCGCGCTTGACATTTCAACAAGCAGAATTTACGTTGCAGAAATGAAATAGGAGGAATTTTTATGAGAAAGCCAAATCTTATCATCGGCAAAAAACACATTATTCTTGCGTGTCTCACGCTCATTCTGGGCGTGGCGGTCTATATGAACTACGCGTTCGCTTCCGTTGAGGACGACATCACCGCGGAAAAGACTATGGCGGGCGCGGCAAATTCCGAGGACGGAAGCGTCGAGGCGGCAAACTACGGCGACGCGGCGTTCGTCAGCGCAAACGGAGAGGGAGACTACTTCGCGCAGGTTCGCCTTGCGAGAATGACCTCACGGGACGAGGCTGTCGAGACCCTTTCGGCTATCCTCGGCGGCGGAGACCTTTCCGACGAGGAAAACGCGGTCTACACGGGCGAAGCGGTAACGATGTCAAAGCTGTCCGAAAGCGAAAACACCGTTGAAAGTCTGATAAAAGCACAGGGCTTCGAGGACTGCGTGGTGTATCTCAACGGTTCTATGGCAAACATAGTTGTCAAGTCCGAGGGGCTTGTTCCCGCCGAAGCGGCACAAATTAAAGACATTTTGTTAACAGAGGTGACAATTCCCGCAGAAAATATTAGAATTTTTGAGGTTAAGTAGTTGTTTCTTTCAAAAAAATTTGGTATAATAAATATACATACATTTTTTGAAAGGCTGACAAGACATAATGACCCGCCGTCAGCTTGAAGCCAAGGAGGTAATCATTATGAGCAAAACTGTCAGACCCGAGGTAACCGACGACCTTAAAATTTTCGAGAACGTCATATGCAAAATCGTGGAGATCGCCGCTGCGGACGTTGAGGGCGTATGCGGCTTTGTAAAGTCCAAGGTGGACTTCGCCGACCTTTTCATCAGAGCGGATCGCCGTTCGGCTATCGACGTAAAGGTAAGCGACGGCTCGGCGGAAATTTCCCTGGGAATAAACGTCTCGGGGAAATGCAGGGTCAGGAACACCGCCGAAAAAGTCCAGCAGCGGGTCAAGGACAGCGTGCAGAGCATGACGGGCATCGCGGTGACAAAGGTGAACGTATACATTTACGGTATAGTTTTCGATAACGAGGAAAACAGCGCCGCCGAAGATAACGAATAAGAAAAGCAGGCTCTCGCGGGAGGGCTTGCTTTTCCGCGTATTTTTAAGACAGCCGAAGCAGCAGAAAGGATCGTGCAAATGAAAAGAAGTGAAATAAGGGAAGCGGTTTTTTACCTTACCTTTGAAAAGCTGTTCAGCAGCGATACGCCCGACGAGATACTCGACGCGGCTTACGAGGCGGACGTTTTCGAGATAACCGAGGACGTGGAAAAAATGTTCAAGGCGGTGGACGAAAACTCCGCGGCTGTGGACGGGGTGATCGCCAAATTCAGCGAGAAAAGGCAGTTCAGCCGCATACCCAAGGTGCTGACCGCCATACTCAGGATAGCGGTCTACGAAATGCTTTACGACGACAAAATACACGACAACGTGGCGATAAGCGAGGCGGTCATTCTTGCGCAGAAGTTCGCTTACGAGAACGACGTGCAGTTCGTGAACGGTCTGCTGGGCGCGTTCGGCAGAAGCAGGGTCAAGGACGGTTCAAAAGATGAAAATACTGGGGATTGACACAAGCAACTACACCACCTCGGCGGCTCTGCTCGACACGGAGAGCGGCGCGGTGCGGCAGGTCAAAAAGCTGCTGCCCGTCAAAAAGGGCGAGCTCGGACTTCGCCAGAGCGACGCTGTTTTTCACCACACAAAGCAGCTCCCCGAAATCGTCGGGCGGCTTTTCGAGGACGGCGGGAAAGTCCCGTCGGCTGTGGGAGTTTCCGTCAAGCCGCGGGATATCGACGGTTCCTATATGCCCTGTTTCCTGTGCGGGGAGGGATTTGCGGACGCGCTCGGAGCGGTGAACGGCATTCCCGTCTATAAGACCTCTCACCAGGTCGGGCATATCCTCGCCGCGCTTCGGTCGGCGGACAGGCTTGACCTTGTCCGGGAAAAATTCATTGCCTTTCACGTCAGCGGCGGGACTACCGACTGTCTGCTTGCAGAGCCGGACGGGGAAAACGTGATAAAGATCACGGAGCTCGGCACGTCTCTCGACCTGAAAGCGGGACAGGCTGTCGACCGGGTGGGACTTATGTTGGGACTGGATTTCCCCTGCGGATCAAGGCTTGAAGAGCTTGCCGCAAAAAGCGGGAAAAGCTTCAAAATAAAACCTGTGCTGAAAGGCGGGAACTGCTGTCTTTCAGGGGTGGAAAACAAGTGCAGGAAAATGCTGGACGGGGGCGAAAGTCCCGAGGATACGGCGGCGTACTGTCTGAACTATATATGCGCCGCCGTGGAGGGAATGACCCGCCGCGCCCTCGAAGAACGGGGAAAGCTCCCCGTGATATTCGCGGGGGGAGTGATGTCGGACAGGATCATACGGGAACGGCTCGAAGCCGTATTCGACTGCCGCTTTGCCGAGCCGGAATTTTCCTGCGACAACGCGGCGGGAACGGCGGTTTTCGCCGCGCTGAAAGGAAATTATATATGAGCGCGATACTTACGGTCTCCCAACTGAACAGATACATCGCTTTCAAGCTGAAGGACGACGCCAATCTGCGGGGAAAGCTTATCAGGGGAGAAATATCCAATTTTACAAATCATATCAAAAGCGGACACTTTTACTTTACCCTAAAGGACGGCGAAAGCGCGGTAAAGGCGGTCATGTTCAGCAGCATGGCTTCGCGGCTGCCGTTCATGCCGAAAAGCGGAATGCGGGTCATAGTTTCGGCAGACGTTCGGGTCTACGAGCGGGACGGTCTGTATCAGCTCTATGTTACCGACATACAGCCGGACGGCGCGGGGGCGCAGTATCTCGCTCTGGAGCAGCTTAAGGAACGTCTCGCGCTGGAGGGTATCTTCGACGAGGCGCACAAGAAGCCGCTTCCGTCCATGCCGAAAAAAATAGGTATCGTAACGTCAACGGAAGCCGCCGCGCTTCAGGATATGCTGAACATTCTGTCAAGGCGTTATCCGCTTGCGGAGGTAACGGTTTTCCCCGCTTCAGTGCAGGGAGAGACCGCTCCCGCGTCAATATGCAGGGCGCTCCGCTATGCGGACGGACGGGGCATGGATCTGCTCATCTGCGGCAGGGGCGGCGGCTCTTTCGAGGACTTGTCCGCGTTCAACACCGAAGCTGTGGCAAGATGTCTGTACGGCTGCGAGACCCCCGTTATTTCGGCGGTGGGGCACGAGACCGACTTTACCGTGGCTGACATGGCAGCTGACCTGCGCGCGCCCACTCCGTCAGCCGCCGCCGAGCTTGCCGCTCCCGACGCAACGTTCCTGCGGGGACGTCTCAACGCCGCCGAAAAAGCTTTGACGGACGGTTTTCTGAACGGTCTGGACGAAAGATACCGAAAGCTTGAGACCGCGTCAAGGCGGCTTGAAAGGCTCGATCCCAAGGAAAGAGCGGCGCGGCTGAGAGAGAAAACCTTACAGACGGAAAAACGCCTTGAAGCGGCGTACAGGCTGAAGCTTCAAGCGTTCGGAGGAAAGCTTGCGGAAAAGGCGGCGGCTCTGGACGGGCTAAGTCCGCTGAAAACCCTGAGCAGAGGCTACTCGCTTGTCTACAGGGACGGAAAGCTTGTGAAGTCGGCGGGGGAGCTTTCCGCAGGAGATCGGGCGGAGATACGTCTTGCGGACGGCGAAGTCTCCGCAGTTATAGAATAGCGGAGGTAAAATTTGAAAATCTTCGGTTTTCAAACCGGGAGTTTTGTTTTCCCCGCTGACGCAAAACCGCAAAACATAACCGGAAAGGAGGACGCGTTTTCCCCTGCGGGAAAACGGTCGTAACAATGAACTTTGAAAAATCCTTGAAACGGCTTGAGGAAATAATCTCAAAGCTTGAAAGCAACGATATATCTTTGGAGGAATCCATTGAAATATACAAAGAGGGAACCGATCTGCTGGGGAAATGCCGCAGTCTGCTCGACAGCGCGGAGCTTCTCGTTACCGTCGAGGAAGCGGACGTTTCCGAATAATGTCAGAAATTGGAGGAACTGTTTTGACCGATGAATTCAAAAACCGTCTGAACGAGCTTGCGGAGACGGTCAGCAAAAGGCTTGACGGCTATATGGAGCGGGTGATTTCCGAAACAAAGGGACAGCGCCGCGCCGCCGAAGCCATGAAGTACTCCCTTTCCGCGGGGGGAAAGAGGATACGTCCCGTACTCACAGCCGAGTTCTGCCGCGTCTGCGGCGGCGGCCCCGAGGACGCGTTTCCCGCAGCCTGCGCTTTGGAAATGATACACACCTTTTCGCTTATCCACGACGACCTCCCCTGCATGGACGACGACGATATGCGCAGGGGAAAACCCTCCTGCCACGCGGCATTCGGCGAGGCGACCGCTCTGCTGGCGGGGGACGCTCTGCTGAACCTTGCCTATGAGGTCATACTCGATGGAGGACTTCCCCCGGAGACCAAGCTCGCTCTCATCGCGGAGCTTTCCGCAGCTGTGGGAATGAACGGCATGATCGGCGGACAGGTCATAGACACGGTTTCCGAGAGCGGGCTATCCGAAGCAGCGCTTCTTGAAATGTACTCCATGAAAACGGGGGCGCTGCTGAGAGCCGCCTGCAAAACAGGCTGCATTGCCGCCGGCGCGGACGGGGAAAAAATCGCGGCTGCCGCTTTGTACGCGGAAAAGCTGGGACTTGCTTTCCAGATAATCGACGACATACTGGACGTTGAGGGGGACGAAAAGCTGCTCGGCAAGCCGACAGGCAGCGACAGAGACAACGAAAAGGTCACCTATGCGGCTCTGAACGGTATCGAAAATTCCCGAAAGACTGCGGAAACCCTTACAAACGAAGCTCTCGAAGCTCTGAACGCTTTCGAGGACAACGTTTTCCTTAAAGAGCTTACCCTGTATCTCCTGAAACGGGATCATTGAAAAAGGAATGAAAAACATGAATACGCTTTCATACAATTATGTGCTTTTCTCCGCGTTGCTGTCGTGGTGCGCGGCACAGGTCATAAAAACGCTGCTTAATCTTTTGCAGACGAAAAAATTCAATCCCGAACGCCTTTTCGGCGCGGGGGGAATGCCCAGCTCCCACTCGGCTTTGGTTTGCTCGGCGACCCTTGCCGTTTGCAGAAAATGCGGTTTTGGCTCGGCGGAGTTCGCGATGATGTTCATTTTCGCCATGGTGGTTATGTACGACGCTATGGGCGTTCGCCGTTCGGCGGGACTTCACGCGCGGGAGATAAACAGGATAAACCGCATCTTCGCCGTCAGCGGTATCAAGCCGGGCGAGGAAACTGCGGACAAGCGTCCCGAAAAGAAGAAAAAGGAACTGAAAGAATATCTGGGTCATACCCCTTTCGAGGTACTCGGGGGCGCGCTCCTCGGCATACTGATCGCATTGGTAATGCCGATGGATATTATAATTTAAAAGGAAATATCTGTATATGAACGATACTAACATAACGCTTAAAGACCTTGCCGACCCTCACGAGCTGAGCAGTCTCAGCATAGAGCAGTGCGAACGGCTCTGCGGGGAACTGCGGAAAAAGATAATACGCACAGTGATGAAAAACGGCGGACACCTGTCCTCCAATCTGGGGACGGTGGAGCTTACGGTGGCTGTTCACAGGGTGTTCCGCTCCCCCGCCGACAAGATAATCTGGGACGTGGGTCATCAGGCTTACGCTCACAAGCTTCTGACGGGACGGTACTCCGATTTTTCAACACTGCGCAAAAAGGACGGAATATCGGGTTTCTGCCGTCCCGGAGAATCGGAGCACGACGCTTTTATAAGCGGACACAGCAGCACGTCCATTTCGGCTGCTTTGGGACTGGCGGAAGCCATGCGCCTTAACGGGGACAGGCACCACGCGGTAGCCGTCATAGGCGACGGCGCTTTCACCGGGGGACTTGCCTACGAGGGTCTCAACAACGCGGGCAAAAGCAATAACAATCTCATTGTAATACTTAACCACAACGATATGTCCATATCAAAAAACGTGGGAGCTTTCGCAAGATATCTCACGTCCATACGCGGCAACACGGCTTACCTCAACGCCAAAAAAAGGGTGGAGCGGATACTGGGGAACACTCCACTTGTGGGCGAGCCTATCAAAAAGGTCATCAAGACCTCAAAGTCCGCGCTGAAATCGGTGCTGTACCATTCCACAATGTTTGAGGATATGGGATTTGTGTATCTGGGACCTATCGACGGTCATAACATAGCGGAGATAGAGGACGCTCTCAGGGCGGCGAAAAAGCTTCACCGACCCGTGTTCGTGCATGTGAACACCGTCAAGGGAAAAGGCTTCAGGCCCGCCGAGATAAACCCGGGAGCTTTCCACGCCATACCCTCCTGCGGCTACAGCAGGAGCAATCCCAACAACGACACGACCGATTCCTTTTCGGAAACTGCGGGAAAAATTCTCTGCCGTCTTGCGGCGGAAGAGCCCGGAATATGCGCCGTAACAGCCGCCATGAAGTACGCCACGGGACTTCAGCACTTCGCGGCGGAATATCCCGAAAGATTTTTCGACGTGGGCATTGCCGAGCAGCACGCCGTTACTTTCGCGGCGGGACTTGCCAAGGGCGGCAGACTTCCGTTCTTCGCGGTGTACTCCAGCTTTTTGCAGCGTTCCTACGACCAGCTTATCCACGACGCGTCCATAGACAGGGTGCATATGGTTCTGGGCGTTGACCGCGCGGGCTTTGCGGGCGAGGACGGCGAAACCCATCAGGGACTGTTCGACGTCCCCATGCTGCTGACCGTACCGGGGGTGACGGTCTATTCTCCCTCCACATACGGGGAGCTTGAAATGTGCCTGAAAAGCGCGTTCTTCCGCACTGACGGCGTTGCGGCGGTAAGATACCCCAAGGGCAGCGAGACGGTTACGTTCGGTATCGAGGACACGGATTCCTTCCTCATAACGAAAAACGGCAGCCGCAGGCTTGCGGTGAGCTACGGCAGGATCATACACAATCTGTACGTGGCGGTCGGTTCCGACATGGTCGGCTCCGATGAAAATGCCGAGTGGGACGTTCTAAAGCTTGTGAGGATATTTCCCGTCAGCGAGCAGGCGGCCGAGCTTTGCATGGACTACGATGAGATAATGTTCTTTGAGGAAAGCTCGCGGCGGGGCGGCGCGGGCGAGTACCTGATGACGGAGCTTTACCGGAACGGCTATAAGGGAAAATTTTCCCTGACCGCCGTCGACGGCTTCGCCAAGCAAGGCTCTGCGGAGGAATGCATGGAGGAATACGGTCTGTCGAAGGCGGGAATGAAAGAAATACTTAACGGAGGCGGACTTTGAGACTTGACGTATATCTTGCCGAAAGCGGTCTTGTGAAAAGCCGCGCTGCGGCAAAGGAGCTTATAATATCGGGGCGGGTGGCGGTAAACGGAAAGACCGTCCTCAAACCGTCCGCCGACGCAGGGGACGGAAGCGGGGTCGAAATAACCGGGGAGCAGCTCCGCTATGTGGGCAGGGGCGGCTTGAAGCTTGAAAAGGCTCTGGAGGTTTTCGGTCTGAGCGTCGAGGGACTTGTGTGTATCGACATAGGCGCGTCAACGGGCGGCTTTTCGGACTGTATGCTCCAAAACGGCGCGGCGTACGTCTACGCGGTGGACGTGGGTCACGGTCAGCTTGACGGAAAGCTGCTGAACGACGAACGCGTGCTGAATATGGAAAAAACCAACATACTGGAGCTTTCGGCGGAGGATTTCCCGAAAAAGCCGGCGTTTATCTCGGCGGACGTTTCCTTTGTATCGCTGAAACGGATACTGCCGAAAATAAAGGAGCTGCTGCCCGAAAACGGCTGCGCGGCTGTGCTGATAAAACCCCAGTTTGAGGCGGGGAAGTCCAATGTGGGCAAAAGCGGCATTGTCAGGGACAGGAAAGTCCACGCCGCCGTTCTGGAGGACATTGCCGCGTTCTGCGCCGATTTGGGACTTGAAGTCAAGGGACTGACCCATTCTCCCGTTACGGGAGGCAGCGGCGCGGACGGAAATATCGAGTACCTTGCCTGTCTCGGGCACGGAAATTCCCGCAGGGACTTCGATTTCGGCGGTATTGTCCGCAAAGCCTTTGAGGAACTGAAAAAATCGTGAAAGGAGCCAATCGGCTGTGAAGATCGCTCTTATGCCAAATTTCGGAAAGCTGCACGCGCTCAGCGCCGCGCTGGAATGCTGCGATATACTTAATTCCCTGAAAATCGGGGTTCTTGCGGAGGAACGTTTCCGAAAGGAATTTGCCGAAAAAAGCTTTGTGAAATTCGGCGGCGCGGAGGAGATTTCCTCGGAATGCGATATCATCATTGCCATCGGCGGGGACGGAACTATCCTCACCGCTTCGGCGCAGGCTTCGGAGTTCGGAAAGCCGCTGCTGGGCATAAACACAGGCAGGCTCGGCTTTATGGCTTCCATGGAGCGGGACGAGCTGGACGGTCTTGCCCGCCTGAAAACGGGGGACTACGTTACCGAGGAGCGTATGATGCTGGACGCTTTGCTTGTGCGCGGCGGAGAAACGGTATCCTCCCACACGGCTCTGAACGACGTTCTGATAGCGAGACCCTACTCGAAGATAACCGACTACGAGATCTCCACTGACGGTATCGTCGTCAGCTCCATGCGGTCGGACGGATTGGTATTCGCCACTCCCACAGGCTCTACGGCGTATGCGCTTTCCGCGGGAGGACCCATTCTTGAACCGGAGACCGAGTGCATACAGCTTACGCCAATATGTCCCCACTCGCTGTTTTCGCGGACAATGGTGTTCAAGTCGTCGAGAGTTCTGGAGGTACGGCATTTTTCCGACGGCGGCTCGGTGTACTTTTCGGTGGACGGAAGAGCTTCCCATCCGCTGTCAACGGACGATCGGCTCGTGATAAAAAGGTCGGCGAAAAGTCTCCGTCTCATAGACATAAAGGGAAACTCGTTTTTCGGAGCGGTAAACAATAAGCTGATGAATCCCATAAAATAAGTAAGGAACGGTACAAATGAAAAGGCAGCGGCAAAACAAGATAATGGAAATAATCGAACGGTGCGGGATATCCACACAGGAGGAACTGAAAAAACGTTTGGAGGACGAGGGCATAGCCGTCACGCAGGCTACCCTTTCGCGGGACATAAACGAGCTTGGTCTGCGGAAAGAGCAGTCCCCCTCGGGAGCGTATGTTTACGCGCAGGTCAAAAGGGAGGAGATAAAGTGTCCCCCCATTTTCAGGGACTCCGTGGCGGACATCGACCACGCTCTGAACACGGTGGTGATAAAGTGCCACACGGGTATGGCTCAGGCGGCGTGCGCGGTGCTGGACAAGATGGCACGCTCCGAGATAGTGGGCACTATCGCGGGGGACGACACCATCTTCGCCCTTATGAGAAGCGAAGCCGCAGCCTGCGAGTTCGCCGACGGGCTGAAAGCAATGATATCGGAAAAGTAAGTAATGCCCGCCGCATTCGGCTGAAAGGACGTTTATTATGCTTAGTGAATTGTATATAGAAAATCTCGCGGTAATACAAAAGGCTGAGATACCTCTGACGGGGAACTTCAACGTTTTCACGGGAGAAACGGGCGCGGGAAAATCCATCCTTATAGGCGGCATAAACGCCGTTCTGGGAAAGCGCATAAGCAGGGATATGGTGCGTTCCGGCTGCGAAAAGGCTGTGGTCGGCGCAATGTTCAGGCAGCTTACCCCGGGTACGCTGAACAAGCTGTCCGAGCTGGGCATAAGCTGCGAGGACGACGAGCTGATGATAACCCGCGAGATATCCGCCGACGGAGGCAGCAGCGCGAGGATCAACTCAAAGTCCGCGCCGATATCGGCAGTCCGCGAGCTTGGTGAAACCCTTATAGACGTTCACGGTCAGCACGACAACAGGATACTTATGTATCCCGAAAAGCACATCGACATAATAGACGGTTACGCCGAGCTGCACGAAATGCTCGACGACTACAGGAAGTCTTTCCGGGAGCTTCAGGATACCGCGCGCAGGATAAAAAAGCTTGCGGTTCTGGAAAACGAAAAGCAGCAGCGGGCGGAGTACCTTAACCGCTTTCTCGACGAGGTGGGAGAGCTTGAGCTTGAAAACGAAAACGAGGACGCCGAGATAGAGAACGAGTTCACCGTCGCCAACAACAGCAGCGTTCTGGCGGAGACCCTTTCCCGCTCCCATGCGGCGGTGCGGGGCAGCGAGGACAGCTCCGGAATGACGGAGACCATCGATACCGTTATAGGCGACCTGTCCGAATACGCGGACATAATGCCGTCCCTTTCGCCGCTGATAAGCCGTCTTGAAGCGGCGGGGATAGAGCTTTCCGACATAGGGGACGAGCTGACAAAGCTTCTTGACGGCATAGACGTTGACGAGCAGCGGCTGGAATATCTTTCCGACCGCAGGGAAAAACTTTACAGCATAAAGAAGCGGTACTCCTGCACCCTTGCGGAGCTTATGGCGAGGTATGAGACCTACAGCGGAGAAGCGAAGGAGATCGCGGGCTGCGCCAAGGAGATAGAGGAGCTTTCAAAGCGGAAGAACAAGCTGCTGGAGGAGGTTTCGGAAAAGGCGGAAAAGCTGTCGGCGGCGCGTCTGGAGGCTTCGGAAAGATTTACGGAAAAAATCGCGGAGGAGCTGAAATTCCTCGATATGCCGAACGTGAAGATACTTTTCAGGCACGAAAAGGGAAAGCTCACCGCAAACGGCATGGACGTAATGGAGCTGATGATCTCGGTAAACGCGGGAGAGCCTCCGAAGCCCATCGCCAAGATCGCTTCGGGCGGCGAGCTTTCAAGGGTAATGCTGGCGATAAAAAACGCCGCCGCCGAAAAGGAAGATATTCCCACAATGATCTTCGACGAGATAGACACGGGCGTAAGCGGCAGAGCGGCGCAGAAAATCGGGGTAAAGCTCCGTCAGGCGTCAAAATCGAGACAGGTCATATGCGTTACGCATCTGTCCCAGATAGCGGTCATGGCGGACAATCACCTGCTGATAGAAAAAGCGGACGTTGACGAAAGAACGGTCACAAGCGTTACAAGACTTGACCGCGGGCAGCGGATAAACGAGATCGCCCGCATACTGGGCGGCGAGCATATTACCCAAACTACGCTTGACAACGCCGCGGAGCAGCTTGACGGACAGGAAAAAATTTACAACGAGATATTGAACAAATAATTTGCGGCAAACCAAATTCCGTACGCTTTCTTGTGAAATCCCCGGCTTTTACCGTATTGACATTTTTTTGACATTATGGTATAATTTACGGTAGATTATTTGCCGTTCCGCAAATTATTCACACTTGAACGGTCATGTCATATCTGCTGACATTTGCGCAAAATTCGGCTTGTATGGAGGAAATAATTATGTATCATTGCCATGTTCATTTTTATTTTATCGGCGAAAAAAACCGTCTCTTTGAATTGATGAAGGAAATGCCTCCGCTTGAAAATTTTACCCACAGCTTCTGCGAAAGCGTTTGCTTTGAAAAAGAATCTGCGGAAAAGGCGGACGCTGTTTTCGCTGCCGTGAACGGCGGTAAAGCCGAAGAAGCGTTCCGCATAGCTTCGGAAATTAAAGAGGACGCGGAGCTTATCCTGCTTGCGGACAACGACGCGGTACCCGCTCTCTGCGGCAAAGCGGAAAATATCGGCGACATATGGCATATGCCGATGTCCGACGAGGAACTGAAGTTCCGCTTTTTAAAATGGCAGCGGGATCTCAAAGCCGACAGGGACGCACGCGAAACGGCTCAGTTTTTCGAGACCACCATCAACAGCGTACCTAACCTTATATGGTACAAAACCAAGGACGGCATTCACGAAAAGGTGAACGACAGCTTCTGCAAAACGGTCAGCAAGACAAAAGAACAGGTTCAGGGCAGAGGTCACGCTTACATATGGGACGTTGAACACGACGATCCCGCCTGCATAGAATCCGAGAACGAGGTCATGTCATCGCGAAAAACCTGCGTGTCCGAGGAAACCATAAGCACCGGAGCGGGAACAAGACTTCTCACAACCTATAAGTCCCCTCTTTACGATTTCGACGGCAGCGTAATGGGTACTGCGGGCATTGCGATCGACATTACGAGAGAACGCGCCTTCGAGCGGGAGATCATCGGAAAAAACCGCACTTTGGAAAAAATATTCACAGCGATCGACTGCGGCGTTTTATGCCATTCGCCGGACGGCTCGCGCATTATCAGCGTCAACAGCGCCGCGCTTAATATACTTGGGTACGAATCTGCGGACGAAATGAAAAAAGACGGTTTTGACATGATCACCCGTACAGTTGTGGACAGCGACAAAGCCATGCTTACGGAGAAAATCAAAACCCTGAAAGAACCCGGCGACAGCATAGAGGTCGAATACAGCGTAAAGCACAAGGACGGCAGCATTCTTCACATCATGGGCAATGTGAAGCTTCTGGAGGAAAACGGCGAAATCTTCTATCAGCGTTTCCTTCTGGACTGCACAGCTCAGAAAATACAGGAGCGGGAAAACGAAAAACGTCAGGAAGAGCTTGTTCACGCGCTCAGCATAGACTATAATTTAGTCTGCTTTTACGACCTTGAAACGGGCTTCGGACATTCCCTGCGCGTCAACGACTGCGAAAAGCATGTGCTGCATTCTATTTTCGGTTCAAAGGATTCCCTGCTTCTGGAAAGGGATATGGGCGAATATATAAACTCCTGCGTATTTGAGGACGACAGGGAAATGATGCTGAACGCCTGTTCGCGGGAACGGATGAAAACCGAGCTGTCCGAAAAGAAAATCTTCCGCGTTAATTACAGGACGATGTGCAACGGCAAATTAAGATACTTCCAGATGAAAGCCGTTCAGACGGGTACATGGGAAAAAGTATGCGGCGCGGTTCTCGGCTTTCGCTGCGTGGACGATGAAGTCCGCAGCGAAATGGAAAAGAAATCCCTGCTGGAAAACGCTCTCATGCAGGCAAACAGAGCAAGCAAGGCAAAGAGCGTGTTCCTTTCCAATATGTCCCACGATATACGCACGCCTATGAACGCCATAGTCGGCTTCACATCGCTGGCGATAAGCCATATAGATCACAAGGATCAGGTAGAGGAATATCTGAAAAAGATAATGACGTCGGGAAACCATCTTCTCAGCCTGATAAACGATGTGCTCGACATGAGCAGAATCGAAAGCGGAAAAATGCACCTTGAGGAAAAAGCGTGCAGTCTGCCCGAAATACTCCACGAGCTTCACAACATTATACAGGGCGATATCCACGCAAAGCAGCTCGAGCTGCTTATCGACACTGTGGATATTACGGACGAGGATATATTCTGCGACAAGCTGCGTCTTAACCAGGTGCTGCTTAATCTTCTCAGCAACGCGGTCAAATATACAGGTTCCGGCGGAAAAATAACGGTAAGGATCACAGAAAAAGCAGGCGCTCCCGAGGGCTTCGCAAATTATGAATTTTTCATAAAGGACACGGGAATAGGCATGAGCGAGGAATTTGTCTCCCACATATTCGAGCCGTTTGAAAGGGAGAGAAATTCCACCATAAGCGGCATTCAGGGAACGGGTCTCGGAATGGCTATCACCAAAAATATCGTGGATATGATGAACGGCGATATCAGGATCGAAAGCAAGCAAAACGTCGGTACGGAATGCACAGTGTCGTTCACTTTCAGACTTGACCCCAAATCCAAAGAACCCATAGCTATTCCGGAATTCAGCAACTGCCGCGCTCTTGTGGTGGACGACGATTTCAACACCTGCGACAGCGTTTCCTATATGCTCCAGCAGATCGGCATGAGAGCGGAATGGACAATGTCCGGAAAAGAAGCTGTGCTGCGCACGCGTCAGGCGCTCATGCGCAAGGACAACTACAACGTTTATATTGTCGATTGGCTGCTGCCAGACATTAACGGCATCGAAGTGGTAAGGCGCATTCGCAAGGAAACGGACGACAACTCCCCCATTATCGTGCTTACGGCATACGACTGGTCGGATATCGAGGACGAGGCAATAGAAGCGGGCGTTACCGCGTTTTGCAGCAAACCACTGTTTATGTCGGAACTCAGAAGCTGTCTCAGCTCAATAGTTGACAAAAACGACCAAAAGAACAGCGGCAATGAAACTGAATTCCTGCACCATACCGAGCGTATCCTGCTTGCGGAGGACAACGAGCTTAATCAAGAGATCGCCATTGAGATACTGAAAGAAGAAGGCTTCAGCGTCGAGGTTGCGGATAACGGTCAGATTGCTGTGGATATGCTGAAAAATTCCAAGCCGGGATATTACGACATCGTGCTCATGGACGTCCAGATGCCCGTAATGAACGGATACGAAGCCGCAAGGGCAATAAGAAAGCTTGAAAACAAAAAGCTTGCTTCCATACCCATACTCGCGATGACCGCGAACGCCTTTGAGGAGGACAAGCAGGAAGCTCTCAAAAGCGGCATGAACGACCATATCGCGAAGCCGATCAACGTCCAAAAGCTTATGCAGACGCTTGACAAAATACTGAAGCAGTAACGGACATCTGTAAAGACGGGTATCTCCGGAATGCGGCGCTTCAGCGGATAATTTACACAGCCATGCGGCGGCTCCGGCGCGTACAGCGTCGGAGCCGCATTTTACGCCCCTTTTTGCACGCAGTCCCGAAAATCCGCGAAACGCTGTCACGGAACGGTTCGGCGGTTCCGATATGTGAAAGTTATGTGAGAAATCAAGGTTTTGCTTGCATTCCTTCGGATTTTATGATATACTTAACATTGTAAAGTATTTTCAGGATTTTTTTATGAAAGGACGGATCGAATGAATTCCGGTTACAATTTTTCCCAAATCACCCCCCAAATTACTGATTTGTCGGCTTTATGCACCCAAAACGGCTGTATTGATCAGGAGCTTTATACAAAATACGATGTAAAGCGCGGTCTGAGAGATATCAACGGAAAAGGAGTCCTGGCGGGACTTACCGAGATATCCGAGATCATCTCCTCAAAAACCGTTGACGGCAAATCCGTACCCTGCGACGGAGAGCTTTACTACCGCGGTTACAATATCAACGACCTTGTAACCGGTTTTACCCGCGACAAGCGTTTCGGTTTTGAGGAGATCACCTATCTCCTGCTTTTCGGAGAACTTCCCGCAAAAGACAGACTTGAGGAATTCAGCAGGCTTCTTGCGGACTACAGGCAGCTCCCCACAACGTTTGTACGCGATATAATCATGAAATCCCCAAGCAGCGACATTATGAACGGTCTTGCAAGGGGCGTGCTTACGCTTTATTCCTATGACGATATGCCCAATGATACTTCTATACCCAATGTCCTGAGACAGTCGCTGGAGCTTATCGCGCTGTTCCCGCTGATAGCCGTTTACAGCTATCAGGCAAAGGCGTACTATCACGACAACGACAGCTTCTTTATACATCAGCCGATGCCGGAGTACTCAACCGCGGAAAATATACTCCATATGCTCCGCAGCGACAGCAAGTTCAGCGACCTTGAAGCCCGCATACTCGACCTTGCTCTCGTCCTCCACGCCGAGCATGGCGGAGGAAACAACTCCACCTTTACGACCCATGTGGTCACGTCTTCGGGAACGGATACCTATTCCGCCATAGCCGCGGCGCTGTCCTCCCTTAAAGGACCTAAGCACGGCGGCGCAAACATCAAGGTAACGATGATGTTCGAGGACATGAAAAACAAGCTTTCCGACTGGGAGGACGAGGACGCTATCCGCGATTACCTCACAAAGCTGCTCCACAAGGAAGCTTTCGACAGATCCGGACTTATCTACGGCATGGGTCACGCGGTGTATTCCGTTTCCGACCCCAGAGCCGCCATACTTAAAAGCGCCGTGAAGAACCTGTCCGAGGAAAAACATATGGAGAAAGAATATTCACTTTACAGCAAGATCGAACGTCTCGCTCCCGAAGTGATCGCCAAGGAACGCCGCATCTATAAGGGTGTTTCCGCCAACATCGACTTCTACAGCGGATTTGCCTACAGTATGCTGAGACTTCCGCCCGAGCTCTACACGCCTATTTTCGCCATAGCGAGAATTTCGGGCTGGTCGGCTCACCGTATCGAGGAGCTGCTGGTAGCGGGCAAGATAATCCGTCCCGCATACAGAGCCGTTCAGGAACACAGAGACTATGTGCCCGTTTCGGGACGATAAAGCTTTTTGATCGGAGCGAAATCCGTAAAAACGGGTGTAAGCGTCAAAAATTCCAATATATAAGGAACTTTTGGCGCAAAATAACTATCTTAAAAATCATGCAAAAGTTTAACATGAAATTTCATCAAGCGAAAGCGTAGCAGCCGCGTTCAGACTTTCGTCCGCCCGCCTGCCCGCAAGATAGTCGTAGTACGCCTGACAGCCTATCATCGCCCCGTTGTCGCCGCACAAATCAAGCCTCGGCATATACAGCTTAAAGCCGTTTTTTCCGCACTCGCTTTTAAACATTTCCCGCACAGAGGAATTTGCCGAAACTCCCCCCGACAAAGCCACGGTTTTACAGCCGTACTCCTTTGCGGCGGCTATTGTTTTTTGCGTGAGAATTTCCGCCACCGTCTGCTGAAACGCCGCCGCCAAATCGTTTTTGTTCACAGTCTCCCCCTTTTGATCCGCGTTGTGGACAATGTTTATCACGGCGGTTTTCAGCCCCGAAAAGGAGAAATCGTACTCGTTCCCCGCAACCTTGGGGTGGGGCAAAGTATAGGCTTTCGGGTCGCCCGACTGCGCCGCCCTGTCGATATGCACGCCCCCCGGGTAGGGAAATCCCAGCACCCGCGCGGCTTTGTCGAACGCCTCTCCCGCAGCGTCGTCCCTCGTCCTGCCGATAACGCGGTACTTCGTGTACCCCGAAACCTCGATAATATGGGAATGTCCCCCGCTTGCCGCAAGGCATATAAAGGGCGGTTTAAGGGTGCTGTCGGTGAGATAATTTGCGGCGATATGCCCCGCGATATGGTGGACGGGTATCAGCGGCTTGCCCGTCGCCATGGCAAGTCCCTTTGCGAAATTCGTGCCCACCAAAAGCGCGCCGATAAGCCCGGGGGCGTAGGTCACCGCGAAAGCGTCAATATCCGCGAGGGTACATTCCGCCTCGTCAAGAGCGCGTTTCACCACGTCCAAAATGTTCTCGCAGTGCCGCCTCGAGGCTATTTCGGGGACTACCCCGCCGAATTTTTTGTGCTCCTCGATTTGTGAGGAAATTATGTTGGAACGAACGGTCAAGCCGTCCTCCACAACCGCCGCCGCCGTCTCGTCGCAGGAGCTTTCTATCGCTAAAATTTTCATTTTACTCACCTTTCTTAAATTGATTTTTACTTGCCCGCCCCCTTGATAGGGGGCTTAATAAAATTACGGTTTGCCGTATCTTACCGTGGGGGTAGACACTGCCCGCGGGGGGCTCCCCGCCTTTCGTGACATAATTATTGTAGTACCGCCTTTTCGGTACACCTTTTCCGACTTTGCAAACCCCGCCTCGGCAAACATTTTTATCTGATTTTCCACGGTGCAGGGCGTATCAAAATGGTAAAATTCGCTTTCGGGAATATTCATTTCATTTCGCAGACGGGCGTTTTCGGCGTACCAAAAATTCTCCTCCGCCTGCGTTTCAACCATATAGTCGCACTCGATATATACGCCGCCGCTTTTCAGACACTCGCGGATTTTTTTGTACAAACCTATTTTCATTTCGCGACTGAAATGGTGCATAGTCTGAAAAGAAATTACCGTATCGAAACGTTCCCGCCCCAAATCGGCGCTGAAATAATCGCCGTTTATCAGGGTGATATTTTTATTCGGGTACTTTGCGGAAAGCCTGTCAAGCATTGCCTTTGTCAAGTCTATGCCCGTGACGGAAACGTCGGGGAAACGCTTGAAAATCCCCTCCAATTCAAGCCCCGTCCCGCAGCCGAGGTCAAGGATATTTTCCGTGCCGCCGGGAATAAGCTCCGCCATTTTTACATACCCCTCGCGGCAGCCCTCAACCTCGTTCAGCATATGCTCGTCGTAGCCCTCCGCGCGGGCGGCGAAAAAGTCGTTCATTTTTTCCATAAAATCACCCTTTACTGAAAATTACTTTTACTGCCCTGTAATAAAACGGTGCGTACATACAAAACAGCGCAAGCCGTTCCCACAAGCCCTCATATGACAGTACCGTGCCGCGAAACCGCTCTTTGCCGCCCATAATAAAAATTACAAAAAATACCAGCGCAAATATAAACGCGATAACGCATACCGCGCCGTACACCGTTTCGCGGCCTCCGAAAGCGGCGAACGCCGTTATAAGCGGAAAGAAAAGCAGTGTCATAAAGCCAATCGCCGCCCCCGCCCCGTGAATTTTTGAAGCCGTCGTCACCGTATCTTTGGACTCGTTCACGCTGAAAATTCCCGAAAGCAAACCCGCGCCCACCGCAAACACGCCGACGGATAACAGCGTCAGCACGGCGAGTACGGGCGAATTTTCTTTCATTTCCCGAAAGTACGCAAACGCTGTCAGAGAAAGAAACAGCCCCAGCCATATCAGCCAACCGTTGTAAATACGCCGCACGGGACTTTCGGGACTTCCCAGCACGCTCATTACCGTTTTTTTACTGTCATAACCGCCGTAAAACCGTTTCAGCAGCCAAGGCAAGAAAAATTCCCCAACAACCGTAAAAAGCAGCAGTGCGTTAAATATTTTGCCGTCGGTCAGATTTTCCATAAAATCACCTCAAAATTTTCGTCATTAAAACAGCGTTTTCCCGTGGATCTGCGTAAAAATTTTTCCGCATTCCCACCCGCGCAAAGCCTGTTTTTTCGTACAGCTTTACGGCGGGGAAATTGCTCTCCCGAACCTCTAAATTTACGGCTTGCACCTCGTCGGGCAGGACGTTAAAAAATTCCTCCAAAAGACGTTTTGCAGCGCCTTTTTTTCGGTAATTTTCCGCAGTCGCAATACTGTAAATTTCCGCCGTGTCAAGCAGGTAAACGCCCGTTATAAAACCGCGCAAAACGCCGTCCGCAAACGCCGTCAAGGTCACGGCTTTTTCGTCCGCCAAAGCCGCCGCGAAAGCCTTTTCGCTCCAGGGCTCGGGTATGGAATTTCTCTCGATTTCCGCCATTTCGTGGACGTCCCGAAATTCCGCTTTTCTGATAATTATTTCACTCATTGCCTTTCAAAACCTCGCCGCACAATTCCCGCAAGTCCTCCAAACTGCTTAATTTTCCGCACTTGTTCCGCAGAGCCGCCGCCCCCGCCATTCCCTTTAAATAGTATGCGCACTGCCGCCGCGCTTCGCTCATACCGATGCGCTCGCCCTTGTACTCCACCGCCAGCTCCACCTGCCGGCACATCATTTCAAGCCGCTTTTCAAGGGACGGCTCGGGGAGGATTTCCCCCGTTTCAAGGTACTGACGAACCTGCGAAAAAATCCAAGGCTTGCCGTAACTGCCCCTGCCAATCATTACCAAGTCGCACCCCGTTTCGCGGTACATATCCGCCGCCGTCTCGGGGGATGTCACGTCGCCGTTGCCTATGACGGGAATTCCCACCGCCGTCTTGACTTGACGGATTATATCCCAGTCCGCTTTGCCGCGGTACATCTGATTTTTGGTACGCCCGTGGACGGTTACCGCCGCCGCCCCCGCCTGCTCCAAAGCCTTTGCAAGCTCCACTGCGCCCATGTGTTCCCCGTCCCAGCCCTTGCGGATTTTCGCGGTAATGGGCACGGGTACAGCCTCAACCGCCGCGCGGACGATTTCCGCCGCCAAATCGGGACTTTTCATAAGCGCCGCGCCCGCCCCGTTTCCCGCCACTTTTGGGACGGGACAGCCCATATTTATGTCGATAATGTCGGGGCGGTACGCCATAAGCCGCTTTGCCGCCTCGGCGATAAAACGGGGGTCGTCCCCGAAAAGCTGGAGCGCGTAGGGACGTTCGCTGTCGAGGACGGTGCAAAGCTCCTCGGTTTTGCGGTCGGAGTAGCAAAGTCCCTTTGCGGAAATCATCTCCGAAACCATATACGCCGCGCCGTTTTCCTTGCAAAGCGCACGGTAGGCTCTGTCCGCCACCGAAGCCATAGGCGCGAGAGCGGCGGTTTTTTCGATTTTAATTTTGCCTATTGAAATGCTGTTCATAATTCACGCTCGCTTTCGGACTGCGCAATTGCCTCTTTTACTGTATTGAGTACGTTCATTCCTGTTTTTGAATTTTCAAACATAAAACACGTATCGTTTATCCAAAGGCACATTGTCAAGCTGCCGTCGCCTATTCCGCTGTTTCCCGTGTACATTGTGTCGTAATTTCCTGCCATATCTGCGGTTTTATATAATTTGATTTTATAACCCGCCTTATTGCTTTCCTCAAGCATTCTTTCCAATACTCCCCTTATTTGCAGCGTTCCATCATTTTTATACGCTTGAACGACCTGCCGAAACTGCCCGTCTGTAAGAGGTATATCTCCGTTGTCTGTAACAACCGCGTATGAATTGTATTTTGAAAAATCCGGCTTTTGATTGAACCATAATATGCAGAACAAAACAAGTGCCAATATTGGTACAATTATGCACAATGTTACTATCGCTTTTTTGCTTATTTTCATTAAAAAACCTCCCGTTAATTTTAATTTTCGCCGAACGCCGCCCAAGGAATATCCCCGCCGCCGAAAGCGTTTACCGCGTCTTGACAAATCCCGACGTGGCACATAATATGCCGTATCTGCGCGCATATCACGCTTAAATATGTAAAATCCATATCCCCGCGTATTTTTTTGCAAAGCATTCCGTCGTCCAGCGAACCGAAAAATTTATCCTTTTTTATATCGAATTTTTTAAAACAGTCCAATACCTGTTCCTTTGTCAAAAAGCCGTCGTTTTCTCCGCACCATTCATCGCTGCACAGCTTGTCCCGCAAGCCTTCGGGAATATCAAAGCAGGCGCGGAAGTCCTCCCAATAATCAAGCCTCAGCCAAAAATCGCTCCCCATAAGCGCGTGAATAACATTATTCCACACGGGCAGACCGTTGTTATAGGCTTTCCAAAGCTCCTCGGGACAAATTTCCACCACGCTTTTCAGCATATTATAGCTGTCGTCGTACTGAATTTTCAGCATTTTTACAATTTCGTTCATTTTAAATTCCTCCAGTTTTTATTATGATTTAATATTCCGAAACAAGGTATTTTTCGGGATCTTTCCCCATATCAACATAAACGCGGACTTTCCCGCCGTGAGTAAACGGGTAGTCTCTTTTTTGGTAATATCTGCTGAAAAATTCGTGTTTCTCAAATCTGCACACCGCGCGGATTTTCCCGCCTTTTTCCTGTTCGCCCGAATAGTCGGCGTAAACGCATTTTTCCTGCCTTACAAGCCGCGCAATATACGAACGCGTGCTAATTTCACCCGCTGCGGGGAAAATCCCCGCAAGCAAAAAGACACAGAAAACAGCGGTTAAAACGCCCAAAGCGGTGCGTTCGTCACGGTTCATATCGTCAAAATCGTGCTGATGATACGGTATAATAAACGTGTCGCCAACCTCAGACCCATCCAGATACCATACCGCCGACGGGAGCGTTGTCTCAAACCTCGTCAAGCCCACGTTATAAACCACGTCAACGCACTGTATTTCTTCCGTTCCGGGAATTTTTAAAACCCGTGTCACGCTTGCCTCTATGTACTCGCCTTTGTACCCGAACGGCGTGTACCCTTTAAACGCTTCAAAAGCGAAAACCGCAACGGCAGCTGCCAAAAGCAGCATTACCGCGCCCCGCAAAAGCTTGATTTTATTCATTTTGTAACCGTTCATTTTAAATTCCTCCTATGTATTTTTACAGACCCGCAAGAGTTGCCGCCGCGTCCGCCAAAATTGCCGCAAGGGTTACCGCCGTCGAAATATTCAGTACCCTGCCGCCGACCTTGTCCGCAAGGTACTTCGCGGCGGGGTGCAGAACTTTCATCAGCAGTACGCACAGCACCCCGAAAATAACGCTGCTGCCGAGAGCAATTCTCCCCTCAAAATTAAACGCCCAGCTGTCGTAGTCCCAAAGGCGGCTGCCCGCCAAGTCCCACACCACATATGATGCGGCAAGCTCGGCGGCGGTTGTGACGGCAGCTCCCGCCAAAAAAATCAAAAACGGATTTTTTATTTTACGCAAAACCGGCAGCAAAGCCAGTGCGCAAAAACCGTATATCGGGCATATGGGCAGGTGCAGCCAGCCCCGTTCGGCGAAACGCCCCCACACCGCCGAGGTGAGTATTGTTTCATACGCCCAGCCGATAAAGCTGTACGCGGTGAACTCCAGTATCAGCGCGGAAATTTTATTAACCTTTTGCATCATACCAAGTTTTCCCTTTTGAAACGTCCGCGGTAAGGGGTACGTCCAAAGCTGCCGCGCCCCGCATTTCCTCGCCCAGAACCGCCGCCGCACGTTCCGCGTCCTTTTCGCTTACCTCGATGATAAGCTCGTCGTGTACCTGCAAAATCAGCCGCGCGTCCAGATTTTCCGCCTTAAGCCGCCTGTACACCTTTATCATCGCGATTTTGATTATGTCCGCCGCCGTACCCTGCACCGGGGCATTCATTGCCGCCCTTTTGCCGAAAGCCTGCACGTTTTTGTTGGAATTTTTCAGTTCCGGAATAGGTCTGCGCCTGCCGAACATCGTAACCGCATAGCCGCTTTCCTGCGCATCGGCAACCGTCCCGTCCATAAAGCTGTGGATATTGGGGTACTTCGCAAAATAATTTTTGATATAGCGATCCGCCTCGGCAACGGTCACGCCGATGTCCTTTGACAGGGAAAACGCGCCAATACCGTACACAATGCCGAAATTTACCGCCTTTGCCGCCCGCCGCATTTCGGAAGTCACCATATCCGCAGGCATATCGAAAACCTGTGCGGCTGTGGCGGTGTGAATGTCCATACCGTTCAAAAAACCCTCCTGCATATTTTTGTCGCCGCTCATATGGGCGAGAATACGCAGCTCGATTTGGCTGTAGTCCGCGTCAAGGAGGACTTTACCCTCCTCCGCAACAAAAAATTTACGCATATTTCTGCCCAGTTCCGTGCGGACGGGAATGTTCTGCACATTCGGCTCTGCGGAGGAAATCCTGCCCGTGCGGGTCTCAGTCTGCTTGAAAAGGCTGTGCACCCGACCGTCCTCGGAAACCACCTTCAAAAGCCCCTCAACATAGGTGGAATTCAGCTTTGAAAGCTGTCGGTACTGCAAAATCAAGTCCACGATTTCGTGCTTGTCACGGAGGTTTTCCAGCACGTCCGCGTTGGTGGAGTAGCCCGTTTTGGTTTTCTTCCCGTGGGGAAGTCCCATTTCCTCAAAAAGCACTACTCCGAGCTGTTTGGGCGAACCGATGTTAAACTCGTGCCCCGCCATAAAATAAATCTGCCCCTCAATGCCCGACATTTCCTCGATAAGCGTTTCCCCGAAACGCTTTATGCCCTCGCTGTCAACCCGAACGCCGTAATGCTCCATACTCGCCAGCACCTCGGTGAGGGGCAATTCAATTTCGTTCAAAAGCCAAGTCATACCCTGCCGCTCAACCTCGGCAAGCATAACGGGCGCAAGGCTTGTCAGCGCGGCAATTTCAGCAAATTCCCCCAATTCCTCATAGGCGGGAACGCCGTACTCCGCGCACATTCTCTCCACCGAATACTCCGCCGAATTGGTGTTCAGCACGTACCCCAAAATATCCGCGTCGGCAATGACGTTTTTCAGTTCCCTGCCGTTTTCAATGCAAAAGCGGTACACGGGTTTCGCCGCCGCCGTTATCTTTTTGCACTCCGAGGCAAGGAAATCAAGCTGCGCCGCCTTGTCCGAAACGGTGTAAATTTTTTCCCCATCCGTTGGCAAAAGCTGCATAACCCCGTCTTTCAGCAGGAACGCCGCTTCCTCAAATTCGGTAATATTTCCCGAAAATTCCCCCACGGCGGTGTAATTTTTTTTCGCGGGAACATCAGATTTTTTTTCGGGAATTGCCGCCGAGGGTTTAAGTCCCAAACGCTCCAGCAGCTTGAACATTTCCAGTCCCGTAAGCAGCGCGGAGGCTTTTTCCCCGTCCACCTCGCCGATTTTGTAAGCGTTTGTGTCCGTTTCAACAGGCGCGTTTTTCACGATAGTTGCAAGCCACTTGCTTTGCTCCGCGTCGGCTTTTCCCGCCTCGAGCTTCGCAAGTACCGACTTTGTTGCGGACACTTCCCCCTTTTCAAGGGCGGAATAAAGCTGCTCAACCGTGTGAAAGTCCTTGATAAGCTGAGTTGCGGTCTTTTCACCGATACCCTTAACGCCGCTGATGTTGTCGGAGCTGTCCCCCATTAACGCTTTCAAATCAATAAGCTCAATGGGCGCAATTCCGTAATCCTCGGTAAATTTTTCCTCGTCGTACCGCACCGTACCCTTGTTTGTTTGCAGAAGCACCGTCACGCCGTCCCCGATAAGCTGAAGGGAATCCCTGTCCCCCGTCAGCACATAGCATTCCCCTTTTTCGTCGGCGCACAGCTTGGAAAGCGTGCCTAAAATATCGTCCGCCTCGAAACCCTCGCACTCCAAAATTTTTATGCCCAAAGCGGTAAGAAGTTCTTTTATAATCGGCATCTGCCCCGCCAATTCCTCGGGCATACCGTGGCGGTTGGCTTTGTAGCTTTCCACCGCCTTGTGCCTGAACGTTGGCGCGCGCAGGTCAAACGCCACCGCAATGCCATCCGGCTCCACTTCCTTTACCGCCGCAAGGTAGATATTCATAAATCCCGTCACCGCGTTTGTGTACACGCCGTTTTTATTTGACAGCATTTTTATCCCGTAAAAAGCGCGGTTCATAATGCTGTTGCCGTCGATTGCAAGAAGTTTCATAATGTTACCTCCAAATAAATATTTGCAGGGACGAACCTCTATCCGCCCGCTGTAAAAATTAACACAAGGGCAAATACAGGCTTCACCCCTGCAAAATTCCCGATATTATTCGCTGAAAAAATTCTTTAACTGTTTGAGAGCGTCCGCTCTGTGGCTGACCTCGTTTTTCTCTTCGGCGGACATTTCCGCGAAAGAGCGGTCGCCGTACATAAAAATCGGGTCGTAGCCAAAGCCGTTTGTACCTCGGTTTTCATAACCGATTTTTCCGAAAACCTTTCCCGTGAAATAACGGGCTTCTCCCTCGGGATCGATGTAGCATATACAGCAAGTAAAATTCGCTCCCCGCTTTTCCTCGGGGACGTTTTCCAGCTCCGTCAAAATGCGTTTTTTCCGCTGTCCCTCGGGGGCAAAACGGCTTGAGAAAACTCCCGGTGCGCCGTTCAAAAAGTCCACCTCAAGACCGCTGTCGTCGGCGATAACGGGAAGTCCCGTCAGGTCGAAAACGGCTTTCGCTTTCAAATAGGCGTTTTCGGCAAAGGTGTTTCCGTTTTCCTCAACCTCAATATCCGCCCCCGCCTCGGACTGGGTTATCACTTCAATTCCCGCAGGTTCAAGAATTTCCCGCACCTCGCGGAGTTTGTTTTTATTATTTGTTGCAAGAATTATTTTCATGCAGAATTCCTCCTATTCATCGTCCGGTCCGACGCTGTTTTCCGCGTCCTTGTGCTTCTTTCCGAAGGTGATCTCCTTGAACAGAAATCCGAATTTTCCGTCTTTCAGGCTCTTTTTCTCTTCCGGGACATTTTCGTCCGTTTGTTCTTTTGATGCAAGTTCTGTGGTTGTTTCTGCCGCTTTTTCTTCGGCGTTATCATTATCGGCAGGATATTCCGCCATTTCTTCTGCTTCCGTTTTTATTTCCGCAATTTCCGATTTTCTTTCCGTCATATTTCCGTTTGCGCTTTCCGTTTCCGAAATTTCCGCAGCGGTATTTTCAGCATTTTCGGTATCGGCAGTCTCCGCCGCTTCTTCGTCTCCGTCGGTAAGTCTTTCGTAATTGTGATCGAACTCCGTTTCCGTCTCAAACAGCGCGTCCGCGAAATCACGGGCGTGAAAATCCTGCAAATCGTCGATTTTTTCGCCCACCCCCACAAGTTTGACGGGTATTCCCAGCTCGCGGTGAATGGAAATGATTATGCCACCCTTAGCCGTTCCGTCCAGCTTTGTGAGGACAATGCCCGTAATGTCCGCCGTTTCGCCGAAAAGTTTAGCCTGATTTACCGCGTTCTGACCCGTGGTAGCGTCAAGAACGAGAAGCGTTTCCAGCGAACAGCCCTCCGCCTGCTGATTGACGATGCGGCTGATTTTTTTCAGCTCATCCATAAGATTTTTCTTGTTGTGCAAACGCCCCGCCGTGTCGCAGATGAGCACGTCCACGTCCCGCGCTTTTGCCGCCGTTACCGCATCAAAAACCACCGCCGCAGGGTCTGAACCCTCCGCGTGCTTTACAATGTCGACCCCCGCCCGTTCCGTCCACACCTCAAGCTGGTCGATTGCCGCCGCGCGGAAGGTGTCCGCCGCCGCCACAAGGACGTTCTTGCCCTCGTTTTTATACCGCGCCGCCAGCTTGCCTATCGTGGTGGTCTTGCCCGCGCCGTTCACGCCGATGACAAGTATCACCGCAGGCTTTGATGAAACGTCCAGACGCCTGTCCTCGCCAAGCATTTCGGTGATTATCTCTTTCAGCTCGGACATGAGCTGCGCCGTTTCCGTCAGCCCCTTTTCCTTGACCTTTTTTCGCAGCTCCCCGCAAATTTCAAGGGAGGTCTCCACGCCGATATCGCAGGTTATGAGCAGCTCCTCCAGCTCCTCGAAAAAGTCCTCGTCGATTTTTGTAAACGAGTTCATCAGAGCCTCGAGTTTGCCCATCATTGAGTCCTTTGTCTTTTTTAATCCTGCCGCAATTTTGCCGAAAATGTTCATTACCGTACCTCCTTGAATATTTTGACCCGTGTAATGCTTAACCCGCATATCCGCGCAGTATTTCAAGCATTTTTTCAAGATTTTCATCCTGATTGGGAAAGCCGCCGTTATACACTTTCGGAGAGACCGAAATTTCAAGCTTTATGCTGCGGTTCCCCATGGGAAATTCCGCGTTTATCCGATATTCTCCGAAAAGCTTTTTCTTGATTTTCAAATTTTTTAAAAGGGAAATGTCAAAAGCTTTCGCGCTGTACTCTTCAAAAATATCCGCGCCGAAAACGGCAAGAAGCAGTCTGCCGCCGCTTGTACAAGACGCATAGCACACAAACGGTATCGACCGGAGGTCATAATGCATATTTGAGGTTTTCACCACCGCGCAATTGACCGTGCAAACGCTTTTCTCGCCCTCCGCAAGCATTTCGGAAAATATTTCCTCCGCGTGCTTTTCGGACATTTTCGTCATTTCCGATAAACTCATAGTATGACCCCTTTCCCAAAACTACTGCGCTTCTATTTCCGCAGAGGTCTGATCCAGTTTAAGCACGCGGGAAATTCCCTTTTCCTGCATGGTCACGCCGTACATGATATCGGCTTCGTCCATGCTTCCGCGGCGGTGCGTTACAAGAATAAACTGGGTGGTATCGGTAAAATTTCTCAAATACTGGGCATATTTGACAACATTAATGTCGTCAAGCGCAGCCTCGATCTCGTCCAGAATGCAGAATGGCGCAGGCTTGATTTTGAGTATGGCGAAGTATATCGCTATCGCCACAAACGCCTGCTCGCCGCCCGACAGCAGCGAAAGGTTCTTTATGACCTTGCCCGGAGGCGCGACGTTGATCTCGATGCCCGATTCGAGCACGTCCTCGGGGTCGGTCAGAGTAAGCTCCGCCCGTCCGCCGCCGAAAAGCTCCACGAAAATTTCCTTGAAGTTTTCGTTTATTTGGTTGAAGCTCTCGCTGAACTGCCGTCTCATGTTGTCGGTCAGCTCCTCGATAAGCTGTTCAAGCTCCCGCTTTGAGGTCTCCACGTCGTCAAGCTGTCCGCGCATAAAGTTGTACCGCTCGGAGACCTCCTTGTACTCCTCTATCGCCGCCACGTTGACGTTTCCCAAGGCGCGTATTTTCTGCTTGATCTCGTTCAGATCCCGCTGCACCGTCAGCAGATCCTCCACCGGAACGGCTGTCTCCCGCGCTTCGGAAAGATACATTCCGTACTGCTCCTGCATATCGGAAATGATGCCGTCGTAGTTGTTCTGCACCGCCGTGCGGCGTTCCTCCAGCCTTGTCATTTCCCGGGAAAACTTTTCCCTGTCGTCGGTCAGACCGCGTATCTTCAAACGTCCCTCGTTGGATCTTTGCTCCATTTCTCTTTTCGCAAGCTGCTCCTCGGTGATCTTCGCGTTTATTTCCGAAGCCGCGTTCGCCGCGTTTTCCAGCGAGAACTTTCTCTCCTCGATAAGCTTTTCCTTTTCCGCGATGATTCTTTTCTGCTCCTCCAGAGCCACCGCAAGTCTTGCGGAATTGTCCCCCAATGCGGAAAACTGCTCATCAAGCTGCTTTATTTCCGACAGCAGCGCGTCCTTGTCCTTGCTGCGCTCAAGCTGATACAGCTTCATTTCCGAAAGCTTTTCCGAAAGCTTTTCCCTTTTTTCTCTTATTTCCGAACGTTTTCCCTCGTTGTCCGCCGCGAGCTTTTCCAGTTCCGAAATTTCCTCCTCGCATTTCCGCAGATTTTCCTCCGCTTCCGCAGTATTTCTGTCGTTTTCCTCTATTTTTTCGGCGTACCGCTTCGCGTTCGCTTCCGCCGCTTCTATCTGGGACTCGTTCTGCTCCAGCATGGACGTTATGCGCTTTATTTCCGCCTCAAAGCGTATCCTGTCCTCGCCGATCACCCGAAGCTCGTCCTTTGCGCCTTCGATGTCGAAGCCCAGCTTGTCGGTTTCAGCCTGAAGCTTTTCCATGCTCTGCTTAACTTCGCCGATACGCTGTGAGAGCTTGTTTTTCTCGGCTTCCAGCTTTTCTATGTCGTTCTTTCTTGTCAGCACTCCGCTGGACTTCGCCGCCGAGCCTCCCGTGAAAGAGCCTCCCGCGTTGATGACCTGACCGTCAAGCGTAACTATTTTGAATTTGTAGCCGTACTTTTTCGCAATGACCGTGGCGTCGTCGATGTCCTCCGCAATTGCGATACGTCCCAAAAGGGAGGTGAAAACGCCCCGCAGATTTTCGTCGAAGCCCACGATGTCAACCGCCAGGGCAACGAACCCCGCGCAGTCCTCCAGACCCCGCTCCGCCAAACGGTTTCCCTTTACCGATGTAACGGGCAGAAAAGTGGCTCGTCCCGCCTTTGTTTCCTGCAAAAGACGTATGCCCCGCTTGGCAGTCTCCTCATTGTCGACCACAATGTTTTGCAGCGCTCCGCCCAAAGCCGTCTCAATGGCAAGGCTGTAGCTGCTTTCAACCTTTACAAGCTGCGCGACCGAGCCGTACACGCCGCGGAGCTGTCCCGTTTTCGAGGCTTTCAGCACCTGCTTTACCGAGTGAGCAAAGCCCTCCATGCTGTTCTCCAGATCGGTGAGCATGCGTATGCGCTGCTCCTTGTCGCGTATGGAAAAGCTTACGTCCTCAAACTCTTTTTTCGTCAGGGACAGCTTTTCCGACCGTCCCTGCCAAAGCTTGGAAAGCCCCGAAAGACGGTTGTTCACCTCGCCGGTTTTTTCCTCCAGCATTCGCACGCCGTCCTCGGTCTCCCGCTTTTCTGCGGAGAGCTGCTCGCCGTTTTCGCGGAGCCGCTCCTCCTGTTCGCGGCACTCCCTGAGCTGCTCCGCAAGCTCGTTCTTGCCCGTATCTCCCGTCGTCACGGCGATCTTCAGCTCCGACTGCCTTATGTAGAGCTTGCCCAGTTCGCCGTTCACGTCGGAAAATTTGCTGTCAAAGCTGTCCTGTTCGAGGGAAAGCCTGTTCAGCTCCTCGCTTGCGGACTTGTGCTTCTCCTCGATGGCGGCGATGTCCTCATCCGCTTTCGCGGCTAAGGCAAGCTTTTCCTCGATAACGCGGCGGTTTTCCTCGCCGGAATTTTCGGCGGTCTCCTGCTGCTTTTCGATGTCGGCGATGGTCTCGCGGCAGTGAGAAATATCGTTCTCGAAAACGGCGATGTCCGAATGGAGCTGCGTGTTGGACTTTTCCGCTTCCAGTATCTTCTCCCGCATTTCCTCGATTTTCAGGGACGAAGCCTCCATTTTCGCCTGCAAGTCCTCCGCTTCGGCTTCAAGGCGGGAAATGTCCGCTTCAACCGCGTCGTACTCGCCTTTGTTTATAAGTATCTTGTCGGAAATTTCTTCCAAACGTGCTTTCAAATCGTCAAGCTGTCTGACCCAGACGGTTATTTCCAGGGACTTTTTCCTGTCCGACAGCTCGAGGAATTTCGCCGCTTTTTCCGACTGAACGCGCAGAGGTTCAACCCGGCTTTCAAGCTCTCCCATTATGTCGTTCAGGCGCAGAATGTTTTCCTGAGCCGCCGCGAGACGTCTTTCCGCCTCGGCTTTCTTGTAGCGGAATTTGGAAATTCCCGCCGCTTCCTCGAAAATTTCCCTGCGTTCGCCCGATTTTGCGGACACTATTTCCGCGACCCTGCCCTGTCCGATTATGGAGTAGCCGTCCCGACCGAGACCCGTGTCCATAAAAAGCTCGTAAATGTCTTTAAGCCGCACCTGCGAGCCGTTTATCATGTACTCGCTCTCGCCGCTGCGGTAAAGCTTTCTCGTCACCGACACCCTGTCGGCGGGAACTTGCAGCAGCCCCCGGTTGTTCACGATATTGAGAGTGACCTGCGCAAATCCCATAGGCTTGCGCTGCGTAGTGCCCGCAAAAATAACGTCCTCCATTTTGCCGCCGCGCAGGGTTTTCGAGGACTGTTCGCCAAGCACCCAGCGAACCGCGTCGCCTATGTTGGACTTGCCGCTGCCGTTCGGTCCCACCACGGCGGTAAGACCCTTGTGAAAGTCCAGCTTTATTTTGTCGGGGAACGATTTGAACCCCTGCATTTCAAGTGATTCCAGATACATTTTTTCAAATCCTTTTTACAATTATCTCGCGGTTTTGCAGATTTTCGTCCGCTGAAATTTTTAGGGAAATTCCCTTTTCGGAAAAATATTTTATGTTGCATTTTTTCTGTCCCGCCGCCTTGCTTACGGCGTTTGGCGCGGTATATATTGTATAATTGCCGCCGCTTTCGGTATGCTTTTCGATTTCTCTGCGGAACAGTATGCCCTCGCAAATCTCGCGGAAAGCGGGGTGGTAAAATCCCCCAAGCATATCCCCCTCCACCGTTTCGGAAGCGTGAAGCCCCAGCTTTATTACGCGGATATTTTTCCTCTCAAACATTTCCAGCATATCCGCGCAGATTTCCGCCGCCGTTTCAAAGGGGTAGGGCTTGTACTCGCCGCTCTCGAAAAGCTCCCCCAAAAGGGTTTTTTTAAGTATCACCGTGGGGTAAATCCTCACGGTATCGGGGTGAATTTCCGCGATTTTTTCCGCCGTTTCCAAATCTTTTTCGGGGGTGGAACGGTACAGCCCCGTCATCATCTGCAAACCCAGTTCAAAGCCGTATTCCCGAATAAGTTCGGAAGCCTTGTACACGTCCTCTGCCGTATGCCCGCGCCCGTTCGCCGCAAGAACGGCGTTATCCATTGACTGCGCACCCAGTTCAACCGCCGTCACGCCATAGCTTTTGAGGATTTTCAGCACGTCACGGTCGACGCTGTCGGGGCGGGTGGAACAGCGTATGCCCCGTACTTTGCCGCTTTGCACATAGGGGTACGCCGCTTCAAGCAGGGAAATCATATAGCTTCTGTCAACGGCGGTGAAACTTCCCCCGAAAAAGGCTATTTCGCTGTCTCCCTCGGGAAGATTTTCGCAAGCATTTGCAAGAATTTCCCCGATCTCTTCGGGGGACGGCGCGGAAACCGTACTGCTTATCGCCCTTTGGTTGCAGAACGAACAAGCGTGAGGACACCCCATATGGGGTATGAAAACCGAAATGTTGCTGTGCCTTTTCGCGCTCATTCTTTGTAACCCATTAACCGCAGAGCCTCGCGGGCGGCGGCTTGCTCGGCCTGCTTTTTGCTGCGCCCCTCACCCGTACCGATAATGTTGCTGTTCAGCTTCACCTGCACCACAAAAATCCTGTCGTGGTCGGGACCCTTTTGGTCGGCGAGGACGTACTCAACCCGCTCCTCGGGATTGCGCTGAATGATTTCCTGCAAAGCCGTTTTGTAGTCGTGGAGAGCCTTTGAGCTGTTGGCGTTCAAGTCCTTGGGAATAAATGACAGAACGTATTTTTCCGCCGCCTCCATTCCGCCGTCAAGGTATATGGCGGCGATAACCGCCTCAAACGCGTCCGAAACTATTGAGGGACGGGTTCGTCCGCCGCTGTTCTCCTCGCCCTTGCCGAGAATGATGTGCTTGCCCAAATCAATTTTTTTGGAAAATTCAAACAACGCCTTTTCACACACAAGCGACGCGCGGATCTTGGTAAGCTCCCCCTCGGGCAGGTGCTTGAAGTGGGTGAAAAGGTGCTTCGACACCACTATGGAGAGCACGCTGTCCCCCAAAAATTCAAGCCGTTCGTTTGAGTGCCTGCCGTTTTTTATCTCGTTCGCGTAGGACGAGTGTGACAGGGCTTCGTGCAATAATTCTTTGTTTTTAAAGGTGTAACCGATTTTTTTCTCAAATTCCGTAAAATCCATTTTTATTCTCCCAAAAAATTTTGTATCGCGGGACGGGAAACCCGTCCCCTACAAACAATTTTTATTATTTTGCCTCGGCTTTGTTCTTGCTTTCAAGGGACGTTAAAGAAGCCGTTATCTCCTCGATAACCTTGCCCTCAACGCAGTTTTTCGCCTGACGAATTGCGTTGTAAAAAGCCGTGCCGTTGGACGAGCCATGCGCCTTGATAACGGGCTTTGAAATACCCAAAAGCACCGCGCCGCCCACCTCGGTGTAGTCCATTTTTTTCTTGAAAGCCTTGATTTTTTTCATAATCATAAGGGCGGCGATTTTCCCGCCGAAGCTTCCCATAAGCATATCTTTCAAGGTGCGGCTGAAATACGAGCCCATACCCTCGTAAAGCTTCAGCAGGACGTTCCCCGTAAAACCGTCGGAGACCACCACGTCACACGCCCCGAAAGGAATTTCCCTCGCCTCAAGGTTGCCGTAAAAGCTCACGGGAGCGGTCTTAAACTGTTTGTACGCCTCAAGCTCCAGCTCCCTGCCCTTGGTGTCCTCCGCGCCAACGTTCACAAGTCCCACTTTCGGGGAGGAAACGCCCATAACCTTGCTCATATAGCAGCTGCCCATAATGCCGAACTGGACGAGCATTTCCGGGCGGCAGTCCACGTTCGCGCCGCCGTCCACCAAAATCATATAGCCCTTTGCGGTGGGCATAATCGGCGCAAGAGCCGCACGTTTCACGCCCTTGATACGTTTCGCGATAAAAGTCGCGCCAACCACAAGCGCACCCGTGCTGCCCGCCGAGACAAACGCGTCGCCCTTACCCTCGGCGAGAGCTTTCAGACCCACCGCCATTGAGCAGTCGGATTTTTCCTTGATAACGGCGGTAGGCTCTTCGTGAATGTCAATAACCGACTCGGTATGTATTATTGATATTTTATCGAGAGATATTCCGTTTTTTTCGGCGGTTTCGCGGATAATTTTTTCGTTTCCCGAGAGAATTACCTCCACACCCAGTTTTTGCACAGCCTCCGCCGCGCCTTTTATGACTTCGAGAGGGGCGTTGTCCCCGCCGAACGCGTCTACGATTATTTTCATTTTAATCTTCCTTTCATTTGGTTTTTAGACTGATTTGCGAAATTACAGGCGGTTCATTTGAAATTACGTCTATAATATGATTTTCCGTATAAATTCCGTAATGCTTTCTGTTCTTTTTATCTTCTTCACTGTCAAAATCAAAAATTACATCTTTATAGTAATTCAGCAATTCTGATTTTTCAAAAATAATCAAATACTTTCCTTTGCATATTTCGCTGCTGTCATATGCGGTGTAGCTTTCGTTACGGCATTGATATATAATATATCTTTCAAATATTATTTCATAAGCGTTGTCCGTATCTTCATAAACAGGATACGACTTCATTATCAGGTCGTTTAATTTTTTATTGCCGGTAAGCAGTTCTTCCGCTCCCTCGCCTTGTTTGCCGTTTTTAGGCAGCGTGATTACTATTTTTAAGCAATTATCGCCGTTATCCTCCATTGAAAGCAAAAACGGAGCGCATTTACTGTTTTGATTTATTTCCCTGTTTTCGGTTCCGAATTCCAGCATAAAATTCACATTCCCTTCCGTGACCGTTTATAACTCCTATCGCCTGCAAATATGAATATATTATTGTCGAGCCGACAAATTTCATACCCCGCTTTTTCAAATCCTTTGAAATTTGGTCGGACAGCGGCGAGGTCGTCCTCAGCGAATATTCCTCCGCCACCGTTTCGCCGCCCGTAAATCCCCATATGTATTTGTCAAACGAGCCGAATTCCCGCTGTATTTCCTTGAACGCAGCGCTGTTGGCGATACTCGCGTTTATTTTCAGCTTGTTTCTGACAATAGCCGCATTTGAAAGCAGTTCTTCCCGCTTTTTTTCGCCGTACCGCGCCACCTTGTCAACGTCGAAATTGTCGAACGCCTCTCTGAAAGCCTGCCGCTTGTTCAGTATGCACTCCCAGGAAAGTCCCGCCTGAAAGCACTCCAAAATCAGCAGTTCGTACAGCATACGCTCGTCGTGGCAGGGCGCACCCCACTCGTTGTCGTGGTAATCTATGTACAGGGGATTTTTCATATTTACCCAGCTGCATCTGTTCATTTTGTTCCTCCGAATTTTTACTTCTGTATCTGAATATTTTTATTCCCGGTTTTTCTGATATATAAAATTGTACTGATTAATACAGCCAATATAAAAATATGTAAAACAGTATGATAAACGTCGGGTATATATCTGCCGTCTGTTTTCAGCCATTGCAGAGTTCCCGAAAAGTATTTTAATTTGCCCTCCAATGTTCCCATAAATCCGCCGTTAAAAATTGTGTACCATTCGTGGCAAAAAAACTGAATCATAAACCACATTGCAGACCAAACCGCAACAGCCCATTTGCCTATTTTTTCTTTCGCAATAAACAGCAGTACAGCTGTAAAGTAAATCAGAAAAAATATTCCGTCGTCTTTATACGACCTCGTAACAAGGCATACGTCCCCAAAATAAAAGCCTGTCATATCAAGAAAAAACCATATTAAAAGCACAACCTGCGCTGTAATACAATATATTTTTTTCATTTATATTTATACTCCTTTCAACTGTCAACTATTCACTATACACTTTCAACTGTTCAACCGCCCTCTCCGCCATTTTTTGGTAACGTTCCTGCTTGTCCCTTATGCGGACGTCAAGCTCGGGAAGTATCCCCATATTCGCTCCCATAGGCTGGAAATTCGTTACCGTTTCATCGGAAATATACCGCGCCAGTGCGCCCACCATTGTTTCCCTCGGCAGGACTAAGGTTTCAAGTCCCCTAAGCCGTCTCGCCATATTCAGACCCGCCATAATTCCGCTTGCGGCGGACTCCATATAGCCCTCCACCCCGGTTATCTGCCCCGCGAAAAACAGGCTCGGGCGGGTACGCAGGGAGAAATCCCCATTCAGCACTTTCGGCGAATTTATGAACGAATTTCGGTGCATAACGCCGTACCTCACAAACTCGGCGTTTGCAAGCCCGGGTATCATCGAAAAAACCCGTTTCTGCTCGCCGAATTTAAGGTTTGTCTGAAAACCCACAATGTTGTAAAGCGTCCCGCCGCTGTTCTCCTTGCGGAGCTGCACCACCGCGTAGGGACGTTTCCCCGTGGCGGGGTCGGTAAGTCCCACGGGTTTCATCGCCCCGTAGCGCATTGTTTCCTCGCCCCGCTTTGCCAGGACTTCTATAGGCATACAACCCTCATAAACGGTGAAACCGTCCTTGCCCTGCCCGTCAAAATCGTGCACCGGCGCGGACTGGGCGGCTTTTAGTTCCTGCCAAAAATCGGTATACTCCTCTTTCGTAAAGGGGCAGTTTATGTAGTCGTCCTCCCCCCTGCCGTACCGCGCCGCAAAGAAAATTTTCTCCTTGTCGAGGGACTGATAGGTAACTATGGGCGCGGCGGCGTCGTGAAAGCTGAGATACCCCCCGCAAAGCCTTTCAATATTTTCCGCAAGTCCGCCGCCCGTCAGCGGTCCAGTGGCGATTATGACGTTCCCCTCGGGGATTTGGGAGACTTCCCCCCGTTTCACGGTTATACGGGGGTTTGCGGTGATTTTTTCGGTAACAAGGTCGGAAAACCTCTCCCTGTCAACGGCAAGCGCGCCCCCTGCGGGGACTGCGGTTTCCTCGGCGCAGGGGACGGTCAGCGAACCCAGCCGCCGCATTTCCTCTTTGAGAAGTCCCGCCGCCGAGTTCAGCCGCGCCGCTTTCAGCGAATTGGAGCAGACAAGCTCCGCAAAGCCGCTGTATTTGTGGGCGGGGGTAAATTTTTGGGGTTTCATTTCCCAAAGCTCCGCGTCAAGACCCGCTTTGGCAATCTGCCAAGCCGCCTCGCACCCCGCAAGCCCCGCGCCTATTACGGTAATTTTTTTATCGTTCAAATTAATTCTCCCTGTTTAACAGATTTTTATGTTAATATGAATCTCCACCAATTAAAACATAATTTCCTTTATAATCTTCCTCACTATATACTCTAACATTTATCATTCCCACATTATTAATATCTTTTTCATATATTAAATAACTATCAAATTTAATTAAATATTCTTTTCCAGTATCAGTTTTCACTTTGCGTAAACTTGGACGGATAGTTAATTTTGTTATTTCCCCGTCGTCAACTGCTTCCCCTGCAGTATCCATACCTGTCCACGTTCCGTCGTCAATAATATTTCCGTCAATAAATTCAATAGCTTGTTCTATTTCCATTTTTAAATTGTGTGAACAAGAAATATTTTTGCAAAATTGCGCCTCCAATTCCTCGGCTTCGCCCGTTTTAAAGCAGTTTAAAATAATTTCCGCCTGCTCGTTAGCAATTTTACCCGCGTTTATTTCCCACTTCATACTTTCGGCAGCATGTGCAACCCTATTGCACCCCGACAACGAGCATAATACCGCAATTATTGAAATGACCGAAATTATTTTTTTCATAATTTGCACCTTTCTAAGCCGCCATATCCTTATAATTTACAATCGCGACTTCCGTCATTGCGTTTTCGCATTTTTCAAGAATTTCCTCGATTTTCTGAACAACGTCCCCGCTATAAACCGTTTCGCCGCACTGCCCGCACTTCATACACGGGACGTTTTTAATAATTACGATACATTTGTCAAGCTCGGCAACGTGAGTTGTCAAGCCGCTTTCCATATCCGATTTACAAAAGAAACATTTCATAATTTGCGTTATTTCTCCTTTTTAATAGCAACCTCATACCCGCAACCCTCTTTCAGGCAGAACATCTTGCCGCCCTTTTTGAACAAGGTCGTGCCGTCGCCGCATTTGGGGCATTTGTCCGAAACGGGGGTGTCCCAAGTCATAAAATCGCAGGTCGGATTATCCTCGCAGCCGAAATATTTCTTGCCCTTTTTGGACTTTTTCTGCAATACCTTTTTATGGCATTTGGGGCATACTCCCCCCGTGTCCTTGACGATACGCTTTGTGTTGGTGCAGTCGGGGAAACCGCTGCACGCAAGGAATTTCCCGAACCGTCCTATCTTGATAACCATAGGCTTTCCGCACACCTCGCAGACCTCGCTCGTCTCCTCGTCGGGAACGCGCACCCGCTTGCCCTCCATAGCCACCTCGGCTTTGGAAAGGGTGTCCGCGAAATCCTCGTAAAACCCGCTTATGGAGTCCACCCAGTTCATCTCGCCCACCTCGATTTTGTCAAGGTCGCTTTCCATCGTTGCGGTGAATTTGGAGTCCACAATATTCTTAAAATGCTGTTTCATAAGTTCCGTGGTAACTTCTCCCAGTCCCGTGGGACGAAGCTGTTTGCCGTCCCGCTCAACGTAAAAACGGTTGACAATGGTTGAAATTGTAGGCGCGTATGTTGACGGTCTGCCTATGCCGTTTTCTTCCAAAGCCTTGATAAGAGAAGCCTCGGTGTACCGCGCAGGCGGCTGTGTAAAGTGCTGATTTCCCTCAATAGCTTTCAGCTTGAGAACGTCCCCCTTTTCGATATTCGGCAGGACTTTCCCCTCTTCGTCGTTTTTGGACTCCTCGTAAAGTACGGTAAATCCGTCAAATTTCACCGAAAATCCCGTTGCGCGGAAATTGCAGCCGTTCGCCTCGATCTCAACCGAAACCGTGTCAAGGACGGCGTTTGACATCTGACTGGCGATAAACCGTTCCCATATCAGCTTGTAAAGCTTATACTGCTCGGTGGTAAGGCTGTTTTTCACGCGGTCGGGAGTAAGCTCGGGGGTCGAGGGGCGTATCGCCTCGTGAGCGTCCTGCGCGTTTGACTTTGACTTGTAAATTTTGGGAGTATTCGGAATATAATCCTTGCCGTAGGCCGCGCCGATGTACTCGTACGCCGCCGCTCTCGCCTCGTCTGAAATACGCAGGGAGTCCGTTCTCATATAGGTTATAAGACCCACAGAACCCATACCCTCGATCTCAACGCCCTCATATAGCATTTGCGCCGCTTTCATTGTCTTAGCTGCCGCAAATCCCAATTTTTTGGAGGCTTCCTGCTGCATTGTGGAAGTCGTGAACGGGGGCGCGGGAGACTTTCTCCGCACGGATTTTTTCACGTCCGCCGCCTTATACTCCGCCCCCTCGAGACGTTTCAGCACCTCGTCCGTCTCGGCTTGTGAATGCAGCTCCGTCTTCTTGCCGCCCATACCTACAAAGGAAGCGTCAAACTGCTTTTTCGAGGAGGGTGCGGTCATTTTCGCGTCGATAGACCAGTATTCCTCCGGCTTGAAGCTGTTTATCTGCTTCTCACGGTCAACCACCAGGGACACCGCCACCGACTGCACCCGTCCCGCCGAAAGCCCTCTGCGGACTTTTTTCCACAAAAACGGCGACAGCTTGTAGCCCACAATTCTGTCCAGCACGCGCCTTGCCTGCTGCGCGTTCACAAGGTCTATATCAATGGAACGTGGGTGCTCCATACCGTTTTTCACGCCCGTTTTGGTAATTTCGTTGAACGTCACGCGGTTCTCGTCGTCAAGGGGCAAGTCCAGCATCTGCGCCAAATGCCAGGAAATGGCCTCCCCCTCGCGGTCGGGGTCGGTTGCAAGGTACACAAAATCGGACTTTTTCGCTTCCTTTTTAAGGCTTGCGATAAGCTCTTCTTTGCCTTTTATTTCGGTGTACACGGGCTCGAAGCCGTTTTCCACGTCCACGCCGAATTTCGATTTCGGCAGGTCGCGGACGTGCCCCATCGAAGCTACAACCTCGTAACCGCTTCCCAGATATTTCTTTATGGTTTTCGCCTTTGCGGGCGACTCAACAATTACAAGCTTTGACATTTGATCCTATCCTTTCAATCTATATCTGTAAAAATATGTTAAAATTCGCTGCGGGGCGGCTAACAGGCGATGTAGCTCTGTCCCGCCGCGGAAACCACCGCTCCCTCAAGCTCCAGATCGGTCAGCAGCATGAGCATATCGGAAATGCCCATTCCGCACATTTCCGCAAGCTCGTCCGCCAGCAGCGGCTTTCCCGCTTCCTTCAAAAGGCTGTAGACCTTAGCTTCGTCCCCCTCTAAAAGCGAAGCGTCGTACTCGCTTTCCGCCGTTTCGGAAATTTCCGTCATTTCCGAAGCTTCGGGAACGCTTTTGACGGTCTTAACGTTTTTTTCACCGGAAAGCGGGTCTATCAGCGAAGCCTGTTTGTAGGCGCTGCCCGCCGTGCCGTCAGCCAAAGCCGCCGCAAGCGCCGCGCCCGCATTTGCTATTTTATGTCCGTAATTTTCGTAATATTCATATATGATGTCTCTCACACCGCAGAGACAGACAGCGCCGTCCCTTATGAGAGCCACGTTGCCGCCGTACCGCTTGTCGAACAGGTCGTGTGGAGCAAGCGCGAACAAGTCCCTGCCCTGACTTAGAGCAAGGTTTGCCGTAATGAGCGCGCCGCTTTTAACGGCAGCCTCCGCAACAACTGTGCCCAGAGAAAGTCCCGAAAGTATCCTGTTCCTTGCGGGAAAAGAAGCTCTCGTTCCTCCCGCCTGCGGATAATATTCGGAAACAAACAGACCGTTTTTCTCGATCTCGCCTCGGTATTGGACGTTCTCCTTGGGGTAATCCCTGTCAAGACCGCAGCCCAGAACGGCTACCGTCTTTCCTCCGCACCTTGCGGCGGAAAGATTTGCGGTAATGTCGATACCCACCGCAAAGCCGCTGACAACGGTTATCCCGAAGCTGCAAAGCTCCCGCACCAGCGCGGCTGTCACCCTTGCGCTGTAGTCGGAGGGCTTTCGCGTTCCCACCACGGAAATGCTGAAATCGCTTTCGAGACAGCTCATATCGCCCCGGCAGAAAAGCACAGCGGGCGGATTGTAGATCGATGTCAGCCTTTCGGGATACAGCCCGTCGTCAAAGGTAAGTATGTATATACCGCGCCTTTCGCAGTAATCTATAAGCTCGTTGATCTGCTCCTCGGAAGTTCTGTCGGCGGAATTTCTTTCTCTTTCCGTGAGCAGATTTTTCCGCCTTTCGCGGTCGATCAGAGCCTCCCGAGCCTCCGCCGCGGAGGAAAAGTTATCCATAAACTCCCATATTCTGACGTTTCCGCAGCCTAAAGCGTTAACGATCCAAAGCCAGTCAAAAACATTCCGACGTTCCATCTGACACCTCAACTTTTAGATTGACAGAGAATAGAAGACAGAAAACAGCCGCCGGCTATTTTCGCATTCCACGGTTCAAAATTTCTAACCTCTATTCTCTATCCTCTACTTTACTAATTCCCACATTATTATGCCCGCAGCCATTGCCGCGTTCAGGGAGTTGACCGTTCCCCGCATTTTTATCGTTGTTTTAACGCCGCACCTTTCGGAAACCTCTTTCGGCAGACCGTTTCCCTCGTTGCCTATCAGCACCGCTCCGCCTCGGGAAAAATCGCAGTCCGTAAGGGACACCGCCTCCGTATCTATCACCGCCGCGAACGTGGGGACGTTATGCTGTCCGAAAAGCTTAAACGCCTCGTCGAGCGCCGTTTCGGAAACGTTCACCCGAAACAAGCTTCCCATTGTGGAGCGGACGGTCTTGGGATTATAGAGGTCGCAGCATTCCGCGAGGAAAACCGCGTCCACGCCCAAAGCGTCGGCTGTGCGGATCACCGTGCCCAGATTGCCGGGATCCTGCACCCTGTGCAGCAGGATATATCTTCCCCCGCTTTTAATTGTATCAGAAATCGGCGGTTTGTCAAGACTTAGGCATACGGCAAAAATCCCCTGCGAATTGTCGGTGGAGGACGTCTTTTCGCCCAGCGCGTCGGGAATGAGAAAGACGTTTTCCCCGCGGCTTTCCAGCGTTTCGGGCAGTACGGCGGTCTCGCGCCGTTTTATCTTCTCAAAACAGCTTTCGGTAACAAAAACGGAGTGAAGCTTCACGTTTTCCGCAAAAGCGTCCGAAACAAGGCGTATGCCCTCGATTGTGAACATACCGCTTTCACGGCGGTGTTTTTTGCTCTCCGCAAGCTTTCGGTAAAGCTTGATATTGGGGTTGTCCTTAGAAGTAATCAGCTGCATAATCTTCATGCCTCTTGCCTCTTAAATTCTTGCTTCTATTAGCGCAAAAAGTCAGAAGCAAAAATCGCTTCTGACCTTTGAACAGTTTTAGTTGAGAGCCGCCTTTGCCTTTTCGGTGAGAGCCGTAAAGCCTGCGGCGTCATTGATAGCGATCTCCGAAAGCATTTTTCTGTTCAGAGTAACGCCCGCCTTTTTAAGACCGTTCATGAACGTGGAATAGTTCATGCCGTTCATCTTGCAGGCGGCGGAAATTCTTGTGATCCAGAGCTTTCTGAAATCACGTTTTTTGAGACGTCTGCCGATGTAAGCGTAATTTCCCGATTTCATAACGGCTTCTTTAGCCATCTTGAAGTGCTTGCTCTTTGCGCCCCAGTAACCTTTAGCAAGCTTCAGCGTTTTATTTCTTCTCTTGCGAGTAGCCATTGCTCCCTTAACACGAGCCATAATATTTTACCTCCGTATTAGAAATTTCAGAATTTTAAAAGCAAGAAGCAAGAAGAACCCGCTTCCCGCCCATGCGTTCGGTCAGCCCTTATTTATAAGGAATAAGCTGCTTTACCGTCGCTGTGTTCGCGGAGCCTGTGTAACCTGCCGCTCTGTTGATCCTCTTGCGCTTGGTGGCTTTCTGAGTGAGCCTGTGGCGTCTGTTGGTCTTCTGGTACTTTACCATACCGTTTTTTGTGAGCTTAAAACGCTTTTTAGCGCCCGAATGTGTCTTTTGCTTTGGCATAATATATCCTCCTTTAATTCGGACGGAGAACCGTCCCTGATCCCGATAAGCGGTCGGAACCGTGCGGGGAACGCGTCCCCGCACGCCGATCCGTTACCGGCTGTATTTATTTTGAAGCCTTTGGTGAAACGAACATCACAAGTGCGCGTCCTTCCATTTTGCCGGGCTTTTCAACTGTGCCGAACTCGGAACAAGCCTCCTTGAACTTTTCAAGAAGCTCCTCCCCCAGATGCGGGTGAGCGATAGCGCGCTTTCTGAAACGCACGGATACCTTCAGCTTGTCTCCCGATTTCAGGAATTTGATTGCCTGATTTACTTTTGTGTTGAAGTCGTTGGTGTCTATCGTAGAGAACATTCTTATCTCCTTGATCTCAACGGTTTTCTGATTTTTTCTCGCTTCCTTTTCGCGCTTGCTCTGCTCGAAAACGTACTTTCCGTAATCCATGATCTTGCAGACGGGCGGCGTTGCCTGCGGAGCTATCTTTACCAGATCAAGCTCCTTTTCCTCCGCCAGCCGGAACGCTTCTTTCGAGGACATTACCCCAAGCTGCGAGCCGTCGCTGCCGATAAGTCTGACTTCCTTATCCCTGATCTCCTCGTTGATCTGTACATCTTTGCTGTTGCTGCCTATGATAAGCACCCCCTGTTAGAGATTAGAAATCAGAAGTAAGAGGTTAGAACAGCAGTTCTGCCCTTATTCTGTTTTCTGCAATAAAAATGAGCGGAAACAGAACCGTTCCGCTCATACGAATAATCACTTGGGCGCATACTCACCGAAAGGCGCAGCGTCCGAAAATCGCATATTGACCTCTGCTTCGCTTTGCGGCAGGGTGAGAACGGAAAATGTTCTGCTTTACTGAACTCGGCGCAGCAGCGCAGCAAAAGCCGCAAAACGCCGACTATGATATTATACCCCATTCAAAGCGTTTTGTCAAGAGTTTTTTCAAAATTTCTCAAATTTTTTTCGGAACAGCACTGTTTACTCCTCCGTACCGCCGGTTTCGTCCTCTCCGTCTCCGTCCTCTCCGCCGACGGGAGCGGCGTTCGCCCTTATCTTGGTCTGGTAGGATTCGTTGTCGAACCATTCGTCGAGTATTTCCACGGAAATGGAATACCCCGCGTCGGTCTTTATGTACTCCGTGATCTCGCCGGAGGTTATCAGGTTCAATACCTTTTCCGGGGTAATATTAAGGTACTCGCCCGCGTCGGTCTCGTTCAGATATTTTTTCTGCGAAACGCCCATGCTGTCCGGTACCGTGACAGTGCTTGAAGCCGCGAAATTCTTTTCCTCAATGGTTTTGTTGAGCTTTCTTACCCCGCCGCCGATGGAAAGTCCCGCTATAAGCATACAGATGCCGAGAAAGACCATGCCGATAAAGTTTGCGTTGATACCGCCCGTTTTTCTGGACGTGCGCTGAGCCGATTGATTTGCCATGTAAAATCCTCCTCAATGTCTTTTCATGGGAGCGTCTACAGTACCCTTACCGCCCGTCCGAGAGCGAAAGAGTAAAGATACGCCTCCTTGACCCGTTTGCCGAATATCCTGCCGAGAGCGGCGGCGTACAGCTTTATTTGCAGGTCGTATCTGTCAGCGAGAGTTTTCTCTCCCGCGCCCCTGTCCGTCTTGTAGTCGATAAGGACGATCTCTCCGTCCTCCTCGAACATACAGTCGGCAATGCCTTGCAGCATACTATTATCATTATACTCCATAAGTCTCTCATCGTCAAGAGCGGCGTCGGATTTTTTGATTAAAAATTTCTGTTCCCGTCGGATACTGTCGGATTTTTTTATTCTGCCGTACAGCTCCGAGGCGAAAAACACCTTTATCTGCCCGATATTCAGCGACCCGCTCTCCTCGGGAGTGAGCAAGCCCCGCTCCGCGAGTCTTTCCGCTTCGGCGGCGGGATCGGCTTCGGCGGCGGAAAAGTCGGCGTACTGCATAAAGGTATGCACCGCCGTGCCCTTTTCGGCGGCGGTAAGTCCTCCCGCCTCGGCAAATTCGGGACGTCGCAGGAAAAGCCTGTCTCCGTCCGCGCTTTTGGAAATTTCCGTCACCGTCACCTTTGCGGACTTGTCCGTCAGCTCGCCGTCGTAGACGAACGCGAAGCCGTCAAGCAGCCGTTTCACCTTATCCTCGTCGGGCAGGACGGTTTCCGCATCTTCCGTTTCGGGGACGTTTTCCCCGTCCGTATCGGCTTTGCAAACTCTGACCGCCGTTTCCGTTTCTTTCAGGGGGACGAACTCGCCGTCCCTGAACCATTCCCCGTCTGGGTGAACAAGCATTGCCAGGGATATCCAATCCAGCATTGACCTTGCTCCCGCAGCCGCCGAGGGAGTTACCCCGCCGCCCGTAATTACTTCGGAGCGCATGGAGGCTATCTCCCCGCGAACCTTTTTGCTGTCGGGGACGGTGATGAAAAGCCGTTCCCTCGCTCTTGTCAGGGCAACGTACAGAAGCCGCATTTCCTCGCTTTTCGCGTTTCCCCTGTTCAGCTCCTTCAGCACCTCCTGCGGGAAAGAATTATAGAGCCTGAGCCGTTCCCTGTCCTGTATCCCGAAGCCTATGCCGTACTCGGAATTTATCTGTATCCTGCGTTTCAGGTCCTCCTCGTTGAAATGTCCCGACGAACCGCACAGGAACACGAACGGGTACTCCAATCCCTTTGACCTGTGTATGGTCTTGACGGAAACCGTATCCTCCGCTTGAGAAACCGCAGAAGCCCGTTTCAGGTCGCCGCCCCGCCGTATTATCATGTTTATATAACGCACAAATCCCGACAAGCCGCCGCCCGAGTTTTTCTCGTAGCTTTCCGCAACGTCAAGCAGCAGGCGGAGATTTGCCCGCTTCTGGCTGCCGTCTTTATAGACCTGCACCGCCGACAGAAAATCCGTACTGTCGTATATTGTTCTGATAAAGCGTTCCAATGTCTGGGAAGCGGCACAGTACCGCAGCTTGCCGAACAGGGACATAAATTTTTCCAGCTTGCCGTAAAGGGGCTCGTCCGCACCGATATCCGTGCCGCCCTCCAGCACCCGCTTTATCGCGCGGAAGTACCGTTCCTCATTGCCGCCCTTGACTTCCGCAAGCCGCGCCATATCGTCCGCCGTAAGCATAAACATGGGGGACATCAGCGCCGCCGCCAGCGGGATATTCTGCATGGGATTGTCGATAACCGCCAGCAAGCTTGTCAGCGCCGATATTTCCCGGGACTGCAAATATCCCGCCGGCTCTTCGGCGTAAGCCTTTATGCCCGCGCCGGCAAGCTCCGCCACATACCGTTCCGCGTTTTTGTTATTGCGAAGCAGTATGCAGAAATCGCCCGGACGGCAGGGTCTGACCGTTCCTTTGTCGAACACGGTTTCCGTACCGAGCATACGCTTTATGCGAGCGGCTACGGCGCGTGCCTCGGCGTTTTCGTCGTTCTCGCAGTCGGGAACTGTTATTATCTCCGTAGTTCTGTCTCCCTCTGGGTAATCCAATCCCCTGACGAGAGCCTCCGCTTCGGTGTAGTCTATCCCGCCCGCGGCTTTGCTCATCACGCAGCCGAAAACGTAGTTCACAAAGCCGACGACTTCCTCGCTGCTGCGGAAGTTCCTGTTGAGAAATATAGCCGCGTTCGTCCCCGAAAAGTCCGCGCCCGTATAGCTTTCCGCGACCGCAAGTGCGTTTGTGAACAGCTTGGGGTTAGCCTGGCGGAAGCTGTAGATGGACTGCTTCACGTCCCCCACCGCGAACAGATTTGTCCCGCCCTTTTCGGCTGTGCCGCCTTTGGACAGCAGCTTGAAGATCAAGTCCTGATTGTCATTGGCGTCCTGAAACTCGTCTATCATTATCATGCCATAGTAGTCGGAAAGCTCCCGCGCAAGCCGCGTGGCAACGATGTTTCCGTCCCCGTCCTTTTCCGCAAGAAGCCTTATCGCAAGCTGCTCCGCGTCGGAAAAGCCGAGAGCGTTTTTTTCGGTTTTAAGCTTGTCAAGCTCCGCCGCGAACAGCATTATCACGCCGTTCAGACTTTCCAGTATTTCCCCGTGCACACGGTAGTCGTCGGCGATTTCTTCCAGACGGAATACGCCGCCGCCCGTTTTGTCAAGCTCCTTTTTGTACCTGTTCCGAATATCCTTTATCCGCTCGGCGGTCTCCTTCTCGGCGTCGGTCATACTGCGGGGAAAGCTTATCCGCGTTTTCGGCGCGGGAGGCTGAACCACCCGCTCGTCCCAGCCGTACTCGGTGCGGCTCAGATTTTTCAGCATGAGCTTTATCCTGTCCGTTTCCACCTCGATCGCGTCGGATGCCTTTCCGCAAAGCTTGAAGTAAAGCTTTCCCGCGTATTCGGCTTGTCCCGCGAGACGGCGGTAAACCTCCTCCAGACGGTTCAGGTAAAGCTTCGCAAGCGGGTCGGTATTGGGGTCGAAGCCTTTTTTGTACCTGTCCGCCGCGTTTTTCAGCCAATCCTCGTAAAAAGGTATGGACGTGAGGAACTCGTACAGCTTCAGCACTGTTTCCTCAAGCTCCTCGTCCCCTCGGCGGGAACCGCTGAAAAATCCTGCCAGACGTTCCGTTTCCTCGGGCGTTTCGCCGTAAAGCTTTTCAAAGACGTTCTCCGCCGCCCGCCGTTTCAGCAGCGTTTCCTCGGCGTCGTCCAGTATGCGGAAGCCCGCCGAAACGTCCAGAGACTGAATATTCTCCCGTATCAGGTCGAAGCAGAACGAGTGTATGGTGGATATTTTCGCCGTCCGAAGCAGGGACTGCTGACGGCAGAGCCACAGGTTGTCAGGCTCGCGGGCGATCTTTTCCGACAGAGCCGCCGAGAGCCGCTGCTTCATCTGCTCCGCCGCGTCATTGGTAAACGTTACCACCACAAGCCTGTCGGCGGGCATTTTGTTTTCCGTGTCGGAAAGTATTCCCAACAGTCTTTCCACAAGCACCGAGGTCTTGCCGCTTCCCGCCGCCGCGGAGACGATAACTCCCGTTCCACGGGCTGTAACGGCGTCAAGCTGTTCTTTTGTCCATTGGCTCATTGGGTATCATCTCCGTTCATGATTTTTTCTATAAGCTCGTAAGCGTTGCCGGCGTACTCCCTGAACCTGTCGGGAGGATAGTTTCCGCACACGCTTTTATAGTCGCAGTAACCGCAGGGCAGCGCGCCCTCGCCGTCCGCCAGCGGGAGCGCTTCCACTTTTCCCTTTGCCAGATTTTCGGCGGTCTCCTCAAGCAGCCTGTAGGAATATTTCCGCAGGTTTTCAAGCTGCTCGGCGGTGACGAGCTTGGAATAAGCGTAGTACCCTCCTGAGGTTTTCTTCACGGGGATAAACACGCCGCCGCAGTCCTTTTCCATGGCGGTGATAACGTCGTCGTTCCGAAGCACCGCGCCCTTCATTTTGTATGTGCCGTTCAGGACTTCCCGCAAGGCCTCCTCGCCGTCGTTCCGTCCCAGACCCGCCGCCGCGTCCTTTGCGGGCATATATAGCACTCCTGCGGGAACGTCCCCCGAAAAGCGTCCACGGCTGTTTCCGTCGGTGACGGCGAAAAGGTACAGCAGCATCTGCATATTAACGCCGTAAAGCAAATCCTCGTAACGGAACTCCTTTACGCCCGACTTGTAGTCGATAACGCGGACGTATGTCTCAGCATCGCCTCGGTAAACGTCCACCCTGTCCACCGTACCCTCGAACCAAACGGTTATGCCGCTTTCGGTGACAAGCTTCAAGGGGTCTTCGTCGCCGTCCCTGCGCAGGGTGTACTCGAACCCCTCGGGGACGAACTTGCTTTGCCCGAACTCCTCCGCAAGCCTTTCGAGAATGTCCGCCAGCGTGTCGGAAAGTCTGGCGAACGCCGCCTTGTAACGCTTTGTCTTGCCGTAATCGCCGCCCACCGCGTCGCTTCGGTAGTATTCGCCCAAATGCTTTTTCACGAGCTTCAAAATGTCCTCACGGCTCATGGCGATAAATTCATCGCGGCTTTTTTCGCGGAGGGTTTCGCTCAGGCAGTAGTGTATAGCCGTTCCCCGTGAGGGACTGTCAAGCTCCACCTTTTGAGGCGGGTAGAGCTTCAGACCCTTTTGGCAGTAGTATTTGAACGGACATTTCATATAGTCCTCAAACCGTGAGGCGGACATGGAAATGTTCCTGCCGAAAAGTCGTCTGCCCGTTTCGGGGGACAGGCTGTGTTCCGCCGAGTTTTCGATATTTTTAAGGTACTCCAGCCGCTCCGCGTATTCGGGAAGTTCCTCCAGAGCCTTTCTCAGACTTGCGGAATCCGCGTCGCCGCGGCGGTAGTTCCGCACATACTGGTAATACGCCGCTCTTGCCGTTGTGCAGAACGGCAGCAGTCCACGCTGCTCAAAGGACGTAGCAACGTCCTTTCCGAAAATTTCCTCCGCGTGGTTCACCACTGACGAGGGGTAAAGCTGTCTGCCCGAGATATCCGAAACGGGATAGGTGATCCACAGCCGCTCCGAAGCCATGGAAAGGGCGGAGTACGCCGCGAAACGCTCCTCGTCAAGCTTGTCCGCCGAGCCGCCGGAAAGGGTTATCCCCGCCGCTTCCAGGGCGAGCCTGTCCCGGTCGCTGAAAAGTCCCGAGGGCTTAGCCGCATAGGGGAACGCCCCCTCGTTCGCGCCTATCACGAAAACCGCTTTCGGCTCGGCGAGACGCGCCGTGTGCGCCGCCACGAACTGCACGCAGTCCAGAGTTTGGGGCGGCGAGGACAGCTTAAGTCCCGACGCTGCCGCAGAGAAAAGTTCCGCGAAGTCCGCGGGACTTATTTTCGCGTCCGCAAGCGCCCTGTCAAGAGTTTCCAGAAGTCCGCAGAGCAGCTCCCAGAGCTGTTTTATCTCACGCACCGCAGCTAAGGCGGCTGCGTCCTCGCTTGTGCAGTTTTCGCAGAAGCTTTGGAGACTGCCGTACAGACCCGCGTCATCGAAAAACGTTACCAGCGCGGCGCAGAAGCCTTTTCCGTCCGAGTCCGCCATAGCGCGGCGAAGCTTGAAAATCGGTTCGGTGACCTTTTTCCTGACCTGCTCCGCGCCGAAGCGAACGTCGTCGTATTCAAAGGGTTTTTCCCACATCCCGCCCTCGATGTTCCATTTGTAGCAGCAGTCCTCAACGGCGGCGATCTCCTCGTCGGTCAGACCCGCCATACCCGTTTTCATGTACCTTAGCCAATCCTCGGTGGAGGCGCTTTTGCCCGCCGCGAGGGCGAGAGCTGTCCTCACAAAAATAAACAGGGACTTATGGGCGGCGGTGCGGCTGTCGTCGGTATAGAACGGTATGCCGTAACGCTCGAAGGCGCTTTCCATGACCGACGAATAAAGCTCTTTCTGTCTTGCGAGGACGGCTATGTCGCTGTAGCGGAAGCCCTCCTCCATAACAAGGCGGCGTATCTCGGAGCAAACAAGGTCTCCCTCGCCGTAGCTGTCCGCGGAACGGTACACCTTTACGGCGCGGTTTTCCCCGCCGAACCTGCCGCGCACGTTCCTCAGCACGTTTGCGCTGTAGAACGCCAGCTCCGGAGCTTTAAAGCGTTTCGGCTCGGTCAGCATTGTTTTTACGGTCTTTACGCCCAAATCGGCGGCGGCTCCCGTCAGCTTGCTTACGGTTCTGTTGACCGCCGCGAACACGGAGTATTCCGCAGACTGCGCGTCGGCGGTGGGCAGACATACCGTCACGCTTTCGCTTTGGGCGATCATCACGTTCAGCATGGCGTATTCGTCGGCGGTAAAGCTTTTGAACGCGTCGATATAGACGGTTTTCCCCGCGAAATAGCCGTGCTTCGCCGCCCGCGCGGCAGCCTCGGAAACGTCCCCGCCGCTGTCCTTGTAGCCGCTTTGGGAGAGTATCCTGCAATACTCGGAGTATATCAGGGCGATATCGGCGGTCTTGTCCCGAACGCTTTCGTCAAGCCTGTCCGCGCAGGCGGAAAGAACCTCGGCGGTAATGCCGTTCACGGTAAGTTCCTTTACGATCTCCAGGCTGCTTTCCGCAAAAGAGGGGGACTTAGCCTGTCTGCCGTAGAAAAGCAGTCCGTCCCGCTCGGAAATTTCCGCAAGCGCACGGTACATCATAACCTTTTTCACCGTATCGTCGGCGTATCTGCCTTTCAGACCGCCGTGTCTGATAAAGACGTCCCGCGCCGTCCTGTCGAATGAAAGCACGTCCAAGCGGTTGAACAAAACCATGCCCAGCCGCTCGTAAAGGCTTCTGTCGAACTCCGCCGAAAACTGGTCGGGGATTATTATGAGAACGTTCTTGCCCGCTTTTGCGGCGGCTTCGATACGGTTTGTCATTTCGTAAGACTTGCCGCAGCCCGCTCCGCCTAAAATCAGATTTAACATAAATCACAGCTTCTTTTCTTTAAATTTTAACCGCGGGACGGGAAACCCGTCCCCTACGGTTGCCTGTCAACCGCTTTAAACCGCCAAAGTATATCCCGATATTCGGAAGTAGCATAGTCTATGCCGACCCTGGGCAGAGCCTCGATTTCCGGGCGGAAACCGTCGTCCTCTATCCGTATGCGGGGATTTCCGCAGAAGCTCTCCCCGTTGAAGCTTTTGTCAATACCCAGCTTTTTTGTCAGCTTTGCGGGACCGCTGTAAACCTCGCAGGCGCGGAACAGCACCGCCTGCGGCTGTCCTTCCTCTCCCGTGACGGCGTTCATCAGCCAATGTATTCCGTAGCAAAGGTAGACGTATACCGTCCCCGCTTTTTCATAGAGGATTTTTGTACGCTCGGTTTTCCCTTTGCTGGCGTGGCAGGCTGTGTCCTCCTCGCCCCGGTAGGCTTCCGCCTCGGTTATCCGCAGGGAAACTTCCGAACCGTCCTCAAACGTCCTGACAATGAGCTTTCCCACTAAATCGGGAGCAACCTCAAGCACGTCCCTGTGAAAGAAATTTACGTCCAGAATAATATTTCCCATAATATCACCTACAGATTGTACGGTATGCGTTTTTCTTCCCACCGCATAAGTATTTCGGTTTCGCCCGTGGATATGTCGGAAATTTTTCTGACGGGCACAAAACCCTCCCGCCTGTAGAATTCCGCCGCTCTGACGTTTTTTTCGTACACGCAGAGGGACAGCTTCGGATACAGCGTTTTGACGAAGTCCAGCAGGGATTTTCCCAATCCATTGGAACGGTGCCTGCCGTCCACGAAAAAGCCCTCTATGCGGCTCTCGTTCAGACCGATAAAGCCGGCTATTTCGCCGCCGCGCAAAGCCGTGTAGACCTCCGCGCGGGGAATTGCTTCGGAGACCTCGGCGAAGCAGTCCTGCCAGTATTCCCGCCGTATGAAACCGTGAGCTTCAAGGTTTGAGGACAGCCATATTTCCATAATGCGTTCAAGGTCGGTATTTTCGTATTTTCTTATCATTTCCGTTCTCCGTTTTTTATTAAGTATACCATGTTTCCGAAAATATTTCAACCGCAAAAACGGGGACTTCCGAAATTTTCGGAAATCCCCGCCGTTTTTATAAACGCATTTAATTCTGAAACTCGATCTGCTCCTCGGTCACGGGAGTATAGCATATAAGACCGCTGCCGTCAAGGTTCTCGCGGTGCATATCCACGGCGGTTATGCGGTGGTTGCCGTAGGTCGTGTAGTAGTATATCCCCTTGTCCGCGTTGCAGCAGGAGGTGTAGAGCGTTACCTCGTACTTGCCGCCGCCAACGTCGCAGCAGCCCCTTTGCTGGTCTACCGAGCCGAGAATATGGAAAAACTGCCCCACGCTCTCCGCCTCCGAGTCGCCCGAAACGGAGTTCATTTTCACGAAAGCCACCCTCACAAATCTCGACTGCGAGGACAGGTCGCCCGGCAGACCCAGTGCGCCCATTCCCCTGCTGTAAGCCGTCAGCGGCAGCTTGTCCGAAAAGCTGTTCGCGGGCGTTTCCGCCGACAGGCTCATATAATTGTTAAGATTATACATCTGTATATCAAACGGGGGATTGTTCGTCAGCACCCCGACGGGGTTATCGTAAATTTTCAGCCCGTCCTTTACCGCCTCCACGGTTACCGCCCCGTTTTTATCGGCGATTATCCAGTGGAGCTGCGAAAGGGGCAGCTTGTCACTGAACGGCTCGTTGTCTATATTGATACGCTCCAGAAGCTCCCTTGCCTCGTTCAGCGAGCCGCACTGCGAGAGTATCCACGGGATAAACTCAAACTGGGCGACATTGTCCCTGCCCTGAATTTTTTCGCCGTAGACCGCGCTGCCGACAAAATTCAGTCCTGCCATTCCAAGACCCTTTTCGTTCACCGCGTCGTAATAAAGGGGGTAATTTTCCGCGATATGCGCCATACCGATCATGGCGTAATGAGAACCGAGCCTGCCCATACTGCGGAAATCAAAGGGAAAATTCCGCGGGGTGACAGCAACGCTGTCGCCGTAGGAAAACTCGTAATCCAGCGTTCTTCCGAAATAAAAATCCTTTGTTTTGTATGTCGCTGCCGTACACATAATTATCATTCTCCTTTTTTATTTTATAGTATTAAGAAAGTATACAATATTTTTTTAATAAAATCAAGAGTTTTTAGGAAATTTTGCTTACGGCGGCAAATTTATATTTAACGCTGTTTTCAGTACAATTTTTTAACGGCGGTATTATATTAGGCGGTAAATTTTAATTCTGCGGATTATTTTCATAATATTCCGTTGTTCTTTGGTTCATTACAAAATTATACATCCGCTTCATAGGCTCGTTCGCGACGGCGATGTTATAAGAACGGGGATCTTTTCTGTCAAGGTTGAATTTGATTTTAAGCCTTTTGGAAAAACGAAGCTTTTTTCCGTCGGTAAATATAAAAATAAGAACCATTTCGTGATATTTCTCAAGCTTGGTAAAATGTCTTTCCGCATTGCAGCTCATATTTTTAATATCGCCGTATTCATATCTCTTTTCGGACAGCCTTATTCCGAAAAGAGATATTTTTATATTAACGCCGTCTGTATCGGCTTCTACCGTACCTTTAAGATTTGCAAGAGCCAGCGTGCCGAGCCCGAGCAGCGCAGAGCCTGTTATAAGCAAAACAGATAACACGATCATACCCGTAAATTTTCCGATTTCACACGATATGTGCAGCAACAGTAAAAACGAAGCAATTGCAATAAGTCCGAGATTCGGCACAAGCACGAATTTCTCTTTTATTTCAAATTTTTCCGTTTCCATAAATATCTCCTAACCGTTTTCTCTCCGTGCTTTCACGATTTTTTTAACGCTGTCCTCGTCGGGGAAAATGCTTGTAAATTCTATATCCGAAATTTCTTCGCCGTTTTTAAGATAACGCTTGATCTGCGGGTCGGCGTTTATTGACGGTATGATCTTATCGGTGCTGTATATGAGCTTTCCGTACTCTATATCAAGCCCGCGCATTGATAAAAAAGCCGATTTCAGAATTTCTCCGAAATTCGCGGACAGGCTTTCTTTTTCCTCATCGGAGATATTCGGCACGCCCGCTCCCGCGAATTTTTCACAGTCGGTTCCCGATCTTACAAAACAGGAAAGCGCATTTGCTGTGCCGATATAAAAATATCCGCCGCCCTGCAAAAAAACATCGAAACCGCAGACCTTATCGTAATACGCCGCCGCCGAAAATTCAAAGGGGAGCTTTATCCGTTCGGGCATGTTCAGCAAATAGCACGCCGCGTTTTCCGAATATCCGCCGAAAAATTCGGGGTGTTCGCCGTAAACCGCGCCGTAGTGTCCGCCGCTTTTGCCGGTGTATTTGAACGGCTCAAACGCGCTGTGAAAAACAAACGCGCCCGCGCCCGATATATAATCGGAAATTTTCCCGTCCGACATCATAACGAGCGACTGACCGCTTTTTAAAAATACTCTTGTTCCGTCGGTTATTTTTTTGCGGACGGCGTATATCCTGCTCTTCGCCGCGAATTTGCTTATATCAATAAAGTCCGACCATATCCCCGCAAGCTCCTCGGAGGTTTCAACCGCCGCTGTTTCGATAAAACCCATAATTATCCCTCCCTGTATTTTTTACCGCGCCGGACGGGACGCCCCGCAGCTTTTGCAGAAGCTGTATTCGTTTTTATTTCCGCAATTCCCGCATATCCAGCTGCCCGACGAAGAACCGAATATTTCCTGCTGCGGCGGGGTATAGGCGGGTTTCGGTTTGCTGCATATTTCGCTGTCCTTTGTGCGGGACGCTCCGCAGTTTTTGCAGAAGCTGTATTCGTTTTTGCTGCCGCATTTTCCGCATATCCACATAACGCCGGATCTTGCGGGAACGTCAGCCGTTTGGGGACTTTGCGGCTCGGGGACGTATTTCTTTTCGGGTTCGGCGGCGGTTTCCGCAGTTTGCGGGCGGGCGTTTCCGCACTTTTTGCAAAATCCGGCAACGCCCGTGTTTTCCGTCCCGCAGGAGCATATCCAGCCGCCGCCGGGCTGACTGACAGGAGCGGACGGGACTTCTCTGACCGCCTTTTCTCCCGCAAGCTCCGACAGAGCTTTCCCAAAATTTCCGGGAGATACTCCGCCCGTTACGGAAATAATTACCGTTTCTTTATCTCCGAAAAATCCGGCGCGTCTCTCCGAAAACCCGTCGAATACCTCCGCATATGATTTCGTATCGGGACTGTTTTCAATGTCCGAATGGTAAATATATCCTCCCGCTTCGGCAATAACGTCGGCGGCTTTTCCGTCCTTAATATGTATCAGAACCTCGTTTTCCCGCAGGATCACCCTGACGCCGTTTTCCGCCCGCTCTGGACGGGCTTCTCCCCAAAAGCGGGAAAGCTTTTCCGCGTTCATTTCCGAGCCGTTTACCGCTTGAAAAAATCCCAAGGCTATCTCTCCTTTCCGCAATTGGGACAGAATTTCATTTCCGCGAACTGCGCGGGTATCTCAAATCCGCAGCTTCCGCACACCGCCGTTTCGGGTCTTTTCGAGCCGCAGCCGGGACAGAACCGCATAGTGTTCTCCATACCGCATTTGCCGCATACCCACACGTCCCCCGAGGGAGCGGGCTGCCGAACCGCGGACTGAGTTTGTTGAGGCGGCTGAGCAGTCTGCATTCGCATAAGCTCGCCGACGTTCACGCCGCCCGCGTTCTGCGCCATATTCATACCCATAAAGCCTGTGACCGCTCCCGCCGAATTTTCCGCCGCCGACTCCATTGCCGAAGCCTGCGCCGCGCCAACTCTCGCGCCCAGCATTGCCGTGTTGCCCGAATACGCGCGGGATTCCTGCAATTGCCGTATCTTGTCGACGCTTTCGTCGTCTGGCAGGATATTGCCGAAAGCTACGGTCTTTATCTCGATACCCCTGTCCTTTTTCCAATGCTCCTCGAGACGGCTTTGCAGCAGCTCGGTTATTCTTTCCGTCTGACCCGAAAGGCGGTCGTAGTGTACGCCGCTTTCCGCCAGCTCGCCGAGGACGGGCAGCACCGCGCTTTGCAGCTCCGCCTTAAGCTGCGGCTCTATGGAGGACTTCATATATTTGTCCGCCACGTTGCCGCAGACATTGGTGTAGAACGTTATCGGGTCGGTTATTTCATAGCTGAACACGCCGAAGCCCTGCAAAAGTATGGTCATATTGAACTCGCCGTCGCGGTAGGGGACGTTCCCGAAGCCGAAGCGGTTGTTGGGTATCTCCTTGGTGTTGACGAAGTACGCCCGCTGATCGTTCCCCGCCATGCCGCCGAAAGCGAAACGCGCCGACATCTGTTCAAAGGAAATTTTCAGCGCCTCGCCGAAATCGCCGCAGAACATTGTCGGGGAAGTACCGCTTTTGTATTCGTAGCCGCCCTGCTCGGCGGTAAAGTCGATTATCCTGCCGTTTTCCACCAATATCAGAAGCTGCCCCGCGTTTACCGCTATGCGGCTGCCGTCGGTGATGACGTTTTCGTTTGCATTGCCGCCCGCTCCCGCGCTTTTTCTTGCCCTGCCTTTCATAACAAGGATGTTCCCGTCAAGGGAATCGCAGTATATATAGTCCTCCCAAAGGTCGCTTATGTAGGACATTGCGCTGCTTGTGAACGCTTTTATCAAACCCATAAAATGCACCTCTTTTTAATTTTTCCAATCATACCAGCCGCAGTATTCGCTTGCATTCTTGCTGAGCCCTTCCCATTTTCCGCCCATAGCGCAGCACTTTCCCGCTCCGTAATATTTGCAGGTTCCGCAGCATTTTGACGAACCGCCTCCGCTGCCGCCGCCATAGTAGTTAGTGCTTTTAATACGATCCAGATCCGCTTTTTTCTTCATTTCCAATCTTTCTTGACGCAGACGGTTTATCTGTTGGTTTTTCTGCTGATCTATCTGCCGTATCTCGGCGCGGTAACGTTCGTTTTCCGCTCTCATTCTTGCGCTGTTTTCCATAGCAATATCACGGCCTTGCGCGGATAAATCGCTAAGCTGCTGAAGCCTTATGTCTCCCGAACTCTTATATACGCCCTGCAATACGCCCATAACATAATCGCGGTAACCAACGCCGTTCTGCCGCGATTGCTGCCGTATTTCCTGCGGCGACATATCCACAAACTTGCTTGCCGCGAAATAGACCGAGCCTGCCGCCCCGCCGAGAAAACCAGGCAGCTTGCCTTTCATATCGCTGTTCATATTTTCGTAGCCACGTTTTCTGAGCGCGGCGTACATATTGTAAATTTCCGAAGCCTTTTGCAGGAGAATATTGTCCCGTTCGGCTTCGCTTGACGGTATGTCTATCGCGGCCGTTCCCGCGGGATACGCTTCGCCGCAGTAGGGGCAGTTTTGCTCTCCGTCTTCTATCGGCGCGCCGCAGAGTGTGCATTTTGTAATGCGCGGTTCAGCCTCCCGGGGAGAACTGCGTGCGTCCTCAAAAGCGTATTCAAGGTTCTGAAGCTCGTCGAGAGCGGCGCGTATTTTATCCTGCTCCGCCAGACAGGCTTCGCACCTTATATCGTTTATTCTGCAGTCAACGGGACAGTATTCTCCCGGCTTTTTCGTCGGCGTGATAAGGTCGATAAGACCGTTTCCCGCCCCCGAAAACATATCCAATATGCCCATAAAAGCACGTCCTTTCGTTATTTTGATTTTATATTTGCGTACACAGGAGCGAGAGACCTGTCTTAATTATTTTGAAATATAATCACTGCAATAGTCGCTTGCCCCCGTAGGGTAACGGTATTTACTGTAAGCGCACTTATTGTCGTGAACCATATAATACCTGCAATTTCCGCAGCACGAACCCGTTGAACTGGGACCGGGTCCTCCACTGTATTTAGGGGCAGGTTTTGAAGCAATATACTCCATTTGTCGCTTATAGCTGTTCATACTGCTTTCTCTTTGCCGCTGTTGCCGTTCCATTTCTATACGCCGGTTTTCGGCGCGGTAACGTTCATTTTCCTCCCGCATTTTAGTAGTTGCTTCTCTAATCCTTTCCATATTTATCTGCGGTACGGATTTATAAGTTCCCGACATTACTCCCGATATGTAGGCGGGATAGCTTAACCCGTTGTCCTGCGCTCCCTGTCTGATTTGAGCGGAGGTCATGACCATGTTGTTTTCCTCAACGGTTCTGCTCATCTTCATCATGCCCTTTACTATCGCAGGCAGACTGCTGTTTTCCATTTTATAGCCGATCTGCTTTTTATACAGCGCGCTGAAAAGCGCAAAAGCCGCAGTCGATTTTTCAAGCAGCAGATTATCCCGCTCAAGCTCCGTCGGAGGCAGATCGCCAAAGACCGTTTCCGCCGAGTATTTTGTTCCGCAGTAAGGGCATTCTTTTTCGCCCTTTTCAATCGGCGCACCGCAAAGCGAACATTTGTTTTCGGGGGGGGGGTAACGCTTTGCTTATTTTTTATGTTGTCCAACGCTGTCTCAAGCTGCTGCAATTCCGCCAGCTCTTCAAGTATTTTCTGCTGCTCCGCAAGGCAAGTCTCGCACCGCATATCGTTTACGGGACACAAATTGTGGCAAAGCTGCCCGGGTTTTTTACGCGAGATGAGTTCATTTGCCATATTTTGCATATTCCCAAGCGAACCAATGCCGTTAAGCATATCCAGTACGCCCATAAAAACACGTCCTTTCTCTTATATCTTTTTCCCGCAGTGTACGCAGAAATAGCTGTCCTCGGGGGCTTGCATCCCGCAATTGGGACACACGCGGTTCTGCGGCTGCCGTTGTTCCTGCGGTGGCTGCTGAACATATTCCTGCTGCGAACCGCCGCTGTAATTCTGAACGTGCGGCTGCCCGGACTGCGGTTTCATTTTCAGCAGCTTGACCGCGTTCACCGCGCACAGTATTGCCAGCACTATTACAGCAATGAGAACAAGCGCGTTTGCCCATATGAACCTCCATACCGCCGTTAAGATTATCAGCGCGATATTAAAGCCTTTCAGACGTTTTTTCAGCTGTGTCTTCTCGGGCGAGCCGCCGTCCGTTCCGGAGGTCAAAAGAACGACCAGCGACGCCAGCCAGACCAAGAACGCAATTCCGCATAAAAACAGCCCGAAAAAATAATAACCGTAATTCATAAAATTACCTTCCTCTCTTAATTCTCTCTTTGCCGCAGGATCTGCACCCGAAGCTTGAATATGTATTCTCATAGCCGCATACCCAAAAACCGCTGTCCTCGGACGTTTTCGGAGTTTCTTCCGCGATTTTTTCGCCGAAAGCGAACTGTTCCATAAGGGCTGCGAACGCGTCCTCCCACCTTATTGAGCGCCTGTAGTGCGCAATGGAAAAAAACGTTTTTAAAATTGAAATGTTGATCTTTTTTTGAAACGTTTTTTTCCTCAGCTTGAAAAGCTGTACGCCGAGTATTTCCAAATACACCGCAAAAAGCAGCAGAAGAACGAGAAAAATCCTAATTCCGAGCGAGACCCACAAGCCGCCTCCCGTGAGAAAGCTGTAAAGCTCAAAGCCCAGAAAACCCGCGGGAAATGCAAATATGACAGCCGCGCACATCATATTGTCCACGCCAAGAAAGCGCAGCGCGTCCTGTTCGTCCTCGGTCAGCGAGGCTTTGTCCTGCTCCGGTATTTTTCCGTAAAATCGGTCAACCGCGCTGCCCTCCCTGCGGCACTTGTAGCAGAAACGGTCGCCCGGGCGGCTCATTTTTTCACCGCAGTACCGACAATATTTTGCCATTATTTACCTCCCCGCAAATTAGTCATAATAATTATAACATATATTAATCGGGATTTGTTATGCAGTTCTGCATTATTTTCAAAAAGAAAAGCCTTTAGACAGGCGGCGATACGGAAGTATTGTTACCCGTGAGAGCAAATTACCCTTATTGACAGAGTATGTCAATAAGGGTAAAGGCTTTTTTATTCGTATTCGTCGGGAGAATGCCCCCATATAAACAGCGCGGCTTTTTCGTACTCCATTTTATGCTTTATCGCATAGAAAACCTTTGCGTCGGTAATGTCTCTCACATAAAGGTCTTCCTTTGAAGCAGCCCTCAGCAGATGACGCAGCCCGTCCACGTCCGCGTTCAGCAGCAGACCTATGCGTATCAGCCGTTCCCGTGTGGGTACGCGCGTGCCGTTCAGGAGCTGATACCCGTAGTTTACGTCCGTGTTAAGCCTGCGGATAAGCTCCGCGCGGGACATTCCAGCCTCTTTCATAAGCTCCTCCATAAGCTCGCTCAGCTCGGGACAGCCGTTCTCGGAAATAAGTTCCTCGTCAAAGCTGTCCAGTTCGCAAAGCCTTTTTTCAATCTGACGCGTTTCCATTGCCGTCCTCCTTACAGGCGCTTTCCAGCCTTACTCTTTTTACTTTCAAGTTCATTTCCTGAAAAAATATCCCGCCGCTCATTCTTTCCACCGCTTCGGCGGGGACTATGACAGAGCATTCCGAAAGCTCGATATCCGGGTGTATCCAAGCGCCTTCGCCGTACTGCAAAAGTATTTTTTCTTTTTTACGGTCAACCGTTTCCTTAAGCTCGATCTTTCCGTCCAGGGTTTTCCACAAGCCGCCGTTGTTGCAGACGTGAAAGCCCTGAAAATCTTCGCCGCCGATGTGTTCGATCTCAAGCGTCATCAGCACGTCCCCGTCAAATTCAAGGAAAGCCGATTTCGACACGGAAGCTCTGTTTACGCCGTTAAATTCAATACGGCTGCCCGCAATATCCGCCGTAATAATTTTTTCACCGTTTTCCGTGACTGTCTTTTCCGCTGCGGCGTTAAAATCGCTGTAGTCCCGCATATAATACCTGCCCGTTTTTTCGCCGTTTTCCAAGGTGACGGACTTTACCGCCAAATTCAGCGTCTCAAAGCCGAGAGAACCTCCCCGCAGATTTTCAACGCCCTCCCGCGAGACGGTCATGCCGTAATGCAGCTCCTCGCCGTTTACAAATATCCAGCCGTTTTCGTCAGCCCAAGGGTACATTTCCGTGGAAAGATGTTCTATAACGTTCTTTCCCGAACCGTCCACGGGAATGAAGCCCGTTTCCGTTCCCTCGGTATCCATAACAAAATCCACGGTGATTTTTACGTCGCCCCCGAAGCTCTCCAAAACCGAAACGGGAATAGCTCCGCAGTACTCGAAATCGTCCCCGAACCCCGCGTCAAAATCAATTTTAACTGTGCCGTTATTTTCGGTAAATACGGTATTTTCCGTTGCGTCAGGAATTAAATGCTCCATCGCATTACCGCCGCCGATATGCGTTCCCGCAATAAAAGCCGCAGCCAAAGCCGCCGCTTCGGCTGCAAAAAATATAATTTTTTTCACGCCGGTATTTTTGCCGCAAACCGCGTTTTCGGTATCCTCGGCAAAATGTCCGAACTGGTTATAATCGTCGGGGATATTTATTTTTTCGCCCGTTATTTTCAGCGCAGCAATATCGTTTTTTAGTTTCGAGGCGTGACCGTACCGATCCTCCGCGCTTATTCCCGCAGCTTTTTCTATAACGCGGAAAAGTCCGCTGTCATCGTTTTTTTCCCCGAAATCAAGGCTTTCGTTTCCCGTGATCCGCGAATACGGATCGGGCGGGACTTTCCCCGTCAGCGCATAATACAAAACCGTACCCAGCGAATAAATATCCGTCCATTCGCCGTAGTTTCCGTTGCTTTCGTACTGCTCCGCGGGAGTAAAACCCGATTTCATTATCACGGTAAATTTGGGTAAATTTTCAGCCGTAAAAATACGCGCCGCTCCGAAGTCGATAAGCTTAACCCTGCCGTCTTTGCAAAGCATGATATTATCCGGCGAAATATCTCTGTGGAGAAGCTGCGCGCTGTGGATAATTACCAGCGCCATGGAAAGTCTTTCGGCAATGTAAACGGTTTGCTGCACCGAAAGCGTCCCGTAATTTTTTATGTAATTTTCCAGCGTTATCCCCGAAAGATATTCCATGGCGAGATACGCCGTATTGTTCTCGTAAAAATAATCAAAAACGCTTAAAATATTTGAATTTCCGTTAAATTGAAAAATGCGTTCCGCTTCTTGATAGAATTTTTCAGCGCCCTCGGCAAATATTTTTTCGCTGCTTTTTTCGGCGGGGTAAACAGAACCGTCAGCTTTCCGCGCCGCAATTGTTTTGGGAAAATATTCTTTTATCGCAACCGTTTTTTCATTTTTCAGATCGTACGCCGTATAAGTAATACCGAAGCCTCCGCTGCCTATAACTCCGCCTGTAATAAAGCGGTTCCCGAGCTTTGTTCCCCTTTTTAAAAACAAATCATTGCCGCCGCGCCTTTTATTTGCATATCCGCAAACGGGACATACTTTTCCGTCCATGTGCGAAAAACAGTTCCTGCACAATTTTTTATTTAATTTCGGCACGGCTGACACCTCCCGCAAATTTATACTTATTATAGCATAAATAACATTCATTGTCAAACAGCCGGAAATGCTTGCCGATATCAGCGGAAAACAAGAAGTCCCGCGCTGTAAACGATAAACGATACCAGCCAAGCCGCCGCACACTGTATTATAACCAATATCACGGCGGATTTTCCGCCAAGCTCGCGTTTTACCGCAGCGACCGCTGCAATGCAGGGCGTATACAAAAGCGTAAACGTGAGAAAGCTCGCCGCCGACAGGGGAGTGAACATTCCTCCCAGAACCGTTCCCAGATCGGCAGAGCTTGACCCTGTCAGCACCGCCAGCGTGGACACCACCGCTTCCTTTGCGGAAAATCCCGTGATGAGCGCCGTAGCCGCCCGCCAGTCCCCAAAGCCCAAAGGCTTGAACAGGGGAGCGATAACCGTCCCCAGCATGGCGAGCAGACTGTCCGAGCTGTTTCCGGCGACGTTCAGGTGCAGGTCGAACGTTTGCAGGAACCAGATGATGATAGTTGCAAAAAATATTACCGTAAACGCTCTTTCAAGGAAATCCTTTGCCTTGTCCCACATCAGCATTGCCACGCTTTTCGCCGACGGCATACGGTAGTTCGGCAGCTCCATTACGAACGGAACGGGGTTCCCTCTGAACTTGGTCTTGTTCATGATAAGTCCGCAGACTACGCCCACCGCCATTCCCGAAACGTACAGAGCCATCATCACCAACGCCTTGTGTTTCGGGAAGAACGCCGCCGTGAAAACTGCGTAGATAGGCAGTTTCGCGCTGCATGACATATACGGCGTGAGGAAGATGGTCATGCGCCTGTCCCGCTCGGAGGAAAGCGTTCTCGTCGCCATTATCGCGGGGACGCTGCACCCGAAGCCGATAAGCATTGGCACAAAGGAACGTCCCGAAAGACCGATTTTCCGCAGCAGCTTATCCATAACAAACGCCACCCGCGCCATATAGCCGCTGTCCTCCAGAATGGACAGGCAGAAAAACAGCGTGACTATTGTCGGCAGAAAGCCGAGAACGCTGCCCACGCCCGCGAAAATTCCGTCTATGATAAGACTGTGTACGGTCGGGTTCAGCCCGTAGACCGTCAGCGCCTTGTCGACCCCCGAGGTAACAAAGTCGATGAACGAGGAGAAAATATCGCTGAGCCACACTCCCACCGAACCGAAGGTTATCCAGAAAACCAAAAGCATTATGCAGAGGAAAAGCGGTATGGCAAGGTATTTCCCCGTCAGGATACTGTCTATCTTTACGCTGCGGATATGCTCCTTGCTTTCGCGGCACTTCACCACAGTGCCGCGGCAGACCTCCTCTATGAAAGTATAGCGCATATCCGCAAGGGCGGCGTTCCTGTCCATGTCAAGCTCTTTTTCCATTTCGGACACGCTGTGCTCTATCATTTCAAGCTCGTTTTCGTTGAGCTTCAGCTTTTTGTTGATGTCAGGGTCGTTCTCCACAAGCTTCGTCGCGGCGAAGCGGGGGGACATATCCGCAAGCAGCGCGTGATCCTCTATCATATGGGACACCGCATGTATGCAGCGGTGAACAGCCCCGTGACAGAAGTCGGGACGCTGGGGCTTTTTCTTTTTCTCGGCGCACTCCGCCGCCTTTGCTATAAGCTCGTCTATACCCTCGTTTTTCGCCGCGCTTATGGGCAGGACGGGTATGCCCAGCCGTTCGGAAAGTCCCTTTACATCGACAGTGCCGCCGTTGTTCCGAACCTCGTCCATCATATTCAGCGCAAGCACCATGGGAATGTTCATTTCCAGCATTTGCAGGGTAAGATAGAGATTGCGCTCGATATTGGTGGCGTCGGCAATGTTGATGATCGCGTCAGGTTTTTCGTCGATGAGGAAATCCCGCGCCACGATTTCCTCGTTTGTATAGGGGCGAATGGAGTAGATGCCCGGCAGGTCTACGACCTCGCAGTTTTTCATGCCGCGCACCTCGCCGGACTTTCTGTCCACTGTTACGCCGGGGAAATTTCCCACATGCTGATTGGAGCCTGTGAGCTGATTGAACAGCGTGGTCTTGCCGCAGTTCTGGTTTCCCGCGAGAGCAAGTATCATACCGTGACCGCCTCCTCCGCAGCGTTTTCGGGGAGGACGGCGATTTTTTCCGCGTCCTCGAGGCGAATGGTAAGCTCGTACCCTCTGAGGAAAAGCTCTATCGGGTCGCCCATGGGAGCGACTTTTCTTACCATTACCTTTGTTTTGGGAATAAGTCCCATATCAAGCAGTCTGCACCTGAGAGCGCCGTCGCCTCCCACGCTTGTTATAACGGCGGACTGACCTGTTTTGAGTTCATTTAAAGTCATAAAAATATCCTTTCAAAAATTAGCTTGAACTAACTTTTCGCACTTAGATATTATACTCCCATACGCGCGGTTTGTCAAGCAGAAAATGGTGTAAATTGCAGTTTACGCCGCAGCGCGGAATTGCTCCTTAAACTGTGCCGTAAAAACGGTTTGAAATGTAAATAAAATGTTAATTTTTTACTTGTTCTTGACATGATACTAAAAATATGATATACTGTATAAGTCAACGCATTTGTCGGAAGTTGCAGAAAAGCCAGACGCGGCTTTGGATATAACATTGACACTTGCCGTTGTCCTATTGCTTTGACGTATATTTTAGGACGTTCCTCAGATGTTTCAGCCGGGAAAATGAAAAAGTAAATATGCAGATGTGGCGGAATAGGCAGACGCGCTAGATTCAGGTTCTAGTGGTAGTAATACCGTGTGGGTTCAAGTCCCTTCATCTGCACCAGAACAAAAGCCCTAAACAACGTTGTTTAGGGCTTTTTATTTTATTTATCAGTGATGATTATTTGCTTACAAAACGTCTACTACGACACCACTACGACATAAAATCAAAATAACCGTCCCCAAAATGGAGACGGTTATTTTCATAACTCCTTGATTTTGCTTATCACCGCATTGTAAAGCCTCGGCTGTATGAGCCTTACGCTTTCCATAAGTTCTGACATAATTTCCCAAGCCTTCCCCGCCTCCTTGCCGTTAACCACTTTATGGAAATCGCTGTCGCCGTTTACCGCAACAACTGTTTCCGTTTCGGTGGGTATGGGCGCATAGGCTTGTTTTTCGCCGTACTGATGTTCGTAAATTATGTACAAAGCCGCCAGCTTTTCAACCCGTTGGAAAGTATTAACATTTTCCTCGCACTCGGCAATAGATTTCAGCAGTTCTTTTTTGGGTATCATATCATCACTCGTTTTCGACAATTTTCATTGCTCTTTCGATAGCGTCGCGCTCTTTTGAGCTTTCTGCGTTATCCATAGCCTTTTCAAGGTGTTTCATAACCTCGCCCTTACCGTCGGCGCGGCTGTAGTGGCTGCGTACAAGGTGCTTGCCGCGGTTTGCATAGCTGCTGCCGTCGTTGTAGCTTTCATTGTTACCGCTGTAACCACGTCCGCTCCTGCGGCTGTTGCCATACGTGCCGTTAATATGCGCGTCCCAACCGCCTGCCTCGCTGTAACCGCTTTCCTCCTCAAGCATACAAATTTTGTCTATATTCTTTATTGTGTCGGTAATGTAGTTAAGAGCCTCCAGTTCAGCCATTTTAAGTTTGCCCGTTCTGACAGTCTCGGTATTGTCAAGACTATCCATAAGGGTGTCCTTAAGTCCGTACAAATTTTCCATAAATTTTACTCCTTTCGTTAGGTTTCGGCGGGAGTATCGGTCGTTGTGTCTCCGCCGATAGCCGTTAAAATGGTGTAGTAGGAGTAGCACATAACCGCCGCGAACAGCACCAATGCAAGGGAAAGCACCTGCATAACGTTCGCGAAAGCGCTTCCCGAAAGCTTTATAAGTATTCTCCTTAAAGGACGTACTCTTTCCGTTTGCCGCCGTTGCTTTTTCCCGAACAAAAAACGGATAAAATAAACCGCGTACCCGAGAGCAAACATACACGCCGCGCATACGGCGGCGGAAGCAAACGGATTGCTTGTCACCCGAAGCACGGCCCATTCGGCGATATATCCACGCAGGTGAGAAAGTCCCATAAATCTGTCCTGTATCAGCAGTATAATTTCGTATAACGCAATTCCCGCCGCAAAGCCCGCGACAATTCCGCAAACCAGCAGGAACAGCCATTCAGTAAAAATTATAACGGCAGTTCTGCGCTTTGAACAGCCTATCCGGCGTATTAAATTAAGGGACTTCATTCTTTCGGGCATTACCGAAAACAGAATTCCGAAAAGCGAAATTGCCGACACCGCGGCTGCAATAACGCTGAAATATTTTATAACCGTCATTGTGTCGGACTGATATATCCGCGTTAGGACGTCTTCGCTTCCCACGGCGAAATTCGCGACAGCCTGCGCCGCTGTTTTTATTCCGTCTCTGCTTGACGGGGCAATTTGGTATTTTTCGTTGTACTTCGTCAAAAAATTAAAGGAAATATCGCTTTGTTCCCGCGTCAGTACATCGTCATTATAAAGCTTTACCAAAGTATATGTGCTTGTTTCTTCGGTAATATCGCAGTCCCCCGAATAAAGATAAATCACGGGCATAGACTTTACGGAAAAATCTATGTGACCTATCCAGCCCGAACCGTATTCTTTCTGCGCTCTCGATAGGTCTGTACTGATAACTCCCACAATTTTCAGGGTAATATCACCGACAGGCTCGCCCGTACCATTGCCATCGCCGAAATCATATTCCGACATAGTTACATTTTCGCCTATGTATGCCGTTGGGTCGTTTGTGACGAATAAATCCTCGATGATATAATCATACAAAGCGGCTTCACCCGAAGCGGAGGGAAATCTTCCTCCGGCAAGCTTGAGATATTCAAGTTCTTCCGCATAGCTGTCCATATACGCGCCATAGGTGTACTGCTGATATTCGTTCCCGAGTTTTCCGCAGACTGCGGTACGTCCCGCCGTTTCCACAAGCTCGTCCGACCGCATTTCATCAAATATTTCCTCCGTCAGATCGGCATAGGTATAGCTTGCGAGCCCGTGACCGTACAGCACATTCTCAAACGCGCGGCGGCATTCCGTGCGTTCAATAAGAACCGAAACCGTCATCAGCGCCGCAAGAATAACTATTGAAATTATCATCTTCGCAAATTGTATTTTATTTGCTTTCCAATATCTATATATTAAAAAAATATTTGTTTTCATATTTATACTCCGTAAATACATAAAATGCTATAACCTAAAGCAAAGCAGCAGATTATAGCATTTTATTCAATTTTACGCTTATCTGCCAAACAACAAAGCAAACTGTATGCTTACTACTATATAATTATACTTGATTATGATGTAAATGTCAATAATTCTGCATAAGTTTGCTTTATAGCAATCCTACAAAATAATAACCAAGTTTGTAGGGGACGGGTTTCCCGTCCCGCTGTTCAGCAACCACGGGCGGGGTAACCCCGCCCCTACAAAGACGTTAATTTGTAGGTTTGCTATAAAAACGGAATTATTCGTTCAAAGATTTTTGAACCCTAAACATAAAATCAAACAAAGCCTCGCAGTCGATACCGCAGTCGGAATAACCCTCTAGAATAAGTATTAAAATAGGCTTCCGACGTCAGTTTTATTGGCTTTCGGCGGACATCACATAAACATACCATCGATGCATTTACCGCCGAGCAGGGAACTGATAGTGCGAGTGCGTTTTTAGTAAAGGCTCAGATATCCATCATAAATGTTTGATCATATATTAAGTCACTTAACAAATCTAAAAGAATATGGCATAATAAACTCATTAAAACAAAAAGAAGAAAAAAACGGTAAAATCAGAAGTAAGATATACTCATTATCTAATTATAGAAATTAATAAAAGAATAGCACTGCTGCACATCGGTATTATTAATTGTATAAACGTTATAGTAAATTACAATTACAAATCCAATTGATAAATTTTTACTATCGTTTCAGTGATTTTAGAATTCAATAATGACATGAAATTATTTAAATCATCTACGGACTTCTCCAAATAGTCATAATCATTAATATGGTTATCTATAATGCTTTTATAATTATTAAAATTATTATCCAAATATTCTATTTCTGCAGCAATGTTTAAATTTTTTTCAACTTTCTTTAACACATCTAATTTGTTCCTAACAATTCTCATTGATTGAATTAATTCTTTTATTGAATGGTCGTTAAACCCTTTACAAATAAAATCATTTACGATTATTTTTTGAATACTTTCTAATATTTTAACAGCAGAATCATGAAACCTTCTGTGCTTTTGCTTTTGTTGATTAAAATAATATGTAAAAACTAATGCTACTAACAGAGTTAAAAGATTAAAATATTTACAGATAAAAAATCATCAAGATTTCTTACTGCACTTATTATTGCAACAAGAACTATACAAACAGCAAAAACAACTAGTAGTATTTTATCCTTCAACATTTTGTTCTCCTTTTCAATTAATTATAACATCTTTAATATAGTTTTTTATATCTTCTATCAATCCCGGCTCATCATATGAGATTATTTCGATAAAATCCAAAATATCTTTGTCTTTTGTTTCTCTTGCAAGCCCACCAAAAGCCTCTTCAATAAATGATGTAGCAAAACCATAGCATCCATCTAAATCAATCGTTAATTTATCATTTGCTTTTCTTGCTTTTAAATAAAGCGGAAATAATAAATCATTTCTAAATTGTTCGCCAGAATACTCACCTTCTGACATTAATCTTCCTCCTGGCGATTTAGTAAAATCATCACTTATTTTTATTTTTAACATAAACTTCTCCTCCATTATATCTTAAAATGAAACAGTGTTCCTAAAAGATTTTCATCTGAATCATGTAATTTTCGTTTGTTATCATTTCTATTTAAATATACGCTTCCCTTGCCAGAAATTAAATACAAACTATCTATATATTTATTTTCATAACATTCAACAATGTGCGGCAATCCTTTTCCACGATATGGTTGTTTAGTTTCAGTTCTTAGTTCACCATCTAGAGCAGAAGATAATAGGAGACTTTCAGTGTTAGAATAAAAAGTGTAAATCATATCTTTAAAAAGCCTCCTGGAAATTGTTGATGGTATACCTTCTCCAATATCTAAAATAGTGATATTTACTTTGTCTTCTACATCAATGTATAAATACCATTTAGGAAGAACAAAATAATCTGTATTCTTATATGCATGCTGAACCTTATTAGTCATTATTTCAATTAAAATGGTATAAATATTTCTTAATGTATATTCAGTATATGTGCAGTACAATTTAATAAACTCAATTATATCAGCAACCTGACGTGGATTTACTTTATCCCCACTAATAATTTGTATCGTTGGTTTAGTTGGTTTATACGATGTTGGATTTTTCTTATGAACATAGTTTATAAATCCAGAATCAAAAAACACCTGTCGTGCCTCGTTGTTATGAGGCAAACTATATCCAATGTGTAGCTTGTACCAAACTTTAGGTGGAAGATTTGTTGTTATTGCAATTAAATATATCAATGAATCTGTTGTAATTTCACTAATATTTTCAAAATTCAAATAAATACAGTCATTAGATGCATAGCCTTTATTTAATCTTTTGTTATATATATCAATAATTTTAGAAAAAAATGCTTCTGTTTCTTCACGATTTTTAATCAATGACAAAATTGATGGTGCAACAACAGTAAAAGTTTTAGGTTTAAATTTATTATAATTGATTTTGGGAGAACGCTTTTTATTACTACCCTTATTGACCAGTTTTAAGCATCTACGATCATGCCATATTTTATTACGTTCAGAATACTTTCGCAAGGTAAACAACCCCTTTGAAAGTATTATATAAATTTCTAAAAGTAATTTAAATATTTTTTTACGCATTTCACATCACCATTTTGTTATTTTTTTGTAAATTTTAAATGTCTGCGTATAGTAAAAATACACAGACTGTATAAAAACTCCTTCACAGAAAGAAGAAAGGGAGCGAGACACTACCACAAGACCCTTTGTAAAAACGTTTTCCCATTGAAAACTTAAACAGAAAACATCGAAAACGCCTTTTTCTACAAACTGATATTTTAGTATATGTAATGATCTTAAAATATGTACTTATAAATTTATATTATAAAACTCAAGTTGTTATATAAAAATTCACATATTATCAAATATACATCATAAAGCATTTGAACTAATGTTCTATATTAATTATAACACATTTATTCTATTAGTGTAGCATTTACTTATATTTTTCTCTGAATCATACAAAAAATGCATACTCCTCTGTTTATTTTTGCATATGCATAGCCAACGCCTAAAACATAGTTAAGACAACAGTTTAAAATAATTTTAAATGCGGCAGGAAATTCCCGCCGCATTTTTGATAAAAATTACTCAACTTCGGGAAGTCCCGCGACGGAAGTCAGCAGCGACAAAATTCCCGTCAAAGCCGCTGTTGAAACAACCGCAAGCCAGTTTACCTCGCTTAAAAGAGCGGACGTTCCCACGGTCGCGACTGCGGTCTGCGCGACCGTTTTGAGAGCGCGGACAGCCGCTGCTTTCAGCCATTTTTTAAAATTATTTTTCATGAAAATTCCTCCCAAAATATTTTTAGATCAACCGCATTTTACCGCGCTTGACCTAAATTTTTTTGACATATTTGCTTCCCAGCGAAATCCACCCCGCCCCGCTTTTAAGCTTGCCCCAAGTAATCTGAGTTTTAGGCTCAAATGATGTCGCGACGATGGTGTACACGCCCTTCCCGCGGATAACGCCGTTTATTTTCGCAGTGAGCGACGAATGTAGTCAATTTGAGAAATGAAAGGCTGTTTTTGTTTATGGAACTGGGTGAAAGACTTCGCTGCTGGAGAAACAAAAAGAAAGTCAGCGTGTACAAACTCTATCGTATCAGCGACATCTCGGAAAATCATATCCGCAGTATTGAAAAGGGCGAGAAACAGCCGACGGTAGCAAAGCTGAAAGCCTTGACCGACGCGCTTAACGTTTCTCTCTCGGAATTTTTCAATGATGATGAAGAACATATTTACTATCTTACCGACAAAGAAAAACATTTGATTGACTTATACAGAAGTTTGCCGCCTGACAAAGCCGATATTCTCGCAGACTTCTATGCAAAAATGAACGAAGAATGAAAACCGCCGCAGCCGTTATGTAATTTTGCGCTGCGGCGGTTTTATTTTTTCAAGATTACATCAATTCATTTGACAAGGATTTATACCTTTCCATTGTTATTGCGACCCTTTTGTCGCCCATAAGGTAAGCTATTTGCGTATAGTCAATTCCCGCTTGAAGCCACCTTGCTCCGAACGTATTTCTGACGACGGTCATTGTCAAATCGGGAATACCGCAGGCAGCGGAGATTTTTTCAACGATGTTGTACATATTTCTCGGCGAATACTTTTTAAATTTCTTTGAAAGCAGAACCTCCGTGTTTCCTCTCTGGACAAGTCCAACGTCCGCCATTGCCGCACGCTGACGTTCCTTGTACTTCATTATGTCCTTAAATTCGTCTTGCGGAATGGGAACGACCCTATTCCCGATTTTTACCGTTTCCTCGTTTTCATCGAAGTCAGACCACTTCATATTGATAAGCTCTTTATTTCTCGCGCCTGTGTAAAATATAATCATAAGTCCGTATGCTACGGGATTATCGCTTTCCGAAACAGCTTCAAACAATTTTGAAAGCTCGCTGCAATCAAGTATGCGGGTTTTTCCCACGCTTATGCTTGAAATGTCTACCTTATCGACCATAATCTCATCGACAAGTCCCGCTCCGTATGCTGCCGACATCGCTAATCGGGCAACGCTGTAAATGCTTTTCAGCGTTGCGGAAGAAACAGCTTTATCGGAAAAGCTGCCGAAGAAACGTTTAAAAGCGGCGCAGTTCAGGTCGCACAATCTGATACTGCCGGGCGCAGGTATGATATGCACCTCCGCAATACTTTTGTACTGATAATATGTACCCGTTAAACTTTGGGGTTCAACATAAGCGCCCAGCCAGTAATTGAGCCATACTTCCATAGTTTGTTTTTTAAGTTCAAGTTTTCTTGACATTATTTTTTACCTCCATATTGCGCTGCACATTCGGCGAGTTGTGCAGCCTTGTTTATTTTATAACCACTGCCGATGTCCCCCGCCGCCCTAGAGGCGGGAGACATCTTCACAATCAGTGGGGGATACAATCCCCCACTGATTGCTCACAAAATTGCTACGCAATTTTGGCAGCTTATTAAAGCTGTGCTTGAAAAGAGCAAATCGCGGCGATAGATTTTACTCTTTCATAAGTAAGGACAATTTTCAGCCGCTTTTCCCGCTTTTTTATAAAAAATTTGTTATTCAAATTTAAAATTGTATAAATGCACAATTTCAGAAGCGGTAATATAGTTAATCCTACAAATATTTGTTTTGACGGAAAGAATTTTGAAAAAATATGAAAATCAGTCTCGGAAAATGTCCTTACTTATGGAGGAACATTTTCAAAAATGAAAAATACGGATTTTGGAAATTCCCAAAATCGCTATGACGTTTTTGACGTGTTTTTTCGTTAGGGTATGCGCAGCAAGCACAGAAAAAGAATATCCTTTTTCCCATATTTCACCGGATTTTCCATTTCAAATAAATGTTGAAAATCGCGGTTTGTGAAATATGGCAAATTCAATTTTGAATTTGCTGCTTAGGGAAATTCCCTAAAAACCATTTGCAGACTGGAGGAAAATGAAGTAATGCCGAAATGAAAAAGCAGATATGATATATTCAGCCATATCTGCCTATGATTTTAATATTTATTTATTTTCTTTAGTTCAAAATTTGAGTTTACAGTACTCTTCGTCGCCGTACATTTTAGAGCAGTAGTACAGTACCCTGTCTTTAAAGCAAGACTTCGTGCTTATCTGCATTTCAACATTCATCGGACGGTTTTCCACAAGAAGTTTCAAATCCATACTGCTGAATTTAACCCTTCGCCGTTTCGAGCAACACATCAGAATTGAGAATATCAATCCTCTGAATGAAGTTATATGGGATTTCAAATAGACTCGCCCAAAAGTCGTTGAGCAAGTCCTTGTTCTCTTTCAAATAAAAATTTTCTTGAATATTATATTCAATTTTGCCGAAATTATATCTCTGCTCATTGCCATACCTATTTTCTGAAATTATTATACAAAAAATAAGGCAAAATGTCAAGATATTTTGCTTGAATATTCCGCTCATAAAAAACACCTAAACCGTTAAAGTTGAACAGTAATTCCGCTGAAAGTGAACACTGAAATCGCAACAATTGAACACTGTTCCGCACAAATTGAATATTGACAAATCAAGGATTACATGGTATTATATAATTGCTTTTAGCCGTAACGGAGGATATGGCAACGCTGAGGAGCGACCAGAGCGCCGTATACGGGGTTTAGCAGGAGAGTGATACTTTGTATTGCTCTTCATTTAGGATTAAAAAAGTAGAATACATAATCACTCTCCTGGAAAACCTAAAAAGCGATAAACCTCGGGAGTTTGAGCAGACTCTCCCACAGTGTGGGAGAGATACCGCCGTAGGCGGCAGAGTGGGCGGACAGGAGCCCTCATCAGCCGCAAGGCTGCCTATATGTCGGAGATGCCGTTAAGTTTACGCATAGAATCTTTAGAATTAATGATAAGATGATAAGATTTATGTACGATTCTATCGCAAACCGCGTCTGCGACAATAGGGCTTCCTATTTTTTCACGCCAACCGGGAATGTCAAATTGGGAGCAAAAAATAGTTGAGGCAGCAATTTCTCTGTATTCAATGATTTCCAGCAAATCTCTTGCTTCTGTTTCGGTCAAGTCGTGAAGAAGCCATTCGTCAATTATTAAAAGCGGGTATTTCTTGTACTGGTCTATCACCTTGTACATAGTACCGCTGCCTTTGGCTATGGCAAGCTCGGTTAAAAGCTCTGGCAGACGAATATATCTGACTTGAATAAAATTGCGCACAGCTGCCATACCGAGGGCACAAGCAAGGTAGGTTTTACCCGAACCTGTAGCACCCATAATGATTACGCTTCTGCGGTCGTGTATATAACTGCACGTTGCCAATTTATTGATTAAATCTTTGTCAAGCATTCTGTCTGTAGAGTAATCAATGTTTTCTAAAACAGCGGAAGGATTAGAAAGATTTGATTGTTTAATCAAACTCTTAATACGGTTATTTTTTCTGTTTTCCCACTGTCGGTCAACAAGCATACCAAACCGTTCCTCAAAAGACATTGAATGATAACGAGGGTCAGACTGCTGCTCTTTAAATACATCAGCCATCACATTCAACTTCATTTCACGAAGTTTTTTCACTGTGATTTCGTCAAACATAATTACTTCTCCCTCCTGTCATAATAACTGTCTCCACGTGTAAATCCGTATTTTGACGAAGAGGGTTCGGGTTTAACCTCATCGGGTATTTTATCCTGACCTGAACTGAGAATAGCTTTAATGTTTTTCAGACAAGGACGAGGGGTGTAGTTAAGTGCTTTCCTGCAAGCGTTTTCAAGGCGTTCCACAGAATATTTATCGGCAAGCCTTAGAATACTCATACAGGTCTTGTAACCCAATTGCTCGGTCTTGTAGCCGCTTAAAACAGCTTTGATTACCGTTTCGGTGCTATTTCCGATTTTTGCAGCTTGCTCTATGAAACGTTCACCGTTCCACTTAATATACTGCTGATGTTCGGGAGGCATATGAGAGTCGACTGTACTGTATTGTTCGGGTCTGCCATACAGACGTATGTGAGAACAAATGCGGTTTCCCTCAAAGAAAACTTCAACGGTTTTTGTAGTAAGACGAACATCTACTTTTTGCCTTATGTACTCATAAGGAACAGAGTAATTCATCTTATCAACAGAAATATGATAATTGGGAGAAACTGTTGCGACTTTCCAGGTTGACATTTCATAATGTCTTGATGGCAGGGGCAGCAGATAATATTTTTCCTCCTCAAACATTGTTGAACGGCTGCCATCTTTCTTTTGAAAAGGCTTGCTGTTGAAAAGACTTAATCTTTCCCAAATAGCTTCGTTCAGTTCAGACAAAGAAAAGAATCGCCCGTTTCTCAAAGCCGCAAGGATAAAGGTTGAAATTACTCCCACAGTACCCTCAACCATAGCTTTATCTTTGGGAGCACGCACTCTTGCAGGAATTACTGCCGTATTGTAGTGCTCCGAAAGTTCTTGATAAGTTTTGTTGAGAATTACTTCGTCTTTGCCGTGTTTATCAACGCCCGTTTTCAGATTGTCGCACTGAATAATCCGAGTAACTCCTCCAAAGAATTTGTAGGCGTTTACATGAGCAGTTATCCAGCACTCTTGATTCATTGACAGAAAAGCCTCAACATAGCTGTAACCGCTGTACGGCAGAGTTGCTACAAAAACGTATGCAGGAATAGGGTTTCCCGTATCTGTATCAATGATTGAAGCTGTATCGCCAGCCCAGTCCACCTGCATTATTTTCCCGGGCTTGTGGTTTAAGTGCATAGTTGCGTTTTTCCTTGCAATAAAATCGTTGTAATACTTGTTAAACTGCGTTGACTGATAAGGAATTTCCCCGCTGTCACGGCATTTGTCGCAATACTCCAGCCACAGCAGATTAAGCGTTACGCCTTTTCACTGCATTTCACGGTACACATACTCGTAATCGGGCATCTTGTACTGAATTTTTCCCGGAGAGGGAGGAAACAAAGTCTCGGCAAGTTTCTTGTCCGACATTTCCTGCGGCAAAGGATAACTTATTGATTTATCCTTTGCAAGCCGAAGCGTTTGAACAACCGTAGTACGGGAACATCCGCAAGCCTCGGCGATTTGTGAATTGTTGAGACCCAGACTGTTAAGTCTTAAAATCTCTCGATAATTGGTCATAATATGACCTCCTTATGTTGTATTCACACAAAGATTGTGTGTAACAACATTTTACCACATTTTTCTCTACTGTTCAACCATTGCGGTTAAAGTGTTCAGTTCGAGCGGTAATAGTGTTCAATTCGAGCGGTTGCGTTGTTCAATTTGGGGCGGAATATTCATTTGACGTGTTTTTTCGTTAGGATATGCGCAGCAAGCACAGAAAAAGAATATCCTTTTTCCCATATTTCACCGGATTTTCCATTTCAAATAAATGTTGAAAATCGCGGTTTGTGAAATATGGCAAATTCTATTTTGAAGTCGCTACATAGGGACAAATCCCTAAAACCATTTTACATACTGGAGATATTTCGAGAATGAAAAAGGCAGATATGGTGTATTTTAGCCACATCTGCCTACGATTTTAACATTTTTATTTATTTTCTTTAGTTCAAAATTTGAGTTTACAGTACTCTTCGCTGCTGTACATTTTCGACCAGTAGTACAGTACCCTGTCTTTAAAACCATACTTCGCGCTTATCTGCATTTCAACATTTATCGGACGGTTGTTCACAAGAAGTTTCAAATACATACTGCTGAATTTACCTTTCGCCGTTTCGAGCAACACATCAGAATTGAAAACATCAATTCTCTGAATGAAGTTATATGGGATTTCAAATAGACTCGCCCAAAAGTCGTGGAGCAAGTCCTCATTCTCTTTCAAATAAAAATTTTCTTGAATATTATATTCAGTTTTGCCGAAATTACATCTCTGCTCATTGTCGTACCTATTTTCTGAAATTATTATACAAAAAATGGAGCAAAATGTCAAGACATTTTGCTCCATTTTTATTTTAAATATCATTCGGTCAAGTCGTAATCTTGTTGTCCTCTTAATGTCAATAAAGTTATGTTACTATTACTTTTTACAATCCAACGCAGGATAACTCTTTATTATCGGAGAAAAAAATGGAAATATTTAATGATGGTAAAAAATGGGATTGCCTTTTGAATTTATTTTCAACAAAATCAAACAAAGGCGAACAGTTTGAGGATTTAGTGAAAAAAATTCTAGAAAAAATGTTTAGAAGTTATAATTTAAAGTTTACAGCTACCCCAAAAACACATGATGGCTCAAAAGATTTTTGGGCAATTGACAATGAACATAAAGTGTGGTGGGCAGAATGCAAAAACTATGAAGCAAATGTAAGTATGAAGGTGCTTGCTCCTACCCTTTTTATGGCAGAACTTTATGATATAGATTTTTTGCTTTTTTTTAGTTACTCAAGTTTAAATGAAAATTTGTTAAGAAAAATTGGATTATACTCTAACAAACATAATAAAAAAGTTTTTATATATGATGATATTTCTCTTGAATATATGATTTGTAAATTATTTCCAGACATAGTTAAGAACTTCATTAATCCGTTAAAAAATATAAATATAACTGACCACGATACTTTTCAATTCAATGAAAAGAATCCAATGTTTTTTAATGCCGAAAATTTCGATGGTTTTTATAACATTGATAAGTTAATATCAGGTGAAATATATAATCTGAATACTTTAATAATAAATCGTACCGATAAAATTGCTGATGTGCTCATTAAAGTTGAGCAAACATCTGATTTGAAATATTTTAGATTAATTGGGGAAAAAGAGGCAGCTTTTTCTCTAAATCCATGTGAACTTTTACTTTTTTCACACAAAGTTCAGATTGTTAAAAATAAAAATAGACTTTCATTCCCTCAAATAAGTGTAATATTTAATAAAAGAAAAATAGTGCCAAAAGAACAAAATAATAGCTACAAATGTGACAATGGACATAATTCTTTGACAGTAGGGGCGAATTATGAGTATATTGTCCAAAGAGCATCGAAAATTTGTTGCAAAAGTGGTATTTCAGGTTTTTTGGTATATGGAAACAGTGGTAGTGGAAAAACACATATATTATATGAATGCTACCTAAACCTACTGTTAAACGACTATAAAATTTTAAACTTTACAAACTTTGACAACGGAAATAATTGGAAAGATGTTTTAAGAGAAATAGTATATAATATATTTGCAATTGATGAAAATATGGTTTTAGATATACTATGTACTATTCAAAATGAAAATCCTTTTTCAAATAATATTGGATTGAGCGAAGAAAATAAAAGTGTATATGAGTTCCTTAGTATACTTAAAAATTGCGATAACGATACTGAATTAATAGATTTTTATAAGATGATCTTTGAAAAAATGCGTAATAATAAATATGCGTTAATTATTGATAATCTTCAGTCATACTCACCGCAATTGGTTGTCTTTTTCGAACAAATGATTGATTATTATCTAATTTGTAATCGTTCTGTCAATGTCAGCATTTTGTTCTCTTTAAATATTGAATTGATATTTGATAATTGCTTTTCGGCATTTCTAAGTAAATTTATAAAATTACAGGACGATTGCTTTAATTCGTCTTTTTATTGTGAAGAAATTACAGGCTTTCTATATAGTGAACAGGCTGTAGTATTTTTAAACTCAAAATTAAGATTAAGCGACTTTCCACTTTATTCGAATATAAAATTAATTATTAAAAAACAGGGAATTTTAAAGCCCAAATATTTAGAACAAATTGCTGAATATTTGATAAACAGAGGATGTATTACTATAGTTGATAATCAAGGGTATATTGATGACTATGCGAAACTTGAAAAATGCCTCTCGGAAATTCCCACTAGCTATAGAACTTTATTTATCTATAATTATCAAAAAATTATAGATAACTATAAAAATGAAAAAGAACAATTTAAATTAATTTTCTCCGTTATTTATCTATTTGAAAAAATTGAAAATATACATATAGATAGTTTCAAACTCTCAAGAACATCACTAAAAATTTTACAAAATCATGGCATTCTAAAAAATAACGGTTCAAATGATTTTCCAAGATATGCTGTAGAACATGACTTAAGCTTTGAATGCCTTACTACTGTTATATATAAAGATTTAATTAAAATCATATCAAATGAAGTTTTAAAGTTTATTGGCAATTCAAATTTCAAGCTTTTAATAAGCAATTCATACATTTTATTATGCAAGCTTGTATGCAAATCAATTACTTCTTTAGATCTTAAAAAAATAAATGAAAATACTATTGATAATATTCAAAATAGACATAAATTTATATTTGCCGAACATTATCTTAATTGCGTAAAAGAATATTTATATGAGGAACCGTTGCTTATGATTTTAAAGGCAAATCAAATATGCAAATTTGTTAGTGATCATATAAGTGTTCAAAAAGCAGAACTATTATTTGAAAACGCATACGGATTTGTTAAATCACTTCCGTGTGATGAACCTTCTATTTTGAGCGAATTATTTTCATTTTACATTCATATGGCGGAAAATAAAATGCATATGTCAAAACATCATGATGTGTTGGATTTATATGCTGAATTTCTTAGAAAAATAGATAAATATACCCAAAACAATTGTGATTTTTACAAAGAGATAGAGTACGCCAAAGCATATATTCTTAACAGACGTTTTGTATGTGGTAAAATTGAAGGTAATGTTTTAAAGCACAGTATTGACTTGGAAGATTCAAAAAAAACATGTATGAAATATGGATTTTGGGATATTCAATTTGAAAATTATTTTGATGAATCAAATATATATAAAATGGATTCTATTCATAGGGAATCATTGTTGAATTGTCTCGAAATGGGGTTTGATGCATTTAAGAAAACTACTTTAGCTCAAAAAATAAAATTTATGCCAAATTTTTTGTCAAAAAAACTCCAATATTCATGCATGAAACAGGAGTTCTCAAAAGCGTTGTTTTTGGCGGAACAGGCGCTAAAGCTTATTGATAAAAATAGAAATATAAATTATCATTTGTTTTTTAAGAAACGTTATTTAAAATATAAATTTATATGTCTTGTGGCATTGGATAAAAACGATTCGCTTTCCGATTTATTGCAAGAGCTTAGTGTTATTAATGATCTTTCTGGCAACATCGATAAATTTGAGATGTTATGCTATAATGCAATATATTTTTTTATTCTAAAAAAAACAAGTAAATTTCAACATTGTTATGAGAAAATGTATTCTTTTGTAGCATCAGGTGAACACACAGACCATAAAAACATTGAAATACTAATGGATTTTGGGATAAAACTTAGAATTTTAATGAGAAGTAAATTTGAAATTTTATTTGATCTTGATTGGCAGAGTGAAAAGCTATATTTAATAAATAAAATGCTTACAGCTAATGCAGAAAACTTTGAAAAAATAAAAAACGAATTTCAAATTAATGCACCTATAATTGATGAAAAAAAATCAATCGGATTTTACTACTAAAAATTAGCAGAACCCATTTATTATGTCGTCAAGGGGTACAATATTTCCAGATGCATCAAAAACAAGGTCGTATTGCGTATTTCTCATATTTTTCCATATTTCATTTTCTTTTAGCGATGGAAAATAATCAACAAAATATACTAACGGAGTGGTATAATTCATAAAGTAATATGGAATTACATCATAAATCTGTATGGTGTTTCTATAATTTGATTGTCCAGATTTATAGGTATGGATATCTGATACATCACTTCCAGAGTATTTTACAAATTCATCTTTATACCATTCATATTCAGAAAAAGATGAAAGATTTATAAATGTATATAATGGTTTTATTATTCCACATTTTAAGATGTAGTCAACTGAATTTTTTATGTCTCTTCCTACTGTTGGAAGCAAAGGATTATTAGCATTTTTTCGCCAAAACATTATATGAGATTCCTCCCGTAAATATTCAAAACTTTGTTTTTTTCCGTTGAACTCAGAACTAGAGCCTCGATGAAAAGCTATAGAGTCTGCAACGACCCAATTTTCATATCCATTGGCAAAAATTTTAAAACCAATGTCACAATCACTGCAACAATATGGCATATCAATATCCATTCCACCGATTTTTTGATATAGCGATTTGTATGTCGTTAAAATTGCACTTGTAGATGAGGTCACAGGTCTATCATATAATGCCAATGGATAATTGCTTTTGTGTCCTCTTAATGTATGTACAATACGTTTGTGTGAGTATTCTATTCCAAAATCAATTATACGATTGTTAGATGGGTTAATTAGTTTTGAACTTACCGCACCAATTTTTCTGTTGTCTTGTAGCTTTTTTATTAAAGGGGTATACCAATCACTAAAACTAAATATATCTTGATCGCATAAGGTTATTATATCGCCTTTTGCAATATCTACTCCTAGATTCACGGTACGTGAATAAAGCATAGACTCCTCTATTTTTATAAATTTAATTCTTGGTGAAAGCTTTACATCTAATTCTTCGGCATTGTTATTATTTCCTATAACAATTATCTCTACATCAGTATCAACTATTTTTTCAATTTGTGCTGTTGTATATTGCAACATGGATTTATTTCTGTGGTATGGCATAATAATACTTTGATTAATGCTCATTTCATACACTCCTGTTTTGTAAATATTTTTCTGCTTTTTGCAAATCTGATAATTCATTAATATTAAAGCTAGCTTGACCAATATTAAACGCAAAACATCTGAAATTTTGCCTAATAGCTAAGTTAATCCAGTCTCCCATTTCATACTCGTTTCGAGATTTATTTTTATTTAGCCAAAATAAACAGTCAAGCATAGTATGTTTCATCATGCAATATCCTGTGCCTTTAAATTGATTATATGCAAATGTAGGTTTTTCAATTATTTGAGAGATACGATTATTTGACTTTAATTCCATAGTATATGCCTTCTTTATGCATTCTATGTCATCTTTAACCGCTCCGCAAATACAATCTGCATTAGACTGTACAAAAAAATTATTTTGCTCATATATTTTGGGAGAAACTAATATTTCATCACTTAAACACATAAAAAACGAATCTGTTATGTAAGGCGCAGCAGTCATTATTCCATGAGCAATTCCTAATTGTGGCTCTTGAACAATATATTTAATGGGTATTCCATTGTACATTGTTCCTACATAATTCATAATGTAACTTTTGTTATATCCAACAATAATGAGAATTTCCGATGCGCTAATGTATTTACTTAGTTCAAGATTATAACTAATGAGAGTTTTTCCATTAGCTTCAATTAAACATTTATTCGAAACTTTGATATTAAGTCGAGACCCCTTTCCAGCAGCTAAAATTATATGTTGCATAAATTAACCTCCGATAATAAAGAGTTATCCTGCGTTTATTACTTACTATTCACATTATACACCATAACAGCACATTTGTCAATACCTTTCCCAAATTTTTTTATCATATTCCATACAATTTTTACCTAATTAGACAAAATCCGCATTTCGGTATATAATTGTATTATCATTTATTTAGGAGGAATCGTACAATGTTTGATTTAAAAATACAAATTTCCAATTTCCTTTGCTGCTGCAAGGACAGAAAAGTCCTCAGCGAGAAAACCATAAAAGCGTACTCTATTGATTTAAAACAGTTCGTTCGGTTTTCACAGCAACGGTACAACAAGGACGTTATATGCAGCTACATTTCGTTTTTGCACAATACATACAAGCCCAAAACTGCAAAGCGCAAAATCGCAACTCTTAAAGCGTTTACGCACTTTTTAATGATTGAGGACGTCATCGAAATCAACCCCTTTGATAAAATTGACACGTCTTTCAGAGAACCTGCCTTGCTGCCCAAAATAATCCCCCTCGATATAATTAAAAAAATTTTATCTTCCGCATATTCGGAACTATCCTCCGCGTCTACTCAATACAAGAAAAAGTCAGCCGCAAGAGACGTTGCCGTTTTGGAACTTTTATTTGCCACGGGAGCAAGAGTTTCTGAAATCTGTTCTCTTACTCCAAGTGCCGTAAATCTTACCGACCATACCGTAAAATTTTACGGCAAAGGTTCAAAAGAACGTGTTATACAAATAGAAAATTTATCCGTCAGCAACGCAGTTGAAAATTATTTTTCTTTATTTGAAAACGACATAAAAACTTCGGGATATTTTTTCGTAAACAAATTGCACAAATGTCTGACTGAGCAATCCGTAAGAGAAATGATAAATAAATACGCAAAACTTTCCGCGAGTAATATGCACATTACTCCGCATATGTTCCGACATTCGTTCGCAACTTTGTTACTTGAAGAAGATGTTGATATACGATACATCCAGAAATTGTTAGGACATAGTTCCATAACTACCACGCAAATTTACACTCACGTTGCAATGACCAAGCAAAAGGAGATTTTATCCGCAAAGCACCCGCGGAATAAAATAAACTTATAACATACAATTCTGCACGGCCTGTTCCTACCGAGTATACTTTGCCTGCAAAAATATTATCTAAAAGTATGTATTTTACGCAATTCTACATAATATGACACGACGTACAACTTTTTGTAACACCTATTATTTCAAAATTGGCATAATTAACAAAAAATATTTTTAGTTTTATGCAATATGACTATTAAAATCGTCAACAAAAGTGACTTATTATACTGTCTATCGGTTTCTTATTAAGAAAAATCCCCGTCAAAATTTTCGTCCTGACGGGGATTTGCTGTTAAATTTTTAAATTGCAGGTATATTCAGTTTCCCAAAGCCTTTTTATATTGTGCGCTCATATGAAAACCTTGGCATCAAGAATGTTGAGGAATATGTTCATATATTATTAAAAACTATAGAATTTATAAGAATTGTCAATTTGCTCTGCTCGGTAAAATTTGTTTCACTAACTTAACCTTACTGCCGTATCGCTAAATTTACCGACCGACCTTCGGGTTATGAGCTATACGAGGACTCAAAATTATCGTTTCAAACGTCCTCTAAAACCGCGATATACCGTCATTTACCAAATTTTAGGTTGTTATTTTTCTTCATTTTTTGCTGTTTTTTCACTATTTTGTTGGCGTTTTGTTGGCGTTTTTTCTTAAAAACTTGCTGACTGAAAATAACATTCGCCAGCAAGTTTTGGGTTCGTACAATTTCCAAAAATAGATTTAGTAGATGATGATTTGACTTCCAATAATTACCCAAATGCGTTCATAAGCAATTCTATTCCGTCTCGGTTTTGAACGAAATGCTTCCTCGCATATGGTTCAAGATTTTTTAATTTAACTATTGATTTTTCTCCGCCGTCGTGGTATAATATTTACAGAAC
>JAMPIC010000008.1 GCA_023663025.1 Prevotella sp.
ATGGCTTAAATACGTCATTTGTTTGAACTTCACTAAAAACCGGAAAAGTTAAAAAAGCAATAAGGGATTAAGATTATTTCCCGCTTTTCAAAAAATCAAGGCAGTGCCGCGAACCGCGTACTGCCTTTCAATATATTTTTAAGGGTTTCGGAAATTGGTGCTTATCTACAAAACACATCATTTTTATAGAATTTATTTTTGCAAAGTGACGATTTTATACAAATTCTTATAACACCTATTGACATTATAGGTAAAAAGCTGTAAAATAATAACCGAATAAAATATTTTTAAGGCGAACAGAAAGGGGCAGGATTATGAAAATCTACGCAGATAACGCCGCCACAACGAAAATGAGCCGCGCGGCGGTCGATGCAATGACGCCTTATTTTTGTGAAATTTACGGAAATCCCTCCAGTCTCCACAGCGACGGTCAGGCTGCTGCAGCGGCGCTTTTCTCGGCAAGGGAGCGAATCGCCTCCGTACTTGGCTGCGCGGCGAAAGAGATCACGTTCACTTCCGGCGGCAGCGAAGCGGACAATCAGGCAATAGTTACCGCAGCCGCTCTCGGCGAAAGAAGCGGAAAGAAGCATATCGTTTCCACGGCGTTCGAGCATCACGCCGTTCTGCATACGCTTGAAGCTCTCAAAACCCGAGGCTTCGAGATAACCTTGCTTGACGTGGGAGAATTGGGTCTCGTCACAGCCGAACAGGTAAAAAACGCCATTCGCGGGGACACCTGCCTTGTCAGCGTGATGTTCGCCAATAACGAGATCGGAACGGTGCAGCCGATAAAGGAGATAGGCGCGGTCTGCCGCGCGGCGGGCGTTTTGTTTCACACGGACGCGGTTCAGGCTGCGGGACATCTTAACATAAACGTTTCCGAACAAAATATTGATATGCTGTCGCTGTCGGCGCACAAATTTCACGGTCCCAAAGGGACAGGAGTTTTATACGCAAGGAAAGGTATCCCGCTTCGGAACGTAATTTACGGCGGAGCGCAGGAACGCGGAAAACGGGCGGGAACGGAAAATATCCCCGCCGTAATGGGTATGGCTGCCGCCCTTGAGGAAGCGGCGGAAAACATTGAAGCGAACGCCGTCAAACTGATTAAAATGAGAAACAGACTTATTGAGGGACTTTCCGAAATACCGCATTCCGTCCTCAACGGAGATAAAGAAAAACGTCTGCCGGGAAACGTTAATTTTTGTTTCGAGGGCATAGAGGGCGAATCGCTTTTGCTGCTGCTGGACGATAAGGGAATTTCCGCTTCCTCGGGTTCGGCGTGTACGTCGGGGTCGCTCGATCCGAGCCATGTGCTTCTGGCATTGGGCAGACCACACGAAATTGCACACGGCTCTCTGCGCATATCGCTGTCCGCCGAAAATACCGGCGAGGAGATCGAGTACATTATAAAAGCTGTCGGGGAAACGGTGATGTATCTGAGAAATATGTCTCCCGTGTGGCGCGATCTTATAAACGGAAAAAAAGAATTTATAATAAAGTGAGGTAATTAAATTGGCACTGTACAGCGAAACGGTTATGGATCATTTCCTCAGTCCGCGCAACGTGGGCGTTATCGAGAACGCAGACGGCATAGGCGAGGTCGGCAACGCTAAATGCGGCGACATCATGAAGATATATCTGAAAATAGAGAACAACATTATTGCGGACGTAAAATTCGAGACTTTCGGCTGCGGTTCCGCGATAGCCTCAAGCTCGATGGCTGCGGAAATGATCAAGGGCAGACCTTTATCGGAGGCTCTGACACTGACGAATAAAGCGGTCGCGGAGGCTCTCGACGGACTTCCCCCTCATAAGCTCCACTGCTCCGTGCTTGCGGAGGAGGCTGTAAAGGCGGCTGTAAAGGACTATTACGATAAAAACGGTATCGGTTACGACCGCGGTATTTTCCCCGACTGCGAAAGCTGCGGTCATTGCTGCGGGGAATAATTATTACTGTTTAGAAACGCGGAACGGGGCGCCGCAGCTGAAAAGCAAAAGAATATCCGCACACTTGCACATGCTTATCGGGGACGTTACCCTTTTATCGTCTTGCAGATGTTTTCTCGGGCACATAATTCCCGCCGCAAAGTCTGCTCTCAAAAACGCCCACAGGCAGCGGCTTGTCAAAGAAGTACCCCTGCGCCCTGAAGCAGCTGCAGCATTTCAGCAGCTCCACCTGATTTACGCTTTCAACGCCCTCCACGATGCACTCCAAACCAAGCTCCTGAGCCATTGAGATGACGTATTTCAGCATAATTTCCTTGTCCTCTTTATTTTCGTCCGCCTCGTCGGGCAGGAAGCTTTTGTCAATTTTGAGTACGTTCCAAGGCAGGTCGCGGATAAGGTTCAGCGACGAATACCCTACCCCGAAATCGTCCACGGAGGTGCTTATTCCCAGCGCGTGCAGCGACGACACCACCCTTTTCAGCTCCTTGAAATTTACGTCCGTGGTAGTCTCCGTAAGCTCTATCTCGATATATTCGTGGGGCACGTCGTATTTATCAATAATTTCCAGTATATGCTCCGCAAGCCCCTCGTCGCCAAGGTGCATTCTCGACAGGTTGACCGATATTTTCACAAGCGGCATACCATTGTCTATCCACCTGCGCATATCGCGGCAGACGTGTTCCAGCACATAAAAATCCAGTATACATATATTGTGGCTCTGCTCCAGTATGGGGATAAACCGGTAAGGCAGGATAAACTCGCCGTTGTGCACCCAACGGCAGAGAGCCTCCGCGCCGCTTATGGAATAATTTGTAAGATTTACCTTAGGCTGATAGTAGACGATAAACTCTTCCTTGTCCACAGCGCCGTAAAAAAGGCTTTCCATCAATTTTTTCGCTTCCACGCGCTTTTTCAGCTCGTCGTCAAACACGGCATACGGAACCTTGTTTGTTCTGGAGGCAGCCTCCGCGATCATTACGAACTCCATTACCTCATGCGGACTGCGGCAGTAACCGTCCGCAATATAATAACCCGCGTGAGCCGACACAAAAATTTCCTCAATGCCGCGAATATCCGTGGAAATACTCATTCCCGAAAGCCGGCGCATTACCTCGTCCATTTTGCTCTTTTTAAACAGCGTGACGAAATTATCTCCGCCAAGTCTGGTGATAAAGCCGTCCTCGCCGATAAAATCCTTAAGTCCGTAAATATATTTTTTCATGACCTCTGTGCCCGCGTTTCTGCCGATTTTGGCGTTTATGACGGACATTCGGGCTATATTGAAGCGGCAGACGCAGCAGTCGCGTATCTCGCCGGTCGCGAACATAGTTCCCATGGCTTTCATAAGATACCGCAGGTTATAAAGGTTCATTTCGGTATCCATTATGGAAAATTTTTCCGCAGTAGCTGCGATACGGGCGCGGTCGTTCACTTGATAAAGCTGCGTAACAAAGGTATTTATCATGCTTATATGCTCGTCGTCCCACTCCTCGCTGTCCTTGTAGGGATAGATGTAAAAATTGAACACGCTGTTGTCCTCATGCCGCTTTTTAATTGTGAGAACGCGTTTTTCGTCCCAATTATCGCGGGAAAACACCAAAAAGTTTTCGTCCTGCATAAACAGGGTATTGGAGGTTTTTGCGATATTAAACACTATTTCCAGCTTTGCGACGCCAAGCAGCTCGCAAACGCTGTCTACAGCGCGTCTTGAAGCGGGAGCTTCCCCCGCGGGAACAAGCGCTTCGGAGCTTGAGACAAAATTCATCATTGCCTCGGAAAATTTTCTCAGAAATAAATCGCTCATAAAAAATACCTCGATATCGTTTGATATAAAGCCGAAGCTAAAAGCGTGCGGTAAATCAATTTAAAGTTTACCTGCGGATAGTGCGGAAGACCGTTTGGATCTGTATTTTCACGAGGGACAGGGATAAAGAGCCGAGCTGTTGAATTCATATGCGGAATGCCCGGGAAACTTTTTACATAAGTTTCATCGGTTCTTTATAGCATTATAGCACAATAAATCTAAAATTTCAAGTGAATTGTCAAAAAAAATATACAAAAATAACAAAAACAAACAATAATATTTTTATGCGTAAAATCGAAACAAATTTATACAGTTTGTATAAAAACAAAAAGGCAGTTCAGGCGAAACTCAAAGCTGTGCCCGAACTGCATGAACTGCGGACGTGCTTGCGGAGATACCGGAATTGCGTTCAAAGAACGACGGAGGTTTTTACCGTGAGAAACGCTTCCGAAAAATAAAAAAATTTTTTGCAAATGAAAAAAATTGCCTTTCTGAATTGTATTTAATATGAAAGATAAATTTTGCCGACCAATTTTTCAACAAAAACTTTGAAAGGATTGATCCTCATGACAATCAAAAAAATCCGCAGAAACATACTTCGGATAGCTGCTGTTTCCGCAGCGGCGGTAATGACCTTGACGGCAGCGCCGCACGTTCCCGTATCGGCGGCTATCGACCTGAACAGCCTGCCCGCACCCATTGAGGAGGACAGCTCGAAAGCGTTCTCCAAAACGGTTCCCGTTCTGTCCGAAGCCAAGAACGACCGCGACTATTGGTACGGGAACTGCACCGTCCTCAGCTGGAAACCCGTTAAAGGTGCGCTGTACTACAAGGTCTACCGAAAGGACGACGGCGGCGCAAACAAATGCATTGCCAATGTTTTCGATACGGAATACTGCGATTACGACGTTTACACCGAAAGGGAGTACAAAATCAAAGCGGTGACTTTCACATACTCCGACGAGAAAGTACTCACAAAATTTTCCAACACTGTAAAGGTCAAGGCGGAGAAAAAAACCGAACCGAAATATTACTATGACGGCGACGACGAAGCCATTGCCGAAGATGAAGAAAGCGATTATGATTACGAACCCGCTCCGGCGGCTGTCTCGGGAGCGGCTGTTCCCGTAAACTCCGTCTATGTGCCCGCAGTCAATACCGAGGAGTACGGCAAGTCCGAGGAAAGCGGCTACAAAAAAGCTTCGCTCAGCCCCCTGTCCACCTTTTCGGCGGACGTTGACACGGCTTCCTACGCCAATCTGCGGCGGCTGATAAACGAAGGCAGCCCCGTCCCCGAGGACGCCGTTCGCATTGAGGAAATGCTCAACTACTTCGATTACGGCTATCCCATGCCCGCGGGAAATTCCCGCTTTTCCGTAAACACGGAGCTTTCGGACTGCCCTTGGAACAGCAAGGCTCAGCTTCTGGCGATAGGCATTCAGGGCAAAGACCTTGAAAAAACTCCCGACAGCAATTTGGTGTTCCTTATCGACACAAGCGGCTCTATGTGCTCCGAGGACAAGCTGGAGCTTGCCTGCAAGTCCATAAGAACGCTGACGAAAACTCTCGGGAAAAACGACCGCGTGTCGATCGTCACCTATTCGGGCGAGGAGAGAGTTGTCCTCGCGGGAGCGCGAGGAGATCAGGTCAAGACCGTAAACGCCCTCACAGCCATACTTGAAGCCGACGGCGTGACCAACGGCGAAAGCGGCATACAGGCAGCCTACGCCATCGCGGAAAAATACTTCATCGAGGGCGGAAACAACCGCATTATCCTCTGCACCGACGGCGATCTGAACGTGGGTATCTCCGACGAGGACGAGCTGAAAAAGCTTGTGGAGGAGAAGCGCGAAAGCGGCGTGTACCTTTCCGTCATGGGCTTCGGAAAGGGCAACATCAAGGATAACAAAATGGAGACCCTCGCCGACAACGGAAACGGCAGCTATCACTACATCGACTCGGTAAACGAGGCTAACAAAATTTTCCTTGAAGAGCGGAACAGCACTCTTTACACGATTGCCAAGGACGTTAAAATTCAGGTTGAGTTCAACCCCGAAAACGTTGAGGGGTACCGTCTTATCGGCTACGACAACCGTCGTCTTGCCAATGAGGACTTTACCGACGATACCAAAGACGCGGGCGACGTGGGCGCGGGAGCAAGCGTTACAGCGCTGTACGAAATAATCCCCGCTGCGGGAAAATCCTCCTCGGGTCTCAAATATCAGAAAACGACCGTCAATGAGGGATTATCCGAGGAACTGCTCACGATAAAAGTCCGCTACAAAAATCCCGAGGACGGAAAGAGCTATCAGGTTTCCAAAGCCGTGAACAAATCGGACTGTTCAGCCGTCAAAAGCGACAGAATGAAGCTTGCCTGCGCGGTAACGGAGTTCGGACTTGTGCTGAAAGACAGCGACTATAAAGGCACTGCCGATACCGCTCACGCCCTTAAGCTTGCCAAAGAGCTGAAAGACCCGGACGTATACGAAAAGGAGTTTGTTAAGCTTATCGAAAAATACCGCAAATACAGTAAAACATCCGAATAAATTTCAAGCGGAACGTCCCGATATCGGGCGTTCCGCATTTTTCGTACTCTTTATTTATTTCTGCTTGAAATTCCGCACAGGTCTTTGACAACCTCGCCCGCAATTATCAGTCCCGCAGCAGACGGCACAAACGCCGTACTGCCCGGGACCGTCCTTTTTCCGCACTCCTCGTCCGAGGGCAGCGGCGTGATCGGCGGCTCTTTGGAGTAGACCACTTTCAGGCTTTTGACCCCTCTTTTCCGAAGCTCAGTGCGCATCACCCGCGCAAGGGGACACACCGAGGTGGCGTATATGTCCGCGACCTCAAAGGCGGTGGGATCAAGCTTGTTTCCCGCACCCATGGAGCATATTATCGGCACGTCCGCCGCCTGCGCTTTCATGACCAGTTCTATCTTTGCGGAAACGGTGTCCACGGCGTCCACAACATAATCATAGCGGGTAAAATCAAAATCTGCGGAATTTTCGGGCAGGAAAAATTTTCTGTACGCCGTGACCTCCGCTTCGGGATTTATCAGTGCTATGCGTTCTTTCATCACGTCGGTCTTGTAAAGTCCCACCTTATCGACGGTAGCGATTATCTGACGGTTTATATTGGTCTCGCTGACGACGTCGCTGTCGATAAGATCAAGCGCGCCCACCCCCGACCGCGCAAGAGCCTCCGCCGCGTGACCTCCCACGCCGCCTATGCCGAATACCGCAACGCGGGAATTTCCGAGCCTTTCCATTCCCTCTCTGCCGAGGAGAAGCTCGGTTCGTGAAAATCGGTTCATAGCAGTACACCTCTTCCGGTAAATATTACACAGCGTTTCCGACGGTTTGCATACCGTGAAATAAATTTCCGTTTTCCGTCAATGATACAAAACGTCCAAAGCCGACGGCTCCGGACGTTCCTTTTATCTTGTCTTTATCCAATCAACCGCCATGGAAAACCATCTTCCGCAGTCGGGATTGAAATGCTCGTCCCCGCTTGCAGCGCATTCGTCGCAGAGGGACAGTCCGTGCGCTCCCTTTTCAAAAATATGACAGGCGAAAGGTATCTTCTTTTCCGCCAGAGCAGCCGCGAACATCAGCGTGTTTTCAACGGGAACGCAGCCGTCGTCGGCGGTGTGCCACAGGAACACGGGCGGAACGTCCCCGCCGACTTGATTTTCAAGGGAAACAAGCTCCCGCAGTTTAACGTCGTCCCCCGCGATATTCGCTATCGAACCGTCGTGGCGTTTTTCTCCCGCCGTGATAACGGGATAGCACAGCACCGCCCCGTTCGGTTTCCAAAGGGAATTATCCCCGCCCAGAGCGTCCGTCATAAAGGATTTTTTCCAGTGTACCGCAAGGCTTGCCGCAAGATGTCCCCCTGCGGAAAAGCCGCATATCATAATTTTGTCGGGATCGACCCCCAGCTCCTCCGCGTTCTCCCGCACATAGGCGACGGCGCGGGCAGCCTCCAGCAGGTTGGTCGGAAACCTCTTCATGCAGCTGTACCGAAGCACGAACGCCTGTATGCCGTAAGCCGCGAACCGCACGGCTATAGGCTCGGCTTCCCGCTCGGAGCAGTACTCGTACCCTCCTCCGGGACAGATAACAACAGCGGGACGTTTGTTCAGCAGTATTCCCCCGTAAGGTCCCTGACAGAAAACGTCCAGCTCGGCGCGGCAGCCTGCGGGATCAAGTCCCGCCTTTTCATAGGGAACGTCAAGTACAACGGTTTTGTTTATCATTTCAGCATATCCTTTCTATCTGCCCAAAGCGGCGTTGATATCGTTTTGCAGCGAGGCGAACCATTCGCCGAAATTTTCGTCGGTGTTATAGAGAGCCGCCGCTTCTTCAAGGGACATACCCGTTTCCAGCCGCTCCCCGACCGCGGCTCTGTCCTCGGCGGCTTTGTCCGCAAGGCTGTTTTCGAGAACGCTCCTTGCCGCCTGGCTTCCGTCGAAAGCCTTGTTCGTGTAAAGCTCCGATTCGGAAATCCGGCTGAACGCGTCCTTTATCACCATATCGTTTACGCCAGCAACCTCGATGCCCAGCTTTTCGGCGGTCGCCTTGTAGTAATCGTAATCATTGGCTTCTTTTTTCACGGGAAGATATCCCGATTCTGCGGAAAACGCAATGTTGTTTTCGGGTGCCGTGAACCATTTGAGGAACAGCGCAGCCGCCGCTTCCTCCTCGGGAGTTGACTTTGTAACGACCATTCCCGCGCCCTGCTGAACGCTTACAGCTCTGCCGCCATCGTAAACGGGCATGGGGAGTATCTCCGCTTCAATCCGGTGCGAACCGTTCCCGTCGGTAACTTCGTCGGGGAAATACACCGCCGACGAGGTAGAGCCGATAAGGGAAATAATATTCCCCACCTTAACGTCGTCGGAGCGGTACTTGCCCTCCGCGCGGAAGTACCCGCTTATGTAGGGGACGTAATAGTTGTCCCATATCCTGCGCATGACGGTCTCGTCCAGATCGACGGTCACGGAACCGTTCTGCACGCTGAATATCTCGTGTCCCATCTGCTTCGAGCAGATAATGAACATATTGGCAAGAGCGTCCCTGCCGTACAGAGCCTTGCCGTCGTCCGGAATATCGGGAGTTAAAGCGTCCGTCCAATCGTAGTATTTTTTCGCCGTATCGGTCAGACCCTCAACGGTGCGCATATCCTCCGCAGACGCTCCCGTCGCTTCGGCAAAGACGTCCCACTCTGTTTTGTTGAGCATAAAGGTCTCGGTACACTTTGCGATGGGAAAAATATACAGCTCCCCGTTTTCGCCGATACGCCCCTCCTCTATGTAGGAATCAATGTATTCCGCCTGTTCCTCGGCGGTGAAGTACTGATCCAAGTTCGCAAGTATGCCCAGCTTTTCCGCCTCGTAAGCCGTGTCCGCATACGAAGCGAAAATATTCGGCAGCTCGCCGCTTCCCACCTGCTTGTTGGCGGAATCCATCACCGCCGTTTCCAAGTCGGCGATGCTCCCCTGAGAGTGGGCGATCACCGTGACGCCGTTTTCCGCGCCCACAGTTCTGTTAAAGCTTTCGATCATTTTATCAAAGGAATTTTGAAGAGAACCGTTATAATAGTGCCAGACCTCAATAGACACGGGTTCGCCGCCCGAAGCGGCTGTCCCGCCGCAGCCCGAAAGAACAGCTGCGGCAGCGGTAAAAAACGCGGCGCAGCGCAATGTCTTTCGGTTGTTTGGAAACAACTTCATAAACCGATCATCCTATTCAATAAAATATTTGCGTGTTCAGTCGCCGCTTTTTTTCCCGGAGAAAAACATTTTTACGGTCATGACAACACCGAGGACTGAGTTTATGAGAGCGATCGACAAAGCGACTATGCTCAGTGATATTCCCGCCGAGGAACTGTAGTTTTTCCTGCGTTTTTTAACGCCGATGATAAGTCCCGGAATAGCGCAGGCGTAAGAAACAACAGGAAGAAAGAAAGAAAACACCAATCCTACTATACTAAGGACAAGACTTGAAATACAAAGCTTTTTTCCTGACATAAGAAAGTCCTCCATAAGAGAAATATATAATAATTTTACCACATTGATATTATTTTGTCAATACCGGTGCGGTTTAATTCGCGGAAATTAATTTTATGTTTATAAATTGTAATTCCCCCGGGCAGCAGAACCATAGCGTTTTATCAGCCGATAAGCCTGCATATTATCTCGTTTGAGACAAGGCAGCCCTCTGCGGTAAGCATGAGTGCGCCGTTTTCCTTTTTCATCAGACCGCTTTTCAGCATCGGCTCGGCGCGTTTTTCCGCCTCGGGAAAATCCGCGAGCCTCAGTCCCTCTTTGGTGAGCCGCAGGGCGAGCATGGCTTTTTCCTCCCGGTCTCCGCCCGTCGACAGGAAAACGCGCTTCTGCAAAGGCTCGGAAATAAATTTCTCCGTATCGTCCGGACAGCAAAACCGTTCGCCGTCCAAAAAGCTGTGCGCCGACGGTCCTATCCCGAAATACTCCCCGCACCGCCAGTATTTCAGATTGTGGCGGCACTCAAAACCGTTCCGCGCGAAATTGGATATCTCATACTGCTCAAATCCCGCCGCCGAAAGCTTTTCCGCTGTCATAAGGTACATATCTGCGGTGTCGTCCTCATTGGGAACTTTCTCCAAAAGCGCACCGTCAAGCGACAATGGGGTGCCGCTTTCGACTTTCAGCATATACGCCGAGATGTGCGTGAGCGGCAGCTTCAAAAGCATATCCAGGGTACAGCCGAGACTTTCGGCGGTCTGCATGGGGGTGGCAAGCATAATGTCCGCGCTTATGTTGTGAAAACCCGCTTTTTCGGCGGACAGTACCGCTTCCGCAGCTTTGTCCGCATTGTGCAGCCGTCCCAGAGCGGCAAGCTCCCCGTCGTCAAAGGACTGCACGCCGAATGAAACGCGGTTCACTCCCGCCGACCTTACGGCGCGGAGATAGTCCAAATCCGCGCTGTCGGGATTGCATTCCATGGAAATCTCGGCATTCTCCGTCAGATCGCAGCGGGACAGGATATCGCCTATCTGTTCCGCTTCAAGCAAAGAGGGAGTTCCTCCGCCGAAGTAGACCGTATCGTACTTCCTTCCCGCCGCCCCGATATTGCGTATCACGGCGCGGACGTACTCCCCGGTGCTTTCGGCAGACTGCGGAGGCGCGGAAAAAAAGTCGCAGTAAGCGCATTTCCTCCTGCAAAACGGAACATGGATATAGAGACCTGCGGGCTGCAAAACGTTTCACTCCTTAAAGCTGTGTTTTTGCAAAAAGCATACCCAATCCGCAAGCGTGACATGCGAGCGGATTGGGTATGGCAAAATCATCTGAGTATGGATTTTTTCTTTTTCTTTTCCTCGTAAAGAACATCGTCCGCCTTGGCGAGTATCTTTGAAAGCTCCACGTCCTTTCCGCACTTGAATGCGTACACGCCTACGCTCATGTGGACGACATAGGGTTTGTCGTGGGTGGCGTTAAAGCTTACCGTTGTCTCGTCTATTCTGGAGCGTACTATCGACGTCATTTCCTCGTTTGTGGCATTCTCAACCATAGCCAGCACAGAAAATTCGTCGCCGCCTATACGTCCGATAACATCGGAGCTTCGGAACGATTCCTGAAGTATCTTAGCCGCGTTTTTGATGGCGAAATCGCCGTCCTCATGGCTGAATGAATCGTTGATAGTCTTAAGGCTGTCCAGATCGGCAAAAATGATAAGAGCGTCCTGTCCCTCGTTCATGGGAGAAGTTATTATACTGCTTGCCTGCGTGAAAAAGCCGCGGCGGTTATAAGCTCCCGTGAGCACGTCGAGCTTGGAGATAGCGTCAAGCTGAATATTTTTCTCCTTGATCTGCATAAGCGTCCGTTCAAGCTCCTGCTGTATGCTTTCCTTGTCCTGTATAAGCCTGAGTATTTTCATTGCCGCGCAGAGCTGCGCCGACAGCGCACTTATGTAGTAGAAATACTCATATTCCAGCTCGCAGAGGAAAAGTCCGTAATGATCCGCGTTGAGGAATATTGCCGACAGCACCATTGTAAACCGTCTGTCCTTGGGTATATAGCTGTGGTTGAACAGATTGCGTATGGAAATCTCCTGATCCTCGGCGGGAATTACCTCCCACTTATCGGCGTTGTGGTAGGATTTGAGCAGCACTCTCGGCGGAGGCACCCAATCCTCGTCCTTGCCGAGGGTAACGGTTTCGGGGAAAATATAGATATAGCTGCTGGCGACGTTAAGTCTTGTCAGCTTGTCGGTAACGGAGCCATACCCGTAATCGTCGTAGCTGTCGAAAAGAAGCATATCCTTTGTGATGGAATTGGACTGCCATGTCAGGAACTCCACGTCCTCCACGCGCTTGTTGCTGTAGATAACGACCGCCTGCATGAGTATACGGTACATTCCGACAAAGATGTCTTTCATATGGCGTCTGTCGGCAGGATCTTCCAGACCCTGCGAAAAACGTCTGCTTAAATAATCTATGACCGTACACAGCTTATCCTGATTGATAAGCTTCATGGTCTCGGGGGTCAGCATATCCTCGAAAGAGGAGGGAATGTACTCCGCCGCCTCGGGCGTAAGGGTTATGCCGCCGTGGTCGTCCGATTTAAGCAGGCGGAACACGTCCTCAAGATATTTCTCGAAAGCGGGTCTTACCTTTTCAAGAAGCTCGCTTGAAGTGTAGCCGCTGAAAAGGTAATCGCACACGGCGGATACCGTCCGTGAATCGGAGCGGCACCAGCAGTGGTTGAAAACGAAAACGTCTCCCGAATTTGCTTCCGAAGCGGAAACGTCCCCTCGGCAGCCGCAGGATCTGCGCTTCACCATTGACGAGCGCACAAGGCGGCTGTTAAGCTTTCCTGTTTTGCTGTACGCCATGCATTCGACAACCGCGTCGTATCCGAGTTCGGCGGCGTCGGCGCGGACGGTCGTAAGCGGCGGCACGAGATTTACCGCAACGGGAGCGTCGTCAAAACCGGTGACAAGTATGTCCTTTCCGACTTCGATACCCCGTTCCTCAAAGACCTCGTAAGCACCTCCCGCCATGGCGTCATTGGCGAAAGCGATGGCTTCAAGGTCGGGACAGCGGTCAAGAAGCTTCTCCACGACCTCGCGGCTGTAGGGAGAAAATCTGCCGTAAACCACCCTGTTTTCGTCGTACGGGATATTGTGGCTTTTCAGCGTGTCAATGTAAACGTTAAGACGTTCTATAGCGTCGCCATTGGTTTCCGGACCGCTTACAAAGCCTATCCTGCGGCAGCCGTGCTTTTCGATGAGGTGCTCGATGCATTCGGTAAGACCGCTTGTGTTGTCAAAGCATACGGAAGGATACCCCTCGACTTCGCTGGCGATGGTAATTATCGGGATATTTCCCATACCCTCGAGAAAGGCTTTTTTTCTTTCATAGGATATACTGCTTCCGATAGTTCCCACAAGAACGAGAAGCACGTCGATATCATCGGGAAAAGCGTAGGAAAAAAGGGTATTGTACTGATATTCGTACTCCGTCCGTTTTTTGTCGGCATAAACGGCGTCTATGTACCGACCGGGGAAAATAATGAGGTTTGCGTCGATCTCCTTAGCGCCTATTATCGCGCCGCGGCAGACGGCGGAGGCAAAATCGTCCTCCAGATGGCTTATCATCAGACCGATATTCAGTCGTCTTTCCATTGCGGCAATTCCCTCCTCTTTAAAGTAAACGGATAACGAGTCCGTGTGCAAAGCGTCAAATATTTTATATACGTTTATATTTTAACATTAATTCCGGTCAAATTTAAAGCGGTAAATAGTATCTAAATTATTAATATATTAATAATTAATCATTTAAGTTTTAATAATAGCAGTTTACATCATCGGCGGCACTGTTTATGATCTGTCCCGCCGCCGTCCTCCCGCAGCGGCAGCGTGACCGTGAACACGCTTCCCTTTCCAAGCTCGGAGGAAACCGTGATATCCCCGCCGTGAAGCTCCGCTATCTTTTTCGCTATGGCAAGACCCAGACCCGTCCCCCGTGAGCTTCGGGACTTGTCAGCCTTGTAAAATCTGCGGAAAGCGTTTTCTCTTTCCTCCGCCGTCATTCCCTTGCCGCTGTCGCTTACCGAAACGGTTACCGACGTTTCGTTCCCGGTGAGAGAGACGCCGATCCTGCCGCCCTTATCCGTGTACCGCACAGCATTGGATATAAGGTTCACCCAAAGCTGATACAGCAGAGCCTCGTCCCCCGCAAAGGATATCTCATCAAGTTCCGCGTCAACGGCGATGGACTTTTCCTCCCAATCTTGCTGCAAAAGTATCACAGCCGAGCGTACCTGCTCGTCAAGGGAAAATTCCCTCCGTTCGGGAGAAAGCCCCTTATTGTCAAGCTCCGACAGCTTCAGCAGATCCGCCGACAGCCGCGAAAGCCTGTCGCTTTCCGCGATAACGATATCGGCGTAGTCATTCCGCTGCTCATTCGTAAGGCTGCTGCTTTTTAAAAGCTTTGCGTATCCTTTCAGCGACGTTATCGGTGTGCCGAATTCGTGAGAAACATTGGCAATAAATTCCTTGTGCAGATATTCATTTGAGGCAAGTCCCCGAACCATGCTGTTGAAATTCTCGGTAAGCTCCCGTATTTCGCCGCTGCCTTTGGGTTCGAGCCTAACGGAAAAATCCCCCTCCGCAACCCTTTTGGACGCGTCGGAAATTCTCTTGACCGGCTTCGCCACGGTTATCGCGGCAAGCACTATCAGAGCCGTTCCCAGCACAAACGGGACGGCTACGAAAAACACCTGCATTCCCATAAAATTTGCCATCGGACCCCGCTGCCTGTCGGGGCGTACCATTATCCAGTCATCACCGGCGGCAAAGACCGCGAAAACCGCGTGACCGTCGCGGTTGTTCCTGCCGCCGCGGCTGTTTCTGTCCGGCATTTTGAAAAGTATCTCTCCCCGTTCAATGAGACGGATATCCTCGGAAGAAAGAGGAAAATCAAGCCCGTCAAGACTGTCAAGCAGGACAATTTCGGTATCGTCCTTGTCAAACATGGCTATGGCTTCCGTGACGGTCATGCCGCGGTTTTCCGCCAAATCCTTTATGTTCTCTGCGGTTTCGGTTACGGAGATATGAGCGTCCCGCCTTATTTCGGGAGCTTTCGCCGCGTTAAAGCCCAGAGCGGGTATTGCCAGCGACAGCGCGAACGCCCCGATAAATATCACGAGAAAACGCGTATAGACAGATCCGAAAATTTTCTTAAGCTTTGATTTCATAGCGCATTGTCCTTTTTGACCGCCTTGTAGCCCAATCCCTTGACAGTAACGATCTCAAAATCGGGGGACGTTTCAAATTTTTCCCGAAGCCTGCGTATGTGGACGTCCACGGTGCGCTCGGCGCTGTCGCTGTCGTAGTCCCATATTTCGTCCATTATCTGTGCGCGGGTGAATATGCGGTTAGGCTGCGCCAGAAGCTTAAAAAGAATGCGGAACTCCTTATTCGGCAGGGACACGGAGCCGTTAGCCGACGTTACGGAAAATTCGCCGTAATCAAGTTCCGTACCGCCTACCGTCAGACGTTTTTCACTTGCCGCTCCCGACCGTCTCAGAAGCGCGGCGGCGCGCAGCAGCATTTCCTCCATATCGAAGGGCTTGACCATATAATCGTCCGCGCCGCAGCCGAAGCCCGTCTTTTTGTCCTCCATGGTTCCGCGGGCGGTTATCATCAGAACGGGAGTATCATAACCCGCCTCTCTCAGCTCGCGGACAAGCTCGAAGCCGTCTGTGCGGGGCATCATAACGTCGGTTATAAGCAGGTCGACGCGGTTTTTTCCGAACAGTTCGATAGCCTCCTCGCCGTCCTCGCATTCGAGGACGGTGTAGCCGTCCCGGTTAAGGTATTCGGTCATCAGCCGCCTGATATTGCAGTCGTCCTCGCAGACAAGGATATTGAACATTTTATCTCCTCCCGACGTTTTTACGGTTTTTGAACGCTACAGCCAATGTCCGAGAATAACCGCAAAAATCAGTGCGGGCAGCATATTCCCCGCTTTGACGGTCTTTCCGAACAGCAGATTTACTCCCACAACGGCGATGAGGATATTTCCGGTGCAGGAAAGGTCCGCAACAACGCTGTCGGTAAAAAAGGAAGCTGCCGCTCCCGCCAGCAAAGTTATCGCGCCCTGATACAGGAACAGCGGCACAGCGGCGAAAAGCACGCCCGCGCCGAGAGAAGCGGCGAACACCATGGATATCATCGCGTCCAGCACAGCTTTGGCGTAAAGCGTGGAGGGATCGCGGTTTAAACCGTCGTTAAGCGCGCCAACCACAGCCATCGCGCCAATGCATATCACCAGCGCGTTTGTGACGAAGCCCTGTACGAACATGCTGTCTCCGTCGGCGCGGACAAGCTTTTTCAGCCGTTCGCCCAAGGTTTCCAATCTGTCCTCTATTTTCAGAAGTTCACCGGTTATCGTCCCCAAGGTCAGGGAAAGTATCATAAGCATGGTTCCCCGGGTCTGCAAAACGCCGTCTTTAAGTTCCAGCAGACCGGTCAGCGCACCCGCCGCTCCGAGAAAAATAACGGCGACGCCCAGCGTTTTCATCACGGAATTGCGGAATTCCTCTTTCAGTCCCTTTCCGGCAAGCATTCCCAATCCGCCGCCCGCAACGACCGCGGCAGCGTTTACTATAGTTCCCGACATTATCAACGGTATCATTCCTTTTGCAAGTTATCGTTTAAATTATAGCATCAAAACATACATGATAGGCACATAAAGAATTTCTTTTTTATTAATATTATGAAAATTTTACCCCGGAGAACGCCGAACAGTCCGAAACGCATAGGGAAACTTTCCCGCAGCCGCAGCAAATTGCGGAGTTCCTATTGACAAATATATTCTATCGTGATAGAATATATTTGGAAAGGAGGTTCTATTTCAATAGAATGCAAAAGGAGGTGTTACAGTGAAAATCGAAAGCAGCGCCGCAACGGTATTGGAACAGCTTCAAAAACCGCAGACTGTCGGGGAAAAAGGCGGAGAAATCCCCGAAAACAAGTCCGCAAACGCCGCGGGCAGGGACGAGTATGTCCCGTCCGAAAAAGACAAGCCGATCGGACTTTACGACATATGCAGGGACGAAAACGGCAATCCCGAAATAAGGTTCGATGATCCGGAAAAGTCCGTCGAGCCTGACGAAACAGGGAAACCGAAAAGCGAAAAGTCACGGTCCGAAGAATGCACCTGCAATACCGATAAGGTAGACAGGGAGCTGAAGCGGCTTAAGGAAAAAGCCGAACGTCTGGAACAGCGTATCAGAAATACCGCAGACGCGGAAAAGACCGAGGAGCTTCGCAGGCAGCTCGAAAGCCTGCAAAGCGAGATCGCTCAGAAGGATAACGATTCCTATCGCCGCAGCAGAGCGGAATTTTCTTAAAAAACCGTAAACGGCAAAGGCTGACAGCGTCTTTGGAACGGATACTGTCAGCCGCTTTTTTATTCTGAAACTGCCCGGCGCGGCAGTAGGTTCCGTCATTCAAAAGCGGGTCAATCCCTTGAAACAAGGAACTTTACGGCGCGCTCAATGCTGTCGCGGGAGTTGCCCCAATCGGCGTCCTTGCCCGTGTTGCGGTAGTCGTACATGGAGCAGTATTTGGAAACGTCCTCATATAAGGACGCGATGTATTTTTCGGTAAGTTCCCCCGCAAGCTTGTTAAAGTTTTCCAGATCCGCTTTCTGCAAATACGCGGGAGCAAGGGACAGAAGCAGGTCATAATGCGGCAGGCAGATAAATTCCTGCTCGGATAAAAGCATGCGGAAATCCTGCTGACCGTACATTTCAAAGAACGTCCGCATAAGCCGCTCCATGCCCCAATCCACCTTTTCGCAGACGAAGCAGGTCTCGTTTATCTCGGAAAGCTTTGCTTTTTTTGCGTTCTTCGGCTCAAAAAGCTTTCTGCGGGAGAAAAGCTGCCTGTCGACTTCTTCCAGATGAGTTTGCAGCATAAGGGCAAGGGAGAGACGGTTTTTCTGCTTAAGCATCTGCCGGAAATGCGTGTGGCAGAACCCCGCGCGGTTTGTCTCGATACGCACGTCCGGCTCCATCATAGCCGCGCCCATGATGTACTCAACGGTGCGCTGCTCCAGCATATCCCTCATTCGGCAAATGGGGCAGCCTTCCTTCGGGTCGAGTATCTCGCTTATTGGTATTGTTAAAATACTTTCACGCATTTGCATGCTCCTTTCGGTAAAGGTTTGCACTTATAATAGTACCACTTTTCGGCAGGCTTGTCAATGCTGTTTTCCAACGATTGGATTTTTGCGGTCATACCGAATTTTGCCGCAAGAAAACCGCCTTGAAAATTCAAAGCGGTTATGTGCGGGTCAGCTTTCGGAAAAATATTCCGACTATTCGTGAAGTATCAGATCGTCGCCGAAATCTTCTGGGACAAATTCCTGAATGCCGTCGTCTCCCTCGTTTTCCGCGCCCTCTGCAAGAGCCGCAGCTTCCTCCTCGGAAAGCTCGCTCTCCTCGGGTTCCGGCTCGGGAACATAGTCAATGCCGTGTTCATACACCGATGTATAAAATCTGTCCACATGACCGAATATTGCCTCGGAATACTGTTCGCGGAACATTATCATCTCGTCGAGTATCGGACCGAACTTTTCCGGTGAACGCGGCTCTCCCGCAGTGGGATCGTAATTGGCTTTGGTATTGGCGTTTTTCCATGCGCGGTTTATCATAGCCAGAATGTACTTGTCTTTTTTCTCCTCAAGATTTTTCCTGAATTCCGACGGTATCGGCTTTTTGAACGAATAATATTTTTCAAGAGCGATAAGTTCTGTCAAAGCGTCCTGAATAGTGTCCAAATATCCGAAAAAGGCTTTCGGGCTTTTGGTTGTTGAAATGTTTTCCATCGCCTTGTTAATGCTTTTCATTCTTTTGGAAATATATACCTTTGTCATTTCGTCGAGAAACTCGTTTGATACCATGAGCTTCTTTTCGCTCGTACCGAAAATAATGTTTTGCAGCTCGACCTGCTTGGTCTTATTTGAGCTGCCCGAAAAAAGAGCCATTTGGACACATATCCTTTCATATTGATTTATGAGTGACCGTACGCCTGTAGACAGCCTTTACCGCGGGCAGAACCGTTACCGTCAGCGGTATAAAGAACACAAGCTCGGCGGCGGATTTTCCGCACCGCAGCCAAAGCTGTTCCGCAGTGCGGGACATATAGCCGTAGTACATCAGTATCGGCGTGTTCAGCAGCAGGGATATTATAAGCGAATCCGCAAGCCGCGCGGCTATGGAGAACACCGCCAGCTTGAAGCCGTCTTTTTTGTACAGCAGCGAACCGTAGATAAATCCGGTCAGCACCGACGTAAGGGACAGCAGCGGCAGAGGCGCCTGACCGCTGATTATACAGCCCGCAAAGTCTCCCGCGATCGCGGAAAGCATAGCCGGCACCGGACCGAACAGCATTCCCACGGCGGCAAGAGCTGTGAACGAAAAGTTCACCTTGATAAACTCGGTTGGTCTGAACGAGAACATATCCAAAACTATGAAAGCCGCTGTAAGAATTCCCGTCACGGTAAGGCAGCGGACATTTTTCAGTTCCGCCGCGGAATTTTCAAATTCGGAGAAAAAGCTTTTCATATCGGAACCTCCTAATAATTATGCTAACTGCATAATCGGGAGGAGTTCGTTCTTCCGAAGAATAATGAAAAGCTCCTGTTTATGCATTCAGCGGGATGCGGCAAACGCACCGCAAGCGTCTCCGGGACGCTTTTCGTCAAGGCGGCAACTCCCCGTCCGCCAAGCACTGTACGCGCGTTTGCCTACTCTGTAATGCTGCGCCGCGATCAGAACGAAAGCTGATCGGCGATCCTGTAAAGATTTTCGTCGAAAGGCTTCTGCATAGCGAGAGCCTCTTTTATGTCGAAGTCCACGATCTTGCCGTTCTGCATTGCGACAACGCGGTTGCCTATGCCCTTGTCAAGCAGATTTACCGCATAGTAGCCCATTTCGCTGGCGACAACTCTGTCGCGGAGCGTGGGGCTTCCGCCTCTCTGAACGTGACCCAAAATCGTGGTGCGGGAGTCGATACCCGTCTTTTCGTGGATCTCCCTGGAAATTTCCTCGATGTTGCCCACGCCCTCGGAAACCACTATGATAAAGTGCTGTCTTTTGTTTTCCTTGGATTTCTTGATCTTGTTTATGATATCGTCCATGGAGAATTTTACCTCGGGGGTAATGATAGCCATAGCGCCCACGGCTGTGCCCACGTTAAGGGCGATCCAGCCCGCGTTTCTGCCCATTACCTCGACTACCGAGCAGCGGTCGTGGGACATGGCTGTGTCGCGTATCTTGTCAACCATTTCCATGGCTGTGTTCATGGCTGTGTCGTAGCCGATGGTGTACTCGGTGCAGGAGATATCGTTGTCGATAGTTCCGGGCAGACCTATGCAGGGAACGCCCGCCTTTGAAAGGTCGGCAGCTCCTCTGAACGAGCCGTCGCCGCCGATTACAACAATGCCCACCAAATTAAGCTCGTCGCACTTCTGCTTTGCTTTCAGAACGTAATCCCACTCCTTGAATTCCAGACATCTTGCGGTGTAGAGCACCGTACCGCCCCGTGAAATAATGTTGGAAACGTCCCTTGCGCCCAGCTGCACCGTCTCGCCGTGGAGCAGACCGTTATAGCCTCTCTTTATGCCGACTACCTCGTAGCCTTTTCCCAGAGCGGCGCGGGTAACGGCTCTTACCGCCGCGTTCATTCCCGGAGCGTCTCCTCCGCTTGTTAAAACGCCTATTCTTTTCATATCTTATTCCTCCAAAATTAATTGAATAAAATTCGGAAACATTGTCATTACCCCTAATTATACTATTTATGCAAAGTTTTGTCAAGCGTTGATTTTAACAAATAATGCGCTGTTTTAAGGCAATATTTTCCTTTCCCGCAATTTCCGCGGCGGCGTCCGCGAAGACGTCGGATATCTTAACTCCCGTTACGGCTTTGGGGACGAGCTTTTTATTCAGGTCGGACAGGTAGAATACCACCCTTGTTCCGCCCGGGTGAGCCTTGCAGAGATCCAGCAGCTCCCGCATAGCTTCGCTGTCGGAGCGGCATCTTATATAGAGGCTTGCGCTTTCAAGGCTGCGGAGGCAGTCCTCCGCGCCGGCGATTTGCTCGACGATGATCTTCGGGTCGCCGTCCTTGTAGGACAGCTTCCCGTTTATGCGCACCGCTCTGCCCTTTGCGATAATATCCCTGTTTGAAGCCAGTATATCCGCGAAAATAATTCCCTCCGCTTCGCCGGTCATATCCTCCAGCGTGACGAAAGCCATCTTTGCGCCGTTCTTTTGGGTGTAAAGCTTCACGCCCTGCAAAATGCAGAAGGAGGACACTTCGCTGCCGTCCTTCGGCGGGTCAAGCTCGTCGTAAAGCCGCGAAATGTCGGTCATACCGCACAGTTTCCCGTAGGGACGGTAATCCTCCAGCGGGTGTCCCGAAAGGTACGCGCCCGTGATCTCCTTTTCCATTTCCAGCTTGACGGCAAGTGGATACTCGGGCAGCCGCTCAAAGGAAAAACCGTCGCCGCCGCTTTCGTCCGTATCGAAAAAGTTTATCTGTCCCTCCATATTTTTCAGCGAGTAGCCCTGCACCGAGCCGAAAATTTTGCCGTAGTTTTCCAGCATTTCCCTGCGCGTATAGCCGAAGCGGTCGAGCGCACCGCACTTTATCAGGCTTTCCATGGCTCGCTGATTTACGTCCCTGCCGTTCATACGTCTGCAAAAATCGCTCAAGGACTTGAATTCGCCGCCCCTGTCCCGTTCGTCCAGGATATCGCGTATGGAGTTGTACCCCAGATTTTTCACCGCCAGCAGCGCGAAGCGTATGCCGTCCGCGGCGGGGGAGAAGCCGAAGCCGCTTTCGTTCACATCGGGACTGAGTATCTTCACGCCGTTTTTGGAGCACTCCGAGGCGTACTCTAAAATTTTTCCCGTACTTTCAAGAAAAGCCGACATCAGCGCAGCCATGTACTCTTTAAAATAATAATGCTTCAGGTACGCCGTTTGGTAGGACACATGGGCGTACGCCGCCGCGTGGGACTTGTTGAACGCGTATGAGGCAAAGCTTTCCATCTCGTCGAAAATTTCATTGGCGGTATCGGACGGCACGCCGTTTTTAGCCGCTCCCGCCACGAAAATTTCACGCTCTTTCAGCATTTCGGCGGTCTTTTTCTTAGCCATGGCGCGGCGCACAAGGTCGGCTCTGCCGTAGGAATATCCCGCCATTTTGCGGCATATTTCCATGACCTGCTCCTGATAGACGATACAGCCGTAGGTCACGTTGAGAATGTCCTTTAAAATGGGGTGCTTAAAGACAACCTTGTCCGGGTCGTGGCGGCACTCGATGTACCTCGGTATGCTGTCCATAGGTCCGGGACGGTACAGCGACAGTACGGCGATAATATCCTCGATGGATTCGGGGCGCAGCCTTGTCAGCACCTGCCGTATGCCTGCGCTTTCAAACTGGAACACCCCCGTGGTCTGCCCCCGGGACAGCATTTCGTACACCTCGGGGTCGTCTATGGGAATTTTGTTGATGTCAAAATCGGGATCTTTCCTGCGGATAAAGCCGGAAGCGTCCCGTATCACGGTAAGGTTGCGAAGTCCGAGGAAATCCATTTTCAGCAGTCCCAGACGTTCCAAAGCGGTCATGGTGTACTGGGTAACGGTAACATCGCCGTTTTTCTGTACGGGAACGTAATCGCTTACGGGCGCGGGACATATGACAACTCCCGCCGCGTGGGTGGAAGCGTGACGGGGCATACCCTCGATCTTCCTCGCCGTATCTATGAGCCTGCGAACCGTACCGTCGTTCCTGTAAAGGTTCAGCAGCTCCTCGCTGTCCTTAAGCGCGCCGTCGAGTGTGACGTGCAGACCGTAGGGTATCAGCTTCGACACCTTGTCCGCCGCCTGATAGGGAATGCCCATTACCCGCGCAACGTCCCGCACCGCGCCCCTTGCCGCCATTGTGCCGAAAGTGATTATCTGCGCCACCCTGTCCTCGCCGTACTTTTTCACAACGTAGTCGATGACACGCTGTCTGCCCTCGTAGCAGAAGTCTATGTCGAAGTCGGGCATGGACACTCTTTCGGGATTGAGAAACCTCTCGAACAGCAAGCCGTACTTCATGGGGTCAACGGAGGTTATGCCTATGCAGTAGGCGGCGACGCTTCCCGCGCCCGAGCCTCTGCCCGGTCCTACGGGTATTCCCTGCTCGCGGGCGTAGCGTATAAAGTCCCACACGATAAGGAAGTAGTCCACATATCCCATTTGGATTATCACGCCAATCTCGTATTCAAGCCTTTCGGCGTACTCCGAGGGGGGATTTTCGCCGTAGCGCTCCGTCAGACCCCTGCGGCACAGCTCCGTAAAGAAGGAAGTGTTGTCCGAAACGCCCTCGGCGGTAAACCGCGGGAGGAGCAGCTTTCCGAACTCAAAGGTCACATTGCAGCGTTCCGCGATCTTTTCGGTGTTGTCAACGGCGTGGGGGACGTTTGCGAAAAGCTGCCGCATTTTCTCCTCCGACTTCATATAGAACTCGTTTGTGGGGAACGACAGAGGGTTTGGCTCGCTCAGTGGAGTATTGGTCTGTATTGCGATAAGAGTGCGCTGGACGTCGGCGTCCTCCTTTAAAATATAGTGAGCGTCGTTGGTAGCCGCGAGGGGAATGCCCGTCTCGGCGGAAAGCCTGTAGAGAAGCGGAAGTATGCGTATTTCCTCGGAAATACCGTGGTTCTGGACTTCGATATAGAAATTGTCCCTGCCGAAAATTTCCAGATATCGGAGAGCGGCGGTCTTTGCGTTGTCATACTCGCCGTTGGCAAGCTTTCGGGGAATTTCCCCCGCGAGACAGCCGGACAGAGCGATAAGTCCCTCGTGGTATTTTTCCAGCAGCTCAATATCCGCGCGGGGCTTGCCGTAGAAGCCCTCGGTATAGCTCAGGGAAACAAGCTTTATAAGATTGCGGTAGCCGCCCAGGTCCTTGCACAAAAGCACAAGGTGGTACGGCTTGCCGTCCCGTCCGTGTTCCCTGTCGAACCTTGTCCGCGGGGCGACGTATACCTCGCAGCCGATTATCGGCTTTACGCCCTGCGAGACAGCTTCATTGTAAAAATCCACGGCTGCGTACATACAGCCGTGGTCGGTAACGGCGACAGCGGTCTGTCCCAGCTCTTTCGCCCGCGAGACGAGAGGCTTCAGACGGCAGGCTCCGTCAAGCAGACTGTATTCGCTGTGCAGATGAAGATGAACGAAGCCCATAAACTCACCTCTCAGAAAATAGAAATCAGAGGATAGAGGATAGAGAGTGAACTATCCTTTATCCTCTTTTATTTTATCTGTTTATTTGCAGATTATTTTTCGTCCTTATTCCCGCTCATTTGCTGAATAAGGTCTTCAATCTCTTTTAATATTTCTTCTTTATTGTCGCAGTGTTTCGCAATTTTGTGAATCATTACAAGTATTTCCATCATTTGTTTATCAGTCATAACGTTTTCCATTTATATCCTTTCTGCCGTCCGGCATAATTTCTGCCATTCGGCATAATGGTTAAATTATCCACAAGTATATTATACAGCATATTTAAAAATCTGTCAAGTTTTTCGGCAAAATTAAGAACCGCCTCTTTCCCCGCGTATTCTCTCCGCGATCTCGGAAAGCTTTTTCAGGCGGTGGTTCGCCCCTGACCGTCCCACGGGCTTGTCCAGCATTTCGCCCAGCTCTTTCAGGGAAACGTCGGGATTTTCCAGCCGCACCTCCGCCGTGTTTTTCAGTTCGGGTGAAAGGCTGTCCGATCCCTCCGTCTCCATAATGTACTCGATGTCCGCGATCTGCCGCTCCGAAGCTTTCAGCGTGCGCTCGATATTGGCGGAATCGCAGTTTGCTATGCGGTTCGCCTTGTTGCGCACGTCCTTGTATATCTTCACGTTCATAAGGTCGATGCTGCTCATGGTCGCGCCCATAAGGGTCAGCAGATCCTCGATCGCCTCGCTGCCTTTCAGGTAGATGACGTACAGGTTTTTCCTCTCGGTGTACTTGGCGTTTATCCCCACGGAGGTGAGCAGCGCGAGCAGGTCTTGGGTCAGCTCGTAGTAGGGTACGGCAAATTCCAGATGATACTCCTTGATAGGCTCGGTAACGCTGCCGCAGGACAGGAACGCTCCCGCGATAAAGGCGAAAACGCTGTTGTTGTCGATCATGTCCGTCTGAATGCGGTGTATAAGCGCCCTGCCGGAAACTCTGTAGCGGTAGATTATCTCCTCGCGGCAGCTTTCCGAGGGTATGCTAAGCGAATAGAGGGAAACGCCGTTTTTCTTTTCGGTGACGTTCACCTCGGCGACGCCTTTGCCTCCGATAACGTCGTCGGCGAGGCTGCGGAAAAGTTCGCACACAAGGTCGTTTTCCGTCTGGAAAATTATCGAATCGGGCGTGAAGCTTTTGCAGAACAGCAGCATACCGTACAGACAGCAGTATTTCCTGTCCTTGTCGGTGATGACCGAGCAAAGCTCCTTTTTGACCGAGTATGAGAAAGACATTTTTTCAGCCCCTGTCCTTGTCAATATCGCGGTGGCTTATCCTGCATTTCAGCCCCTTGTTTTTCAGGTACTTGTAAAGAGCCTCCGCAAAGGTCACGCTGCGGTGCTTGCCGCCCGTACAGCCGAAAGACACCACAAGCTGGCTTTTGCCCTCGTGGATATAGAGGGGGATAAGGAAGTCCAGCAGATCCTCAAGCTTTTTTATAAGAGCGCCCGACTGCTCGAAGCTTAAAACGTAGTCGCTCACGCAGCTTTCCAGACCCGTATGTCCTTTCAGCTCGGGAATGTAAAACGGGTTCGGCAGGCATCTCACGTCGAAGATAAGGTCGGCTTCACGGGACACGCCGTACTTGTAGCCGAAAGACATCACCTTTATGACCATACTGTCATTGGGGTTGTCCAGGAAAAGGGAATAGACGGTCTCCTTAAGCTGGTTCATGGACAGCTCGGAGGTGTCTATGTAGTAATCGGCTTTTTCGCGGACGGAGGAAAGCATTTCTCTCTCGGTGTTTATCGCCTTTTGCAGACTTCCGTGGGACTGTTCGTCCAGCGGGTGCTTGCGGCGGGTCTCCTTGTAGCGTTTTATCAGCACCTCGTCGCTCGCGTCAAGGAAAAGAATGGAAGTCTCCATATTGTTTTCTTTAAGGAAAGACAGTCCCTCGTCCAGCTCGAGGAAAAGCTCGCCGCCTCGTATGTCGGTAACTATGGCGACCTTTTTCATCTGACCGTTGGAGACGCATATTTCCGCGAATTTCGGTATGAGCTGAGGAGGAATATTGTCGATGCAGTAGTAGCCGATGTCCTCCAGAACGTTTACCGCGCCCGATTTGCCCGAGCCGGAAAGTCCCGTTACTATCAGAAATTTCATGGTACGGTCCTCCTCTTAGAAAAATAATCTTTTGTAGGGGCGGGGTTTCCCCGCCCGCGGGACGGAGAACCCGTCCCCTACAGATTTTATGACAATGTTTTACGCGGCATTGCAAAATTGCCGGTTCTAAATTTTTTTATCCGTAATGATAAGCGGTTCGCATTCGAGAACGTAGCCCGTCTTTTCCTTTACGGTGTCTTTCACAAGGCGTATCAGCTCCATAAGCTCCGCGAAGGTCGCGTTTCCCTTGTTGACGATGAAGCCGCTGTGCTTTGCGCTGACCTCCGCGCCGCCCACGCGGACGCCTTTCAGTCCGCACTGCTCTATCAGCAGCGAAGCGTAGCTCCCCTCGGGACGTTTGAACGTGCTTCCCGCGCTGGGATATTCCAAAGGCTGCTTCGACTTTCTTTTTTCAAGGACGTTTTCCATGTCCGCCTTTATGCGGGATTTGTCGCCTTTCGTGAGCTTCAGCACCGCCGACAGGATAATTTCCCCGCTTTCGGAAAAACGGCTGCGGCGGTAGGAAAAATCAAGCTCCTCCGCAGGATATTCCGTGACCGAGCCGTTTCTGTCCATAGCCCTGACGGAGGTTACAATGTCTTTCATTTCACCGCCGTAAGCTCCTGCGTTCATAAAGACCGCTCCGCCCACAGTCCCGGGAATGCCGTAGGCGAACTCCAGACCGCTCAGGCTGTTTTCCACGGCGAAACCGCATACGGAAGCAAGAGCCGCTCCCGCTTGGCACGTTACCGTTCCGCCGCTTGCGGAAATGTCGGAAAAGCCTTTACCCGAAACAAAAACAACGCCGTCTATCCCGTCCGAGTCCACTATAAGGTTAGAGCCTTTCCCGAAAATATAGTAGGGAACGCCGAGCCGTTCCGCAAGGGGTATAAGCCCGAGAAAGCTTTCCTCTCCCCGAAGCTCGATAAGCAAGTCGCACTTGCCGCCGATCCTGAATGTGGTGTAATTTTTAAGCTTTTCTTCTGCCGCCGCCCGACAGCCCAAGGCTTCGGCAGCCGCGCGTATCTCCTCCAAGCCGCTCACTGGGAGACCCCCGTTTCCGTTATGCAAATTTTGCAGGTGACGGGAAACCCCGCCCCCACAAAAAGCGTTATTTTTTAGTATTGCTGTAATTATAATATAGTTTATGCTTTGTCCGCAAAAATATTGCCCTTTTTCGCGGAAATAAATTCGGCGAGCCTGTCCATGTCCGCGTTTACCACAAGCCTTTCGGGGAAATCCTGCTCGTCCAGCAGCTTTAACGCGTTGTCAAATTTTCCCACAAGCCCGCAGAAATGAGCGTCCGAGTTCACAACCACGGGGACTTCGTGCTTCTTGCAGAGACGGATTATCTCCCTGTAGTTGTCCGTGGTGTTTTTCCAGGTTATGGAGCTTTCGTTTATCTCCACAAGCTTGCCGCATTCCTTGAATTTTTTCATGCATTTTTCATAGTCGAACTCATAGCCGACCGTAGCGCAGTGTCCGATAACGTCCACAAGGGGATTTTCGGCAAGTCCCAGATACAGCCGGGTGATATTTTCGGGGGAGGATTTTTTCAGGTGCTTCCGGTGTATGGAGGCGATTATCCAATCCAGAGCGGCGCATTCCTCGTCGGGGAAGTCGATAGTTCCGTCGTAATCTGTAATGCTCGCCTCCGCGCCGAAGATAAGCTTTACGCCGAACAGCTCCCGGGGCAGAGCCTTGTGCAGATTGTGGAAATGCCACACATGAGGACCGTCCTCGGAAGCGGGGGTGTGGTCGGTTACCGCCAGCGCGGAAAGTCCCGCGTCGGCGGCGCAGCGCGCGTTTTCGAGAACCGTGGAATACGCGTGTGTGGAAGCCACAGTGTGAGTGTGAGTATCAGCGATAATTTTCATTCTTACAGCCCTTTTTTCTGAATTTGCAGCAATACTATAAAATAACGCTTTTTGCAGGGGCGGGGTTTCCCCGCCCGCAGCCGCTGAACAGCGGGACGGGAAACCCGTCCCCTACGGATACGGTTATTATTTTGTAGGATTGCTATAAGTACAATAAAATTTTCCGATTTCTAACTTCTATCCTCTAACCTCTAACCTCTAATCAATATATGTCCCATTTCTTGATGGTCTCCTTGCGGTCCATGTCGAGACCCAAGTTGTCGAGCAGCTCCTGAGCGGCGTTGTAGCCCATCTTTTTCTGACGGTTGTTCATTGCCGCGACCTCGAGAATGACAGCGAGATTTCGTCCCGGCTTGACGGGAATGGTGCTGCAAGGCACTTTCACGCCGAGAATGGAGGTGTACTCGTTGTCCACGCCCATGCGGTCGTAGACCTTTTCGCTGTCCCAAGGCTCAAGCTCCACTATCATGTCGATCTTTTCCGTGACCTTGATCGCGCCCATGCCGAACAGACGGCGGGCGTTGACAATGCCTATGCCGCGGATTTCCAGAAAGTGTCTGATATTTTCGGGAGACGAACCCACAAGGCTGATATTGGAAACCCGGCGTATCTCCACGGCGTCGTCCGCCACAAGGCGGTGTCCCCGCTTGATAAGCTCCACGGCAGTCTCGCTCTTGCCCACGCCGCTTTCGCCGAGAATGAGCATACCCTCGCCGTAGACTTCAATAAGCACTCCGTGGCGGGTGATACGGGGTGCAAGGTGCAGATTGAGGAACGCTATCAGCGCCGCCATAAAGCTTGAAGTGCTGTCCTTGCTGCGGAGCAGGGGGACTTCATACTTTTGGGCAAGCTCCACCATTTCGGGGAAATAGGGCAGCTCCCGGGTGATGATGAGCGCGGGTATGCGCTGCGCGAAAAGCATATCGAGACGTTCGCGGCGAACGTCCTCCTCGATGGTCGCCATATAGGCGAACTCCATTTTTCCCACTATCTGGATACGCTCGTTGTTGAAATATTCGTAAAAGCCCATAAGCTGAAGTCCGGGACGGTTCAGATCCGTTTCGACCACCAGCAGCTTTGAAGAATCCTCGGGAAGATAGATAGTTTCGAGATGAAATTCCTCGATAATTGTTTTAAGATCAACGTTGTATTTTTTTTCCGCCATTTAAAATCATTCCTTTTCGATAATTACGGTTATTTTTATTATACATCATTTCCGAAAAATTTCAAGTACTGTCAGACTTTATTTACAAATGCCGCAAAAATATTCCGCCGAAAAACAAAAAAAGGCTTGCTTTTTTGTGCAATTTGTTGTATACTATTCAGTAAACCGTTTAATTTGTCTCTGAAAGGAAGTTTTTATATGACGGCGGTAGGATTTATCGGCGCGGGAAATATGGGCTTTGCCATTATAAAAGGTATTCACGGCAGCGGTATGTGCGAAAACGGCGGGATTGAAATGCACGCTTTTTCGAGGAGTATCGCTCTGTACGCCTACGACCCGAACAGCGAGATGATGAAAAGGCTTAGTGAGTTCGGCGTATCGCCCTGCGAAAGCGAAACGGCGCTTGTGGAGAAGTGCGATTACGTTTTTCTCGCCGTCAAGCCTCAGCAGCTTGAAACGGTGCTGAACAACGCAAAGGGCGCGTTTACCGATAAAAAGGTTATTATTTCCATATGCGCGGGAATTACCGCCGAGTATATCGCTTCGCAGACCGTCCCGGACGCTAAAGTCGTGCTGGTTATGCCCAACACGCCGCTGCTTCTGGGAGAGGGGGCTTCCGCTCTTGCGAAAAACGGCAAGGTTTCGGCAGAGGAGTTTGAATTTGTCAAAAACATTTTCGCCGCCTGCGGAAGGGTTGCCGTCGTCCCCGAAAACAAAATGAAAGAGATAATCGCCGTAAACGGCAGCAGTCCCGCGTTCATATATCTGTTCGCAAAGGCGTTCATTGACTACGCCGCCCAAGAGGGGATAGACCCCGCCGCCGCAAAGGAGCTTTTCGCCCAATCTCTCGTGGGCTCGGCGAAAATGATAACGGATTCGGGGTATACTATAGACGAGCTGATAAAAATGGTCTCCAGTCCGGGAGGAACCACACTTGCGGGTCTGGACGAGCTTTACGCGGGAAAACTGGAGGAAACGGTCAAAAAAGCCTGCGGAAGCTGCACGCGCCGCGCCTACGAGCTGTCCAAATAAAGCGGTCTAAAAGGGGACTTGTCCGCATAGACTTTACCGATAATAAAAGGTAAAGGACTGTTTCTATGACGGACGAAAGAATTGTTCCTCAAAAGAGGTCGGACGGACGGCTGACTGTGCTTGCCGCGCTTTATTTCGCGGGGGTGTTCCTCGGCGTGATACTGTACGGAACGCTTGACGGAGAACGTCTTGCCGCGCTTAACGGCATTACGGGAAGCTTTGTGTACGGCAGGCTGAACCACACTTTTTGGGAAACCTTGGTAAATTCCTTTTCGGGAGCGTTCCTGCTGCTGACGGCGTGCTTCTGGCTCGGGTTCAGCGCGGCGGCGCAGCCTTTGGAGCTGCTTGTCCCCGTCTTTCGGGGATTGGGCGCGGGGGTGTCGCTGGCGGGAATGTACGGAAGCTTCGGACTTGCGGGCGTGGGAATGTCCGCGGTGCTGATAATTCCGGGGGCGGTGCTGTCGGCGTTCGCGCTGATAATCGCCGCGAGGGAGGCTTTGGAAATGTCGGGACGGATTTTCTCGGCTGTTTTCGGGCGTTCCGCTTCGGGGGGAGAGATAGATCTTCGGCTGTATATCACAAAATTCGCGATACTTTTTGTTATCCTCACGGTCTCGTCCCTTGCGGACAGTCTCGCCACTTTCATTTTCGCGGGCTTCTGGACGGGTCTGCTGTGAGGAACGGGGAAGTTACGGTAAAGGAGCTGCAATTTTTTGGCACTGTTTGGTTTTGGCTACGATTACGAAAAAGCGGGACGGGGCGTTTCCAAAAACGCGCCCAAGAAAAAAGCTTTTTTTGAGTTCTGGGAAATGTATTTCAGATACGCCTGGCGGCTTATCAAGCTCAATATGCTGACGTTTGTTTTCTGCATTCCCGTAGTTACTGTAGGTCCCGCGCTGGCGGGAATGACGAGAGTTCTGCGGAAATATTCGCTGGACAAGAACGCGTTTACTTTCCACGATTTCTGGAAAGGCTTTTCCGAAAACTGGAAGCAGTCCCTGCCCATAGGTCTGCTGGACGTTCTGTTTGCGGTCTCGGCGGTCTCGGCGATGTATGTGTATCCGCAGATGGCTAAGGCGGCGGAGACGGGAGGGTTTATCTACACAATATTCTGCGTTATTTCCGTAAGCTTTGCGCTGACGCTGTTTATGATGAATTTCTATATTTTCCCGATGATAGTCTCCACCGAGCTGTCCATGAAAAATATCGTCAAAAACAGCTTTTTCCTGACCTGCATTGCGCTTAAGAAGAATTTCTTTACGCTTATTTCGGTTGCGGCGACGGCGGCGGTGCTGTTTGTTATGACGGTGTCGAACGTGTTCTCACTGCTGCTGATACCGTTTTGGGCGATAACCTTTATCGGGTTCATCATAATGTTCAATTCCTATCCGCAGATACAGAAATATGTAATAAATCCCTACTACGAGGAACGGGGAATGGATAATCCCGAGTACGACTACCTGAAGCCGCTGACCGCCGAGGAAAGCGTTTTCACCGACCGGGGCGGCGAGGAAATGCCCATCGACGCAAAAGGAAAAAAGAAAAAAGGAAAAATTATTTCGTAAAACCCCTTTACAAATCGGATTTTATGTGTTATAATAAATTCTGTCTTGTTCGGACGTAACGAGACGTTCCGTTCGCTTGGTCTGCGGAGTAAGCCCGTTTCGGGACAGCGCCTGCCGTTTACTATGCTTACGGGGAAATTTTTAAAAGAGGTGTTTTCATCATGATGAGAAAAGAAGAAAAAACAGCCGTTATCGAGGCTAACAGAACCAGCGAGAATGATACCGGCTCTCCCGAGGTGCAGATCGCCATTCTCACTAAGAGGATCAACGACCTTACCGAACACTTGAAGATCCACAAGAAAGACCACCACTCCAGAAGAGGACTTCTCAAAATGGTAGGTCACAGACGTAACCTTCTCAACTACCTTGCGAAGAAGGATATCAACAGATACCGCGCGATAGTTGAAAAGCTGGGTCTGCGTAAGTAAGAATATGCAAAGGCAAAGTAAAGGGGTATACCTTTACTCTGCCTTTTTGCACATTAAAACAAGGAAATTTCGGACGGCAAGCTTAGCATTAAACAGTACGCGTTTAAGGCGTGAAGCGGCTTCTTAACTCTTACTTCTAAACGCGCAGTGTTTATTGCTAAAGCTGTTGTCCGTGAAAAAATAATAGGAGGCAGTTTATGTTTGATAATCACAAAATTTTCAAGACCACATACGCGGGCAGGGAAATGACCATTGAAACCGGCAAGACCTGCGAGCTTTCCAACGGTTCGTGCTGGGTTCGCTACGGCGAGACCGTGGTTATGGCGAACGTTACCGCCAGCGTTAAACCCAGAGAGGGCATTGACTTTTTCCCGCTTTCGGTTGACTATGAGGAGAGGCTTTACTCCGTGGGACGTATTCCCGGTTCGTTTATGAAGAGAGAGGGCAAGCCCAGCGAAAAGGCTATCCTCACTTCAAGAGTGGTGGACAGACCTATCCGTCCCCTGTTCCCGAAAGATATGCGGAACGACGTTTCCGTGGTGATGACGGTGCTTTCCGTCGACCCCGACTATTCCCCCGAGATATGCGGTATGATCGCGACATCGGTGGCTATCTCCATTTCCGACATTCCTTGGAACGGTCCTATCGGCGGCATAAGCGTGGGACTTGTGGACGGGGAAATCGTGCTCAATCCCACACTTGCGCAGCGTGAAAAGACCGATCTGAACCTCACCGTTGCGGGCACAATGGAAAAAATTGTTATGATTGAAGCGGGCGCAAACGAAGTCGACGACGACACTATGCTGAAAGCTATTATGACGGGTCACGAGGAAATTAAGAAAATAGTGGCGTTCATTTCCGACATTCAGAAGCAAATCGGCAAGAAAAAGTTCGAGTTTGAGTCTATGGAGGTTGACCACGACCTGTTCGACGCTATCGAGGAATTGGTGGGCGAAAAGGTGAAAATCGCTCTCGACACCAACGACAAGAATGTCCGCGAGGAACGGCTTAACCCCATTAAGGACGAGGTACACGAAAAATTCGACGAGGAGTACCCCGAAAAAATTGCTATGATAGACGAATGCATATACAAGCTGCAAAAGAAAATTGTCAGAAACTGGCTCTATGAGGGCAAGCGTGTTGACGGCAGAGGTATCGACGAAATTCGTCCCCTTGCCGCCGAAGTCGGCGTTCTCCCCAGAGTTCACGGTTCGGGACTTTTCACAAGGGGTCAGACGCAGGTTCTCACAGTTGCTACGCTCGGTCCGGTAAGCGATTCGCAGCGTATCGACGGTTTGGACGAGGAGGACAGCAAGAGGTATATGCACCACTACAATTTCCCGTCCTACTCGGTGGGCGAAACCAAACCCAGCAGAGGTCCGGGACGCCGTGAAATCGGTCACGGCGCGCTTGCCGAAAGAGCGCTTGAACCCGTTATTCCCCCTGTTGAGGAGTTTCCTTACGCGCTGCGGCTTGTTTCCGAGGTGCTTTCCTCTAACGGTTCTACTTCGCAGGGTTCGATATGCGGTTCAACCCTTGCTCTTATGGACGCCGGCGTGCCTATCAAAGCACCCGTTGCGGGAATTTCCTGCGGTCTTATTACAAGAGACGACGGCAGCTTTATGACAATGGTTGACATTCAGGGACTGGAGGACTTCTTCGGCGATATGGACTTCAAGGTTGGCGGCACTCACAAGGGTATTACCGCTATTCAAGTGGATATCAAGGTGGACGGTCTTACTCCCGAAATAATTAAGGAAGCTTTTGCCAAAACTCACAAGGCGAGGGACTATATCCTCGACGAGATTATGCTGAAAGCCATTCCCGCACCCAGACCCGAGGTGGGCAAGTACGCTCCCAAAATGCTTCAGACCAAAGTTCCCGTGGATAAGATCCGCGAGGTTATCGGTCAGGGCGGCAAGGTTATTCAGAAGATTTCCGCCGACTGCAACGTTAAAATCGACATCAACGACGACGGAAACGTATTTATTTCCGGTATTGATCTGGACAGCGCAAAGAAAGCGCTCCAAATCGTTGAGACTATCGCCAATGACCCCGAGATCGGCGCGATCTACAAGGGCAAAGTTGTCCGCATAATGAACTTCGGCGCATTTGTGGAGATCGCTCCCGGCAAGGACGGACTGGTACACATTTCCAAGCTGGACAAGCAGCGGGTTGAAAAGGTGGAGGACGTTGTTTCCATCGGCGACGAGATTGTTGTAAAGGTTATGGAGATCGACAGCCAGGGCAGAATAAACCTTTCGAGAAGGGACGCTCTTGCCGACATCGAGGCAAAGAAAAACAACTGAAAAAGGTTTGGCACTGCAAAAACCAAAGCCGGCGCTTTCATGAGCGCCGGCTTTTTTGCGGCTGAATATGTAAAAAAGTTTGCGGTCAAACATTTTTACCTCGAATTTTTTCTGTTGATTTTCGGTATTCCTCGGGAGTACAGCCGCAGCATTTTTAAACCTTCCGTTGAGATTTTTAAGATTTAAACGTACAGTATAAAAGTACAGCAAACACGAACATTCGCGAAAGGCACCCAAAGCAAAAATACTTTGAATGCCTTTTTAGGGAAAACAAATATTGGATATTATCAATTATTCACGGAACTGTTCACGATAAGTCCCGTCATACTTTTTCCGCATATTGCCATTGTGGAGGCGTTGTGCAGGAACGCGGACGTGCTCGGAGAAATCACCCCGAAAAGTCCCGACAAAAGCAGCGCGGAATTAAACAGCAGAATAAACCGGTAATTTTTATGTATCCGCTCCATTAAAAGCCCGCTTAGTTTGCGCAGACGGACAAGCTCCGTCAAGTCCGCACCCCGTAGGGTTATATCGGCGGTTTCCCTTGCGATGTCGGACGCGTCGCTCATCGCCGCGGAAACGTTCGCCGCCGCCAGCGCGGGAGCGTCGTTTATGCCGTCGCCGACCATTACCACCCGTTTTCCCTCGGCTTTTAATTTTTCCACCATACCGTGTTTTTCCTCGGGGAGGACTTGCGCGTAAAACTCGGTTATGCCAAGCTTTTCGGCGGTAATTTCGGCGGCTTTCGCGCTGTCACCCGTCAGCATTATGACGTTTTCAAAGCCGGCGTTTTTCAGCATTTTCACGGCTTCGCCCGCTTCGGCGCGGGGCGGGTCTGCAATGCACAGTGCGGCGGAAAGCTCGTCCCCCACCGCAAGGTAAATCACCGAGCAAGCACCTGATTTTTCATCGATTTCAGCCTGCTGTTCCGCTGTAATTTCCACGCCCTCGTCGTCGCAGACAAAATGCCTGCTGCCGATTATGGCGCGTTTTCCGTTAAGGGTAGTGGCAATTCCGTGAGCGACAATGTAGTTCACCTCGGCGTGTTCTTCCTCGTGGTCGAGACCGTTTTCGGCAGCGGCTTTCACTATCGCGCGGGCAATGCTGTGAGGAAAATGCTCCTCCAGACAGGCGGCAATTTTCAATGCCTCCTCATCTGAATATTTCCCGAAAGGAATTACCTTTTCGAGGACGGGCTCGGCGTTCGTCAGCGTACCCGTTTTGTCAAAAACTATGGTGTCCGCCGCCGCAAATTCTTCAAGATATTTTCCGCCCTTTACGGTGATGTTCATATCCGCCGCCTCTTTTATGGCGGAAATTACCGAAATCGGCGTGGACAGCTTTATGGCGCAGGAATAATCCACCATAAGCACCGAAACAGCCTTGGTGATATTCCGGGTCAGCAGCAGGACAAGTCCGAAACCCACAAAGCTGAACGGCACAATGCTGTCCGCAAGCCTTTCGGCGCGGCTCTGCACTCCCGCTTTCAGATTTTCGGAATTGTCGATAAGCTCGATAATTTTGCTGATTTTCGTGTTTGAGGAAAGCTCCCTAACCGTTACCGCAAGACTGCCCTCCTCAACGACCGTGCCCGCGAAAACCGTTGCTCCCGCTGACTTCATAACCGCCAGCGGCTCGCCCGTCATTGAAGCTTCATTGACGTAGGCTTCGCCGCCGCAAATCTCGCCGTCCACGGGAATTACGCTGCCCGTGCGTACTCTTACCACATCGCCCTTTTTAAGCTCCGACATCGGTATAAGCACATCGGTACCGTCCTTTACCAGCCAAACCTTGTCGGTTTTTACCGCCAGACTGTCCGCCAAAACAGCTTTGGTACGGGCGCGGGTGTAGTCCTCCAAATGCGCGGAAATATTAAGCAGGAACATCACCGTTCCCGCCGTTTTGTAATTCCTTTGCAGCAGGCACGCGCCGATTGAAGCACCGTCAAGAACCTCCACGGCGAGACGTCCGTCCAGTAAAGTTTTTATGCCACGCAGCACAAATTTAAGTCCGCGGAAAATAATTATGTATTTGCGTATCGACATCGGAATAAACAGCTTTGAAAATATTTTGCGCCCCGCCACGGAGGTAAGCCTGTTTCTGAAATCTCGGTCGATTTCGGAAATTCCGTACTCCGAATCGGGGGCGGAAATTTCGAGGGTACGGGGGTCTAAGCCCGCAATAATTTCAATAACGTTTTCGCGGAAACCGTCCTTGTAACAAACCAAGATCCCGCCGTTTTCGCTGCGGATCTCGGCTTTTGTCACAAAGGGCGCGGAGACAATTTCCCTGTAAACGCTGTACTCCAAAGCCTTGTCAAAGGCGTACCCGCCGCAGCGGAACCGTATGCGGCGGGGTTTGTCGTAAACAATTTTAAACTTCATTACGCGTCCGCTTCTTCCCCGGTGGTTTCTTCACTGTCAAGTCCCGCCTCGACCTTCGCGTCATAGCAAATATCGGCAGCCTCGTCTTTCATATTTTGAAACGCCTCCTTGGCGTCGTGAGTGAATTTCATACCCTTGGCAAGTCCCGTAACGGCAAGCTGACGGGTTTTTTCCGAGGTAAGAATTTTCTTGCCGACGATAACCGCCGCCGCGCCGCCCAGCGCACACAAAAGCTTTGCGTTTTTTAACAGATGAAACATACTGACCACTCCTTATACTTTTCAAAATCCGACAACTTTCGCCGCCTGAGAATAGTATAGCACCGATTTGATATGTTAGTCAAGACTTACTTTTGTGCCACTTAAAAACCGCCAGCCTGTTATTTAAATTCGGCGCGGCAACACTGCCGATAACTCCGACGAAAGTGTATTTTTTCATTTCGTCCCAAAAGCTGTTTTCCCGTACCAATTCAAGCCTTGGGTCAAGGGGCAGCAAATCCTTTCCCGAACGCGTTCCCCAGCCGAATTTCGCATTGGTGTTTTTTACCGTGTCGTGACGTTTTTCGTTCATCATTTTCGGGTGCATAAGCTCCGCCAAAATAAAACCTTTTTCAAAAGAATTTGTAATATTATTCAGAATTTTCTTCACCTGTTCCCTTGAAAAATACATTAAAAGCCCCTCTGCAATTATTATTGTAATTTCACTTTTGGGTATGTTTTCCGTCCAGCCGCTGCCAAGAATATTTGCCGCCAGCATATGCTCTCTTTCGGTTTCGTCAAAAACTTTTTTCCGCACCTCAATCGAGTCGGGAAGATCGACGTTGAACCACTGTACGGTACCGTTATCAACCCGCGAAAAACGGTCGTCCAGCCCGCAGCCTATATTTACGCAAACCGCGTCCGGATATTTTTGCAGTAAATTTTTTACCTCGCGGTCAAACATAATTGTCCGCGCAACAACACCTTCGTGCGAGAAAAATTTGTCGTAATTTTTTGTATCTATCGCAAGCGTTTCAATTATTTCAACCGCCTTTTTATCATGTATTCTTGCGTTTTTACGCCTGCTCTCGGCGGCTCTTACCGCAAGGGGAATCAAAGCCGTTTCCTGAACGTCGCCAAGCTGTAAATTCATTTTTATCCCTCCGAAATTAATTTAATTATTTTTATGTTTTCAAAGCATAACCGCGATTTTCGCAAGCAGCGCAGCCGCAGGGACATACACCGCCGACATAATAATTCTTTCCGCCAGAACAAAAGATATTTTTTTCACATGGGAAATATCCTCCGCGCCCTTTATCACCCAGAATTTGTCGAACCGCACCCATATTTCGTCAATGACAATTCCGTCGAACCAGTTCATTGTTTCAAGTAAAATCAGCGCATGAATAAATGCCGTTTTAAAGTCGGAAATGCCGCTCCACACCCCGATAAAAATTACCGGCAGAACCGCGCAGCCTATCAGCAGAACCGCGAAAAAAATTACCTTGCGGCGCGACGCTTCTTCTTTTTTCGCAAGACCCAATTCAAAAACCCGCTTCTGAATTTCTTTCGGATAAAAGAAAATTCCCCTCAGCGGGTCGTTCAGCACAAGCAGCTTTACGCACGCCGTAAAAAATATCAAATAAATAATTACTTGAAAAAATAAAAGCATAATTTTCACCTTTCATATTTTTGAATTTTTTAAAAAAGCATACAAATTCCCGCCGCCGCAAGGCATAAAAACGGAAATAAAACAATTCGGGTAATTTGCTGCTTTTTATTGAAGCCGAATTGATTATACCCCGGATTACCCTCGGTTTCGGGGTAAAAATGCTGAAAAAATTTTGTTTTTGTAATTAAAAAATAATCAAGGACAATTATATCAAAAGCCTTTACGCAGTACATTATTATCATAAAACGGGCGAAAAAATTCCAAAAGGAAAAGCCGTTTTTTATGCCGTCGTAAGCGGCGAAAATTATCGCGCCCGCATATATCAGGCAGCCGAAAATAAGAATTACCGTACCGATAATCGTGCTGAATTTCGGCTTGTCGGGGAGCTTGTTCATAGCCTCCCGCAAATCTTTCGGAAGCCATTTCCCCACGCGGCAGGGCGGCATAAAAGCAGCCGCGCCCCATATTGTCAAAAATAAATCAGCGCAGATCACCGCCGCCGCAATTATTGTTACCGCCATAAAAATCTCCTTTTTTCATTATGTACGGCCGGGTCGAATTAATCGTTCCGGAAATAAATGAACATATGCCGCTTTATTAGCGATAGCTAACTGAATATCAGTATACATCTTAAATTCATATTTGTCAATAGACGGGGGATATTTTTACACATTTTTAATATTTTCCGCTGTACGGAACGTTCGGTACTGCCATAAAAAATCCCGCAAAAAGTCCGACGGCGCGGAAACCTGCGGTCTCTGCGCCGTCAAATGTATTAACGCTCTGAACGGTTACGGAGGAGCTTACTCCTCAAATTTGTCGAAGTTGTAATCGACGGTGACCTCGCCTGTGCTCTCGTTTTCGGAGAGGACAATGGTCAGGTACTGCTGACCCTCGTACTCGATCTCAACGGGACGTCTGGAAATTGTTGCCGCGTCAAAGAAGGGATCTGTGATCTCAAAGTCGCTGAGCGCAACAAAAAGCTTGGGGTGAATTGCAAAATTTACCTTGAAGCCGGGACGAACACTGCACGAGAACAGGGGCTTGCCGTTCTTGGCGACTACAGCCTCGCTGGTAGCGGTGTTCTTGTTGTGGATCTCGATGGTGTCTCCCTCGGGAGAAGGCTCGCTGCTCTTGCGGACGTCAAGTGCGCCGCCGTTGTTGTAGATGTCCCATGCTGTGTTGTACTCAACGTCAAGCAGCTTTGTCATGATCTTTCCGTCGTGACCGATGACTTCCATGGAACCGATGGATATTTCCGTGGGAAGCATCGCTCTCATCTGTGCGCCGGGGGCAAGGTACTGGTGTTCCCAGGCTGCCGTCTTGAAGTTTTTAACGTTGAGAGTTACCGCTTCCTGATAAAGGAGCACCTGCTGAGTTGTGCCGAGCTTGCTCTTGACTCTGATTTTCAGGTCTGTGTTTGCCATAATAGATTACCTCTTTCTCTGCGGCTGTTTGATTTTTGTACCGTCGTCGGCTGCCGCAGCCTTACCTCGGGCGGTTTATCTATGTAATGCCGTCGGATATCCGGACGGTACCGCGCTTACAGGAACTTCGCTGTCGGTTTTGCCTTAATCGGGCGGGATTTTCCTTTGCGCTTTGTCCTGCGTATCCGTATCAGCTTGTCCCGATTATAACATGAGCAAGGACTGTATGTTCGTAAATTTCACAGATAGACCGCAATGCGTCACCGTTTGCCTGCGGAAAGGACTTTGTCCGATCCGTGACAAAAAAAGACCCGTTTGTGACAGATTTGCGCCGCGCTGCGTTTTTATGCGTATACTTAACTTATCGGCGCCGTTAATATACGATGAAAGGAACCGGATAATGGAAATTATTATTTATTCCGGGAGCGCAGAACGGGGTATCCTGTTCGGTCGGATAATTGACGGCATAATAATGCGCAGACGTCTGCGGCTCATGTCGCTGCACACTGTTTTTCCCCGGAACGCCGAGGAGCTGAAGTCTTTGATAAGACCCGACAGAGGGTACCTTGTAATCGCGGACGCCGACGGCTTTCCCGATTGGAAAAAAACCGCCGCCGAAATATCCTCCGAATGCAGGCGCGTAAGCTTCTGCATTGTTTCCGAATCCGCGGAAAACGCTGCGGAAGCCATTAACACGGAAGCAAATGTGTGCGGATACATAAAAATTGCCGGGAACCGGCTTGAGGAAAGCTTTGAAAAGGTTCTTGAAAACATATACGGCAGGATAACCACCGTCTGCGGCGGAATAATGACTTTCGGCGAGGACGGCTCGCTGAAAATCATAAGTTTTTCGGACATATACTACATAGAAACCATCAAGCAGCAGCACCGCTGCACCATATACCACAAAAACGGTACGGACACCATGCGGGCGGATATCTCCAGACTGATAGAACAGCTCGACGGAAGATTTGAGATAACCCGTTCATCGACTATAGCAAATCTTTCTGCGGTATGCAGGATTGAGGACGGTCTGATTTTTTTCGGGGACGGCATTTTCTGTTCCGCCGCCGCCAAAAGGCTCGGGGAGATCAAAAAGATCATGCGCACTCAGACGGTTGTCCCTCCGGGCGGCGGATAAAGTGCAATTTATAATTTTCCAACAAAAAAACGCTTGTAATCTTTATAAAACAAGCGTTTTTTATTTATTTCCGATTTCCGCAGCATATTTTTTTTTTTGCCCATCTTGCCGAAAAACGATATTTTCCGTGGATATTGCTTTCAGTCGTCGTCTTTCATCATCTTTTCAAGCGCCCGCATATTCCTCCGTGCGCACAGGCACTCCGTCAGCATCATAGATACCGCAAGCTCTATGAGAACGAAAAACGTTACCGTCGTTCCGCTCCAATGGCAGACAAGCGCGGCTATGAATACCGCCCCGATAAATCCCATAAGCGCGATTGCGCATATAAGGCTGCCTTTTTAGCCATTGCGGCGGCGTACCGGGGGTTCATAACCCCCTTTTTGGAAACGCCCAGCGAATACTCCAGACGGAACAGCAGCGCCAGCACGCAGAATATAAATCCCGCCGCCGTTAAAGCGATATTGTCGGTCGCGTTGCCCCACCAAGCCGCGTTCAGCGAGACGGCAAAAGACACCGCCCAATAATTCCGCATAAGCTTATAGGCGATTTTGTAATTCTCCGCCTGCTGCATTTCGTCAAAGTCCTTTTCGTTGAACAGGCTGTCGCTTTCGTCGTACATATTGTTATTCTGCATAATCATTCCTCCTCGTTATCGTCTTTCAGCATTTTTTCAAGGACTTGCTGATTTTTCCTCGCGCAAAACCAGTTGCCTATGTACATAGCTCCCAAATTTAACCACATACAAGCGGCGGAAAAGTCTGTATCCTTTATTAAATATTTGTATACCCACCCCAATTCAAGTAAAATTAACGGTATAAGCCACAGTATGTTTGACCAGGATTTTGAGAATTTAGCGTTCATCAATCCCTCGGAGGCTAATTGAGCAAGATAGACAATATAGAAAACCGTGCCTATTGTCAGAAGTCCCCCGCCGATATACATAAAAACGTCGTTTTCAAGATCTGCGGCAACCATACTTATCGCGAAAGCGGCGGCGTACTGCACCCAAAAAAGCGCGCGGAAAAGCTTAAAGCCTATTTTGTATTTTTTGGCAAGATACATTTCGTCAAGACCCTTTTCGCTGAACATATCGTTGTAAGCCATTTTTTCCTCGGGGACGTTATAATCGTTGTTTGCCATAGTTATTCCTCCTCGTTTTCGTCTTTCAGCATTTTTTCAAGGACTTTCATATTCTTTCTCGCGCACAGGTGATTGCCCAGATACATCAGGGAAAAATTCAGCCAAATAACGATCACGCCGATTTCGGTGTCCTTTTTGATAAAAAGCACAAGCAGCCACATCGCGAGCATAAGCAGCGGGTAAACCAAATTGTATTTTTTGGACATAGTTTCCGCGAATTTTGCGTTCAGCGCGCCCTTTGCCGAAACCCTTGCCGCGTAAGCAAGATTAAAAGCCGTACACAAAAACATCAGCCCCGCGCTTATAAACGTAAACGGCGTACTTTCAAGCGCTGCCGCCGCCGTAAGCATCAGCGCGGAAAACAAATATATTACCCAGAAAAACGCGCGGAACATCTTAAAGCCCGTTTCGCGGTTGACCGCTTTCTGCATTTCGTCAAAGCTGTTCTCGCTGAACAGACCTCCCACGCCGTTTTCGGGCAGCATTTTATCGTATGTATCTTTATTATTCTTGTTTGTCATAGCTATTCCTCCTCGTTTTCCTTCAGCATTTTTTCAAGGACTTTCATATTCCGCCTTGAGCAAATATGAATGCCGATGTATATAACGCTCAGTATTATCCACATTCCCGCGGTTTCGAGCTGTACGTTTCCGCAAACCAGCATAATCAGCCACAATGTCAGAACAATTATGCCGCTTACCAGATAGGACTTTTTCGCCGCCTGCGCCGCGAATTTGGGGTTCATAACCCCCGCCGCCGAGGCTTTTGCCGCGTACAGAAGATAAAACGCCGTACACAAAACCAAAACGCCGAACCCGACAGCCGTAAACAGCGTGTTTTCAACGCCCACCGCCGTCAGCATAATTCCCATTGAAACGATATACATTATCCAAAAGAACGCGCGGAAAAGTTTAAAGCCTATTTCATAATTTTTGGCTTTCTGCATTTCGTCAAAGCCGCTCTCGCTGAACAGGTCGCCGTAAGTTGTGCCGCTTATAAGTTTATCATAGGTATCTTTATTATTCTTGTTTGACATAGTTATTCCTCCTCGTTATCTTCATCGGTTTCGCCGTCCAAGGCTTTAAAGTTCCGCTTGCCGCAGATGTGGGAAACAACAGCGTTCGCAATAGCAGCGGCGGTGAGTATTATTATCGTTACCGTGGGCGGGTCGAATTTAAACTCGTCGTCCGCAAAAAATCTCGTCAAAAGCGGTAACGCAACAAACAGTATGATAATGACACTGCCCTTGCCCTCCCACATTGTGGCGGTAATGCCGTTAATCGCGCCGTGCTTTGACGCCATAATGCTGTAGGCGTTCGAGCATACCACCGCAAGCAGGAAGTAGCTTGCCGCAACGTATTCGGCGGGAAACTGAAGTCCCGTAAGAGTGGGCAGACCCAGCCACACGCAGGAGAGAACCGCCGCCCCGTAAAAAAGAGCCTTAAAGCATTTTGACATAATTTTGTTCTGAACGGCAATCTGCCGCTCGTCCATTCCGTAGTCGCTGAAAGCGTCCACATAGTTTCTTTCTCTTGATTTGTTTGACATAGTTATTCCTCCTCGTTTTCGCCATCGGCGGCAATTCCGTCGCGGACTTTTTGATTGAGCTTTACGCTGTACACATTTATTATGTAGTACAGCCAAGCCATACCGCACCACACCGCGAAAAATGTTAGGTATGTATCGTCGCCTTTGCCGAAAAGATGCGATATTATCGGACTTGCCGGGATATATAAATTCATAAAGCCGAGTAAGTCCATTAACCCTTTTCCGCCCTTTTGAAACGACGAAAACGAGTCCAGCACGCCCTTGTCAGCGGCTCGCAAATGATAAAGCGACAGGCAGAAGTACATTATGCCGTACTGTACCAAAAGCATAATCTGTATCGACGGCGGTATTGCCCAAGAGGGGTCTTCCGTACCGACAAAAATAAACATTGTAAAAATCATCGAAAGTGAATTAAGCACATACCAAAGCCGCAGGGATTTATGCTCCAGTTCAAAACTGACCGTTTTCTGCATTTCGTCCGCAACCACGGGTTCGTCGTAATCAACAAAATCTTTTTTATTTGTGTTCGCCATAAAAATCTTCCTTTCCAAATTTTAACTATCAACTGTACACTTTCAACTTTCAACTGTCAACCCAGCCGTCCCAGAAAACCTCGTCAAGGGTTTTGCCCAAAGCCCTGCAAATCGAAATGCAGAGGTTCAGAGTGGGGTTGTAATCGCCCTTTTCGATAGCGTTTATCGTCTGGCGGGAAACCCCCACCTTTTCCGCCAAAGCCTGCTGTGACATATCCATAGCCGCCCTTGCGGATTTTAATTTTAAATTTTTTGCCACCTTATCCCTCTTTTCAAAAATTCCGTAGGGGACGGGTTTCCCGTCCCGCGGGCGGGGAGACCCCGCCCCTGCAAAAGGTTTTATTTTTCTGCTGTACTAATAATATCACGCGTTTTACATTTTGTCAAGTATATTTTACAAAAAGATTTAAATTCTTTACAAAATGTCGTGCAAGACGGTTCCTAAAACCGCCCGGAGCGTTTCAATAAAACATTTTCGCCGCCGCTTTCGGACGGACGTGAAAAATTGTCCGCATTTGTGTAAAATGCTTGACTTTTTTTGATTATTGTGTTAATATTATGTAAATAATGCGGAAAGGAATGATCTTTACGGAACAGGCACTTTTTGAATGGAGCGAGGACTACTGCATAGGCGTAAAGTCTATAGACGACGCTCACAAGCAGCTTTTTTCAATCGTAAGCCGTATCATAAGGAATTTTATGGACAATAACTTTGAAAAGAACAAAATGACCTGCATCGAAGCCATAAAATACCTTAAAAGCTACACCATAAAGCATTTTGCCGATGAAGAGGCGTATCAGCTTTCAATAGGCTATTCCGGATACAAAATGCATAAAAAAATACACGACAATATGCGCGACGTGGTCGTTCCCGCCCTTGAAAGAGACGTTACCGCAAGCGGCTACTCCATGGAATCGATGGAGCATTTTGTGGGAGCCTGCGCGGGCTGGCTGATGGCGCACGTTATGGTCGAGGATCAGGCTATCACGGGAAAAACCCAAAGCAGATGGAAGCAAAATCCCGACGACGACGGCGCGGACATACTGGAGCATATCGTAAGGGACGTGACGGGCGGACTTATCCAGACCCCAGCCACGCTCGTCAGCAAGAATTACACAGGCTACGAGCTGAACAAGCTGTTCTGCTACAGCGAGGATTTCACGGACAGGTTCGGGACGGTCTATACCGTGACGAACGCCATCGAGGAGGTCATGGTGGAGAACGTGGTGTCGAAGATCATGAACAAGAGCGTCTTTGAGCTGATAGAGGTAATGCAGTCCATGATCGAGGAGATCACCAGGTCGCTCAACATAAAGATAATGGAGGCGTTTCTTTCCGAGCCGCTAAAAAGCACAGCCGGCAGATTTGTCAAAAGCAAGGACTTTTACGCGGGTTTCGAGAAGGTGTGCCCCGATTACAGCCTGCTGTTCCGCACGATGTACGGCTACATGGCTTTCTGCGTGACAAAAAAGCCGGTCGTTCAGCTCTGATGTACATATCAAAGGCGGCGTTTGCTTTCGCCGCCTTAAATATTTGGATATTCCGCACAGTTTTCGGGAGAACGGACAGGCAAAATTTTTGGGATTTTGCGCCGCGGAGTATTGACATTACGGGGCAAAAATGCTATAATATTATCCTGAAGATTTACTTCAAAATCAAAGAACAAAAATAAGGGGAGGATTTTTTATGAACTTTACCAAACGCGTAGGAGCGGCGGTTACCGCCTCCGCGCTTGCGCTGGGACTGTTTGCGGCTCCGCTGGACGGTGTGCCGCTTTTGCCGGGCGCGGCTGTCAGCGCGGCGGAAAAGACAAATGCCGTTTCCGACATAACGCTGCCGACAGTAACTTTCACGGCGGACAGTCTGCCCGACAATGCGGAGCTTGAAGAAATGTACCTTGATAAGCTGTTTTACGGCAACGATGGGATTGCATTGCTTGCCGATTTCGGCAAAGACAGCCTGACGGGTACGGCTCTTAGTGTCTATACTCAGCTCAGAACAGGGATCGAAAAAATAGCTAACGGCGATGTAACAAGCACAAAGATCGAAATTACTATTAATTATGATACTTTTTCAGACGATTTTTCAGCTGCTTTGAACTGTTTGCTTGTGGATCTTCCTGCAAGCTTTTACTGGTATGACAAAACTGCGTTACTTTCTTTTTCATTTTCAGGAAGCACCGCTACAGTACCGTTTCCTGTTTCTCAGGACTACAAGGGAAATGCCGATTTTACTGTAGATACCGCAGAAATCAGCGCCGCAAAAACCGCTGTTGCCAAAGCGCAGAGTATTGCAAACAAGTATACAGGCAAAAGCGATTATGAGAAAATTCGCGGCTACTGCAAAGAAATATGCGCTCTTACTTCTTACAACGACGAAGCGAATCAAAAGAAAACTCCTCAGAATTACGGCGGGATCAATCCTTGGCAGCTCGTTTGGGTATTTGACGACGACGCTTCCACTGAGGTTGTCTGCGAAGGATATTCAAAGGCGTTCCAGTATCTGTGCGACCTTGGCGGCATTGAGTGCTACACTGTAACTGGCAATACGAGCAGTGGCAACGGCGCAGGTGCTCATATGTGGAATGTCGTTGTGCTCGATGGTAAAAGCTACCTTGTCGACATTACAAACTGCGACGGAGAAGAGGGTGCATCTACTGTATCTATCGGTTATCCCGATCTGCTGCTTTTGAAAGGAGCAAACCAAAGCACCGGAAACGACTGTTCTTTTACAGGTCTCGTTGGCGGAAGCAGTTTGCAGTATACATATGATCCCGAAACACTCTCTCTTTACGGTTCAGCGGGTATCCTTGAGGTTTCCACCGAGGACTACACGCCCGGCGCGGCTAAGCCTGTTCTTGCGCTTTCCAAGGAAACGGAAACCGTGGAAAAGGGAAAGACGGTTACAATTACGGGTACGTCCGAGAGTATAGCTTCCGGCGACAAGCTGTCGGTAACAAGCTCCACACCCGCTGCCGCAACCGCGGAAATTAAGAATTTCAACGCAGTGACAGGCGCGTTCGATGTTGTCGTAACCGGCGTTGACGTAGGCGAGACGGAAATTACGGTTACCTATACCGACGACGAAAAGGTAAATGCAAGCTGTACCGTAACGGTTACAAAAGCTCCGTGTGAAACTCATACATGGGGTGAGTGGACAAGCAGCGCAGACGGTCACTCACACAAATGCTCGGTGTGCAATGCGGAAGAGACTGAAGATCATACCGGAGAATTAAAAAGCGACACCGCAGTTGATGCAACTTGTATCAAAGAGGGCAAGAAAGCAGATACGGTTTGCTCCGTATGCGATTACGTTATTAAAGATGGCGAAGTAATACCGGCTCTCGGACATGACATGAAAGAAGTTGCCAACAGCGCAAAAGAACCCACTTGCCTCGAAGATGGCAAAGAAGCTGATAAAGAATGCTCCAGATGTGACGAAAGGGAAACCGGTGCGGTTATCAAAACCAAGGGACATACTCCCGGCACGCCTGTTCAGGAAAACATAAAAGACGCTACCTGCACAGTTGCAGGCTCTTATGACAAGGTAACATACTGCACAGTCTGCAAAGAAAAAATTAAAACAGAGCATGTAGACGGTGAAAAGCTTGATCACGAACTGGAAGAAGTTCCCGGAAGCGCGAAAGACCCCACTTGCGCCGAAGAGGGAAAGAAAGCCGACAAAAAGTGCAAAAACTGCAACTATACCGAACCGGGCGAGGTTATTCCCGCCACGAAAAATCATACCCCCGGCGAACCCGTCCGCGAGGTCGTAAAGTCGGCAACCTGCACCGAAGAGGGTTCTTACAACGAAGTTATCAAGTGCAGCGTTTGCGGCAAGATATTGGAGACAACTACCGGGGTTATCGAAAAGTTAGATCACACCCCCGGCGAAGCGGCAAAGGAAAAGGAAGTTGCCGCTACATGTACCAAAGACGGTTCTTACGATATGGTTGTAAGATGTACGGTGTGCGAAACGGAGATTTCCTCCGAACAAACCGTTGTTCCCGCAGCGGGACATGATTTCACCATGAAGAGCAGCAGCAGCACCCATTGGCAGGAATGCACCAAGTGCGGCGAAAAGTTCGGCGAAGAAGCTCACAACAAGAACAACTGCGCCGTAACGCCCGCAACCGCAGATACCGAAGGCTCAAGAGTTTACTCCTGCTCGGTCTGCGGCACAGAGGTCAGAACAGAGACTATACCCAAGATTGAGGAAGGTCATAAGCACAATTACACAGTACAAAATTCCGACAGCACAAGCCATTGGAACGAATGCGAGTGCGGCGATAAAGATCTTGACAGCGTAACAGCGCACAATGAGGGAGAACCGTCCGAGACGGTACAGACCGCTCCCACCTGCAAGAGCGACGGAGTTAAGATCGTTACGGTAGAATGCAGCGACTGTCACAGAGTAATAAGCACAACCGCCGTGATGATCACCGAAAGACCCGGTCACACTCCCGGCGCGGAGTATGGCAAGGATTCCGAAAAGCACTGGCAGACATGTACGGTATGCGATGCAAGAATAAACGAAGAAAACCATATTGCGGGTCCTGCGGCTACAGAGGAAACTCCTCAGACATGTACGGTATGCGGATATGAGATGGCTCCCGTACTTGCGCATACGCACACTTTCTCCGACGCATGGTCAAAGGACGGCAGCTTCCACTGGCACGACGCGTCCTGCGGACATACCGGAGAGGTATCCGCAAAAGCTCCCCATGATTGGGACGAGGGCGTTATCACCGTTCAGCCCACGGAAACAGCCAAAGGCGAAAAAACTTATACCTGTACGGTCTGCGGCGCAGCCAAGACCGAACCCGTAAGCGAACTTTCCCATACCCATACTCCCGGCAGCGTATGGAGGTTCAACTCCGAAGGACATTGGCACGACTGCGGCGGCTGCGATGAAAAGCTTGACTTTGCCGCTCACAATCAGACAAGCGAGGTAACAAAGGCTCCCACGGCGACCTTGACCGGTACGAGACGTTATCTTTGCTCCGTCTGCGGATACGTTATCAAAGAGGAGACAATCCCCGCAACGGGTGTGATATCTCCCGACAATAATCCTTCTTATCCTTCCGGAAGCACAATCGTGTTCCCTCCCTCCGCAAACGTTAAAGAGCCTATCCTTGAAAACGGCAGCGGAAAGAGCGGCTGGGAGAGCGTTGCGGACGATATCGCAGCGGCGTCTAACGGCAGCGCGGTACACGTTGACATGAACGGCACAACAACCCTTTCAAGAAAAGCTCTCGCGGAACTTGCCGGCAAGAACGTGGATCTGGTTCTGGAAATGAACAATCAGATAACATGGACAATCAACGGCGAGACCGTAGAAAAGATCAGAGACATAAACATGAGAGCAAGACTGAATACAAGAAATATCCCCGAAAGCGTTACCGAAGAGTACGCTGCGGGAAACAGCATCGTTCAGCTTACCCTTTCCCACAGCGGAAGCTTCGGATTTGACGCCGTAATGACGATAAATCTCGGAACAAGGTACGACGGAAAATTCGCCAATCTGCTGTACTATAATTCTAAGACAAAAGAGCTTGAATATGTGGATTGCAGCATTATTTCCGGCGGAATGGCTTCGCTTGATTTCAGCCATGCCTCCGATTACGCCATAGTTATCAGCGACGAGCCTATGGGCGATTACGAGGACGTTTCCGCAGCTGCGGGAATTTCCGAAACGGGAAGCATGATATCGCTTAACGGCGGCGCGTTCCCGATCATCGCGGTAATATGCGCGGTGTCTGCGGCGGTTGTGATATTCAGAAAAAGAACAAGCAAATAACCGTTAACTGAAAACTGATATCCCCTTTGTCGGACGGCGGAGATTTCCGCTTTCGGCAAGGGGATTTTTTTCGGAGGACTTCCGTCCCGGTCACGGTATTGACATTCGGGGCGGAAAAGTCTATAATAGTAAATGCCCAATTTCGGTTAAAACTGTACAAAACAGGCAAAGACCTTGATTACGGTTTCGGCTGAAAAACGGGAATAAATGTGAGCAGGTGAGTTTATTATGTATGTTTCGGAGGAGGAAACTCTGTCCCTGAAAGAGGTCTGCGAGATACTGTCGGTATCGTCGGCAACGGTGGGAAACTGGATAAGGCTCGGAAAGCTGACCGCTTCCGAGGACGGAAAAACGTTCCCCAAAAGTCTCATAGAAAAGCTGGCGGAGGACATCAGAAGCGGAAAGGACGGCAGATTAAAAAGCAGACGGAACAAAAAAGGAACGTCCGGGAAAACCCTGTACGCGGGTTATATCCTCAATGAACGGAACGTTCGGGCAGCGGAAAATATGGTCGCCGGGTGCGGCAGCCTTGACGAAAACGAGCTGAGGACTATGCTTGCGTATTTCGCCGTCATGCTGTACGACAGTTCCGCCGGGACTTCCTTTGCGGATAATTTCTTTGACGCGGGGGACGCGCACCTAACCTCCGACAGCGTCTTTAACTCGCTGATATCGGATCTGCTGGGGGGAAACAGCCGCTTGGCGGGAATACCCGAAAACATAAAATTCATTTCGGAATGCCGTTTGGAATTTGTCCCCGGCGAGGATACGCTTGGACTTGTCTATATGTCCCTCAGCGACCTCGGCAAACGCAAGCGGACAGGCTCCTACTACACGCCCATGAAAACCGTCCTTTCGCTGACGGACAGTCTGCTGAGCCGCGCCGATCTGCGGGACAAGCCGATATGCGATCCATGCTGCGGTACGGGAAACTTTCTGATCGGACTTCTCGGAAAAGGCGTTAAAGCCGAGTATCTTTACGGTCAGGACATTGACGTGATAAGCGTGCTGACAGCGCGGATAAATCTGTTTCTGCTCGACCGAACGCTTACAAGGGAGACGCTCGTATCTCATATCGTCTGCGGAAATACACTTGTGCATACATTTGACGGTAAGTTTGCGGCGGTTCTGGGAAATCCGCCCTGGGGCAGCGTTTTTTCCGAAGAGGACGTGAAATATCTGTCGGAAAATTACCGCACCGCCAAAAGCAAGGGGACGGAATCCTACGACCTTTTCATAGAAAAAGGCTTTGATATGCTTGAGCCGGACGGCTGTCTGGCGTATGTCCTGCCGGAAGCGCTGCTGAGCGTTGCATCCCATAAGCCGGCAAGAGCCTGCATTCTCGAAAACGGGTCGTTTGAATTTGTGGAATATCTTGGCAGCGCTTTTTCAGGTGTGCAGTGTCCCGCTGTCATTCTGGGAGTGCGCAAAGACTGGCGCGGCAGCACTGAGAACTGTCTTGTCCGCATGAACGGAGAAAGCTTTACGATAAACGAAAACAGGAAACCCGACGCGTCTTTGTTTTCATTCAATATGAACGACAGCGAGTACCGATGTCTGAACGCCATATCCTCCGTCAAAAACGCGGTATACCTTGCGGGAAACGCAAAATTTGCCCTCGGGATAGTGACGGGGAACAATAAAGAGTACATTCGCACGTCAGCGGAGGAGGGCTGCGAGGCTGTCCTGAAAGGAAGCGATATACTTCGGTTTTCGATAAAAAAGCCCGAAAATTACATACGCTTCGTTCCCGAAAAATTCCAGCAAGCTGCCCCCGAGGAAATGTACCGCGCCGAAGAAAAGCTGCTTTACCGTTTTATCTGCGAGGTGCCTGTTTTTGCCTACGACAGCAAAAGGACGCTCTCGCTCAACAGCTGCAATATCCTGATACCGCGGATAGAGGGGCTGGACGTCAAGTATATCCTCGCTGTGCTCAATTCAAGTGCGGCGGCGTATTTCATAACGAAAAAATTCAATTCGGTAAAGCTTCTGCGTTCTCATATCGAAGCCCTGCCGATACCGATGATTTCAGCCGAAAAGCAGAGACCTGTCATAAAAAAAGCAGACCGCATGATAAATTCACGGGAAAATATCATAGATCTGTACAGGGAACTGGATAACGATATAATGGATCTGTATATGCTGTCCGAAGCCGATAAAAAGATCATATGGGACTGTCTGAAGGATAAATATCTTTTCCTCAAATGATTTTCGTGCACAGTCACCGAGATACGGCTTACGACGGCAAAATTTTGTTTTAAACCTCACTCACAAACAGTTGAAATTTTTGTCGGAACATGTTATAATAATACCGTAATATCCGACCGGAAAGGAGAAATCTTTTATGCCGTATATATGGATGGCGTCGGTCAATCCCGCTACGGGAAACGTTTCCGCCGCTACATACATCATTATAATTTCTGCGGCGGCTGTGCTTATTGTCGGCGCGGCGGTTGCGGGAGTGATTTCCAAAAAAAAGAAAAAATAAGAAAATGTTTTCTTCGGAAGTAGTGTTTTTGTACAAATTTTTCTGACAATTTTCTGCCGCAGTCTCCAAATCGCCAAAGATTTCTTTCAGGTATTTACTTTACCGAAAGGTTGTGCTATTATACTAAAGCAAACAAAATATCTGAAAGGAAGCTTTATTTATGAAAAAGAATTTTATCAAAGCTCTTGCGGCTCTTGCTCTCGCTCCCGCAATGCTGATGGCAGGCTGTTCCTCCGATGGGGGAAACGGTGATACTTCCGCGGATGCCGCTGCCGGCAACGCGGCTGACGGAGCACCCGCCGACGCTTCGGGCGAGGACAGTTCCCTCCAGAAAGTGCTTGATTCCGGCAAATTCGTTCTCGGTCTGGACGCTACCTTCAAGCCTATGGGCTTCACCGATGAGGACGACAACATCGTAGGCTTCGATATCGACCTCGCCGAAGAGGTTTGCAGCCGCCTGGGTGTTGAGCTTGTAAAGCAGCCCGTTGACTGGGACACCAAGGAACAGGATCTTAACGCGGGAAAGATAGACTGCATATGGAACGGTCTTTCCATCAACGACGAAAGACGGGAGATCATGAACCTTTCCGACCCCTACATGAAGAACGATATGATCTTTGTTGTAAAGACGGACAGCGACATCGCCACTCAAGCTGACCTTGACGGCAAGGCTGTCGCCGTTCAGAGCGGTTCTTCGGCTCAGACCATTCTTTCCGAGTCGGGACTTAACGTTACCGCTACCGAGCTTGCGACCAATGTTGAATGTCTCCAGCAGCTTGATCTTGATCTTGTGGACGCTGTGTTCCTCGACAGCGTTGTCGCCAATTATGAGATCGTGACCACGGGCAAGGATTACACAATTCTCCCCGACGGACTTTCTCCGGAGGAATACGCTATCGGTTTCCGCAAAGGAGATCAGGCTCTCCGCGATGAAGTGCAGAAGATACTTTCCGAAATGAAAGCCGACGGCAAGGTTGAGGAAATATCCACAAAATGGTTCGGTTCCGATATCACCACCATTAAATAAGTCTAATTCGGCTGCGTTGAACGTCCCGGGAATTAAACATTCCCGGGATTTTCTGTTTGCCGAGTGTACATACAGTGTCAGCCGCAATATTGACCTAAACGGGATCATGTGCTATACTATATATAATAAAACGCAAAGGACAAACGGTCATGAATTACGCTCCGTATAATTTTTCAAACGCCGAGGGGAGGTTTTGCCTATGAAGCGGCTTGTGCTGGGCATGACAGCCCATGTGGACTCGGGCAAGACCACGCTGTCGGAAGCTATGCTCTACACGGCGGGAGAGCTGCGCCGTCTGGGCAGGGTGGACAAGGGGGACGCTTTTCTCGACACCCATTCGATCGAGCGCAGCCGCGGCATTACGGTCTTTTCAAAGCAGGCGGTAATGCGGCGCGGGGAGGACGTTTACACCCTTTTCGACACCCCGGGGCACGCGGATTTTTCCGCCGAGACCGAGCGGGCGCTGCGAGTTCTCGACTACGCTGTGCTGGTGATAAGCGGCACTGACGGCGTTCAGAGCCACACCGAGACCCTGTGGAGACTGCTCCGCCGCTACAGTATACCCACTGTAATATTTGTCAATAAGATGGACATTTCCGCCTACTCGCCCTCTGTGCTCATGAGCGGGCTGAAAAGCCGTCTTGACAAGGGCTGCGTTGATTTTTCCTCATTGGCGGCGGGAGGGTTCACCGAGGAATTTTTCGAGGAGACCGCTCTGCTTAGCGAGGATATGATGAACGCTTATCTCGATACGGGAAAGCTGTCACGGGACGATATTCGCCGCGCGGTGAGCGAAAGGAAGCTTTTCCCCTGCTTTTTCGGCTCTGCGCTGAAGCTGGAGGGCATTTCCGAATTTTTGGCGGGACTTGATTTCTGCACGGCTGAAAAGTCCTGCGGAAAGGAATTCGGCGCAAGGGTTTGCAAGATAACCGAGGAGCAGGGCGTGCGGCTGACCCACCTGAAAATAACGGGAGGAACGCTCCGTACGCGCGACACCGTCGGGGAGGAAAAAGTCACGCGGATACGGGTCTATTCGGGTGCGAAGTACCAAACCGCGGACGAGGTCTGCGGGGGGACTTTATGCGCCGTCGAGGGACTTTCCAAAACCCGGGCGGGGGACGGTCTGGGCTTCGAGAGCGCGGCGGAAGTCCCCCTGCTCGAACCGGTCATGAGCTATCGGCTGATACTTCCCGAGGGCGCGGACGAACACGGCGTACTGACAAAAATTCGGAAACTGGAGGAGGAAGACCCCCAGCTTCACGCGGTATGGAACGATCGGTCACGGGAAATAAGCGTGCAGCTCATGGGCGAGATACAGCTTGAGATACTCAAAACGCTCATCGCCGAGCGTTTTGGTCTGGAAGTCGGGTTCGACCGGGGCAGCATTATCTACAAGGAAACTATTGCCAACACCGTGGAGGGTGCGGGACACTACGAACCGCTCAGGCATTACGCAGAGGTACACTTGCTTCTCGAGCCGACGGAGCGGGGCAGCGGTCTGACCTTTGCTTCCGATATAAGCGCGGACGACCTTGACAAAAACTGGCAGCGGCTCATACTTACACATCTTGAAGAGAAAACCCACGTCGGCGTTCTCACAGGCTCGCCCATAACGGATATGAAGATCACCCTCATCGGCGGACGGGCGCATATCAAGCACACCGAGGGCGGGGACTTCCGTCAGGCGACCTATCGGGCGGTCAGACAGGGACTGCGCTCCGCCGAAAGCGTGCTGCTGGAGCCTTGGTACAGCTTCACGCTGGAAATCCCCACGGATACGGCGGGACGGATTATGTCCGACCTGCAAATAATGGGCGCGGAATTTTCGCCGCCCTGTATCTCCGAAAGCAATTCGGAAAATTCCGTGATAACGGGCGCCGCCCCCGCTTCGGAAATGGCGGGTTACCAAAGCCGCGTGACAAGCTGCACCAAAGGCAGGGGCAGACTTTCGCTCGCGCTGAAAGGGTATTTCCCCTGCCACAACGCGGAGAAAGTTATCGCCGCCATCGGGTACGACTGCGGCGCAGACCTTGACAACACCGCCGACAGCGTGTTCTGCTCCCACGGCGCGGGACATACGGTCAGCTGGGACGAAGCTCCCGCGCATATGCATATCCCCTGCCGTTCGGTTCGGAAAAATTCGGGAACAGACGGGGAAAGCTTCTCCGAAATAACGCCCCGTCAGGTCTCCGACTACCGTGCAAGGCTTGCCGAGGACAAGGAGCTTATGGAAATTTTCGAGCGCACCTACGGCAAGATAAACCGCGACCCACGCCATGCCCTTCGTACCGAGAAAACGCCGAAAAGTCCCGCGCGGGAGAAAAAAGCCGCCCCGCTGCCGAAAGGTCCCGAGTACCTTTTGGTGGACGGCTACAACATCATCTTCGCCTGGGACGAGCTGAAAAAGCTGGCTGAGGAAAATCTCGACCTTGCCAGAAGCACGCTGATAAACCGTTTGTGCAACTATCGGGGGTTCAGGCGGTGCGAGCTGATACTGGTGTTCGACGCTTACAAGGTGCGGGGTTTCGTCCGCGAGGTGGAGCAGATCTGCGGGATAAGCGTGGTCTACACAAAGGAATCGGAAACGGCGGATACCTACATCGAAAAGGTCAGCCACGAGCTGAGCAGGGATCATCGGGTCAGGGTGGCTACCTCCGACGGCGCGGAGCAGATCATCATTCTGGGAAACGGCGCGTACCGCGTTTCCGCCGAGGAGCTTCACCGCGAGGTGGAAGCCGTGGAAAAAGCCATACGAGATATTATCGGCTGAAAATTAACATGAAAGGAAATGATATTATGCTCGAAGCAGGAACAAAAGCACCCGCTTTCACACTTCCCGACAAGGACGGGAACATGGTCTCGCTGTCCGATTTCGCGGGGAAAAAGGTGGCGCTGTACTTTTACGCGCGGGACAACACTCCCGGCTGCACAAGACAGGCACAGGGATTTGCCGCGGAATATGAAGCTTTGAAAGCCGCAGGCGCGGAGGTGATCGGCATAAGCAAGGACAGTCCGTCCTCCCACAAAAAGTTTGCGGATAAATACGAACTGCCCTTTACGCTGCTCTCCGACACGGAGCTTGAAGCCATTAAAGCCTACGGTGTGTGGCAGGAGAAAAAGATGTACGGCAAAGTAAGCATGGGCGTGGTACGCACCGCCTACGTTATCGGCGGAGATGGCGTTATCGAAAAGGTCATGCCCAAGGTCAAACCCGATACCAATGCGGCGCTTGTTCTGGAATACCTGAACGGACGGGGAGAGTGACTGCCTTGACGCTTAAGACGATCGCCAAAGTCCGCGCTCCCTTTAATGAAAAATTCGGTATTCCCCGCCAAAGCGGTCTCGCAGAGCTTCCCTCGGAAATAATTTTCGAGCCGGAATACCGCGTGCGGGAGGCTTTCCGCGGATTGGAGGGGTACTCTCACCTATGGCTGCTGTGGGAATTTTCCGAGGCGGTCAGGGAGGAATGGTCTCCCACGGTGCGCCCGCCCAAGCTGGGAGGAAACACCCGCATGGGAGTTTTTGCCACACGTTCTCCGTACCGTCCCAATCCCATAGGACTTTCCTCGGTGCGGCTGGAGCGGATAGAGTTCGACCGTCCCGACGCGCCCGTTCTTATCGTCAGCGGCGCGGATATTCTGGACGGTACACCGATCTACGACATTAAACCGTATCTTGCCTACACCGATTCCCACCCGGACGCGGAGGGCGGCTTCGCTTTGCAGCGGAAAACGGGCGCGCTGGAAGTGGTTTTCCCCCGGGAACTGCTTGAAAAAATCCCCGAACGGCTTCGCGGAGGACTGACCGAAGCTTTGGCTCAAGACCCCCGTCCCGCCTACCAAAATTCCCCCGAAAGGGTCTATATGATGAATTTCGCGGACTTTGACCTGCACTTTACCGTGGACGGCGGCGTGCTGACCGTTACCGAAGTGCTGTCCGCAAAGCAAGGAGGCGGCGAAAATGGACAAGTCCCTTAAAATAACCGCCGCAGACGGCGAACCGTACCTCGGACAAATCAAAGTCCTGATAACCGAGTACGCGAAAAGCCTTAACCGCGACCTGTCCTTTCAGGGCTTCGACGCCGAGCTTGCGGACTTGGGGGCGAAGTATCTTCCCCCAAACGGCAGGCTTTTGGCAGCCGTAACAGAGGACGGCAAAGCCGTTGGCTGCGTGGCGTACCATAGACACAATGATAAAAGATGCGAAATGAAGCGTCTTTTCGTCAGTCCCGAATACCGCCGCTGTCACGCGGGAGGCACTCTTATTGAGGAGATAATCCGCATCGCCCGCAGGGACGGTTTTTCCGAAATGGTTCTGGACACGGTGAAGCCTCTCGAAAGCGCGGTGCGGCTGTACAAAAAGTACGGCTTCCGCGAGACGGAGCCATACTATGACAATCCCATGGAGGACGTTATTTACATGAAGCTCGAACTGTGACCGCCTCGGCGTATATTTTTCTTTTTTCGGCAGATACTATCCAAAACAGGAAAGGACTGCTGAAAATATGTCTGTGGATTTTTACGAAAGCAAGACCCGAACCAATCTTATGCGCGCCTTTGCGGGCGAAAGCCAGGCGAGAAACCGCTACGAGTTCGCCGCGGAAAAGGCGAAGAAAATGGGGTGCTGGTTCATTTACAACATTTTCACCTTTACGGCTAATCAGGAAAAGGCTCACGCGGAGATTTTCTATAATCACCTGAAGCCCGAAAACGGCGAAACGGTTGTCATTGACAACGCGGGCTATCCCGTGGACAACTACGACACCATCGAGGAGCTGCTCCGCGCGGCTCAGGGCAACGAGTACGACGAGTATGAGACAGCCTATCCCGAATTTGCGAGGATCGCCAAAGAGGAGGGCTTCGCGGACATCGCGTTCTCATTTGAAAAGATAGCGGAGATCGAGAAAACTCACGGCGACCGCTTCGGCTGCTTTGCCGAGCTTATCGAGAACAGCAAAATGTTCACGGGAGACGAAAATACCGAGTGGATATGCCTTAACTGCGGACATATCCAAAAGGGCAGAAACGCGCCAAAGCAGTGTCCCGTATGCCAAAGCGCGCAGGGCTATTTCGTGCCCTACAAATACTACAAATTTGTTGCTGAAAAATACGGCGTGCCGGACTTCGGCGCTTAACGCAAAACGTCCCCCGATCGGTCGTCGGGGGACGTCTGTATTGTTTCTTACTCGGAAATGCCCATAAGCTTTTCCGCCGAGGCAAGCTTAACGCTTACGCAGAAAATTTTCATTGCCGCTTCAAGCTCGTCAAGAGGGGGATATGTGGGGGCAATTCTTATATTTCTGTCGAGGGGATCTTTTCCGTAAGGGAAAGTCGCTCCCGCCGAGGTAAGCACAACTCCCGCTTCTGCACAAAGCCGGACTACCCTCTTCGCGCAGCCCTCCAGCGTGTTTACGGAAATAAAGTAGCCGCCGTTTGGCTTGTTCCACTCCAGCACGCCCAGACTGCCTGTTTCGGCTTCAAGCATATCCAGCACAAGCTTGAATTTTGGAGCGATAATGCCGCGGTGCTTAGCCATATGCTCCATAATGCCGTCAACGTTTTTGAAGTACTTCACATGACGGAGCTGATTTATCTTATCATAGCTTATGCACTGAATTCCCATAAGTCTTGTAATCTGCTTGACGTTATTGACCGAGCCTGCCATAATCGCCACGCCCGCGCCCGAGAAAGATATCTTCGATGTGGACGCGAATATCAGCACCATGTCCTCCTTGCCCGTTTTCTTGCACTCGTCGAGGATATTGAGTATCCTGTCGGGAGTGTCGGTCAGGTGGTGTACGCAGTAGGCGTTGTCCCAGAAAATACGGAAATCGGCGGCTTTGGGAGAAAGGTTTGCGAACCGCCTTACCACCTCGTCGGAGTAAGCAATTCCGTCAGGATTGGAATAGAGGGGCACGCACCAAATGCCCTTTACCGCTTCGTCCTCGGAGACAAGCTTTTCGATCATGTCCATATCGGGACCGTCGGAGCGCATGGGAATATTTATCATTTCAATACCGAAGCTTTCGCAGATAGCGAAGTGTCTGTCATAACCCGGAACGGGGCAAAGGAATTTTACCTTACCGCACTTTCCCCAAGGCTTTTCGCTTCCGTAAACGCCGTGGGTCATGGCGCGGGAAACGGCGTCGTACATCATGGCAAGGCTGGAGTTTCCGCCGATGATCAGCTCCTCCTCCTTAACGCCCAGCAGGTCGCCGAAAAGCACCTTTGCGTCGTGGATACCGGTCAGGCAGCCGTAGTTGCGGCAGTCGATACCGTCGGCGGTGAGCATACTCGCCGCATTGGTGAACACGTCGAACATTGGCATAGCCAGATCGAGCTGTTCGGTACTGGGTTTTCCGCGGGACATATCCAGCTTCATTCCCTTAGCCTTGTAGCTCTCGTATTCCTTTTCACATTCGCTTCTGAACGAGGAAAGCTCCTCCTTGTTCATTTCTGTAAGCAGCATAACGATCTTCCCCTTTGATAAAGAAAATTATTACAAACAGTATTATTTCTCTAATAAATTCCTTTAAGGAATACTGCAAATGAAACACAACTGTTTTTGCTCTGCGGACACATCCTTCCGCAGTCCACATTATATAATACTACATTTTTTCAATATTTGCAAGCTTTTTTTGTATTTCCTGCAAATAATCGCCCCTTTACACATATTTGACTGCCGCTTTGAAGCATTTCGGTGTGAATATTGCACATACGTCCGAGGACAGAAAAAAACTGTCTTTTTCGCCGACGTGAAAGTCTCGGAAAGCGCGGGTATATTTCCGTGAAAAACGCGAAAAATACTCTTGTGAAAGGAAGTAAGAATATGAGAAAATATGAGAACCTTGACAGTCTCCTCAGCGGCAGCAAGACGGCGAAAATATTTTTTACGTCCCTGCCCGATTATGTTCAGGGAGCCGTAATGAAGCGGAGCTGCGATATCCGTACCGAGGACGAGCTTCACACAGCCGCTGAAAGGGTCATGCACGAGTTTCAATAGCAAGGATATCGCAGAAAAGCCTCCATGTCATGCATGGAGGCTTTGTCTTTACAGTGGGAAAATCAAAATTCCATATGGTTGATCTCTTCCTCGTGGGCGGTGTTGCTTTCGATAAGCGCGGCGGCAACCTCGCTGAGGTGCTGGATAATATCCGTTACCTCGCTTACGCTTACATTGATAAGCTGAGAACTTGTATTCAGCGCGTCAACGGCTGTTTCGGTGTTCTCAACGTTTTCCTGCGTAGCGGCAACCTCGTTCATAATGGCATTGGAAGCGCTTTTAATCCCGTCAATGTTGGAAATGATCTCAATGGTGTGTTCCTCGGCTTCTTTAACGGTTTCGGCTGATTTTATAGCAAGATTTCTTACCTCGCTTGCAACAACCGCAAACCCTTTGCCGTTCTGTCCCGCTCTTGCGGCTTCGATAGAAGCGTTGATGGCAAGGATATTGGTCTGCTCGGAAATTGACTTGACCTGCGCCAGTACCTTGTTGTACTCGTCGATGCTCACGCTGATGCTGGAAATGGCGTCAACAATACCATCCGCCATGGAGTGAATATCCGTCATTTCGGTGTTCAGCTTATTCATATCATTCATGATGCTTTCATTCTGAGCGGAGTTATTGGAAGCATTTTCCGATATTGGCAGAACCTTTGCGCCCAAATCGAGGAGCATTCTGTTGATCTGCTCCACCGCCCCCTGAAGCTCGGAGTGCTCTCTCTCGATCTCATCATGCATGATCTTGAGCTGCGTTCTCTCAAACTGCACGCAGTTCATGGGCTTGTTGTTGCCGGCAAAAATCGTAAGAGCCATGCTCTTGCAGCTCTTGAAGCCGCAGGCGTGACAGTCGATGTGCCTGTCGATCTCATTGGTCTTGCCCATGCTGTTGAAGATCGCGTCCAGTTCCTCCTCCGTAGGCATCTGAGATACGCACCTGTCGGTGTATTCTCTCATGAAGTCCTCCATATGGAGATTTTTGAATATCCTTGTGTGGAATCTTTCGTTCTTGTTTCTGGTAGTAACCCAGTTCTTGGCATTTTTCATGATGTCGTAAGCCGAGAACTCGTTGAAGTCCTCTCTTGCGCCCGCGCCGGAGTTACAGCCGAATTCGCAGGAAAGCACATCGTAAACGGTAGGCAGGGAGGATTTGTTTGCTTCCATGTAGAAGTCAAAGTCCTCATATACCTTATTTACGCCCTCGGAAGTGGTTACCGACAGCTCGGGGTCATAGGCGCGCAGACACTCTTTAAGACCGCCCGGGGTCGGGTAAAACGTTCCGTCGTAGCCTCTGACCGCAGACCATTCAAACTCGCTTCGTCCGATTGGGAGGACAACGCCTTTCTTTTTCATATATTCGGAAAGGCTCTTGAAAGTGATGTTATAGCTGATAAAGCCTGTGTTTTTGAACTCCTCGCCCTTAGCGATACAAGGCGTAAGACCTACAAGGATATCGTCCCTGTGAAGATATCTTCTTATGTAAATGGCGTTGCACAGGAGCGGCGACTGAATGGGAGACAGACGGGGCAGCATTTCGGGCTTGTGCTTTTCCGCATAGTTTACGATGGCGGCGCAGGGCTGGGAGATGATCTTGGCGTCGGGGTGAGTCTCCAGATATTTCATGTGCATATATGTACATATATCCGCGCCGAAAGAGCCGTCGTAAATGTCGGCAACGCCGTTGTCCTGAAGCCACTTGAGGACGTGCCTCCACTTGCCGTCCATAGCGGTCTTTATAGAGGGGGCGACAATAAACGACACCTTTTTGGTTTTCATTACCTCGAAAACGGCTTCAAGGTCGTCGTCGTAGTATCTTGCGCCGTGGTTGCAGGTCTTGACGCATTCGCCGCACTGGATACACTGCTCTGTATTGATATGAACAACGTTTCCGTCGTATCGGTTCGCGTTCGGAACGGGACATACTCTTATGCAGGCGTTGCAGCCTATGCACTTGTCTTGATTAACGTGTACCATATTCAAATTCCTTTCCGATTGAAATTGCTTCTATAGAGAATATTATACCACATTTAAAAAAACTTGTCAACAACTTTTATTATTTTTCGACCTTATCGCAGTAGATTATTCCAAGACCTACGGTGCTCATATAGCATCTGCCGTAGACGTTCATGTCTCCGCTGACGAAAACGCCGTTGCCCGTGCCGCCGAACTGATGTGCGTCGTCGTTTACGCGCACCCAGCTTCCGCCTTGATCCTCGGACATATAGAGACCTGCCTCGTCAGCCTCCATGGGAGTACCCCAAACGTAGATGACAAGCGGATCGCCGTCGTTTTTGGCTTTGCCCAGACCTACCGCCTCGCAGTACTTCAAGCCGGGAACCATTTCTGCGGTCTTGCCGTAGTCCGTCGATACGAACAGTCCCGCGCCGTTGGCGATGTAGAACGTTCCCTCGTTGTGAGGATCGACGCAAAGTCTGCGGAATCTGGGGGACACCTGGCTGTTTCTGGTAAAGGTCTTTCCGCCGTCGGAGCTTGTGGCTATGGAGCTTGCGCTGCCGCAGTACATATAGTCCGCGTTGCCGGGGTCGCCTATCAGGTAGTTGTCCTGACCCGCCAAGCCCTCGACTTCGTTCCACGTCTCGCCCCAGTTGTCCGTCCAGTAGGACTTCACGGAGTTTTCGGGACTCCACACAAGCACGCTTCCGTCGGCGTTGAGGGCGATCTTTCCGCTGTAGAAGGTCTTGCCCGCAGCGGGAGAATTGGTTATGAAGTTCCAGGTTTTTCCTCCGTCGGTGGTATAGGTAAGCTTCATTTCGCTTTCGCTGCCGCCCACTTTTGCCCACAGGTCTCTGTTTTGCGCGGCGATCGTTATGCTGGTGGTAGCGCCGATCATATCTTGGTGACGCGTTGCGGGAGTGAAAATATCCTCGTGGACGTATCCGTCATAGTCCAGAACGGCGGTGATGAGGGGGTAGTCCTCCATGGTAATTATATCCATGGGAACGGTTTCCTCAATGCCCAGCGAATCAAAGTAGAATTTGGGAGTTTCGTCCCAAATGTTGTCGCAGGAGAAAACGCCGTTGCCGGAATTTACCATAATCCTGTTTGTATCGAACGGGTCGAGAGCAAGGCAGCTGCACCAGTGTATCGCGCAGCCCTCCACCCAAGGCATACCGTTGGTATCCATTTCCATGCTTTCCAGCACGTTATGCCAGTTTTTGCCGCCGTCCGTGGAGGTGTAGAAAACGTCTCCGAACGCGCCGTTGGACTGTTCCTTCCACTGACCCGAAGTAACGGCGATAAGCCTGTTGTCGTCATTGGGGTCGATGAGAATGTCGCCGAAAGAATCCGCCGTGGGGGAAATTATCTCGGCAGAGCCGTCTGTCCCGTATTTATAGATCATACCCAACGCACAGTTCCACGGACCCTCGTTGTTGATGTAGCAAACGTAGAGATTTCCTTGGCTGTCAAGCTTCATGCGCTGCACCATGTGGTCGGTGATGCTGTTCGCCAGTTTTGACCAGCTTGCGCCGCCGTCCTCGGAAACGAAGAGATTTCCGCCGTCGTCGCCCTTTGCGGAAACGGAAGCGTATATCTTTTGGGTAACGCCGTCCTTAGCCGAAGACGGGTCGAAAAGGATACAATTTATGCCGTTTCCGTTTGCGGTCGTTGTTACGGGAAAGCTTGAAACCGCCTCCCAGCTGTAGCCGCCGTCGGCGCTCTTGATCATGCCGCCGGTTCGTCCGCCCGCGAAAATAATGCTGCCGTTGTTGGGATCGACGGCGATGCGCTCGCCGTTTCCGCGTCCCATGCCGTTTCCGTGTACCTTGATCATATCGGTAACGTCAACTATCTTCATGGTTTTTCCGTAGTCCTCGGAAATACCCACAACGGTCTTGCCGTTGCTGAAATAATCCGTGCCCAAAAGCACATAGACCTTGTTGGGAGACTGGGGATCGAAAGCCAGACCGTCGCAGCCCAGCAGACCTCTGTCGTCCACCGAAACCCAGTAGTTCATGGACGCCCACTTGCCCGTTTCCGCAGTGCGGTAATACGCGCCGCCCACGTCGGTTTTGGCATACCACACGTCCTGCTCGGGAGCGGCAAATACGCCCGTTACAAAGCCGCCGCCGCCCACAGATACCTGACCGTAAGTCCAGTCGGTGTTAAGAGAAACATTGGCAGTGTCCAATGCCGAAGACGCGTCAGCGCCCGTGTTTTCCGCGTTTCCGGGAGCGGCTTCCGCGCCTGCGGAAGTTCCTGCGGGATCGGCGTTTTCCGCGTCTCCCGCGCCGCCGCCGTTTTTGCTGCAGCCGGACAGCATTGAAGCGCACATCAGCACGGACAGCGCCGCCGCCGCGAGCCTGCCCGTCATTTTAAATTTTGAAGTCATATCGTCAACACCTCAAATTTTTACAGAATAATACACAATAATTATATATCAAACAAATCGCAAAGTCAAGCATATTGCCGTTAAATTATACAATTTTTTTCCCGAAGCAAAATTAAATACGTTAAAATTGCCTTAATATGGTTGAAATGTCCCGCGAAAGGTGGTATACTATTATTTATATCTCGGAAAGGAGTATTTTTATGACAGACTTGGAACTTCTTGCCATCGCCGACAAAGCTATGGAAAACGCCTACGCACCTTACTCGAATTTCCGCGTGGGAGCGGCTCTGCTCTGCGGAGACGGTCGTGTCTTTACGGGCTGCAATATCGAGAACTCCAGCTACGGCGCGGCAAACTGCGCCGAGCGCACCGCCGTCTTTAAAGCGGTCTCGGAGGGCTGCCGCGATTTTACGGCGATCGCGATAGTTTCCTCGGGCGGCGGGGAGACTTTTCCATGCGGCATCTGCCGGCAGGTTTTGGGGGAATTTTCCCCCGATATCAGGATAATTCTGAGAACCGAGGGCGGCGAGGCGGTCTCATACCAATTTCAGGAATTAATGCCAAAATTTTTCAGCCTTTAGCAAAGGAATTTTACCGCTCTGTCATTGACTTTGCTTAAAAAGTGTTATATAATTACTTTATAGCAAGAATTTGTCCGAACAGGAAAAGAGGTTAAAATGCGGTATTGTTTCAGGCTTTCGGTTTGTTTGGCGGCTGTCGTCCTTTCAGTCTGCGCGGCGGGCTGCCGTCGGGTGGAGGAGGACGCGTCGGATTTGGCTTCGGTCACGGTGGTAATTCCAGCCTCCGATTTTTCCGGGGAAGAACCAATTCGGCAAACGGAGGCGGAAACTGTCGGAACAGAGACGGAAACGGCAGTTCCGACGGGAAATAACACGGAAACAGTTTCCGAAGCGGCGTCGAAAAAAGACGAAACGGCAGCAAATTCGGAAACGAAAATCGAAAACGTGGAAACGATGTCGGAAATAACGGAAATTTCGGAAATAAAATCGGAAACAGCCGTGAAAACCACGCAGGCAAGCCAAGCGGCAGTGTTTACCCTGCAATATGAAAGTCCGCCGGAAATAACGGAAACAAAAACGGAAACGACGTTAAAAACGGAAATACAAACCGTTTCCGAACTGCAAACAATGAAAAATAATCAGGAAAAAAGCAGTTATTCCGCCTTGAATTTTGACGAGCAAAAGGGCTTTTGGATTACATATCTGGAGTACGCTTCAATACTCCGCAATAAGTCGGAAAAGTCTTTCCGAAAATCGGTGGGAGAATATTTCGACAATATTTCCGCTTTGGGCTTCAACACGGTGTATGTGCAGGTCCGCGCTTTCGGGGACGCTTACTATAACTCGGAGCTGTTCCCCGCGGGCGAGCAGTTCGACGGAACGATAGGAACGGCGAACCGTTTCGACGCGCTTCAAGTCATGATCGAATGCGCTCACGAGCGGGGACTTTCGATCCACGCCTGGGTGAACCCTATGCGGACGATGACCACGTCCCAAATCGAAAAACTGGACGGCGGCTATACTATTAAAAAATGGTACGACAGCCGCCGCGGAGAATACATAGTCAAGTCGGGAGACAGGTGGTACCTCAATCCCGCCTATGAGGAAGTCACCGACCTTATTTCCGCGGGAATTACCGAGATCGCGGCGAACTACAGGGTGGACGGCATTCAGATAGACGACTACTTCTACCCGACCACCGACAAAAGCTTTGACAGCGCGGCTTACGCGGCTTACGGAAACGGCGCGTCCCTTGCGGACTGGCGTATTTCCAATGTGAACAAAATGGTGAAAAAGCTCTGTAAGGCGGTGCATTCCGCAAACGATACCTTGGTTTTCGGCATCTCCCCCCAGGGCAGCGTGGAAAACAACTACGGCGAGCTTTACGCCGACGTGCGGAAATGGTGTTCCGAAAGTGGGTACTGCGACTATATCCTGCCGCAGGTCTATTTCGGATTTGACAACGCCGCACTCCCTTACGCGGACGTTATCGCCCTTTGGAACGGCATGGTGAAAAATCCCGATGTGAAGCTTGTTATCGGTCTTGCCGCCTATAAGATCGGCGCGGAGGACGGTTACGCGGGCAGCGGAAAAAGGGAATGGCTGGAAAACAGCGACATACTGTCCCGCCAGATGAAGCTGGCACAGTCGCTGGAAAATTACGGCGGAGTGGCTCTCTACCGATACGAATCGGTTTTCAGACCCGCTTCAGACGTTGCCGAACAGGTCTCGAAAGAAATAAAAAACATAGAAAAATAAAAACGGAAATGTAGAACAAAACACTGAAAGAAAGGGAAATGAGATGAAAAGAAAAAAATATCCCGTTTTTCGGAAAAGGCGGCATTTGCGGAAATTTGCGGGACTGCTGACGGCGTTTTCCCTTTGGGCGCAGTTTTTGCCGAGTTTCGCCGAATTTCCCGTTTCCGCGCAGGACGAACCGGCGGATTTGGGAAATATCACCGTTATCGCTCCCCAGCCCGACATAGGCAAGGACGAGACCCTGCCCGCGTTCGTTGAACCCGAGCAAACGCCGCTCTACAGCTTTCCCGAAAATATGCGGGGAGTTTACGTCACGCCGACGGTGGACTACGCAGTCCCCAATGAAAGCGGAGAGCCTCTCACCGAGGAGGAAATAGCCGCAAGCGTTTCGGAAATGCTGGATACCGCCGAGAAAAACGACCTTAATTCCATTATAATTATGACCGACCGCAAGGGCGAGATCTTCTACAGCGCGGATATGAACGAGACGGTGGAACGTCCGCTTGCCGACTATGCTGTGGAGGCTGCTAAGGAGCGGGGCTTCTATGTCTATCTGAATTTCAGTCTGGACTGCGTTCTGGACGGCATCAGGGAGGACGACCTGCGCTCCCGCTTGGACAGGCTGGCGATAACCGTCCACAGCTTTACGGTCAAGTACCCCGTTGACGGAATTATCCTTGACGGCTACTATTCCTCAAAGGACAACACCTCCCTCGAAGATTATGTCAAGTACGGCTCGGGCATCGGCTACGACAACTGGTTGCCCGACAACGGCGCGTACATATTCAGCCTTGCGGCGGACGCGGTAAGGCGCACCAACAACACCGTCCCCGTGGGGATATCCCTTAACGACGTGTGGGCGAATTACACTACAGCGGAAAACGGCTCGGAGACCGCCGTGGACTTCGAGGCTCTCACCGACGGTTACGCCGACACGGTAAGCTATATCCGAAACGGCTGCGCGGACTTCATTATGCTGAAAGCCAAAGGCTCGCTCAGCGACAGCTCCCTGCCCTTTAAGGAAATCGTCGGCTGGTGGAACGAATACGCCGAGGAAGCGGATATCCCGCTGTACGTCCACCATCTGAACCAGCGTATCTGCACCGACGCGGAGGGCTGGGGTTCTCCCGACGAGCTTGTGAAGCAGGTCATAGCGGCTTCCGATTACGGTTCATACGGGGGAAGCGCGTTTCACTCGCTGTCCGCATTGGACAAGGACGTTATGCAGTCCACAAGCGCGCTGCTGAAGCATTACGACAACGAGATCGATGTGGAGGGACTGAACAGCGAACTGGAAATGACCCTGCCCACTCAAACTGCCTTTAAGACTGAAGAGCCTACCGTTATATTCGCGGGTTCTTTCGACCCCAACTTTCCCGTTTACTATCAGGGCAAGGAGATCAAGCTGAACGAGGCGGGACGGTTCTACTTCACCGAGGAGCTTGACGTGGGTCTGAACACATTTAAATTCCAGAATAAGGCAAAAGTCATTACCTATAAAATAACGCGGACGGTAAACGTGCTGAAAAGCGTTTCCCCTGCGGACGAGACCATGAGGGTGGAGGAACAGTCCACCGTCACGCTCAGCGCGATTGCTTACCGAGGCTCGACGGTAACGGCTTCGGTAAACGGCAAAAGCGTTGCCCTGAAAGAAGTGGAGGGACAGCTTGACGAGCTTGACCCCAACTCCAACTACACCAAATATGTGGGGTACTACACCGCTCCCGCAGGAAAACGGGGCGAGGACATTAACCTGGGCAGCATCGAGTTTTACGGCAGCTATCCCGCCAAATCGGGAAATATCAGCGAGTCCCGAACGGGCGCGAGGATAATCGTAAACGCCCTTGCGGAGGTCGCCAATGACTACAGCGGCAGCCTTTTGGAGGTCAAAAACGACAACACCATGGTGTACGATTACAGGACTACGAGCACAAGTCCCACGCCCAACTGCGCAAGACTTCCCGCGGGAACACTCGACTATATCGTGAAAACCGTTACCTACAGCGGTACGGATTACTATCTGACAAACTCGGGCAAGCGTATACGTACCAACGCGGTCAACGTGCTTGAAAACCGTCCTCTCGGCAGCAATCCCATGTCGGTTACGGCGGCGGGCAAGGACGGTACGGATACGGTCGTCAAGCTGAAAACGGCGGTAAAAGTTCCTTTCTCGCTGACCTACGACGGGCAGTCCTACAGCGACGGCGGCAACGGCGGGTACTATGTTTCCGCCTTTGACGCGGGTTCGGTTACGCTGACTTTCGACTACGTCACAAGCGTTTCGGCGGGGGATATCGCTTTCCCCGACAGCGCAGTGTTTACAAAGGGAACGTGGAGCGTTTCCAAGTCGGGAGATATGACCAAAACCAAGCTCACCCTGCGGCTCCGTCAGCAAGGCGTTTTCGGGGGACTTACTTCCACCTACGACAGCGAGGGAAATCTCGTTCTGCGTTTCAACGGCTGCCGGAACAGCCTAAACGGCGCGACTATCGTGATAGACCCGGGACACGGCTATACGGGCGCTTCCGCCTTCGACCCGGGAGCTATCGGTCACATCAAGGAGCAGGAGGCAAATCTTGCCATTTCCAAATACGTTGAGCAGCTGCTTAAGGACGAGGGCGCAAACGTTATCCGTCTGAAAACCGAAAGCCAGACCTACGTCACGGAGCAGCGGGCTTCGGAGGCGAGACAGTACAGTCCCGATATGTTTGTCGCGATACACTGCAACTCGGCGGGAGAGTCCGCAATAGGCGGGGAGGCGTACTATTTCACGCCGTTCTCGCAGCCGCTGGCGAAGTATATTTCCGAGGGACTGGGAGAGGTTCTGACCCAGGTACACGGCTCGTCGAGCGGCACGAACCGAGGGGAGAAGTACAACTATTTCTTCGTGACCCAGCAGCAGGATTTCCCGTCGGTGCTGGTGGAAACGGCGTTCGTTACCAATTACAGCGAGGCTATGGCTCTTGCCGACCCTGCGTACCAAAAGAAGTTCGCTTCGGCGATCGTGGGCGGAATGAAGAAATATTTCGCGCGGACGAATTACTCCTGCTACGGGGACGGCAGCGCGTCCTGGGAGGATCTGGGCGGCGCGGACAGCGGCGGAAATTCCGATACGGGAACTTCCGACCCGACCTACGCGGACGCGTCCGAACCGAAAGAACATGAAAACGGCGAGCTGTTTCCGTAATAAAATCAAAACGTCTCTGTCCTGCGGGACAGGGACGTTTTTAGCGTAATCGCAAAAAGTTCAAAAAATCTCACAAAAATACTGTAGAATTTTTGTGCAGAACGGCATATACTTAAACTTGCTGTCACGGAGAAAAAAATTTTTTCCCGGCGGCAAATTCTGTGAAAGCGGGTAAGCTGTCATGGCAGGTTCAAAGGATTTAACCAAGGGGAAACCCATGTCCCTGATATTGGGATTTGGCATACCTCTTTTGTTCGGATTTTTATTTCAGCAGCTCTACAACGTGGCGGACACCGCCATTGTGGGACGTTTCCTCGGCTATAAGGCGCTTGCCGCCGTGGGAAGCACAGGCTCGGTAAACTTCCTCGTTATCGGCTTCGTGATGGGAGTATGCAACGGATTTTCCATTCCGGTCGCCCAGATGTTCGGCGCGGGCGATTTCAAGCAGCTCCGCCGTTACGTTACGAATTCCCTTTGGCTCTGCATTTCTCTCGCGGCGGTCATTACGGCTGCGACGCTGATTTTCTGCGCCGAAATACTTAAGTTCACAAACACTCCCGAGGATATTTTCGAGCGGGCGCATACATATATTTTTACCGTATTTGCCGGAATACCCGCGTACTTTTTGTACAATATGACGGCGGGTATCCTGCGTTCGCTGGGGGACAGCAAAACGCCTGTAAGCTGGCTCGTTATTGCTTCGGTTGTGAATATCGTACTGGATATCGTGTTCATTTTCTTTTTTCACTTGGACGTTTTCGGCGCGGCTTTGGCGACGGTAATTGCACAGTTCGTGTCGGGATTCGGCTGTCTGCGGCAGGTTTGCAGAGGCTACGCGGTGCTGAAAACCGACAGGGACGATTGGCATTTCAGCGGGAAGCATATCGGCAGGCTTTTTCTTATGGGGCTTCCCATGGGACTTCAGTACTCCATAACCGCCATAGGCAGCGTAATGCTCCAGACCTCCGTAAACGGATTGGGAACCGAGTATGTGACCGCTGTAACGGCGGCAAACAAGCTGTCAATGTTTGTGTGCTGTCCGTTCGACGCCATGGGTTCAACAATGGCTACCTATGCCGGACAGAATGTCGGCTCTCAGAAATGGGACAGGCTGAACAAAGGTCTGGGAGCGTGCGTGCTTCTGGGAGCTATTTACGCGGCGGCGGCGTTTCTGTTCCTGTTCTTTGCGGGAAACGAGCTTGCCATGATCTTCCTTGACGAGGACAGCAAGCGTCTTGTACCGCTTGTGAAACAGTTCCTGACTATTCTGTCGGCGTTTTATTTCCCGCTGGCTCTGGTGAATATCGTGAGGTTTTTCATACAGGGCATGGGTTTTTCCCCCGCAGCCACCTTTGCGGGAATACTGGAAATGATAGGCAGATGGTTCATATCCCACATGGTAAGGATATACGGTTTTATCGCCGTGTGTTTCGCGTCTCCGACGGCTTGGGTTCTGGCGGATCTGTTCCTTATCCCCGCTTATTTCATATGCAGGAAACAGCTTATGAAGAAGTCCGCCGCCGTTCCGGAAACCGCAGCCGGCCGGAACGCGTCCGTCTGAATATCCGCCCCGTACAATCGGAAAAAGGTTCTTTTTTCATGGATCGCCGCATATACTTAGTCAAAAAGGAGCGATCATCATGAATGAAGTAAACAAAAAAAATCCCGGGCAGAACGCGCAGAACAGGAACGCCGTACACAATATAATTATCGAGGGGCGCAGAAAAATGTCCGTTTCGGGCGTTACCGACGTCGACCGTTTTGACGAAAGCACTGTGCTGCTTTACACAACATTGGGCGAAATGACCGTCCGCGGCACAGACCTGCACGTCAACGATCTGTCGGTGGAAAGCGGAGAAATGAACATTGAGGGCGATATCGAAAGCATTGTGTACGGCGATCCCGACCGCCGCTCGCCCCTTTCTTTTATTGGGAAATTATTCCGATAACCAAATCACAAACAGCGGGGTGAGCTTTTTGCAGATAGAAACTTTTTTCACAGTATCGCAGCAAACCGCGTTTTTCCTGCTCTCCGTGGTGCTGGGAGCGGTCATGGGAATTGTGTACGATATTTTCCGCGTGTTCAGGATACTGTTTCCACAAGCGGCGGGAAGCAAAGCCGTAGCTGTGCAGGACATAATTTTCTGGCTTTTGTACGGCTTCGGCATATTCTGTTATTCGTCGGAAGTTTGCGGCGGAAGTCTGCGCTTTTTTATGTTTTTCGGTTCATTGCTCGGATTTGCGCTCTACATTCTGACGATCGGGAACTTTATCACCGGCGTTTTAAGAAGGATCGCGGAAACCGTACGCCGCATTTTACGCAAAGTATATTCCGTATTATTTGAACCGTCCGTAAAATTTTTGAAAAATTTATGTCAAAAAGTCAGCCTTTTTTTTGTACGAATTTATAGAAAATTGAAAAATTTGAAAGTAAGTGTTAAAAAACCCTTGCCAAATGCAATTAATGTGGTGTATAATAAGAATGCTAATTTGGGTTCGTCTGTAATCAAACGGAACAGCCGGAGGTGACTGAGGTGAACGACGCACAAGTCCGCAAAGCCAGGAAGATCAGAAAAAACGCCGACGCCGTGAGAAAAAAAAGACTTAGCGGAAAAGGCAGACAGACAAATCCGTTGATGAGAATTGTCATAACGGTTACAAGCTTTGTATTCGTCGCATACTGTATAACCTCGATAGTCATGACCCAGGCTGAGATAGCGGAAAAAAAACAGGAGCTTGAAGTCCTCGCCGAAAAAGCCGAAAAGCTTGAAGAACAAAACGCAGAATACCTGAGCATTCTTTCCGAAGAGGACGAGCGCGCGTTTATGGAACGGTACGCCGTGGAAGTGCTCGGCTATGCTTACCCTAACGAACGCAGATTTTACGATACAGCAGGCAAATGATCCGCTTGTGCCGGGGAAACCCGGAAAATCCGAACGGCAAACGACCCAATAACATTTTCTGCCACTGTCCCTTCGGGGTCAGATAAATATTCAAACGAGAGGATTTAAAAGTTTTTTATGCAGTTGGATGTAGGAAAAATTTACGAGGGAAAGGTTACGGGAATTACAAAGTTCGGCGCATTTGTTGAGATCGAACCGGGAACTACGGGAATGGTACATATCAGCGAGGTGGCGAATACCTTTGTCAGCGAGATAAAGGATCACCTTACCGAGGGACAGACCGTTAAGGTCAAGGTTCTGGCGGTAAACGACGACGGCAAGATCTCTCTTTCGATCAAAAAAGCGGCGGATACTCCTCCCGGACGGAAAGATTTTAAACGGGGAGGGGGACAGCGGCGTTCCGACGGCGCAAGACAGCAGCCGCAGCAGGAGAAAGTCCCGCAGACCCCCGAAGCGGCGTTTGAGGATATGCTGAACAAGTTCAAGCAAAGCTCCGACGAGCGCATGGGCGAACTGAAAAAAGTTATTGACAATAAACGCAGAAGTCCGTCCAGAAGAAAATAAACAGGAGAAACCGGCTGTCCCGAAACAGGACAGCCGGTTTTTGAGTGTTGCGGTAAATTATTCCTCGATCTGCTTGCCCAAAAACTGAGCGGCAGCCTGAATAAGATTTTGCTGAACTTCGCTTGCCACGGCGTCGTTGTTGGGGGCGAGAAAAGCTACAGCGCCCGTAACGTCCCCGGAAGCCATGATGGGCGAGCAGGCGATGGCGGGACGGTCGATACCCTCAACGGGAAAGACCTTTGCGTCGTTGTGAGATGTGTAAAGATAGTTCTTGCGGCTTTCGAGGTACTCCTCAAGCGCCTGAGATACGCGTCTTTCACTGAACTCTTTTTTCTGAACGCCTGCGACCGCCACAACGTGATCGCGGTCAAAAACCACCGTGGGACAGTTGGCAAGCTTTGTCATGACCTCCGCGACCTGAGCCGCCGAGCCTGCCATTTCGTTGATCGCGCTGTATTTTTTAAAGATGACTTCGCCGTCGCTGCTTGTGTAAATTTCGAGGGGATCGCCCTCGCGGATACGCATGGTGCGTCTTATTTCCTTAGGTATGACCACGCGTCCGAGATCGTCGATCCTTCTGACAATACCCGTTGCTTTCATTTTATATTCCTCCGTTTTAAATTTAATAGCATTAATTTTGTTGCTTTAATAGTTTTTCACGGAGATTTTGGATTATACATTTCATTATTAAAACTGTTTTTGACATTTTACGGCAATTTTCAATAAATTGTGCAAATGAGACGGCGGTTAAATTGTTGTTTAGCGCAGAACGAGTAGCGTTTTTTTCCGCGGCGAAGCCGCGGCATAGCTGGTCCAGCTGAGCGCAGCTGGCGAGGTTTCCAAAGGGCGAGAAGCCCTTTGGTCGCCGCCCGCAGGCGGCGAAATCCTTTTCGTCCCAAACGGTGAAAGGGGTGAGGAATGGCGACAGCCATTCCGAGGGGGAGCGGACACGACCGCTCCCCCTTTTGACAGTACGCAGTACAGTAACCCTTGAAAACAGTCCGGTGGACTGTTTTCAACGAGACAAAATTGTGTTGGGTTTCC
>JAMPIC010000009.1 GCA_023663025.1 Prevotella sp.
CGCCTATAATTAAAATGGTCGGATAATTGAATATTCATAAAAGCTCCTTTCGGCAACGGTCACGCCTTGGGAGCGGTATGCCTTTTTTCGTATTCCTCGCGCATAAATTTATTTATCATATGAAAGGACGATATAAAAATTCTGAGGTCGTTTTCGGGGATTTTTGAAAAGGCTGCCTGTTCCATATCACGCGTTTCACCGATAATCTTTTGGCAAAACCGTTTGCCCGACCTGGTAAGTACGATTTTTTTCTTGTTTCGGGTGCCGGGTATGGTTTCAAGCGTTATCCATTCTTTTTTTATCATCGAGGCAACGGAGGAATTTACCGTCTGCTTTGAGTAGCACCAGTCGCTGCAGAGTTCCGACTGTGAAATAGGTTCGCCGCTGTCGTAGAGAACGTAAAGTATCCAGTACACGCTGTCGGAAAGACCGTAGCTTTGGGCTATGCAGTGGTAAATTTCGTCGCTTTCGTTGCAAAGGCGGTTTATTTCCGTCATTTGTTCTTTTAAGGCATTCATAGTATGCGCTCCTTTTTAAAAAGTATCCGTTTTCGGACTTATTATATTATAGTCCCAAAACAGATACTTGTCAATAGCCCGTGGGGAAATTTCACAATATTTTCATAAAGGCGGAGAAAAGTCCTATTTGCCGAAAACGCGCCTGCCGTACTTTGTGATAATTTAATGAAATTTGTAAATATTTCTTGACAAGTGTCCTATTTCGGACTATAATATAAGGGTACCGAACAGGGCTCTTACGGGAAAAGCCGTAATGGAAAGCAGGGCAGGAAAGAGGAGTTTTTGAGGGAAAATGAAAAATATTTTAACGCTTAATCCGATTATTTCGGTTGGAATTATATCTTGGTTTTCGGCGCAGATTTTGAAAACGCTTATTCATTTGATAAGGTTTAAAAAATTTTCTCCCGAAAGAATATTTGGCGCGGGAGGAATGCCGTCGTCCCATTCCGCGCTGGTGATTTCGGTTATGATATGCACGCTGCGGCTGTACGGTTTTTCCGACGTTAAATTTGCGCTTACGGCAATTTTGGCGGCAATTGTTATTTACGACGCAATGGGCGTCAGATACAACGCGGGACTTCAAGCACGGGAGCTTAACAAGCTGCTGCAAATCGCAAAACGGCTTGTCGGCTCGGAAGATACGGAGAAACCGCAAAATTCCCATAATACAGACAAACAAAAAAAGCTGAATGAACTGCTCGGTCACAAGCCTGCGGAGGTTTTTGCGGGAGCGCTGCTCGGCGCTTTGACAGCGGTGCTGTTCCCTATATAAAAAATAAATTATGATGATACTCCAAATATTTTTTTCAGAAAATAACACCGTCGGAAATATTAAATTGCTGAAAAATTAAAAGAAAGGATATGATGTTTATGTCAAAAACAAATAATGTAGCCGAAATGCAGTCAAAACTCGCGTGTTTAAATAAACGTGCTAAATCGGCTGAAAATGGATTGAAGAAAGCAGAATTTTTGAAATGCGTTCGCAGGGAATTAGTCCTCGGCATATTGCGGACATTCTAAATGCCGAAAAAATTCCCACGCCTGCCGATTATTTTTCAAATAAAAATCCCCAAACGATTAATAAAAGCAAAATTCATCTTTGGTACGCGGAAGCAATACGGCGAATTGTCAATAATCCCACTTATCTCGGTCATTTGGTACAGTTGCGGACGACGACGGTTTCTTATAAAAACCACAAAGTAATTAACCGTTCGGAGGACGAAATGGCAATTGTGAGAAATACGCACGAGCCGCTTGTTTCACAGGAAATTTGGAGGAACAGCGGCAATTGAGGGTAGATAAATCTCGGCTTTCGGAATTGGAACAACTTATTCCGTCGATTTATGAGGATAAAGTGCCGGGGAAAATTCCCGAAGATGTTTGCGTAAATCTTTTGGAAAAGTATCAAGCAGAGCAAAGGGAACTTTCCGAGAAAGTTGAAAGTCTTGAAGCAAGGTTAAATTCCGCAAAACAAGACGAAAATGATGTGGACGAGTTTATCAGGCGGCTGAAAAAGTACACCGATGTGCAGGAGCTTACCCGCGAAATGTGCTTGGAATTGATTGAATACATAACCGTTGACGAGTACGCCGCCGACAGGGCGAGGGATATTCATATTTATTACAAGTTGTTGGATAAGCCTTTGCCCGACAAACGCAGGCTTGATGTTAAGAAAAGTGACGAAACCGCTTGATTTGGCGGTTGAAAAGAATTTAAAACCGTGTGTCCTTTTGAGATGAGGAATACTTTGGGAATTTACACCCACGAATTTCAAGAGGTTCAAGCAAGAATTTCCAACATCATTGAAAATGCCTTAAATTTCCATAAAGAGCCTGTTACCGTATAGCAACAGGCTCTTTATGGGTCAAATTTGAAAATAATGGGCAAACAATGGGCATTGCCCGAAACGGGAGAAAACAGAAAACCCGCAAATCCTTTTATAGAACGGATTTGCGGGCAATAAAAATGGTGCGAGTAATGGGACTTGAACCCATACGTCATACGACACACGCCCCTCAAACGTGCCTGTCTGCCTATTCCAGCACACTCGCATCTTAACGACTTAATCATTATATCACATGATGACCGAGCTGTCAAGCATTTTTAAAATTTTTTTGTGAATTTTTTATTAATATTCTTATCAAATTGCTTTGGAACATCCGGCGGAATATCGTACATTCATTTTATGAAACAGCCGTATACCGCGTATTTTAAGCGGCTGCAGCGCATAAACTTTTAAGGCGGCGTACTGAATTGACTTCGCAGCAAGGAGTGATCGCATGAACTTAAAAGCGCAGATAAACGCGCTGAACATACTTTACAAATTGGTAAACGGCGGAAAAATATCCGACCTTATGCCTCCAAAGCCGCGCTTCAAGCCGGCGGAAAACAAAGGAAAATTCGAGGAGCTTCTTCCCGAACAGACGGGAGTACGCTCGGAGGGACTGCTGAAAATGATCTCCGCGCTTTCGGAGGACAGCGGAATATGTCCCCACTCGATCGTTGTCCTGAAGGACGGCAAGCTGGTAGCAAAGGCTGACTGGAAACCTTTTTCCTCACGGTATCTTCACGTTTCCCACTCGCTGTGCAAAAGCGTCACGGCTATGGCGGTCGGGATTGCCGTAAAAGAAAAGTACCTGTCCGAAGACGAAAAAATAACGGAAATTTTTCAAGACGAGCTTCCCGACGGCATTCACCCGCACATGGACGATATTACCGTGAAACATCTGCTTACCATGTCCGGCGGAGTAAAATTCAACGAAGCGGGAGCGGTCACGGGAGACGATTGGATAAAAAAATTCCTGTCGTCGGAGGTACTGTTCAAGCCGGGCAGCAGCTTCAGGTACAACAGCCTCAACAGCTATATGCTGTCCGCAGCGGTTTGCAGACGGACGGGTCTGTCCCTCTCCGACTATCTGAAAAGACGGCTTTTTACTCCCATGGGCATAACGGACTTTTACTGGGAAAAATCCCCCGACGGTATAGAAAAAGGCGGCTGGGGACTTTATATGAGCGTTTTCGATTACGCCAAACTGGGACAGCTCTATCTGAACGGCGGCAAATGGAACGGCATTGAGCTTGTCCCCTCCGATTGGGTGAAGAAATCTGTCTCGCCGCAGATATCCAAACCGGACAGCGGCTGCTGCGAGGGGTACGGCTATCAGACGTGGCTTACCAAAAACAGGAACGGCTTCGTTTTCAGCGGCATGTTCGGGCAGAACGTTTTTGTCTTTCCTAAGCGGGGAATTGTCATCGCGCTGACAGCGGGAAGCTCCAATCTTTTTCCGTCGCGGGGATCGGGCATGGCGTGCCGCGCCATGAATATTGTCACTGAATTTATAGAAAACGGAAAAAATTTCAGCTGTGAGCCTATCAAGGATTTTCGGTACGGCAGCGCCGCAGTCCTGCGTAAAGCACTTTCGGGGGCAAGCTTCGGCAAGCCTCTCCCCACGGACGGCGGCATGGGTATTCTTGCGGGACTGCGGAAAAGTCTTTCGGGAGGAAAAGCTGCGGAAGCCGTTATGGAAGCTGTGAAGCTCCTTGACGGCGTTGAATTGGATTTTGAAAAGAACCGGGCAGGACTTACCCCCGTGCTGATACAGATAATGAGCGGCAGCTTTGCGGGCGGCATTGAAAAAGCCGTCTTTGAGATAAGCGGAACGGAATCCTCCGCCCGCCGCAGACCGGAAATCCTGTCCGCCTACAGACGGTATATCGCACCGCGCGGAAGCCGCGGCGAACCCGCCGTTTACAGCGCGGGCAACGCCGTTTCCCCGGGGGGCGGGCTTGTCATACGCTTTGAAAGGGACGGCAGATCCGTTCGCGTTCCCGTAAGTTTTACGGACAGACCCGCCTACTTTGATTTTGAGGACTTTGAAGGCGGCGGCAGCTATCTTGTCGGCGTGAACGGCAGTTTTACCACCGACGAGGACGATATTCCCGTCCTCAGGGTCGCGATGTGTTTTGTGGAGACTTCATGTACAAAGGTGCTGAAATTCATATTCGGAACCGAGGACGTAACGCTGAAAATGCGGGAAAGTCCCCAGCTTTACGGAGCTATAGACGAAGCGGCTGAAACTGTGCTGCCGTCCCTCGGAAAAGGTGCGCGCAGGACGATAGAAGCCATTCTCGAAACGGACGCGGCGGAGTACAAAATAAAAAGCTTTCTCGAACCGACATTGAAAGGCAGGATAATTTCCTCGGATATACACATATAAATAAAAGGCTTGAGAACAAAACATTCTCAAGCCTTTTTTCTTTTCGCAAACAGCGTGCCGACCCTTTTGAGCCGGGGTATCACCGTTTCGAGCAGACCGCAGTATTTGTCCACAAGAACGATCACGAGAGTTTCGCGGTACTTAGGCAGAGCGGTGATATTGAGGGGAAACATATGCTTTTCTATCATATCGCTCTCCAAGTCGGAAACGTAAAAATTCTCTCTGACGTTTTTCAAAGCGGTTTTCGCGTGGGTGAAGCCGTGAAGCCGTTCGCCCTTTGTCCGCTTGTAAGTATGCCAGTCGTATAAGAATAAATCATGCAGCAGCCCCGCCCTTGCGCCCGCGCGCTCGTTGAGGGAGAAAAATCTGCACACCTTATAATTATAGTATGAAACGTTCAGACAGTGCTGAAAACAGGTCGTATCGCCGTGATGGATATAGTTCCGCATTTGCAGTACCCGATCGCTTTCGAGAAGATCCGCCACAAGATAGTGGTAATCGGTGGCTTCTCCGTCGCTCAGGTCTACCTTGGAACCGATAGCGTTAAGCATTTTAAGCTGACCAACTCCTTTGCCGTTCCCGCAGGAAACGTTCGTTGTACTCATTATATAACACCCCGTACCGTTTTGCAATAGATTTGAGAAAATCGCCGTACAATTTCCACAGCGTTTTTTGTGCACATTGACGTAACGGTTATACTTAAAGTTTAATATGCCAAACTTTAATCCCAAAGTATTTTTGATATGGGCAAATTGCATAAAATTCGGTCAAAAATTTCATTGTTAATTTTCGGGACAAATTTTTTCAGTTATTGCAATTTGGTTACAGTTGGTGTATAATATCATTACAGTGGTGAAAAGTCACTGTTTTGAGGTGAAAAGTGGTGATTTTCCACCCGGTTTTCCACACCCGGTGGAAAACTACCCCGATTTTATGTTGAAAAATATCGGTACTGTAATCTGTGACTTGTATCGAAAGGCGGTGATAAAGCATGGCGGGCAATACTCTTATGGGAACTTATGAACATACTATGGACGCAAAGGGCAGAATGGCTTTCCCCACAAAGCTGCGGGAACGTCTCGGCGTCAGCTTTATCGTCACCATCGGTCTGGACGGCTGCCTGTATGTATATTCCGCAGAGGATTGGGATATATTTACAGAAAAGCTCCGCACCCTCACAGGCAGCAAGGCTAAGGCTGCGAAAATGATAATCGTCAACGCCTGCACCGTCGAGCCGGACAAGCAGGGACGTATCCTTATCCCCCAAAATCTGCGGGATTACGCCGGTCTCGACCACGACGTGACCGTTCTCGGCGTTATCGACCGCGCCGAAATCTGGGACAGCGCCCGCTTCAAGGCGTTCAGCGACGAGATCACCAATGATATGCTTTCCGACGCCCTGTCCGAGTTAGCCTTTTAGAGGATAGAGTGCAGAAGATAGAGGATAGAAAAAGTTACCTGTCGTAATATTTAGATATATTATACGGAAGGTATAATTATATGGATAATAATTTTTATCACCTGCCGGTGCTTTTTGACGAAGTTATGGCGGGACTTGCCGTAAAGATTGACGGCGTTTACATCGACGGCACCTGCGGCGGCGGGGGACATTCCTCCGGCATCGCCGAACGGCTGTCCGGAGGGACGCTTCTCGGTATTGACAGAGACCCCGACGCGGTCAAAGCCGCTTCGGAACGTCTCGCTCCGTTCGGCTTCAAAGCCGTAAAGGGAAACTATTCCGACATTGCCGGTATTGCCCGCGAAAACGGAATTTCAATTGCGGACGGCGTACTGCTGGATCTGGGAGTGTCCTCTCACCAGCTCGACGCTTTGGAAAGAGGCTTTTCGTACCACGGAAACGCCCCCCTTGACATGAGAATGTCGCAGGAGGGAACCTCCGCCGCCGATTTGGTGAACACCCTTTCGGAGGAAGAGCTGAGCAGGATACTGTTCGAGTACGGAGAGGAAAAATTCAGCCGCCGCATTGCGGGAGAAATCGTCAGGCGGCGGGAAGCAAGTCCCATAACGACTACCGAGGAGCTTGCGGATATCGTCGGAAAATCCGTACCCGCCAAGTTCAAAAGAGAAAAAAATCCCTGCCGCAAAACCTTTCAGGCGCTGAGGATCGCCGTAAACTGCGAATTCGAGCACCTTGACAGAGGTCTGGACGAAGCCTTCGACCTGCTTAAAGCCGGCGGCAGACTGTGCGTGATAACCTTTCACTCCCTTGAGGACAGAATAGTGAAGCAGCGGTTCGCTTCATTCTGCAAGGGGTGCGTATGTCCCCCCGATTTCCCTCAGTGCGTCTGCGGACGAACGCCCCGCGGACGGCTCGTGAACCGCAAGCCCATAGAAGCTTCTCCCGGGGAACTGGAGAAAAATCCCCGAAGCAGAAGCGCCAAGCTCAGAATAATAGAAAAACTGTAGAGCTTCGGGAACGCTTTTGCGCTAAAACGGCAAACGCCAAAAGATGTGTAAAACAAAGACGGACAAAAGAAAGGACTTAAAATGAGTAAAAATAATCTTGCCTACGACCTTGCCAAATATGAGGACGTGGCTCCCGAAAAAACGCCCAAAATACGCGTCCGCAGGCAGAGAGCCGAAAACGTGGGTTCCGCTCCGAAGATGATCGCCTGCACAGCGGCGGCGGGACTTATCCTCGGCGCGGTCATTTACGGAAAAGTGGAAAACGCGGCCATTCACGCGCAGATAACCGAACAGAACAAGGCTGTGGAAATGCTTGCCAGCGAAAACGTGAGAATGCAGTCGGAAATAGAGGAAAAAACCGCCCTCAAATCGGTGGAAAGCTATGCCGAGGAGATACTGGGAATGCAGAAGCTGGACAAGTCCCAGATAGAGTATATCAGCGTTTCCAATGGCAGCGTGGCGGATATTCCCGAAAGCGAGGACAATATTTTCCTGAAGATAAAGAACGCTTTCGGCGATTTTGTGGAATATATCCGCGGATAGCGAAATAGTATGTTTTAGGGCGGGACCGTTCCGAAAAGCGGCACGCCCTATTTTGGACGGAGAGATATCGGATAGCATTGGGGCGGAAAAAAATTTCCCCGAAAGGAGCGGACGTTTTGTCTTATCAGCCTACAAACAAAATGAGGTTCAAGCTCAATCTTGTGGTACTGCCTATCTTTCTGGCGTTCACGGGGTGGATACTCGTGAGCCTTTTCGAGACATCAATAACCGATAATCTGAAATACCAAACCCTTGCCAATGACACACAGTTCAAAAGCAAGACCGTCAAGGCGAACCGCGGCAGCATTTACGACTGCAACGGAAAGATACTCGCCCAGTCGGCTACGGTCTACTCCATAAACGTAGACCCCAACATGATCTACGTCCAACAGCAGGAGGAAGCCAAAGAAAAAGCCGAGGGAAAAGAGCGTGAGGGAACTCCCGAATCTCAGCGCATGATCGACGCGGCGGCGGCCATTCTCAGCGAGGAACTGGACGTCGACTACGATTCCGTCGTGAAAAGCCTTACGACAAACGGAGCGACATCACGGTGGGCAAATATCGCCAAATCCGTGGAAAAACCCGTAGCCGACAAAATATTTGCCCGCGCAAGCGAGGAGGGTCTCGGCAATCTTATTTACAAAGACCTTGATACGAAGCGGTACTATCCCCAACGGGAGCTTGCCGCAGCTGTCATCGGCTTCACAAACTACGACGGGGACGGCATTTACGGCGTTGAACGCTATTACAACGACTACCTTAAGGGCGTGGACGGAAAGGTCGTTTCCGCGGTGGACGCTTTCCAGAACGAAATGCCCTACAAGAACGACAAGATATACGACGCGCAGGACGGCAATTCCCTTTATCTTACGCTGGACATGACCCTCCAGTACTACGCGGAAAAATACCTGGAGCAGCAGGTGCAGGCTCACGACGTGCGCAACCGCGCCTGCGCCATCATCATGAACGTGAAAACGGGCGCGGTTCTTGCCATGGCAAGCACCCCCGGCTTCGACCTTAACGACAGGAACTCCATTTACAATCCCGCCGACGCGGCTCAGCTTTCGGGCATTGCCGACGACGAGGAGTACAACGCCCTGTACGCGACCCTGCGCGAGCAGCAGTGGAAAAACAAGGCTATCACCGAGCTGTACTTTCCCGGTTCGGTATTCAAGGTCGTGACGGGTTCGGCGGCTTTGGAGGAAAACGCCATAAGCCTTAACTCCACATTTAACTGCGGACAGGAGATAACCGTTGCCGATACGGATTTTCACTGCTGGTCGAGCTATTCCCACGGCACGCAGGATTTCACCACGGCTATGACCAACTCCTGCAACCCCGCCTTTATCCAGATAGGACAGCTTCTGGGCAAGGACAAATTTTTCGACTACTTCAAAGCCTACGGCTTTACCGAGCCTACGGGCATAGACCTGCCCGGCGAGGCGAACAGCATTTACGTCAACACCAGCGAAAAAGGTCCCGTCGAGCTTGCCTCCTGTTCTTTCGGACAGACCAACAAGGTCACTCCGCTGCAAATGATAACAGCATACGCGGCTGTGGTGAACGGAGGATATCTCGTTACCCCGTATGTGGTAAGCAAGATAGTCGACCGCAACGGAAACGTAATCAAGACTACCGAACCGTCAATAAAAAGACAGGTCATCTCCGAGGAGACCTCCGCGGAAATGCGGCAGGTGCTCGAATCGGTGGTAAACACAAAGGGCGGCTCAAACGCCTACATCAAGGGCTACGCCATCGGCGGAAAGTCGGGCACGTCCCAGAAGATCGACAAAAGCCGCGAGACGGGGGACGACGATCTGTATGTGTCCTCATACTGCGCTTTCGCTCCCGCCGACGACCCGGAAATAATTATGCTTGTAATGGTTGACGAGCCGAAAGCCAAGGACGCCAACGGTTCGCTGATGTACTACGGAAGCATTGTAGCCGTACCCGCCGTGGTAAACGTTCTGAAAGAAGCTCTCCCCTATATGGGATATTACCCCGAGTATACCGAGGAGGAGCTTGAAGCTTTGGGCGTTACCCTCCCCGCCGTGGAGGGCGAAGCCGTGAACATCGCAAAGGAAACCCTCGAAGCTCTCAGCCTGAAAGTAACGGTGGTGGGAAACGGCGAAAACGTTGTGGCGCAAGTCCCCGCAAGAGCAAGCTCCATACCGCGCGGCGGCAGAGTGGTGCTCTACACCGAGGAAAACTACGAAACCGAGTACACGACCGTACCAAACATCGTCGGCTACGGACTGTCCGACGTAAACGCGCTGCTTACCAACGCCGACCTTAACTTCAAAGCGGGAGACGGAGCGGCGAACCATTCGGGAGCGGTTGCGTACAGTCAGAACTACGCCGAGGGAAACATTGTGCCGAAGGGTACTATAATAGAAGTTACGTTCGTTATCAAGGACGAGGGATAGCGGGGGTACGATACATAAGAGAGGATGATCCGAATGAGACTTGACGAGCTTCTTAACGAGGCGGCAGGCGGACTGAAAATAACGGTGAATGTGAACAATCTCCGCGCCGCCGCGGAGGGCATAACCGACAACACCGAGGAGGTCGCCGAGGGCTTTGTTTTCGTGTGCGTAAAGGGAACCCGCTTCGACGGTCACGACTTTGCGGAGCAGGCTCTGGAAAAAGGCGCGCTGTGCGTCGTCACGGAGTACGACCTCGCTCTCGACAATCAGGTGACAGTTCCCGATACCCGAGATTTTTACGGACGTCTCTGCGCGGTATGGTTCAATCACCCCGAACGCCGCATGAAGCTTATCGGCGTTACGGGCACTAACGGAAAAACCACTCTCGCAACCATGATAAAGGAAATCTTAGCCGCCAAGGGACACCGCGTGGGCTTTATCGGCACAACGGGCGCGCTCATCAACGGAAAACCCGTTCAGACCGACGGTTCTACCCCCACCACCCCCCGCGTGTACGAGCTGTATAAGCTGTGGTACGACATGGCGAAAAGCGGCTGCGACTGCGTTGTAATGGAGGTATCCTCCTTTGCGCTGGCACAGAACAGAATAGGTCCCGCAAAGTTCAGGCTGGCTGTCTTTACCAATCTTTCCCGGGATCATCTGGACTACCACGGCGATATGGAAAGCTACTACGAAGCCAAGAAAAAGCTTTTCACCGAGCACTGCGAAACAGCCGTTATCAACATCGACGACCACTACGGCATGAGACTTTACGAAGAGCTTGCCAAAAGCGGCGTGGAAAGGATATCCTGCTCCATAAGCGGACAGCCCGCCGACCTTAAGGGAAACAAAATCAAGTTTGAAAACGGCGTTACCCGCTTCTGGGTGAGCGCGGCAAATAAAAATTACCCCTTTTCGCTGCCTATGATGGGACTTTACAACGTCCTTAACGCGGCGCAGGCGATAGCCGTCTGCGTAAAGCTGGGAATGCCCGTAAACTCCATAGCCTCCGCGCTGGGAGGATTTCCCGGCGTAAAGGGAAGATGCGAGTTTATCCCCACGGGCAGGGACTTTACGGTAATATGCGACTACGCCCATTCACCCGACGCTCTTGAAAATATGCTGCCCAATATCAAGGAAAACTGCAGCGGACGGCTCATATGCCTGTTCGGCTGCGGCGGCGACAGGGACAAGACCAAACGTCCCCTTATGGCGCAGGCGGCGGAAAAATACGCCGACCTTGTGATCGTCACCTCCGACAATCCGAGAAACGAAGACCCCGAAGCCATCATCGACGATATCGTCGCGGGACTTGAGCATATCAAGCCCTATATGAGAATAACCGACCGCAAAGCCGCGATCCGCAGGGCGATAACCATTGCGGAAAAGGACGACATAATCGTCCTTGCGGGCAAGGGTCACGAGGACTATCAGATACTGAAGGACGATGTTCATGTACATTTCGACGAGCGCGAGATCGTAAAGGAAATAATGCAGAGCTACGTCCGCAGACGGTACGACCCCGAAATGTACGAAATGATGACCGTAAACGAAATAATGGACGTAACCGGCGGAAAGCCTTTCTCCGTAAGGAATTTTGACAGGCGGATACCCATGTCCCAGTTCTTTTCCGACACGCGGGACGCTGTTCAGGGCGGCGTTTTCGTCGCGCTGAAAGGCGAACGCTTCGACGGACACGACTTCGCCCGTCAGGCTATCGACAAGGGCGCGGTACTGGCAATAACCGAAAGAACCCTCACGAACGTCCCCGGCATTGTGGTGAAAAGCAGCCGCAAGGCTCTGCTCGATCTGTCCCGCCACCACAGAATGAAATTTGACCTCGTCGTGACGGGTGTTACGGGCAGCGTGGGCAAGACCTCCACCAAGGATATGATCGCCCTCGCGCTGTCCTGCAAGCACAGCGTCTATAAGACCGAGGGAAACCACAACAACGAAATAGGTCTGCCCTTTACCGTTTTCGGACTGAACCGAAGCTGCTCGGCGGCTGTGCTTGAAATGGGAATGTCCGACTTCGGGGAGATCGAAAGGCTCTCCAAAGCCTCGAAGCCGAACATCTGCGTTATAACCAATATCGGGCATTCCCACATAGAAAATCTCGGTTCGCAGGAGGGCATTCTGGACGCGAAGCTGGAGATACTCAAGGGCGCGGACAGAAAAGCTCCGCTGATAGTCAACGGCGACGACAGGCTTCTCGCTCCCCTTAAAGAGGAGTACGAAGGCTACCGGGAGGTCATAACCTACGGCATAGACAACCCTGAAGCGGACTACAGGGCAACCGAGATATGCACATATCCCGACAGAATGTACTTCAACATAAGACGCGGGGACGAGATGATATGCGACGTTGCGCTGTTCTGTCCGGGACGGCACAACATCTACAACGCCCTTGCCGCCGTATGCGTTGCGGTAAAAGCGGGCTGCGACCCCGTCGCCGCCGCGGAAATGCTCAGCGGCTTTCAGCCCGATTCCCTGCGGCAGCACATTCAGAAGCGGGGCGAACAGACCGTTATCGCGGACTGCTACAACGCATCCCCCGACTCCGTGAAAGCGGCGATAGACGTGCTCTGCGAGATGAAGCCCAAAGAGGGCGGCAGGCGCGTAGCCGTCCTGGGAGATATGCTGGAGCTGGGCGACAAGTCCGAGGAACTGCACAGAAAAGTGGGCGAGTACGTCGTTCAAAAGGGCGTTGACCTGATGGTCTGCTACGGCAAAAACGCCGCCGCCATCGCCGCCGGAGCGGACGCTCTCGGTATGCACGCGGGCAGCTCCGAGGATATGAAAACCGTGCTTAACTTTATGAAATACAAGCTTAAACCCAATGATATCGTGCTGTTCAAGGCAAGCCGCGGTATGCACATGGAGGAGCTTATCGAGGAATTCTACAAGGACTGCTGAACGGGCGTCCCCCTGCGGACATAATCTGTCCATACTAAATTCAAAGGAGAACATTTAAATGCCGTTCTGGATAAATATGACAGCCGCGCTGACAGCTTTCGGCGTATCGGCGGCCACGGGAAAATTTCTCATTCCGCTGCTTAAAAAGCTGCATTTCGGACAGACTATATATGAGAAAGGTCCCGCATGGCACAAAAGCAAGCAGGGCACACCGATGATGGGCGGCTTTATGTTCATAATCGGAACGGTCGCCGCCTCGGCTGTGGGATACGCCCTGTACCGCTTCCGCACCGCGAACGCGGCTTCTCTCCCCGACAATACGGGACTGTACCGCTTTCTGACGGGACTTGCTTTCGCGCTTCTGAACGCCTGCATAGGCTTTACCGACGACTACATCAAGGCGGTCAAGAAACAGAATTTGGGTCTCAAAGCCAAGCAGAAAATGATCATGCAGTTCATTCTGAGCGCGGCTTTCCTGTATGCGCTTTGGCTGCTGGGAGACCGCTCCACAGCTGTAGATTTCCCCTTTTTCGGGGAGATCGACTTCGGCGTTCTCTACTACCCGATCATGGTGCTGTACCTGATCTTCCTCACCAATGCGGTAAATCTCACCGACGGAGTGGACGGACTGTGCGGCTCGGTAACGGTTATAGCCGGACTTTCCTTTGTAATGCTCTGCGCCGCCATGGGCGAGTGGGAGTATTCAATATTCGCAATGTCTTTGGCGGGAGCCTGCCTCGGCTTTCTCATATGGAACCTCCACCCCGCAAAGGTCTTTATGGGAGACACCGGTTCGATGTTCCTCGGCGGAGCTGTCTGCGCCCTGGGATTTGCCACGCACAAGCATCTGCTGCTTGCGCTCATAGCGATAGTGTACGTCCTCGAAGCGCTTTCTGTGGTGGTTCAGGTAACATACTTCAAGCTGACAAAGGGCAAAAGACTTTTCAAAATGTCCCCCATACATCACCATTTCGAGATGTGCGGCTGGTCGGAATACAAGATAGTGATAGCGTTTTCCTCCGCCGCCCTTATCGCGGGGATAGCGGCGAACCTTATCTATAACCTTTTATGACAAAATAATAAACGCCTTGCCGAAAGGAGGTACTTTTCATGCGGAACGCGTCGAACGCAGTCCCGAGCGGCAAAAGAAGAAGCGCGCCCAACGGGGATAACGTGCGGAAAAAAAGAATAACGTCCGAGGGGACTTCAAAAGCCTACCGCGAAAAAATCGCCGTGGGACCCATAGATTACCCGTTTCTGCTCATAGTTATGATACTGCTTGTAATGGGCATTATCATGATGTTCTCGGCGGGCTACGCCTGGGCGATCCGCGAGGAGGGCGGCGACGGCACAGCATATGTTCGCAGTCAGCTCGGAATGGCTTTGGTGGGACTTGTGGGAATGTTCTTCGCCTCGTTTTTCGATTACCATTGGTTCAGAAAACCCATCATCGCCTACGGCTTTTACGGAATGTGCGTGGTGCTGCTGATACTGTGCCGCGTAGGACCTTTTAAGTACCCTCAGAACGATTCCTACCGCTGGCTGAAATTCCCGGGACTTCCCTCTTTTCAGCCGTCGGAGCTTATGAAGCTTGCGATAATAATGCTGTTCGCCTATCTTATCTCGGTGAACTATTCAAAAATGAAATACTTCAAATACGGTATAGTTCCCTTTTTGGGATTTCTCGGCGTTGTTGCCGTACTGATGATGATACAGCCTCACCTGTCGGGAACCATCATCATCTGCTGCATAGGCATAATAATGATGTTCGTGGGCGGCTCGCGGGTCAAGCACCTGCTCGTTCTGGGACTTATCGGTCTGGCTGCTTTGGCGGCTGCGCTGTTCATACTGATCGAGGTAAAGGATTTCAGCTACTTTGAAAAGCGCATCCTGTCCTGGACAGACCCGTTCGGCGCGGAAGCCTCCAATGCCACCTGGCAGACGAAAAACAGTCTTATCGCCATAGGCTCGGGCGGACTGTTCGGATTGGGGCTCGGAAACTCCCGTCAGAAATTTCTCTATCTTCCCGAAGCCAAAAACGACTTCGTTTTCGCCGTAGTCTGCGAGGAGCTCGGCTTCGTGGGCGCGCTCATGGTGATACTGCTGTTCCTGCTTTTCATCTGCCGCGGAATGTACATCGCCTCGAAAGCTCCCGACAAATACGGCATGATGCTGGCGGTGGGACTTACCGTTCAAATCGGCTTGCAGGCTCTGCTGAACATTGCCGTGGTAACGAACACCATACCCAATACGGGCGTTTCGCTCCCCTTTTTCAGCTACGGAGGAACGGCTCTTATCATGCAGCTTGTGCAGATGGGCATTATCCTGAATATATCAAGACAGTCCATAATAGAAACATAAATCAGTTTACAGTTGATAGTTGATAGTTGATAGTTGATAGTTGACAGTTAAAAATCTCATTTCCCCAACTGTCAACTATACACTATACACTGTACACTATAAACTGTACACCGTTAGGGGAGGGATATCAAAATATGCTGAAGGTACTGATGGCTGGCGGCGGTACGGGGGGACATATAAATCCCGCCCTTGCCATCGCTTCGATAATCAAGGAACACCGTCCCGACGCGGAGTTCCTTTTCGCGGGAACTCCCGGCGGCATGGAGGCTAAGCTGATACCGAAAGCGGGGTACGATTTCGCCCCCATCAAGGTAAGCGGCTTCCAGCGGAAAATTACCCCGAAAAATCTTGTCCGCAACGCAAGGGCGGCGGGATATCTTGCCGCTTCGGGGCATCGCTCCAAACAGATAATCGACGGCTTCAAGCCGGATATCGTTATCGGTACGGGAGGCTACGTCAGCTATCCCGTTCTGGCGAAAGCCGTTCAGATGGGTATTCCCGCGGCTATCCACGAGCAGAACGCTTTCCCCGGGATAACCAATCGCCTGCTTTCAAAGCACGTTGACGAGGTAATGCTCACCGTGGAGGAAGCTGCCGGACATTTAGACCCGGCGGCAAACTGCACCGTCACGGGACTTCCCGTGAGAAAAGGTTTCTCGGCGGGAGCGTTAAGCCGAGCGGAAGCCAAAAAGGAACTGGGTCTCGACGGGGGGCTGTGCATTTTCAGCTTCGGAGGAAGTCTCGGCGCGGGAGCGATCAACAACGGCGCGGCGGCTCTAATGAAGTGGGAAAAAGACGGCGGCATACCCGTGAACCATATCCACGGCTTCGGAAAAATGGGGCACGAAACTTTCCTGCCGAAGCTGAAAGAGCTTGGCATAGATTACGAAAACGACAAGCGGCTGATAGTGCGTGAATATTTCCATAATATGGACGTATGCACCGCCGCCGCCGACCTTATCATCTGCCGCAGCGGAGCGTCCACCATATCGGAGCTTCAGGCAATGGGCAGAGCCTCGGTGCTCATACCATCGCCGAACGTTACCGCAAATCACCAGTACCACAACGCAATGGTTCTTGGACGGGCGGGAGCGGCTGTGGTCGTCGAGGAAAAAAACCTCACCGACGAACTGCTCACAGAAAAAGTCGGCGAGCTGATAAACGACCCGCAGAAGCTTGACGTCCTCGCCAGACGAGCCGCCGAAACATACGTCAAGGACACTCCCGACAGGATATACGCGGTCGTTGAACGCCTGATAAACAAAAGCCTCGGGAAAACGCAAAGTCCGGGAGAAAATTCCTCCGAAACCGTTTAAAAAGCAGCGGCGCAGCCCGCCTTTCACAAAAAACGCCTTACCGCATAATATAAACCAAAAAGCGGTAAGGGAGCTGCCAATATGCAGAAGCTGGTTATAAACGGAGGCAAAAAACTTAACGGAGAGATACGCATTCAGGGGGCGAAAAACGCCGCGCTGCCCATAATGGCGGCGTCTGTGCTGTGCGGGGAAAGCGGCGGGAAAATCACCCTGCGGAACTGCCCGAAAATATCGGACGTTTACGCCGCGATGAGGATACTTACATATCTTGGCTGCAAAGCAAGCTTTGAGAACGGCACTGCCGTGATAATCCCCGAAAGCGTTTCCCGTCCCGAAATATCCGACGAGCTTATGCGGGAGATGCGTTCCTCCATATTTTTCCTCGGAGCGATACTCGGCAGAACGGGCAGATGCAGGATAACCCTGCCGGGCGGCTGCGACTTGGGACCCAGACCGATAGATATGCACATTTCCGCCCTGAGAAAAATGGGCGTTTCCATAAAAGAGGAATACGGCGCGCTGGACTGCCGCGCGGAAAAGGGTCTGCACGGGACGAAGATTTCCCTGTCCTTTCCCTCGGTGGGGACTACCGAAAACATCATGATGGCAGCCGCTCTCGCGGAGGGAACCACCGTTATCGGCAACGCCGCCCGCGAGCCGGAAATAGCCGACCTTGCCGGATTTCTCAACCGCTGCGGCGCGGAAATAAGCGGCGCGGGCGGCGGGAAGATCGTCATAAACGGCGTTAAGGAGCTTCACGGCTGCGAATATGAGATAATGCCCGACAGGATAGCCTGCGCGACCTATCTCGCGTGTACCGCTTCGGCGGGGGGAGAGCTTGTCATAAGCGGCTGCCGTCCTTGGGATACGGAAAGCATTCTTCCCGTGTTTGAGCAGATGGGCTGCAAGGTGGGCACTCTCGACGATAAAATCTACTTCAGCGCAGACCGTCCCCTGCGGGCGGTAAACCCCATACGGACTATGGTCTATCCGGGCTTTCCCACTGACGCGCAGGCTCCCGTTATGGCTTCCCTGTGCAAGGCGAAGGGCACGTCGGTTTTCGTGGAGAATATCTTCGAGAGCCGCTACAAGCACGTTGCGGGACTTACCCGAATGGGTGCGGATATTCTTGTGGAGGGAAAAGTGGCGGTCATAGAGGGCGTGAACAGGCTGTACGGCGTAAAGACGGAAGCTCCCGACCTGAGAGGGGGAGCGGGACTTGTGGCTGCGGCTCTCGCCGCGGAGGGAACAAGCGAGATAACCAACATTCACTACATCGACCGGGGCTACGAGGATATAGAGAACGTGCTGTCCTCGCTGGGCGCGGACATAAAGAGAGTGTAAAAAGATAACCGTGAAAGGAGCGGACGTGAAAATGCGCGACAGCGCAAACGGCGGAAAGCCGCAAAAGCGAAAACGGAATATGTCGCTTCACTACGGCGCTGTGGCGCTGATAGTGATGATAATATTTACCGTCCTGTCTCTGACGGTGCTGTTTAATATCGAGACTGCCGTTGTGACCGGCTCGTCAATGTACACCGCCGAGGAAATAGTCGCCGTCAGCGGCATCGAGGGCGGCGACAACATGATAAGGAAAAACCTCGGCAAGGCGGAGCAGGACATCACTTCCGAGCTTGTCTACATAGAGGAAGCGCATATCAGACGGAAGCTCCCCTCTTCGGTGGAAATAACGGTCTTTCCCTGCACTGAGACCGCAAGCCTCCAATGCGAGGACGGCTACATGATAATCAGCGGAACGGGAAAAATACTCAGACTGTCGGAAGAACCCGCCGAGGACACGCAGGTGTTCTTCGGAGCGGATCCCGCCGAGGAACTGAAGATCGGGGATACGTTCAGATCCGAGGACGAAGCAAAGACCGACGTCGTTTTCAAGCTTACGGAGCTTGCGGAAAACAAGTTCGTGTCGGAAATAACGAGCTTCGACGTGAGCAACCGTCTCAATATAAGCTGCGTTTACGACAACAGAATAGACATAGAGCTGGGAGTAATTACCGACGCAGAATACAAATTCAAACTCGCAGACAAGATAATTTCCACAAGGATATCGCCCGGCGCGGAGGGACGGCTGGAAATGCTGGAAAACGGCGGTCGGTTCCTCAGCAAAGCCGACCTGGAGCAGATCGACGAGACTTTCAGGCGCAATTCCGAAAAGGCTTCGGAGACCGAACCGCCCGAGACCGTCTCCGATACGCCGGAGGAAACCCCCGAGGACACAAACACGTCAACAAAACTTAATTTTGAGTAACCGTGTTTAGTAATTTTTTCTAAAATATAGTTTTTTTTGATAAAACCCTTGAAAAATTTTTTAAAGTATGTTAAAATAAATGTTGTATATGTGGAAAGTGTCCCTTTCGGCAGCCGCTCCTATCCGCGGGACTGACGGAAATCGGCATGAACGGCGTTTTTCGGCGCTGCCGCAGAATATGACTTTTTATGGAATTTAAATTAGGAGGACATTGTAAATGGGATTTTCTGTCGATAACGAGGAAGTCTTTTCCGATATTAATATAAAAGTCGTGGGCGTCGGCGGAGGCGGCGGAAACGCGCTTAACTGCATGGCGACCGAGGGCATTTTCGACGTTGAGTTCATCGCCGTGAATACCGACGCTGCCGCTTTGCGTTCTTCCAAAGCGTCAACGAAGGTGCAGATAGGCGAAAAGCTCACGAGAGGACGGGGCGCGGGCAACAAGCCCGAAATAGGCGAACGTTCCGCTCAGGAGAACCGGGACGAGATCGCGGCGGCTCTCAAGGGCGCGACCATGGTGTTCATCGCTGCCGGCATGGGCGGAGGAACAGGCACAGGCGCGGCTCCCGTTGTGGCGGAGGTCGCCAAGGAAATGGATATCCTTACCGTTGCCGTTGTGACAAAGCCGTTCAATTTTGAGCAGAAAGCCAAAATGGTTCAGGCGGAGCGCGGAATAGGCGAACTTATGAAAAACGTGGATTCCCTTGTGGTTATCCCCAATGAGAGACTTATTTCCACCAGCGACAAGCCCCTTACCATGAAGGAAAGCTTCGCTATGGCGGACAATATACTTAAAACGGGCGTAAAGTCCATTGCAGAGCTTATCACGGTGGACGGCTTTATCAACCTCGATTTCGCGGACGTTGAAACTACCATGAAAAACGCGGGTTACGCACATATGGCTATCGGTCACGGATCGGGCAAGGACAAGGCTGCCGAGGCGGCGAACGCCGTTATCACAAGTCCGCTGCTCGAAACTTCTATCAAAGGCGCTACAAGGCTGCTGGTCAATATCGTCATGTCCGAGGACGCGCTGTCCACGGATATCGACACGGCAACAAAGCTTATCACCGAGGCTGCCGATCCGGAAGTTGAACTTATCTTCGGCGCAAGCTTCAACGACAAGATGGAGGACGAGATCAATCTTACCGTAATTGCGTCGGGATTCAAGGATTTCGGCGCGGGAAATGTGGTAAAGGCGGATTCCCCCGCGGAAGCGGCTTCCGAAGCAGATGCTGCTCCCGCACCGACCTCCGCGATCGACGATTACGCCGCGCTGTTTAAAATTTTCGACGACAGAACCTAACAGAACCCGATCGCCGTTTCGTGCGGCGCTGCGGAAGTGTGATTGCTTTTGCTTATACTGTATGCCGATCAGCTTAGAGGCTTGTCCTTTAGGCTGATCGCAGTATGCGTGGTATGCAGGCAGCTTTTGTTTCGGAAACAATTTCTTGCGGGACGTATATTCTCCCTCGAATGCAGTATACTAACGAACGTGTCCGTCAGACGTGTCCGAAAAATGAATATGAACAATTTGTAAAAAAATCCGACAGCTATTGACAATCACATACAGTTGTGGTAAAATGATTAAGTCGCTTGAAGAAAGTATGCTAAGCTGGTGTAGCTCAGTTGGTAGAGCAGCTGATTTGTAATCAGCAGGTCGGGGGTTCGAGTCCGTCCACCAGCTCCATTTTATGCTGAAAAGCAAGCCGCGAAGCGGTAATTTCTTGCTTCTTGCTTCTAATCAGCAAAGAAAAGAGAACCAAGAGCAGTAGAGGAAACAATTTCTAACCTCTAACCTCTAACTTCTAATGGAAGAGTTCCCGAGCGGCCAAAGGGGGCAGACTGTAAATCTGTTGCTTCGGCTTCGGTGGTTCGAATCCACCCTCTTCCACCATATTAAAAAAACCTTGCCTAACAGCAAGGCTTTTTTATGTTTGGGACATTTTGGCGGAATTAATATTTTTTCCGACCAATGTTAAAATAAACAGTGCCTGTATACAATTTTTGTGTACCGTTTGCGGCAAAAAAATTAAATATGTGTGTAAAAAGGAAAGGAAAATTTTTATGGTAAGAGAAGATTTGAGAAACATTGCGATAATCGCCCACGTCGACCACGGTAAAACAACGCTGGTGGACGAAATGCTCAAGCAGGGCGGCGCGTTCAGGGAAAATCAGAACGTCGCAGAGAGGGTCATGGACTCCAACGACCTGGAGCGGGAGCGGGGTATCACTATATTGGCGAAAAATACGTCCGTGATGTATAACGGCGTGAAGATAAATATTATCGACACCCCGGGTCACGCGGATTTCGGCGGCGAGGTGGAGCGCGTTCTCAAAATGGTGGACGGCGTTGTGTTGCTTGTGGACGCGGCAGAGGGCTGTATGCCCCAGACCCGTTTCGTTTTGCAGAAAGCTCTGGAAATGGGTCACAAAATAATCGTCGTGGTGAACAAGATAGATCGTCCCGACGCGCGGCTCGACGAGATAGGCGACGAGGTGCTGGAGCTTCTTCTCGACCTTGACGCAAGCGACGAGCAGCTTGAAAGTCCCGTTCTGTTCTGTTCGGGACGGGCGGGTACGGCTTCTCTCAGCCAGTACGAGGAGGGCACCGACCTTGTCCCCCTGTTTGAGACCATACTTAACCACATTCCCGCTCCCGAGGGGGACGAAACGTCCCCTATGCAGATGCTTATTTCCTGCATAGACTACAACGACTATGTGGGACGTATAGGCATAGGCAGGGTAGAGCGGGGCGTTATCAAGGTAAATCAGCCCGTTACCGTGGGAGATTACCACGAAAACCGCAAGCCTTTCGACAGCAAGGTGGTAACGCTTTACCAGATCGAGGGACTTAACCGCGTTCCCGCCGAGGAAGCCAAGGTGGGCGACATCGTGTGGATATCGGGCATCGAGAACATCACCATCGGCGACACTCTCTGCGACCGTTCCTGCTACGAGCCTGTGCCTTTTGTGAAGATATCCGAGCCTACCGTTGAAATGACTTTCTCGGTAAACGACAGCCCCTTTGCGGGACGTGAGGGCAAGTTCGTCACCTCCCGCCAGCTCCGCGAAAGGCTTTTCAAGGAAATTCTGCGGGACGTTTCCCTCCGCGTAAGCGAGACGGAAAACACCGACAGCTTCCGCGTTGCGGGACGGGGCGAAATGCACCTGTCCATACTCATCGAAACCATGCGCCGTGAGGGTTACGAACTGTCCGTGTCCACCCCGAGGGTGCTGTATAAAGAGATTGACGGCGAACGGTGCGAGCCTGTGGAACGGCTTGTCATAGACGTTCCCGAGGACTTTGTGGGCGCGGTCATGGAAAAGCTGGGAACGCGCAAGGCGGAGCTTCAGTCCATGCATCCGTCGGGAAGCCGTATGAGACTTGAATTTCTCATACCCTCCCGGGGACTTTTCGGCTACAAGTCGGAGTTCCTCACCGACACAAAGGGCGAGGGCGTTATCAGCTCGGTTTTCGACAGCTATCAGCCCTACAAGGGGGACATTCCCCGCAGGAATACGGGTTCGCTGGTTTCCTTTGAGACGGGCGAGGCGGTGACCTACGGACTTTACAACGCTCAGGAGCGGGGCTCTCTCTTTATCGGTGCGGGCACTGCCGTTTACGAGGGAATGATCGTGGGCGCGTCCCCCAAAGTTGAGGACTTGGTGGTGAACGTCTGCAAGAAAAAGCACCTCACCAACACACGGGCAAGCGGTTCCGACGACGCTTTGCGGCTCGTCCCGCCGAGAAAGCTTTCCCTTGAGGACAGCCTTGAATTTATCGCGGACGACGAGTTACTGGAAATCACCCCCAAATCTATCCGTATCAGAAAGCGTATTCTTGACAACACGCTTCGGGCTAAGCAGCGCGCCAAAGATAAGGCGTAAACACGTCCCTGCAAAAATTTTGCAAATTTTACAAGGAGCGCCAAATATGGAAACAGAAAACAAAAAGCTCAAACCAAACGATATGCTTACCCCGTACTTCAGGGACGGCGTAACAAAAATACTGTCCGAGCATTTTGACGTAAAATGCTGTGAAAAAGGGTACTGTTGGTTTACCCCTTGGGAGGGACATCAGCGAAAGGCGTTCTGTTTACACTCGGGGGGCGGAATTCGGTATACATTAAACTGGGGTTATAATTACGACTTTATCCCCGAAAGAAAAAACAGCGGCAAATTCGTTTACCACAGAACGGAAAAAGCTGTTGCCGTTAATGTTGCCGACAATTTTTTTAATCACGTTGATTACGACCCCAAAAGAATGAGCCACAATGAAACCTTTAAAATAAGAGAAAAATACTGCTTATCCTTATATAATTTTGAATATTTTAACATTAAGGACGTTAATTCCGCCTATGAGTACGTTCAAGAAAAAACGCGGCTCAATATTCCTTTTATGCTTGACTTTTTCGGCCGCGTACGCACTGTTGACGACGCTGTCGAGTACCTTGACCGTGAAATCGCAAAATTCGATACGCTTTTCGGAACCATTAATATGCGTTACACCAAAGCGTTTTTGCACGCTTACCTCAAACAGCCCGGCAAAGCGGAGGAGGCTCTCGGAAAAATATATGAAAACGGCGTACCCAACGACATTGCGGAACGGATTAAAAAGGTTTGCGAAACGGAGTAAAATTACATAACGTACTTAATGAAAGGATTTTTTATGGCAATTTTCAAACCCACCTACGCGCTCCGAAAAATAACGGAAATAACCCCGTCCGCGCTGAAAAAACGGGGCATAAAGGCTTTGATACTGGACGTTGACAACACCCTTACCACCCACAACAACCCCGTCCCCGCCGAGGGCGTCCGCGAATGGGTTGAGGAAATGAAGTCCGCAGGGATAAGGCTGATTATCGTCAGCAACAACAACGCCGATCGGGTCACGCCCTTTGCGGAAACGCTGGGACTGCATTTCGTCCCCAACGGCGCGAAGCCACTGCCCATTGGCTTTAAACGGGCGGTTGCGGAGCTTCGGGCGGAGGGTATCCCCAAAAACCGCATTGCCGCCGTGGGCGACCAAATTTTTACCGACATTCTCGGCGCGAACCTTGCGGGGGTGCGTTCGGTTTTCGTGTACCCGATAGAGCCGGAAACAAGTCTGCCGTTCAGATTTAAGCGCGCGGTGGAGAAGCCGCTGCTGCCGAAAAGGTTCGGGAAATTCGATTAAAAAACAGATCGGAAGGTGTAAAGCTTTCCGATCTGTTTTTATTTTATAGCGTCCGCAAGAGCTTTCAGCAGGGCGGCGATTTTTGTTTTGTCGGCGGAACGGCATTCCGCGGCGGCACGGAGCAGCTCCTGCTGTTCGCGGGTCAGGTCGCTGCGGGTAAGTCCGCGCTTGTCATTGGTAAGCCCCGCGATGTAGTCAAGGCTGACGTTGTAATATTTTGCCAGGGCTATGGCGCGCTCGAAAGGTATCTCGCTCGTGCCCTTTTCATAGACCGCGTAATACTGATACGCTGTGCCGAGATAGTCGGCAATTTCCCGCTGGGTCTTGTCGCTGTCCTCGCGTAAATCTCTTATTCTCGGATAGTATGCCATGATATTTCATGCCTCCTTATAAAAAAATATAACATATTTCTTTATTTTTTGCTTGACAATCCAATATATTTATGTTATAATATGTCTATAATCCGAGTAATATATAGGATTGTATCAAAAGGAGAATGACTATGGCTGGTAAAAAGTGTCCTAACTGCGGAAAAGCAACTTTTTTTAAAACGCCCACAGGCGGGTCTTGTAGCAGTTGTGGATATACAATGGAAGTTCGTCCAAACGATGGCACAGGCGGCAAGGGCATAAAATGTTTAAACTGTGGAAACTACACAGTTTTTAAAAATGTTTGCAGAAGCTGCGGTGCTGAATATAAGGTGGTGAAAAAATGAGTATAATGGAAACAGCTGCACAAGCGGCAGTTAAAACCGCAGAGACAGCTTCTAAAGTACATCCGGTTGTCGGAGTATTGGTAGGTGCTGGCGTATTTTTAGCTGGTCTCGGAGCATCCGGAATTTGCGATATTGTTGGAAAAATTATTGACAACAATGAAAAGAAAAAAAGAACGGACAATAACTGATATTTATAAAGGAAGTGATACTTATGCCGGTTTGCACAGACGACTACGAAAGAGACCCTCGCAAAAGGTTATCTCTTACGCATATCGTAATTGCTCCCCTTGCTATAGTATTGGCAGGAACTTTGTATGTTATCGGAGCAATTTCTGATTCCGTATCAAAGAAAAAAGGTAACAAAAAATAATACTGTTTTTATGCCACCGTGCCCCGCAAAGCACGGCGGCGTATTTTCCCCCCAAAAAGCAATTGACATTCCACCCTTTCCCGTGATATAATTATACTCGAACAAATATCACGTCAAGGAAAGGAAACTGAAAAATGAGCGCAAAATTCGGTCCCGCAGGAACTGCGGAAAGTTTTAAGACTATGGGCTACAAAAAATCCGTGCAGCTGGGTGAATATCTGGAAAAATTCGGTCTCGACCACTTCGAGTATCAGTGCGGACAGGGCGTCCGGGTAAGCGACGCCGCAGCAGCGGATATAGGAAAGGCTCTCGCGGAAAAGGGGATAACCGTTTCCGTCCACGCGCCTTACTTTATTTCCCTGTCAAGCTTGGAGGAGGAAAAACGGGACAATTCAATAAACTATATTTTGCAGTCCGCGCGGGCGGTCAAGGCTATGGGCGGGGACAGGATCGTCATACACAGCGGCTCATGCTCCAAAATGACCCGGGAAGAGGCTCTGGAGCTTGCAAAGTCCACAATGAAAAAAGCCCGCGAGGCTCTTATTGCCGAGGGACTTGAAAATATCCGCTGCTGTCCCGAAACCATGGGGAAGATCAACCAGCTGGGCGACCTCCGCGAGGTTATGGAGATTTGCAAGGTTGACGACAGCTTTATCCCCTGCATTGATTTCGGACACCTCAACGCCCGCACCTTCGGCGCGATAAAGGGCAAAGCCGAGTTTGCGGAAATTCTCAACACTATCCAAAACGATCTTGGCAGTGAGCGTGCGAAAAATTTCCACTCCCACTTTTCTAAGATTGAGTACACTGAAAAGGGCGGCGAGAAAAAACATCTTACCTTTGCTGACTGCGGCGGTTACGGTCCGGACTTTGAGCCGCTTATGGAGCTTGTCGCCGAGCGGGGGCTTTCCCCCACGTTTATATGCGAAAGCGCGGGAACTCAGACCGAGGACGCGCAGACCATGAAGCTTTATTATGAAAGTCTTAAATGAATTGTTCAATTCATTTTCAAAAACACATTCAAGAAATAATATCATAGGAATTGATAATTACATCGTAAATTCCTACACTTGAAGCCTTTTTGACCGTATATAAAATTTGAAATCCGAAAGGCGCACCATTAAGATAAATGTCAAGAACTTTGTAATCGGGAACAACAATTTGTTTTAATAAAGAACGGTAAAGTTCTTTACTCTCCGAATTGCAGTCCGACAGCTTTTGCATATACTCAACAGTCTTTTTTATTTCTGCCATTTGAGTATTTTGCCGAGCCGAAATATCTTGATTTCGAGCTGTTTCTTCTGTAATTTTTGCAATTTCTTTGTCATAAATTTCAGTTTGTTTTTTCAAATCTTCTTTGGAAATTAATTCATCAAGCATAAGGTCAATCGCCTTGTGCTTTTTATTTTCCGGCTTTGGAATTTCCCGTTTCAGCGGAGCAATGTCAACGTTTTTTTGAACAAGCTGAAATATCCCTTCCTAATTTCGGGAGGATAATTATGTACGCCCGGCTCAACATTTTTTATTGTTGAAAATATCACCGCCGCTGAAAACAGCGCAGTAAAAATAATTGCTTCAATAATTACAACGCTCCAAACCATTTTATGAGCTCTTAATCTTTAATTTTATCCCGCCTAACCGACAAAATAACTGCCGCAAAAACAAAGGACAGTATATCCGAAACAGGCTGAACGATGTACAGACCGAAGTCTCCGAACGCCGCTCCCAGCGCGAACAGCAGGGGTATGTAGAAAATTCCCTGCCTTGCCACCGATATAACCAGCGAGGTCATATATTTGCCGCAGTTCTGCATATACATACTCGACACGGCGTAAAACGCAAGGAACGGGAAGGATACGCACTGATACCGCAAAATCGCCGCGCCTGTTTGTATAACCTCGCCGTCCTTTGACAAGATACCCACAAGCGGCTCAGCGAATATGGCGAAAATTACCGCCGCAACGATCATAAGCCCTGTACCGATACCCACGGTGAGACGGAACGCTTTTTTTACGCGGTCGTATTTTTTCGCGCCGTAATTCATTGCGCAAATCGGCTGAAAGCCTTGCCCGAAACCAATCATTACCATATATCCCAAGGACGCAACCCTCGACGACACAGTAAACGCCGCGATAGCCGCTTCTCCGAAATCCGCAGCGGCAACGTTCAGCAGAACCGAGGCTATGCTGGTTATCCCCTGCCGCGAAAAATTCGGCGCACCCCCCGCAAGTATATGGTAAAGCCGTCCGCCGCTGAAATCGCACCTGTTAAACCGCACGGGAATGTTGCCGTGCCTGTAGGAAAGAAATGTCAGCACAGCAGCCCCGATAACCTGTCCGATAAGGGTCGCAAGCCCCGCGCCCAGCATTTCCATACGGAAAACAATAATCAAAATCGGGTCGAGAATTATGTTGGCAAGTATGCCCGCAAGCAGCCCAACCATACCGTCCTTGACGTTGCCGCAAAGCCGCAGCTGGTTGTACACCGTTGTTGCAAACAGCGAAAAGGGCACGGCTACAAGCATTACCCGAAGATATTGAACGGTGTACCTCATAAGGCTCTCGGAGGCGTTTCCGCCCAAAAGCGCGGCAAGGGGTTCGGCAAAGATAAGCGCGGGTATCATCAGAATTATCCCCGTCGCCGCCGCCAGAACCACGCCGTTTGAGGACACGGTTTCCGCTTCTTTGTCATCGCCCGCGCCGAGCTTTCGGGACATAACGTTTCCGCTTCCGTAGCCGAACCAAAAGCCGATCGCCTGAATAAACGAAACGAACGCGAAAACAATTCCCACGGCGGCAGTCATGCTCCTGCTGTTCAGCTTGCCTATCCAAAAGGTGTCGGTGAGGTTGTATATCACCGTGACCAGCATTCCGATTATTGTGGGGATTGCCGTTTTTATCAGCAGCGGCAGAAGCGGCGCGGTAATTATCCGTTCCCGCCGCTGCTCCTTGGTTTCTTTGGAATTTTCCTTAGCCAACCTTTGACACCTCGCCCTTTGAGCCGTTGACCCGTATCATATCGCCGTCCTTGAAACGGGTTGTGGCAAGTCCCACGCCCAACACCGCAGGTATGCCGTACTCGCGGGCGACGATTGCCGCGTGGGACAAAGCCGCGCCCGTGTCCGCCACAACAGCGGAAGCCACCTTGAACAGCGGCGTCCACTCGGGGTCGGTGTAGGGGCAAACGAGAATGTCTCCCTTTTCAAGCTTGTAAAATTCCTCGGGACCGCAGACTATGCGCGCCTTTCCAACCGTCTCTCCGCTGCTTCCGCCGACGCCTGTCAGCACGTCTCCTGCGCCGTCAAATACGCAAAGCTTGCTCCGCTCCCAAACCTTTTCCGCAAGGGGGCGTTTTTCCTTTCGGCGGTCGATAATTTTTTGGTACTTTTCGGAAAATCCCTCTTTGCACATCGCCGTAAATTCGTCAAGGAAAAGATAGGCAACGCTGTCAGCAAAATCGTTGTTTCCCGTACAGATAAAGGCGGCGCGCTCCAGAATTTTTTTCGAGTAGTGAAAAACCGTTTCCCACTGGTACTGGCTTTCCTCACGGGCGACGTGGAATGCGCGGATACAGTCGATTTTATTTTTAATTTCGGGGAATTTTTTCTCGCCGCAGACTTCCCGCACCTTTTTCATAAGCGGCGCAAATTTTTCCTCGTCCGGTTCAGCTGGAGAATTTATCAGCGGCTTGATTATGCTCACCAAACGGTCGGGGTCTTCGATGAACGATTTGGCGAAAATGCAGTAGCAATTGTAGTCCGACTTCATTCCGTGCTTTGACATAAACGCGTCGAAATCCTCGGCGATTTGGGGAAAATCTCGGCATATTTTTTCGTACTTCTCCCCGTTCAGCACGGCGGCGGAAAGCTTCTCATTTTCCCTGATTTTGTCCGCAAGCGCGGCAATGTCGCGGGTCACAACCACGGTTTTGTAGTCAAGGTTGCAGTAAAGGTCGTACGCCGTCAAGTCGGGAGAAATTTTTTTCAGTACCCTCTCAACGCCCCTGTTTGCCAAAAACCCGGGGAAAAGGGCGTACTTAAACCGTGCGTAGGCTATCTTCTGAATAAGCCTGTACGCTTGATTTATGTACTCGCCGCACTGCTCCAGCGAGAGCTTTTCAAAGGGCAGTTTCGCCATTTTGTCAACGCTCTCTTGATATTTTCCGAGGTAGTGTTCGCACTTTTTTCGGCACGAGGAAAGGTCTCTCAGTTCACTTATCAGACCGAACACTTTGAAAATTTTTCCGTTGATTTTTTTGTCGTTTGGCGGCAAGACCATAATTCCGTCATCGTCGATCTGAGGCTCCATTGAAATTAAAATTCCCACCTCGGAAAAAATCTGCGCTTTCTGATTGTTTACCGAGCCGCAGAAGCTGTGGTCGAGGGGCAATTGCGCCACGGGCATTTTTTCCAAAAGGAACGCGAAATTCGCCTTAAGTGCGCCCGTGATTTTATTTTTGCTTATGTACTTTTCAATTTCGGCTTCGTCGATATTTTCCGTAAGCGTGGTAATCGCCCGCGCCTGCAAAATGTAGGCGTTTCCGCCCCGCACAGCCCACTCGATGTCCATGGGACAGCCGTAGTAATTTTCCACGTCCACAGCCGCCCTGCAAAGGGTTTTCACTTCCTCGGCGGACAGGCACAAAACGTCGCTTTTTTCGGGGGAAACGGGGACTTCCTTTGTGCCGTTTTCGGCGTAAATTATTTGAATTTCCTTGCTGCCGACTGTACTCGATTTTACGGTACCGTCCTTGCCGCAGATAAACGTGTCCGCCGTGACCTTGCCCGAAACCACCGCCTCGCCCAAACCGTAGGAAGCGTTAAGCTGCATTTCGTCGCGGCTGTTGTTCACTGGATTTGCGGTGAAAAGCACGCCCGCTTTTTCACTTTCAACCATTTCCTGCACCACCACCGCAAGGGCGACGTTTTGCTGATCGTACCCCTGTGTTTGACGGTAGCTCACCGCGCGGTTTCCCCAAAGCGAGGCGTAACAGCGGATTATATTTTCGCAAAGGTCGTCAATTCCCATAACGTTCAAATAGGTTTCCTGCTGACCGGCAAAGCTGGCGTCGGGGAGATCCTCGGCAGTCGCGGAGGAACGCACCGCCACCCGCAGAGAATTGTTCCCCGAATTTTCGCAAAGGGAACTGTAACTTTGGCTGATTTTTTCGCGCAGGGAAACGGGCATTTTTCCAGACGTTATAAGTGCGCGTATCTTCTCCGCAGCCGCAAATAATTCCCGCTCGTCCGCGCCCGCGTTTTCGAGGAGCGCGGAAATTTCCCCGCCGATATTATTTTCCGCAAGAAAGCTTCGGTACGCCTCCGCCGTCACCACAAAGCCGGGAGGGACGTTCAGCCCCGCTCTTGTCATTTCGCCGAGGTTCGCGCCCTTTCCGCCCGCCGTCATAACGTCGTTTTTTCCTATTTCGTTAAATTTGCGTATCATAATTTTTCCTCCGTTTTAATTAAGAAATAATTTTTTATTTTTGCAATTTTATTTTTGTAATTTATTCAACGAATTTTCATGCGCTGCGGTAACTTCCTCCAGGAATTTTTCGGGGTGCTCCGCCGCAAGCCCGCCGTGACCGAGATTTGTGAACACTTTGTATGTAAACGCGTAACCTGCGTCCTGCCACTTTTTGATGTTGCCCGCAAGCTTTTTTTCAACGCCGCTGTTTATGCCGTGCCAGATGTACATATCGGTTCTTTTGAAATCGTCGAAATTAAAATGCCTGCCGATACAGGAATAATCTTGATTTTTCCAGCTTTGATAGGTGGCGTCCTGATACAGTATCCTGTCGGTTTCCTCGAGGCTTCTGCCCATTGATTTCGCAATTAATTTTTTGCGCATAGGTCCCGCTTTCCCGAAAAGCCAATACGCCAGACCCGACATAAAAAAGCAGCATAAATTTTTTCCCCACTCGCTTTTTATATCGGGGTAATCGTAAGTTTCCATACCGTCCGCAATAGTCGTTGTAATTGTAAGACGAGTATCGGCGAGAACCTCCCGAAGCACGCGGCAGCCGAAAGATACGCCGTATAAAATATCAATTTTTCCGCCGTAATTTTCTGTGACATAATCGCCCAAACGCCGCGCCTCGTCCGTAACGGATTTAAATTCCGTGTTCGGCTCGGAGGGGTTAAAACCGTCGTAGGCAACAAGAATAACGTGATATTTTTTTGACAGCACTTCCGCGGTGGGGATTGCCGCCCTGTAACAAATTCCGCCGCCGTGAAACAGCACCATTATTTCGGGATTTTCTTTCCCGTATTCAAAATATTTCATATCAATTTCCCTTCATTTTGCAGCATTTTCTCACCTCGTCGAACCACTTCAAAGGATAGCAGATAAGCAGCTCCTCGTGCTGCAAATTATGGCGGCGAATGTCGGGGGATTTAAAATAATCCAAATAACGCTTCAAATATTTTTCACCCATTTTTTCGGCGTAAAAGCAATGTATTTCCATACCCTGCGAAAAAATTTTTTTATTGAGCGGCGTCACCAGATCGGAATAAAACTGGTTTCTTATGCTTTCCCGTTTGACAAAGGACATTCCCGTACCGTTTATGCCGAACAGATCTATCATTTTTTCGTTGTACCGCCGTTCGTCTCCGGTGCTTGATTCAAGCGCTTTTGCCATAAATTTCGGCAGCCTGCCCTTTTGGAACATTCCGTAAAATACCTTGCTTACGAGCCACGCCTGAAACCGCGCGGGAATTTCGCCGCTCTTGTCCATATCGGAACTGCCGATTATGCCGTGCTCCACGGTGATATTTCCGCGCTGAACAAGCAGAGCGACAAACGTGCCGCCCAGGGAACAGCCGTAAGCGCAGCGGACACGTCCGCCGAAATTATCTTTTATGTACTGCTCTATTTTTTCCGTTTCCGTAAGCATATCCGGAAAAATGCTGTCCTCCGTTTCGTCGAAGCCGTCGTAGGATACGCATACCACATGAAAATCACTTTCGAGCAGCGGTACGACTTCCCCGAAATTCGCTTTCCAATGGCAACAAGTCCCCGGCAGCAAAATTATAACAGGACTGTTTTTTTCGCCGAATTCATAAAATTTCATTTTAATCATTTCCTTTTTACTGATTTAAAAAAGCCGACGGTTACCGCGCCGATAAGCCCCAATTATGTGAAACCGTATCACAAAAAATCCCCGTACGTTCATAAACAAGTTATAGCAAGCTAACTTGTTGCCGGAATAAACGCTGCCGCCGTATTAGCAACAGCTAACTAATATCAGTATACAACTTATGCTTTTTTTTGTCAATAGACGCAGAATTTTTTACACATTTTTAATATTTTAAAATAAACGGCTGTACAAGCGTACAGCCGTCAGTTGGTATTTTGTAAAAGGCATCAATTTGCTGAAATTGCTTATTTAATCAAGTACAATCCCGCCGCCGAACGGCTGTAATCCTCGGGCAGGGCAAGGTATTTGTCCCAGCCGTGCCAGAAAAGTCCGCCCGTTATTTGGAAAAACATTCGCATATCCCAATGCAGGAAATTGCCCGTCAAATCCCTGCGTACATACGGCAAAAGCCGCTTCTCCACGCCCTCGCCGATAGTGTCGGCATACTCGCGGGCAAGCCCCCGTATCTCCGTACGGATTATCTCCCGAAGCTCCTCAAAAACCGCCCCAGGGAAAATCGGCAGTTGGGGGAAAAGCTTTTCCCCGTCCTTTTTCAGCAAACCGTTTTTCAGGAAGTCCGCCGCCTTTTCCTCCTCAAATTTCGTCAGCTTTTTGCTGGGATATTTTGCTAAATCGAACAGCAGGGAAATATTGTTGCCGTCCGCCCACCTGTCACGCCCCCGCCGCCAGCTGTCGGAATTATCGCTGTCGTTGGGGAACGGCTCGCATTCAAACATATTGACAAACGTCACCCTGCCGTAATCGGCGGTGCTGAAATTTTGGTGCAGGCACGACCTGTGTACCGCTTTAATCTGCCCGTAAACCGTGCCGTCAAAGTCCTCGTCGGGCAGGATATACTGAACCGTGAGCTGATATTCCCGTCCGTCGGGAGGATATTTCCCGCCGTATTTTTCAAGATGCCTTTCACGTCCCTCCTCGCCGAAAACGTCCTCCGCCGCAGCGTACAAAATCCACATCAAATAGGCGTACTCAAAATCATTTCCGTAAAATGACAGGGACGTTATTTTGTCCTTGACCGCAAGCAGCCTTTCGGTGATTTTTTCGGGAAAACCGCCGCCGTGAAAAGCCTTGTTTGCGTACAGCTCAGCCTCGGTATATTCCCGTTTCGGGAACACGCAGCAATTGGCAAGATACTTTCCTTTCGCGGGGCTTGTCAGCAGTTTTTCCTCCGTCATTTTTTCGAGAATATCCTCAAGATAAACGGGGGCTACCCCCATTTCGTCCGCAATGTCGTTTACGGACTTTTGCTCCGAGCGGCATATAACAATTACCTGCGGTACGATTTTCGAACTTTGCATAAGACCCTCAGCCCGCATTGCCGAGCCGCCCCAGAACCAGTCCGCCTGCGCGGGAGCGTACGCCGATTTGCCGATAGTATTCATATTATCAAACCTTTCTTTCAGCTGTTTTCTCGCGTCGAAAAGCCTGCGCTTCACCGTGCCGAGTGGGATTTCCAGCTCCTCGGCAACGGACTGCACCGACTGCCCGCGGAGATAAAAGCGTATCATTATTTCGCGGTAAGACGAGGCGAGCCGCGAAAGCGCATAGTTCAGGGCGGAAATATCCTCCTCGGCGATAATTTTTTCCAAGGGCGGGGGGACGTCTGCGACAATGCCGCCCGCCGCTTCGATAGGCAGGTCGGGACTGCGCTTGTGCCTGATGTAGTCGGCATATTTGTTCCGCGCCATTCTCCAGTACCAAGAATAAAAGCCGGCAAATTCCCGCCCCAAGGAAATGGCGCGGACAGCCTCATACAGAATATCCTGCGCCAAATCCTTAGCCGCCTCGCTGTCGGCGACACGTTTAACGCAGAAAAGATATGTGCTTTCGATAAGCTTGCCGTCGATGTACTTCACATTCTCACCTCGTTTTTGTAAAACGTTTTACGCTTAATAAGTCGGAAAAATTTAAAAAAGGTTCGCGTTTTTAGGCAGGTAGCGGTACATTAGCATTGTTACCCATGGGAAAAATTTACCCTTATCGACAAGTACGCCAATAAGGGTAAAGGCTCAGCCTTTTAAAACAGCGGCAAAGATTTCTCCTTGCCGTGTAAAAATTGGGTGCGCAACGTTTAAGTTCACTTCCTCAGCTGTCCTGTGCAGTGATGTTGACCCGTACAAATGCCGTATAATCGCTATTTTGAACAGCACGGCGGGTCTGTGCCCGGTCTGCCGCTGTCCTTGCGGCACATTACTGTGTTATACGGAAAAAGTCCGGCTTTTTCGGGACTTTTTCCGCAAGCTGAAGGCTGTACAAGCGTACAGCCGTAATTTTTATAAAACCCACTCCCCGCTCTCGTTCTGCAGTTTCACCATATGCGAGTACAGCCCGTTTTCCCGCGACAGCTTTTCCGGCGTGCCCTGTTCCGCAACCGTACCCTCCGCAAGGACGACGATTTTGTCCGCCCCCGCAACAGTCCGCATACGGTGAGCGATTATCATCACGGTTTTGTCCGCGATAAGCCTTGAAAGGGACTCCTGTATCAGGGTTTCGTTTTCAACGTCAAGACTGGCGGTCGCTTCGTCCAAAAGAATTATGGGCGCGTCTTTCAAAAACGCCCGCGCTATGGAGATCCTCTGCCGCTCGCCCCCCGAAAGCTCGCAGCCGTTTTCGCCGATCAGCGTGTTCCATTTTTCGGGAAGCTTTTCCGCAAACTCGTCAACGTTTGCAAGCCTTGCCGCGGCGATAACTTCCTCGTCCGTCGCGCCGTTTCGCCCGATGCGAATGTTCTCCATAACCGTGTTGTCGAAAAGCGTTACGTCCTGAAAAACTATTGAGTACAGCGACATCAGCGTTTCGGGGTCGATTTTGGAAACGTCCATACCGCCTACAGTTATCGTGCCTTTGTCGATGTCCCAAAACCTTGCCGCAAGGCGGGAAACCGTGGTTTTGCCGCCTCCCGAGGGTCCAACAAGAGCGGTAACTTCCCCTTGCTTCGCGGTGAAAGAAACGTTTTTCAGAACCGTCTCGCCGCCGTCGTACGCAAAACCAACGCCGTCGAATTTTATGTCGTAACCCTTGTTCGTCAGCGTTTGCGTACCCTGCTGCTCGGGGTGGCTGAGAATTTCGTCCATACGTTTGCACTGAATATTCATCAGCATATTTATCGCCATAAGATTGTCAAGGGCGGCGATAAGCGGGTCATACAAACGGGAAACCAAAATCATAAACGCGAAAAAAGTCAGCAGGGTAATTTCCCCTTTCACAAGCAGCGAGCCGCCCGCAAGCACAGTCGTTGCAATGCCGATTTTCAGCACCATTCGGGCGCAGGTGTTAAAAACCGCGTTGGCGATTTCCACGGTAATCGTCTGCTTTTCCTCGGCTTTTATTTTTGCGGCAAGACCATCCATATAGCTTTTTTCGGCGTTGTTCGCCTTTAAATCGCGGACGGCTTCCAAACACTCCTGAATGCCCTCCTCGGCGGCAAGTTTTGTTTCACGGGACTTTTTCTGCAAGCCTTTAACTGCCCCCGAGGAAAGGAAAATTATTCCGAAAGAAACGGGCAGAACCCACAGCGCGGCAATTGCCATACGCCAGTTGAAAAAGAAAATTCCCACCGCCATAATCACCGTTGAAATTACCGAGCCGATAAATTCGGGAACCCAGTGGGAAAGCCCCTGCTCCAGCATTGCGCCGTCCGACATAATCGTGCTTGTAAGGTCGGACAAATCTTTTTTCCCGAAAAACGAGAGAGGGATTTTCCGCAGCTTTTCCGCAAGGGTGAGACGGCGCACGCCGCTCTCCACATAGGTGGCGAAAAATGTGGCGTTGTACTGAAAATAAGTCGTCACAAAAATCAGCACCAGCGCGGCGGTAATTCCGCCTATGTAAAATGAAATTCTGTCCTCCGAAACTCCGCCGCCAAGCAAATCGCTGACAAAATTGTACAGCAAAATCGCGGGGAAAAACAACGCCAAATTTGACAGCACGCAAGCGATAAACGCCTTAAGCATATCTTTTGCGCCCTGCTCCGAGAGGGCGAATTTGTGTTTTAACATCTCAATCATTTTCAGCACCTACTTTCCATTTCGCGGCTTTGTTGTACTGCTCCCACATTTTCGCGTACAAGCTGCCTTTTTCCGCAAGTTCTTTATGCGTTCCCGCGTCGGAAATTTTTCCGTCCCTTACCACAAAAATCCTGTCCGCCCCCGTTACCGTCGAGAGCCTATGGGCTATCATCAGAACGGTTTTCCCTTTGGCAAGAACGTTAAACGCCGCCTGCACCTTTGCCTCGTTGTCGGGGTCTGCAAAAGCCGTCGCCTCGTCCAAAATTAAAATGGGGGAATTTTTCAGCATCGCCCTCGCTATTGAAATTCTCTGCTGTTCGCCCCCCGAAAGATACACGCCGTTCGCACCGATAACCGTGTCAATTCCGTTGGGAAGTTTTTGCAGAATATCGTCGCACTGCGCCTCGCGGAGAGCCTTTAAAACTTCCTCCCGAGTGGCGTCGGGCTTTGCCATTCGCACGTTTTCAAACACGGAAGTTTTCAGCAGCTTCGAGTCCTGAAAAACAAAGGAGACCCTGTTCATTAAATCCTCTTTTGCGATGTCCTTGACGTTAATTCCGCCGATTTTTATTTCGCCCTCCGACACGTCAAAAAATCTCGGCACAAGGCTTGCCAGCGTGGTTTTTCCTCCGCCGGACGGTCCCACAAAAGCGGATTTTTCGCCTTGATTTATTTTTAGTGAAACATTTTCAACCGCAAATTTTTCCGCGTTTTCGTACTTGAAAGAAACCCCGCGGAATTCCACAGAATTATCTTTCGGCTGTTTGGGATTTTTCGTTTCGGGCAGCGGCTGCAAATTCATAATGCTGTCAATTCTGACAAGCGCGTCCGCAACGATAAGCTTGTTGTTGCTTGCGTACATAATCTTCGTAAGCGTCAGCGTAATTACGGGCGTGATAATTATGTAGTACATAAGGTCAAGCAGAAACTCGTTAGTCACCCCGTCGGAAGTAATAACAAGTGCCGCCGCGATAAGCACGGCGAAAATCGCGTTTACAAAAGTGGTGTAAAACAGCATCGGCGTACGCATACGCTTTGTGTAAGCGATTACCCATTTTTCGTAACTGTCGATAGACGCCTTGAAACGCTTGAATGAAAATACCGACTGCCCGAAAGTTTTCACCACCGAAATTCCCCGAACGTACTCCACCGCCTCGTTGGACATCTGCCCGAGAGCGTTGTTGTACTGTTTCATATCTTCAACCATTCCCTTGCCCGTCATAGAACTCATACAAATCAATGCAGCAACAACGGGCGCAAGGCTTAAAAGTCCCAGCCGCCAGTCAAAAACAAGCAGCAGAACGAGCAGTCCCACGGGGGTAGCAATTGCGCTCACCATATCGGGGAGCTGGTGCGCCAAATAAGTTTCGGTAGCCGCGCTTGAATCGTACACAATTTTTCTCGCGTTGCCGCTGCCAATGCCGTCCATAAAACCCGCGGGCAGGGTGAGAATGTGCTCCATTGCGCGCTGCCGGATATTCGCCTGCACCCGAAACGCCGCAAGGTGGGAACACATCAGCGCGGCGACGTAAATCAAAATCGCCGCAACCGCAAACAGAAGCGCAAGCCACCCGTTCCGCGAAATATTTTCCGCCTCGGCGTAATTGGGGGCAACGTCCAAAATTTCCTTGATCACCCGCCATATGTACACAAAGGGCAGCAACGCCGCAACCGCGCTCACCGCCGACAATACCCAAGAGGCGTACGTCAGATATTTATGCTTTCCCGCGCAGTCCATAAGTCTTGACAGATCCGATTGTTTTTTCAAAATAATTCCTCCTTCATTTATTTTTTTGTTAGCATGCACTAACTAATTTCTTTAATTTAAGGGACTTTACGTCCCGTAAATTTTTTCGCGCAGCATTTGGCATTCAGGGAATTTCCTGACCCATAATTTTCGCCCAGCCCGCAGTGTGAAATTCAAATAATTCATGCACAAATATTTTTGCGTCCTCAAAGGGCATTTCGTGGAGGATCACCTCAAAATACGCGTTCATCATTCCCGTCGTAAGGATATGCTCCAGCCGCCTGTCTATTTTGGGCGACGGTCTGCCAAGCTTCTCCAATGTCTTATAATATTCGTGAGTGGATTCCGTTTCAAGCTCCGTCATTTCGTCTATCAAAAAAGCGTACTTTGTGCCCTCGGAACATTTTAAAATAAGCTGAACCTCCCAAATATGCTCATAGCAGTACACAAGCAAATCTTCCATACACCGTCGTGAAATTTTGCCCATCTGCTCGGGGCGGACTTCCTCGGGTAGCTTTTCAAAATCCTCGTGCGCCTGCCTGTAGCGGTTCATTATATGGCCGTAAGTCTCCCCCACAAGCGCCTTGAAAAGCTCCGCCTTGCTGTTGTAATATCCGTAAAACGCCCCCGTGGTAACCCCTGCGGTTTTCACGATATTCCTCAAAGAAGCGGACTTGAAGCCTTTTTCCGCGAACTCGGTCTTTGCGGCTTGGTGAATTGCTTCCAAAGTATTTTTTTCGGACTCGCCCATTTTGATTTTCCTCCGTATAACAGTGTTATATATCACTGTTATACAGTATAGCGGCAGATTTTGAATTTGTCAATATAAAGTGTGATTTTTCTGCATTTTCAACAAAATAAAAAACTTGCGTAAATTTATAAATATGCAAAAGTACGGCAAATGTTAAATCCGCTGTACTTTTTAATAAACCTTATAAAATTTTTCCGTCGGTTGAAATTGTCACCGTTTTTGCAGGGTACATTTTTTCCGCTGTTAATTACCGCGTTTTTCACCGCCTTTTCCAGACCGCAGCAGGGAACTTCCATTCTCGCGACCGCAGCGCTTTTAATATCGTTATTTGCAATAATCGCAGTCAGCTTTTCGGTATAGTCAACCATATCAAGCTTGGGGCAGCCGATAATACAGACCCTGCCCATAATAAAATCATTGTGGAAATTCCCGTAAGTATAGGCTGTGCAGTCCGCCGCAATAAGTAAATCCGCACCGTCAAAAAACGGCGAATTCGGAGCGGCTAATTTTATCTGCACAGGCCATTGAGAAAGTCTTGACGGATTTTGAGACGGCGTACCCTTTTCGGACAAATCCGGCTCAAGCTTTTTCGCAGCAATTCCCGGTTTAATATTGCGGTTTCGATATTTACGACCGCAGGGAACATGACAGAAAAAGAAAGGCTGCGTATTGATACGCAGTCTTTCTGAAAATTTTTTAAGAATACTTCTTTACCGTGTTCAGCTTTTTTTAGGCGCTCACATTTTAATTTATTTGGTTTCGCTCATCTTGGCGCGGTACTCGTCCTTAAGCTTTTGCAGACGGACGGAATCCTCCTTGCGCTGCTGCTTGGCGGCGTCCTGTATCTTCCTTGTTTCGTCGATACCGTCCACAATGGTTTTCCATGTCTCTTCGAGGGTGTCCACCTTGATGGAGCTTCCCGAAGCCAGCTGAGTGGTAAGCTTGGTCTGGGCGACGGTGTTCTGCGCGTTCTTTATGAGCAGTTCGTTGGTCTTTTCGTCCAGAGCCTGCATAGCCTCCGCCTGAACGCGCTGTCTTTTCAGCATGACAGCCTGCGCCAGCGCCTGCTTGAACACGGGCATTGTTATGATAAACGCCGAGTTAATCTTCCTGATAAGGTTAAGATTGGAGAACTGCATCGCTTTCAGCATGGGGACTGTCTGCATGGCGACGTTCTCCGCGATCTTCAGATCCATGACCCTCTGCTCGAAAACCTGTCTGGTCTGTTCAAGGGTCTGGAGATCCATTGCCACCGCGCCGGAATCCGGCTCGGCTTCAAGCTTTTTGCGGTAGTCCTCGATATACTGATCAAGCTCCACGCAAGCCTGTTCGCCCGCCATTATATAGAGGAGCAAGTCCTTGTAGTATTGTATATTCGCGTTGAACATAGTCTCCAGCTTGACGTTGGAGGCTTCGATCTCGGTCTCGTACTGTCTGAGCTGAACGTATATCTTGTCCACGTCCTCGCCCATGGTGTGGTACTTTGCCAGCAGCTTGTCGACCTGTTTCCGCAGGCTTGCGAAAACGCCTTTTTTGCCGTCGTCGGTAAGCTCTTTCGCGTCGAACTGATCCATAACCGCGGACAGATGCTGGAGCAGCTCTCCCGAATCGTTGATCTGATCCATATTCATGGAGTTAAGCACCTGGTCGGAGGCTTTGGAAATTTCCATCGCCACCTCGTTGCCGAACTTTACGATAGAGTTCACGTCGTTGATGTTGATGGTGCTGACAAGCTTGTCTACCTCTTCGTTTTTGACAAGCTCCTGTTTCAGCTCGTCGGCTTTTGCGGTCATGGAAAATTCCTGCGGAACGTCCGTCTTGATGTTGAGGGGAGCGGCGGTAACGGTCACGTCCGTTGTAACGGCTCCCGCAGCCTGTGCCTGAGCCTCCGTGGAGGGGGTAAATTTAAGCGCCATGGTTATTTTCTTCCTTTCTTGAACAGTTTTCCGAACAGACCTTTGCCGCTCGGTTCGGGAATGGAATCGGGTATCCTGAGTTTCGGTATGTGTACATTATACTCGAACTCGTTCATGATGTGGGTCTCGAACGCCGCGTCGCTGACAAAGGTCTCGATGTTTCTGTACCCCGTGGGAGTGCAGACCAGTATATCAAACCCGAGAAGATTGTACAGCACGATCTGAACGCATTCGACCTTGCTGAACGTGTCCTCGATAACGTCTATGATAATAAGCTTCGGTATGTCCTTGGTGAAATCGTATTTTTGCAGCAACTTCAGAACTTCCCTGTCCATGTTCATGCCAACGTAGATCACCAGCGGCAGAAGCTCGCTGCGGTCTATTTTCAGCAGACCCGCGTCCACTGCCTCCTGCATTTTGTTCAGTATCAGCGTTTGCAGGCTGTCGGACAGATATCCGTATTTGTTCAGGGGAGAATTTTTCAGCTTCTCCTTGTTTATCTGTTCGCCCGTATAGTAGGGCTTGTAAACGTCCAGCTTAGTCTCGCCGTACTTTTTGTAGCTCGGTGACTTTATCAGCACCCTTGCATAGGGGGAAAGCTTCCACCTTACGCTGTCCCAGTAGGCGTTAAGGTTGCCGTCCTTGACCCCGCTTATTTTGGCGAAGATATTGGGGACGGTCACCTTTGAGCCGTTCGCCGCAAAGCCTGTGCGGTATCTTGCGGGCTGATGCCACAGAACGTCTATCTCTTCGAGAGTGGTTTTCAGCGTAAGGGACTGCATATCCGAAAACTGGAAATCGCGGAAGATGGTATCGTTGTTGTAGAGGATATTGTTAAGCTCCTTTGAAGCGTTGTATGCAGCCGTCGCAAGCTTGGTTCTGACCGGCTTGTCGGGATACGGCGCAACGGGTACGGAGCAGGGCAGCTCGAATATCTGCATACGCCCCTCAAGATTGTTCTGTTTAAGAGCCGCCAGTCCGGACAGATTGCTGCAAATATAGAGCACGTCAATTCCCAGCCGTGACATAAAGTGCAGAAAAGCGGTCTCGGCGGGGGTGATGTTGCCGTAGTACAGCAGCACTGGAATTTCCGTGTGATCGCGGCGGAAAGCCTCCGAGCCGAGACAGCGGTTCATCCAGACGATAAGGGTCTGCGCCGCGGAAAGAGCGTCCCTGCCGCTCATGCCTTTCAGGAACAGCGGCAGAGTTTCCCGCGCGAGACGGGTTCTCACCTCGTCTCCGGGGACGTTCACAGCCGCCGCCAGCTCCTCGGGAAGAACGCCGAAGCTCTGACCGTCCACAACGCTTATGCCGTCGAAAACGGAAAGCTCGTCGGGCGTGGGCGGTTTCAGCTCGTACTCGCTGTAAAACAGCAGCTTGGTACACTTTATCAAGTCCTCCCTCAAACTGTAAAGCATATTGTGGAAGCCCGCCTTTTCGTCCTCCCCCGAGGGCGCGCCCAAAAGCGCGGCGAAGTACACGGGGATAAGCTGCTCGGGTGTGAAGTGTCCGCCCCGCGACAGCAGTCTTTGCGAGTGGGTCTCGAAGATATCTTTGTTAAAGGTGTCGGACGATGTTGTTACCGTCTGCACCAATTTTTTGTTTTCGGTAGAAAAACCCTCAAAAATCATATAGCAGAAACGCCTTTCGGAAAAGCATAGGTATAGGCGGGAGAACCCGCACTATCCATTATACTATACATCGTATAATATGTCAATAGCAGGTACGGTATTTTTGCGGAAAGCGAACGGCGGCGGTCAGACCGCGTACCGCGACAGTATCTCCGCCGCGCTTTTCAGCACGTCGGCGGCTTCTTCAAGGTACTTTTTCACGGAAGCGCTGCTCGTTCCCGAGGACATCTCCATAGCATGGCTGAGCGCGTCCCGGCTCACATCGACTTGAGTTTGGTACAGTGAGTCAAGCTGCTTCAAAGCGTTCTCCTCCATAGCCTTGTAAGCGGCGTTCAGGTCCTTGACAGTGCTGTTTCTTATATCGTCGTAATTTTCCAAAGCCATGTCTATAACGTCGGTGGTGCGTTTCCGTCCCAGAATGTTTCTGAACGAGGACATCGCCCCCGACGGGAAGGAATCGCTGTTTCCCGAAGAAGCGGCGGAAATTACCGATTTGGAAACAAGCATATTCAGATCGTCCATGGAATCCTTTACGGACACGTCCGCGTCCCCCGAAATGCCGTTTATCCCCAGCTTTTTGGAAAGCTCCGCGCCCAGCTGTGCGATTATCATGCTGAGCCGCTGACGGTGGATATCCAGACATTTCCTGTAAGCCTCTCCCACTTTATCCACAAGGAACGAATAGAAGTGCTTGTCGATATCCTCGGGCGGGACGGAGTTCCTGCTTTCGAGAATGTCCTCCCGCAGCTTCGAGAAGAAGCCGTACATCCACTGCTCCGCCTCCTGCTGCATTTCGGTAACGCTGAGCAGTATCTTCGGTTTCTTGCTTTCCAGCGCGGTGGCAAGCGTGGAGCATTCCCTTTCTATGCTTTGGGAGATATCGTCCAGTTTTTTCCTGTCCATAGCCATCATTTCGTATATCATGCGGATACGGGCGGCTGTGTCGTTTATCATAAGGTTAAGCATGGTCAGCACGCGCTGTGTGCGGATAATGTCCTTTTGGAGAATTATCTCCCGTTTGAGGGACATCTCGAATTTCAGGAACTCGTTCTCGTAAAATTCCTGGAAGCCTTTTATGTCGGGACGGTTCAGACCGATCTTGCGGCGGTACTCGTCGATGCCGCTCACGCCGTAAACAAAGGCATTGGGCATAATCGCCTCGCAGCGTTCGCTTACGCGGCTGATGATCTTGTCGATGTCCTCGCGGGTGTTCATTGCGTCTATCATGTTGACCAGCACGTACAGCCTGTTAAAGCTTAGCGGACGTATATGGCTCGCCAAAAAGAACTGTTCCGATTCCGAGAACGGCGACAGCGCGCTTGCGATGTATATTACCGCGTCGGCGTTGACCAGGTAGTCCTGCACCTGCTTGTCGAGGCAGTCAAGGTCGCTGAGACCCGGGGTATCCACAATGCGTATTTCCTTGAGCAGCTTCGCGTCGTCCCGAATGTCGATATATTCGAGAGTGTCGGGAAAAGCTCTCATAAGCTTTTCCAGTTTTTCCCGCACAAGATCGTCGGCGGTAAGGCTTATTCTCTGACCGTTTTTGAGGACAGCCTCCGCTTTGGGGACGTCGCTGTAACTTATGGAATTTATCGTAAACGTTTCAGGAGCGACGTTTACGGGCGCGATAGACTTTCCGAGAATGGCGTTTATGATAGTGCTCTTGCCCCGCTTGAAGTCGCCCAGAACGACTAACGAGAACGGCTCGGTGCGCCGTTTGGTGATGGCTTTGTCCCAATCGCGGAGGTGCTCGGTGAACTCGTCGCCCAGTATGGTGCACAGCGGCTTGCTGCCGAGAAGTCCTTTAAGCTTGTTCTGAACCTTTTCTATATCCGGCTCCGCGGACGCATATCCGGGAGCAGTCCTTATTTCCGTATTTTCGGACATACTATATACCCTCCTTTGCCGCGCCGAGAATTATTTCGCACCTTATCTCGAGAGCCTGCTTGTTGACCGTGTGAACGTCCGCCCTGCTAAGGTCGCCGCGCCAGTTGTAAAGCAGCTCGCAGCTGAGGAATTCCAGTCCCGCCAGTATCCTTTTGTCGACAGCCGCCAATTCGGGCGGTATAACTATGCTTCTTGCGGGAGTGATGTGCAGGGTCTCGTACCGTTCCATAAGCTCACTGAGGTCGAGCTTATCCTTTTTGTAGTGGGCGAAAACGCCCTTTTGGTGAAGTCCCGCCATTATCGCGGGGTACTGCCGCGGGTCGCTGAGACATATTATTCCCGCCCGGTCTGCGGTAACGTCGGACAGCTTTATCCACTCGGATATGGTGCCCGCGATCTGCATTGAGGAGATGTCCGTCTCTGCGAGGCTGAAATCCTCCTGCTCCTCGGAAAAATTTATCCCGAAGTAAGGGGCAGCCATTCTGAAAAGGCAGTGATTGTTCTGTATATGACCGCATTCGCAGCCTATCAGGAACAGCAGCTCCTCCTTGGAGCAAGCTTCGGCAAGTCCGGAGGTCGCCACGATAAACGGGTCTACGTCCTCGGAGACTATCGAGTATATCTCATACTTTTCGGGAGCGTTTCTCACATACACCGTGGGAACGCTTATCTGAAGCCTTTCGGCGCACACGTTCACCGCGTTGTAGAACTCCGCGTATTTCATTGAGCCGGCGATGTCTGCGGACTGGAATATCCTTTTCACCTTGTTGGGAATTTCCCGTCCCGCAAGGCTTTTGTGTATCTTTGACCAGCCCGAGAAAGCGGTTATCTTCTGCTTTACGGAGAAGTCCGCGTCGAAAGCGTAGTCCATCATGCCGCCCACGATATGATCCTTGTAGGAGCGGGTGCGGGCGTTAAGGTACGCCGCAAAGCTTGTGTCTATATCCAGCAGCGGGTTGTAGTCCGCCGCAGTATCCGTATCGAACATTTGGGAAAACCTCCTTGATAAAATTGTGGCAGACGGCAGATCAGTTCATGCTGTCGGTGAGAGTTTTGTGCAGATTGTAGGTCTCCGCCAGAAGCTCGCCCGTGAATTCGGCGATATTCCGCAGCTTTTCCTTTTCGTTGTCGGACATGGTTTTCTTTTCCTGTTTAAGCTGATTGAGGTTGTCGAGAGTTTTCTGCGTGTCCAGAAGTATGTTCTCGGTCTCGTCCTCGATCTTGGATTTCAGTCCCTGGAAAGAAGCGAAAACCTGCTTGCGGACAGTTTCCGAAAAGTCGGAATGTATCCTCATCTCGTGGAACTGTTTCTTTACGGACTGCTTGAAGCTTGCCTTGTACTTGTCGATCCTTTCCTGCACCAGCAGCTTGTCGACGGAGAATTTTCCCGTGAAAGTGCCCGCAAGTCCCGCCACGGCGGCAATGCACAGCACCACCGGTCCCGCCGCGATGCCCAGCACCGTAGCCAGCGAGAAAGCCGCGTAGAATGTGGCGTAAAATCCCGCGAAGCCCGCCGCGCCGCCGAGAAGCGCACCCTTTATGCCCGCCTCGCGCAGACCGATGAAAAGTCCTCCCGCGCCCACCGTGCCGATGGAAACGCTGATGATCTGATCCACCACGCCGCCGTTTCTCGCCCTCTTCTGAGGTACGGAGAACATCTCCTGAATGCGGGCGACGGAAGCGAAGAATTCGTCCTCGAAGGACTGCAAACGCTCTGCCTCGTCGCTGAGGGCAATGTTTATCTCGTTCTGTATCTGTTCGCAGATGAGCTGCGCCTTGTTCTCGATATTTTCCTTTATTCTCTCCGTCAGCTTGGAGTATACTATTTTCAGCTTATCCTTTTTCAGATCGTCCGCGCTCATGGGGTAAGCGTCGATAACCTTCATGGCAGTCTCCTCGATTTGCAGCCAGTAGCTGTCCAGAATAGGCTGTAAGCCTTGGAACACCTTATTTGCCGCGTCGTTTATGCGGACGAATTCCTCTCTCTTTTTGGTGCGGATATCGTCGATCTCCTCGATGGCGGCGGTGTATTTGTCCATAAACTCGTCGGTTTCCATCATAAGGGAATTTTCGCGGATAATAATGGAATTGATAAGCTCCGAGCCTGAGCTGATGATCTTGTTTGCCAGTATCTGGAGGGTAATAACGCCGCGCTCTTGGGTGAGCATGGTTTCCAGAGTTTTCTCAAAGGCGGGGAAATTGCTTTCCGCAAGCATAGCCTCGTCGCCGGATTCCTTGGCCATAAGGGCTTTTTTGGCGTACACGCCGATGACCTTCGGCTTGCCTATCTTCCGCTTGTAGACGGCGAACTCCTTGGAATCCTCGCCCATAACGGCTTTCGCCTTTTCCATAACGTAGCTGCCTATGCGCTTTTCCACGGTCTCGACGATTCTGTCCTCGTCCTCCTTGGAGAAAGTGCCGAAGCAGTTTACGGCGAAGATGATCCGTCCCATATCGCTGGAGAGCATTTTCTTTTCGAGAAATTCCTTTTCAAACTGGGAAAACGGGGAGTTGGCGCTGATAACGAACACCGCCGCGTCTATCTCGGGCAGTATGGACAGGGTAACGTTGGTCATCTGCTCGTCGTCGTTCAGACCGGGGGTGTCGATGATGTCCACGTTGTTTTTGCAGAAGGACGTGTCGTAGTAGACCGTAGCCTGCTTGACAGTCTCGGCTTTCATCTCGGACTCGTAGGACAGCTTTGTCACATAGTCGGCAAGTTTGTTTATATCCACGCGCTCGGTGCCGCCGTCCTTGTATTCCACCATAACGTAGGGGGTCTCGCTGTAGGTAACTCTGTTAAGAGTGGCTGTGGCGGGGAGAACGTCCGCAGGGAGGACTTCCTGTCCCAGCAGGGCGTTGATTAGGGTGCTTTTTCCGCGCTTGAACTCGCCGACGATAGCCACCTCGAAGTGGTCGTTGGCGACCTTTTCCACCGTATCGCCTATGGATTTCGCGGTATGTACCAGTTCGATATCCTCGCAGTATTCTTTCAGCTGGGTAAGACTTTCCGTAAGCTCGGAGACGGTCCGCTTATAGGCGGAGTAGCTTCCGTAATTCAGTGCCTGTTCCATATAGATCCTCCTAAATTAAATTTATGTGAACGCAGAGCGTGTGAAAAATTCAAAATGGGGAATATGCCCGGTCTTCACGGTCGGACGGCTTTACGGGGGACGTTTATGTTCCCGATATGCAAACCGCCCAATATACACCCTAATTATAGCACGTTATTGTATGGAATGTCAATCGCATTAATAATTTTTGTACATATATGTACAATATGTAAATTAAAACTGGTAAAAGTGCTAAAACGCGGGGCGGAACAATATATTTCGGACTTTTCATTTGTCACAGCGCAGCGGTGCGTTTCGGCAGGAAATTTTCCAAAAGGCTTGAAAAAAATCTCAGTATATGTTATGATAAAATGTATTGTATTATATTGGGAAAGGCATGGTAGACGACTGTGAAGTACATGGCAATCGCGCTGCTTTTGGTTATGTCGGCGCTCTTTTCATCTATGGAAACGGCTTTTTCGTCCGTAAATAAGATACGTCTCAAGCACGACGCCGCAAACGGCAATAAGAAAGCCGCACGCGCCCTGAAAATTGCGGAAAATTTTGACAAGGCTCTCACCACGATTTTGGTGGGAAACAATATCGTCAATATTCTTTCGTCCTCGCTGGGAACTATAATTTTCACCGGACTTTTCGGCGCGGCGGGCGTGGCGGTATCCACGGCGGTAATGACCGTTCTGGTGCTTATTTTCGGGGAAATAATCCCCAAATCCTTTGCCAAGCAGAACGCCGAAAAATGCGCCCTTGCCTTTTCGGGAATGCTCGGAGGAATAATGTGGGCGCTTACGCCCGTGTCCTCGGTGTTCCTGTTCCTGCAAAGGGCTGTGTCGAAACTGTCAAAGCCCGACAATTCCCCAAATTTTACCGAGGACGAGCTTAAATATATCATCGACGAGATCGAGGATCAGGGCGTTCTCGAGGAGCAGGAAAGCGATCTGGTGCGTTCCGCGCTGGAATTCGACGAGACCACGGTGGAGCAGATACTTCAGCCGAGGGTAAAGGTGGTCGCCGCAGAGCGGGGCGAGGATATCGAAAAGATCAAGGAAATTTTTATCCGCGACAGATACACAAGGCTTCCGGTTTACGACAAATCGCTGGACAATATTTTGGGTCTTATCAATGAAAAAGACTTTTTCGCCATGATATTGGATCCGGAGGGAAAGCCGCAGAATATAGAGGGGATCATTCAAAAGGCTTTGTATGTGTCCGAAATGAAGCTTATCTCCGAGCTGCTGTACGATATGCAGCGCACCAAGATACACATGGCGATAGTTAAGGATCAGTACGGCGGAACGAGCGGCATAGTCACCATGGAGGACATCATCGAGGAGCTTGTGGGAGAGATATACGACGAAAACGACGAGGTGATAGACAGCGTCGTCAAGGTCGCGGAAAACATCTACGAGGTTCGGGCGGACGTGAACATAAACGATCTGCTTGAAAAGCTGGAGCTGCCCGAAAATCTTATCGAAAGCGACAGCAACACGGTGGGCGGCTGGGCAATGGAGCTTTTCGGACGAATACCCGAAACGAACGCTTCCATAACCAATGGCATATTTACGGTCACCGTTCTGGAAGCCGACGAGCAGTCCGTGTCAAAATTGGGCGTCAAGATAGATATGCCCGAGGAAAAGACCGAGGAATAGCGGGGAACTTTTCCGCAAACGTCTGTTGACTTTTTGCGGAAAATATGCTATGATTAATAAAACGATTTTACAGTCAGAGGTTGAGTTTATGTTCTGGAAAACGGCAAATTTACAGCTTTCAAAAGGTTCGGTTTTTCCCCTTTACGGGGATAGTGCGCCCTTTTTTAAGCGGGTTTGCCGTGAAAGTTTTTCGTCGGTAACATAGGCGAAAGCGTTTCCGCGAACCGAATAAATGTGCGCATTATCTCCTTAACGGTTTATTAAATAAATGTTAAGGAGATTTTTTATGTCAAAATTCAATATTAAAAAGCAGCTTTCAAAGCTGTACCTGTCATCAGTACTGGGAAACCTGTCGCTGACGGGAGCTTGGGTCGCCATACTTGCGGCGAGAGGATACAGTCTTGTGGAGATAGGGATTGCCGAGACCGTTTTCCACATCACGAGCCTGATCTTCGAGATACCCTCGGGAGCGCTTGCGGACGTGTTCGGCAGAAAGAAAATGCTCGTCGTGAGCAGCGTTATGAGAATGATCGGGAACGTCATAATGATATTTTCATGCGGACTTTTTACGGTGTGCCTTTCAATTGCTTTTCAGGCGCTGAGCTATAATTTCTCCTCGGGCACGGGGGACGCTCTCGCGTACGATTCTCTCAAAGCCGCCGAAGCGGAGAGCGGGTTTGAGAGGTATATGTCCCGTCAGCTTGTCATATACAGGCTTTGCGGCGGAATATCCACCCTGTGCGCGGGGTTCGCCGTTTTTATCGGTCACCAAATCGCCTACAGCACCGATCTTGTCACCGGCGCGGTTCAGATAGCGGTACTGGCTTCTCTGAGCGAGGTTTGCGCGGGGGAAGCAAACGTCCCCAAAACGCGGAGAAGTCCGAAAGTGCTCTGCGCGGAACTTGCCGCCTGCTTTAAGGAAAGCTTTGCTTTTCTGAGACGGGCGGGAAAAGCGGTGAAACTGATGATGTGCAACTCTCTTGTGGGGGCGGTCGATACTCTGCTGCTGTTCTTTTTGCAGGCAAAGCTCACCGAAAAAGGCATACCCTCGCGGGCTTTGGGTTTTGCCCTGCTTTTTATGGAAATGGGCGGTATTGTCGGTTCAAAGCTGATACTGAAGCTGCCCAAGCTCGGCTATCGGAGCGTGTTTGTTATCGCGGCTGCGCTTGTTTCGGCGGGAGTTTTCGCGGAGCGCTCCTCCATGTGGGGGATAGCCGCTCTGGGCGGATTTTTGGCGGCGGCGGGCGACGACGCTTTGCAGGTGCGGACGAACGCGCTATTGCAGGATATGTTCCCGTCGGAGCAGCGGGCGACGCTTACATCGGCGGAATCGTTTTCGTTTTCCGTTATTATGGCGGTACTGTCTCCTCTTGCCGGATTTGCGTTTACTTATCTGTAATGCCGCGCGGTGAAAAAGTCCCGGAAACAAAACTTTTTCGGGACTTTGAGGATATTGAAATTCTCCGTTGGAAAGCAGGACGCATTTCCCCTGCGGCTGTCTGAGTGCCGAAAAATAAACCGTACCCTTTTCGGGGTACGGTTTTATTTGTTATTCCTCCGTTTCGTAAACAGGCTCGGGGTTGAGGGGGACGGTTACGCCGCAGATGTCTATCGCCTCTATGTCGTTAAGGTCGATAACGTCCATTTTGGTTACGCCTCCTCTTTTGGAAGTGAAATAACCGTAACAAGACGCCTCGCGATAATCCTCCTTGTCTTCAGTCAAAGCGCCTTTGGGTGTAACGCTTACTCTGTCGCCGTTTTTATAGATAAGCCACACATTGCCCCATGAAACAAAGGCGTTGGTGTTGGTAGGCTGTGAGGAATCCATTGTACCGTTTACTTCAATGCCGAAAGGCGAAATTCCCACGGTCTCCACATACATTTCAACCGTTCTCAGCGTATCCTCGTCGGGAGCCTCCCCGCCCCAGTCGGGCGAATAGGGCCATCTGTCCTTGAAAACAGCGGTTTGATTTACGCCGATACTTTTTTTCAGGTCTTTAACATCGCTTGTCACTTCAAAGCTTAACGATGCAAGCAAGGCGCGGGCGTCCTCGGCGGGGTCTATATGGTTGGTCAGGTCGATACGCTTGCCGTCGTCCCGAAGGGCATACTGAAAAACGTCGCCCTTTTCAATTTTCTTGCCGAACCCTGTGATTATCGCGGTGTTTACGGTGTTTTCCGAAACGTCCAAAATTTCCCAGAAGGAAGCACGCGTTCTGTGCTCATAGCCTTTTATGGGGTCATCGGTAAAGGGGTCAGCTGTAAAAAAAGTAAACTGATTGTCGTGAATATCGTCAAGGTCGAGCAGGTCGGGGTCTTGAACCTCGATGTTGTCAATCATTAAATTGATGTAAAGCGAATAGCCGTCGCTGATAACGTCCCCAACGGTAAAATTGTAAGGCACGCCCTCGGCGTTTTCGATTTGGACATTGCCGACCTCTAATTTGTAATCGTCCATACTGCTTTCAACAAGAGCAGCCGTGTTTCCGAAAAGCTTATGCCCCCAGCCGAAGCCCGCCGCCGAAACGGTTATTCCGCACACAAGCACCAGTGCGCACACCGCCGCCGTTACGCCAATTCTCCTTTTAGGCAGGGGGACTTTGTACCCCGCCTCCGCTTCAGCCCTTATTTTCGCCGAGGTCACAATATCCCGCCCCGGGGAGAGCCGCTCCATTGTTTCCTTTATTTGGTTTTCCAAAATTTTCATATTCATTGCTCCTTTCAAGCTTTTCTTTAAGTAATTTTCTTGCCCGCTCAAGCCGCGTGGTGACGGCTGTTGCGGAAATTTTAAGGGTTTTTGCGATTTCCTTCACGGACATATTTTCATAGTAGAAAAGCAGCACCGCCGTTTTGTACTTGCCGTCCAGTTCCGAAACCGCCCGAAATAATTCCGACTGCTCGGGGTAGTTGAATTGGCTTGTAATTTTTTCCAGCTCCTCGGGGTCGTCGGAAAAATGCTTTCTCCTGCGGAGAATTTTCCGCGCCGCGTTCACCGTCACCCGTATCAGCCACGCACGGCAGTGTTCCTCGCTTTCAAAGGGATTGTTCCGCCTGAAAAGCTGATAAACGGCTTCTTCGGCGGCGTCCTCAGCGTCGCTTTGCGAACGGAGCAGCACCGCCGCGTGGGCAAAAAGCCGTCCCGAATTTTCCCGGGCGACCCGTTCAAATTCCTCCTTGCAGAGCATTTTATCACTTCCTTTCCGATGTACATCACTTTATATATCCCCGAGGCGGGCAAAATGTCACATAAATTTTAATTTTTGTGGGACTGCATAAAAATTTTTACTTTTTTTGTGCGGAATAACAAATCCGCCCGCAAATTTACGGACGGCATAAATGTTAATAAAAATATTTTGCAGGGGCGGGACGGGAAACCCGTCCCCTACAAATTGTGTCAAATGCAATTGCATAAAATAATTATTAATTATCGTCAGCGAAGTTTCGACCCATTGGGAATATCCCCGTCGACAAAAATAACCCGCGCGTCCTCGCCAACGTCGGCGGCTACTATCATTCCTTGGCTCTCCACGCCGCAAAGCTTGGCGGGGGCAAGGTTCGCCACCACGATGATTTTTTTGCCAACTAAATCCTCGGGGGCGTACCATTTGGCAATGCCCGACACCACCTGACGGGTTCCGAAACCGTCGTCCAGCTGCAAACACAGCAGTTTTTTCGCTTTGGGGACTTTTTCGCAGGATTTTACCTCTGCCACCCGCAAATCAATTTTGCCGAAATCCTCTATATTAATAGTGTCGGAAATGGGGGTGAGGTTTGCTTTGTCAACGTCCTCGGACGGCGGCGCGTTTTTCAGCAGTATGGCGTTCAGCTCGTCGGTTTCCTTGTCGATGTCGAGACGGGGGAACAGCACCTCTCCCTTGTGAACGGTAACGTCCGCAGGCAGTACGCCGAATTTTCCCGCGTTTTCGTAGGTAATAAGGCTTTCGTCCGCGCCTATCTGCTCCCACACCTTTGGCATTGTGGTTGGCATAAAGCAGGAAAGCAGGGTTGTGGAAATTCTTACTGCTTCCAAAAGATTGTAGAGAACCGTCGCCAAACGGGCTTTTTTATTTTCGTCCTTGGCGAGAACCCAGGGGGCGGTTTCGTCGATATACTTGTTGGCGCGGCTTATCACCTTGAAAATTTCCGCAAGGGCGTTATTGAGCTGTGTTTCGTCCACATAATTATCAACCGTGCCCCGCAAAGCTGTTGACATTTCTATAAGCTCGTTATCGAGAGGGTCAGTCTCGCGGTCTGTGGGAAGAGTACCGTCAAAATACTTAACAACCATAGCCACGGTGCGGGAAACGAGATTTCCCAAATCGTTGGCAAGGTCGGAGTTAATGCGGTCTATCATAATTTTGTTGGAGAACGAGCTGTCCGAGCCGAGAGCCATTTCCCGCATAATGTGATAGCGGATAGAATCCGCGCCGTACCGCTCCCCCAAAATCAGAGGGTCAACCACGTTGCCGAGAGACTTGCTCATCTTCTGCCCGTTGAAAGTTATCCAGCCGTGAACCGCAAGGTGCTTCGGCAGGGGAAGCTCCAGAGCCATAAGCATTGCGGGCCATATTATGGCGTGGAAGCGCATGATGTCCTTAGCCACCATGTGGACGTCCGCGGGCCAGAACTTGCTATAGTCGTCGTGGGCGGAATTTTCGTACCCCAGCGCGGTGATGTAGTTGGACAGCGCGTCAATCCAAACATAGACCACGTGCTTTTCGTCAAATGTCACAGGTATGCCCCATTTGAAAGAGGTGCGGGACACGCACAAATCCTCCAGTCCCGGCTTTATAAAGTTATTTACCAACTCTTGCGCACGGGTTTTGGGACGGAGATAGTCCGTTTCAAGCAAAAGTTTTTCGATACGCTCCGCAAAGGGGGACATTTTGAAAAAGTAGGCTTCCTCCCGTGCTTCCGTTACCTCGCGGTGACATTCGGGACAGCAGCCGTTTTCGTCAAGCTGACTTTCCGTCCAGAAGCTCTCGCAGGGGGTGCAGTATTTGCCCTTGTACTCGCCTTTGTAGATGTACCCTTTGTCGTACAGAGCCTTGAAAATTTTCTGCACGGCTTCAACGTGGTAATCATCTGTAGTGCGGATATAGCGGTCGTAGCTGATGTTCATATAAGACCACAAATTCTTGAAAACGGCAACGATTTCGTCAACGTACTGCTGAGGAGTAACGCCTTTTTCGGCGGCTTTTTCCTCGATTTTCTGACCGTGCTCGTCCGTGCCCGTGAGGAACATAACGTCATAGCCCTGCATACGCTTGTAGCGGGCAATTGAGTCGCAGGCGACGGTTGTATAGCAGTGCCCGATGTGGGGATTTCCCGAGGGGTAGTAGATAGGCGTGGTGATATAAAAGGTTTTGTTTGGCATTTTGTTTTCCTCCGAATTTTTGATGATATCTACTATATTATAGTACAATATCGGCGTTTTGTCAATGAGTGAGGAAAGCATTTTTATTCTTTCATGTCCGTGATCATTCTGTGATTGCTGCCAATAACAAAGCGCACATCACTCAAGATTGAGCTTTTTGGCGAATATCCTTTCGGCGGCGATAAAAAATCCCAGAGATATAACAAAGGAAATTATCAGCCATACGGTCATCGAAACGTTCATTGTTCCGAAAGCCTCAGCAGGAGGCAGGAGCTCGTCCGTCCATTCGATATCGGTGATACCCGAAAGACGCATTACCGCCTGACCGATAATATTTTCCGCGATCGTTACAGCAAAGAAAGCCAGAACGGAAACTCCTGTTTTGTGACCACTCGAAAAGTTTCCGAGGGCAAAGCAGAAATATATATGGGACATAAAGCAAAACAGAGAAATAACAGCTCCCGCCGCCAAAGTAACCGCAAACTGTATGAAAAGGCTTTTTAACGCAGGGTCGGGAAAACTGTCAACAAATTCGGAAAATTCCCCGACTGCGCCGAATATCCAGAACAGGTCGCCTTCAATGATACCCATGGAAATTCCTCCGATAAGAAGCGCGGCTAACGACCATATGTAGGTGCTGATAAGCTTCGAGACTATTATCTGCCATGTATGGACGGGCAGCGTGTGGGTCAGGTACGCCTCGTCCCGCAGGACGTTTTTATAGAAGCGAATCAGGCTGAAACCGATCACCAGCACACCCATTGCCAGCAGCAGCGCCATTAATACAGCGCCGAGTATGTCGTAAAGTACCGCGAAAAATTCGGAATGGGGGACTTGCTGTATCATTTTTGAAGTTGTGCTGACCAGAAGCGTCGCCGCGAACAGAACGGCGTATCTTTTCCAGTCCGCAAGAAGATCGTATTTTATAAGTTTGCCTAACATGCGAACACCTCCCTGAAAAGCGCGTCAACGGATTTTCCGTGCTGTTCCCTGATCTCGTCAACCGAGGAATGCAGCGTTATCTCGCCGTATTTGAGGAAAACAACGTCGTCCAGAATATGCTCGATATCGCTTATAAGGTGGGTCGATATAACCACCGAAGCGTTCTCGCTGTAGTTGCCGAGAATGGTTTTGAGGATATAGTCCCGCGCCGCAGGGTCTACGCCGCCGATAGGCTCGTCAAGCAGATAAAGCTCGGCGTTCCTGCTCATCACGAGTATAAGCTGTACCTTTTCCCGCGTGCCCTTGGACATGGTTTTCAGCCTTTCGGCGGGGTCGATATTGAGACGTTCGAGCATACCGTACGCAGTCTCGCTGCTGAAATCGGCGTAGAAGTCCGCAAAAAAGCTGACCGCCTGTCTTACGCTCATCCATTCGTTAAGATACGTTCTTTCCGGCAGGTAGGAGACTATCTTTTTCGTCTCGACACCGATATGCTTTCCCGATATGAGAGCCTCCCCGCCGCTTGCGGTAAGAATGCCGCTGAGTATTTTTATCAGCGTGGTTTTGCCGCTTCCGTTGGGACCCAGAAGTCCGATTATCTTACCGCTCTCCACGTTAAGACTTACGTCCTTGAGAGCTGTCTTTTTTCCGAAGCTTTTGCTTAGATTTCTGCATTCAATAAGCATTTTATTTACCCCTTTCGGCAATATATTTTGCGAGAAGCGACACAGCTTCATCGGGTGCGCAGCCCAGCCTGTTCATTTTTTTCAGGAACGTTTCCATGTGTTCCTCCGCAAGCTGTCTGCGCAGATTTGAGATTATTTCCCCGTCCTCGGTAACAAATCTTCCCGAGGTGCGGCGGGTGCAGAGAAGCCCCTCCCGTTCAAGCTCGGAAAGCGCTTTCTGCATGGTATTGGGATTGACTTCCGCTTCCGCAGCAAGCTCCCTTACCGACAGGAGCTTGTCCCCCGCCTTGTAGTCCCCCACGGCGACGCTCATTTTGATGTGTTCGATTATCTGGATATAGATAGGTGTAGTTGAATTAAAATTCCAAGGCACTTATTCTGCCTCCTTTGTATTATCATCTTAATACAATAATACACTATTGATTTTCATTTGTCAAGAGTTTTTTCAAATTTTTTTGAAATTGTTTATTGATAAATTGTAATTTACAGCAGAACATGTAACGAGTATTGGGCGGCGAAGCCGCGACTAAAAAGTTCGCCAGCCTTTCAAGGCTGCGAGGTCCACGGGGCAGAGCCCCTGGTCGCCGCCCGCAGGCGGCGAAATTCTCTCCCCGCGCCCGCAGGCGCATTCGTCCGAAACGGAGAGGGTGGTGAGAAACGCGACAGCGTTTCGAGGCGGGGCGAACACGACCGCCCCTCCTTTGTTATGTGCAAACAAAATATCCCTTGAAAACAGTCCGGTGGACTGTTTTCAACGAGACAAAATTGTGTTGGGTTTCCAAAACATCACTATAGGTCTGCTTCGTCCAAAACGTCCCACCGGGACGTTTTGGAGAGTTACTGTGTCGCATACTGTAACAAGGCGGGGCGGTCGTGTTCGCCCCGCCTCGAAACGCTGTCGCGTTTCTCACCACCCTCTCCGTTCGGGACGAAAGGGATTTCGCGCTCTGCGGAGCGCGACCAAAGGGCTCTGCCCTTTGGAAACTCGCAGCCTTGAAAGGCTGGCGAACTTTTTAGTCGCGGCTTCGCCGCCCAGTGTTTCTTATTTGTTCCGTAAATTACAATTTAAATTACCGTCTTTTTGACAAACAAAAGCGGCTTGCCTAAAGCAAACCGCTTTTTATTTATTCATAAAGCTTCGGAAGCTCATCAAGAGTAATAACATACTCATCGTTATAAATCTCTTTGAGATCCGCCGTATCGTTATGGTCGGTGATATGCTCCGTGTGCCAAGTCATAAACCACACCCAATCGGCTTTGCCGTCCGCAAGCTGTTTCGCTGTGGGAATACGTCCGCACTCATGGAAGCATATGGGCATTTCAGTACCGGCAACGTCCAGAACCTTTTCGTAGAGCTTTTCGTTCGCGCCGTCGCTGTAGGAATCCGCGCCCGCAATGTCTACATATTCGTCTCCGGGATACCATTTGTCGTAACCCCTGCCGTTGCCCGAGTAGCCCAGCACCCAGATAAGGTTGTCAAGCTCCCAGTAATCGGTGTAGCGGTCGTACATAATGCGCCAGAGCTTTACAAAGTTGTCCGCGCCGCCTTTTCCCCACCAGAACCAGCCTCCGTCGAACTCGTGGAAAGGTCTCCACAGTACGGGGATATTCTTTTCCTTAAGCTCTTTCAGAGCTTTGGCGCCCTTGTCCATACCCTCGATAAGAGCCTTGTACTCGGCGGTTCCCTCTGTGAGAGCCTTGTCCCAGTCTGCGATCTCTGTTTTCATGCATTCGTCCCAGCTGTGGCTGAAATCCGAGCCGCAGTGCCAGCAGATAGTTACAATGCCGCCCCTTTCGTGCCAATCCGCGGCGCGTTTGTTTACGCCCTCGAAATCGTCGTTCATGTAGTCCAGACCTCTTATGGCGGGGTACTTGCCCGTATTTTTATAGATGTAGTCAAATTCGTACTGGTCGCTGCCCATCCAGGTGGACTCCTGCTGTCCCGAAATTATGCCGCTGCGGTAAACGCCCGAAATGTACTCGTACAGAGCCTGCGCCTCTTTTGTGGCGTCGGGATTGGAAAGCTTTGGCGCGGCTGTTTTTGCGGACGCGCTCTCCTCCTTTGACAGGGAAACCTCGACCGCCGACTGCGCCGACTGCGCGGAAGTCGTTTCGGCGGAAGCGTTTCCCGTGTCCGTTCCGCATGATACCGACGAGAGGGTCACAGCCGTCAAAGCCGCAGCGGCGAATATTCTTTTCAATGAACCGATCATATTAGTCCGATACTCCTTTCGGTAATCTACAGCAAACCTGCAAAGTAATAACCGCCATCTGTAGGGGACGGGTTTCCCGTCCCGTTGTTCGGTAACTGCGGGCGGGGAAACCCCGCCACTACAAAAAAAGCGTTATTTTACAGTATTGCTATAGTAAGTTTACCATATTTCCTGCGGACGGTCAATTCCTTTAAAACGATTTGGCACATTTCACAAATCGCGGAAATTTTCTTGTATATTTCCGCAAAAGGTATTGCAAAAAACAAATATTAGGTGTATAATATCAGCAGACAATAAAATAAATCTGCGGGAGCTTGCGTTACAGGCTGAGAGGAAGGTGTGCCCTTCGACCGTACCTGATTTGGATAATGCCAACGTAGGGAAAAGCTTGAAAAAGCGTTTGCGGTAAGCTGTCCGGTCGGGCGGCTTTATTTTTTGTCTTATGCTTTTTTTGAAAGGAAGTGAAGAACGGTTCCCGACATCATTCGGGCGGACGGGAGGGGAGCGCCTTTTGTCCGTAATTTCCCGCTGACCCGCGGGAAAATAACAGCGATGGGAAGCCGTGTTCCGGCGTGAGAGGAAGCCATCAAGCTTCGACCGGCCCGTGCGGAAAAAGTCCGCGTATTTTCGGGAACGACGCTGTTATGCCGTTCTCAGTCTTTTTAAAAGGAGTAACCGTTATGAAAACAACGCAAACCGTTCAAACGAAAAAATTATGTATCGCCTGCATTCTGTGCGCCATAGCCGTGGTGGGGAGTATGTTTTCCTTTCCCGTTTTCGGCAGCAGATGCGCCCCCGTTCAGCATATGGTGAACATTCTCTGCGCGGTGACGCTGGGTCCCTGGTACGGCTTGGGAGTAGCTTTTACCGCAAGCCTTATCCGCAACATTTTCGGTCTGGGCAGCCTTATGGCTTTTCCGGGAAGTATGTTCGGCGCGCTGCTGTGCGGGATCGTTTACCGCAAGGCGAAAAATATCCCCCTTACCCTTGCCGCCGAGGTTTTCGGCACAGCTGTTTTGGGAGGACTTTACGCCTATCCCGTGGCGGTTTTTCTTATGGGACAAAGCGCGGGGGAGATCGCTTTCTATGCCTACATAGTTCCGTTTCTGGTATCCACGGCGGGCGGCGCGGTGCTGTCCGGGATACTGCTTGCGGCTGTGGGAAAAACGGGAATAATAAAACGTCTTGCCGAATAAGGGAGGGATCGGAAATGTTTAAGGAAATGCTCGAAAACGTCAGAAAAAATCACCCCCTGATACACAATATCACGAATTACGTCACCGTGAACGACTGCGCGAATATTCTGCTTGCCTGCGGGGGATCGCCCATTATGTCCGACGATATCGGCGATGTGGAGGACATCACCGCTGTCTGCGGCGGACTTAACATCAATATCGGCACGCTGAACAGCCGCACTGTTCCTTCCATGCTTGCGGCGGGGAAAAAAGCCAACGAGCTGGGTCACCCCGTCCTGCTCGACCCCGTGGGAGCGGGAGCGTCCCGTATGAGGACGGAGACCGCCTTGAAGCTTCTGGACGGGGTAAGGTTCGCGGTCATACGGGGGAATATTTCCGAGATAAAGGCTCTTGCCGCGGGAAACGGCGCCGCAAAAGGAGTTGACGCCGATCCCGCCGACCGAGTTACCGAGGAAAATCTTGAGAGCGCGTGCGCTTTCGTGAAAGCGTTCGCCCGAAAAACGGGAGCTGTCGTCGCGGTCACGGGCGCGGTTGACATTGCTGCGGACGGCGAAAGGGCTTACTGCATTTTCAACGGTCACCCCATGATGAGCAGCGTTACGGGGACGGGCTGTCAGCTTTCCGCGATGACGGCGGCGTATGTTACGGCGAACCCCGGAAACGTCCTCGAAGCGGCGGCGGCTTCGGTCTGCGCAATGGGCGTATGCGGGGAAATAGCTTTTGAGAGGCTTTCTCCCGCCGACGGGAACGCGTCCTATCGGAACTATATCATTGACGCGGTTTACAATCTGAAAGGCGGAGTTTTGGAGAAAAGGGCAAGATATAAGATCCTGTAAAATTGCTGCGGTTATTTTTACTTCCGAAAGGAGTTTTTTATGAAATGTTCAAAGGAAACCATGCTTCTTTACGCTGTCACGGACAGAAGCTGGCTCGGGAAACAAACTCTGTGCGAACAGGTGGAATCCGCTCTCAAAGGCGGAGCTACCTGCGTTCAGCTCCGTGAAAAGGAACTGGACGAAGCCGCTTTCCTCGAGGAAGCCGCCGCTCTGAAAAAGCTCTGCGGACGGTATGGCGTGCCCCTCATCATCAACGACAATGTGAACGTCGCCCTCAAATGCGGCGCGGACGGCGTACACGTCGGGCAGTCCGACATGGAGGCGGCGAATGTCCGCGAAGCCGTGGGGGACAAAATGATCGTCGGCGTGTCGGCTCAGACTGTGGAGCAGGCTCTTGCCGCCCAGCGGGCGGGAGCGGACTATCTGGGCGTAGGCTCGGTCTTTCCCACATCCACAAAACCCGACGCGAGCGAGGTATCAATGCAGGTTCTGAAAGATATCTGCGCCGCCGTCGACATTCCCGTCACGGCGATAGGCGGCATAAACAAGGACAACATCTCAAAGCTTTCGGGAACGGGAGTGGACGGAGTTGCTCTCGTTTCCGCAATATTCGCCGCCGGGAACATAGAGGAGGAATGCAGACTGCTGAAAAAGCTTTCGGCGGAAATGACGTCGAAATAATTTTCGGACCTGCGTTTCGCGGTTCTGCAGCGGCAGACTGAGGGCACCGCCTTTTGCCGCTTTATAAAAATAATGCAAAGGAAGTATTTGAATGAGAACAGCATTATCAATCGCTGGCAGTGATTGCAGCGGAGGCGCCGGTATTCAGGCTGACATCAAGACAATGACCGTAAACGGCGTTTACGCCATGAGCGCGGTAACGGCTCTCACGGCGCAGAACACCGAGGGCGTGTCGGGAATATCGGAGGTCTCGCCGGAGTTTCTGAAAAACCAGCTGGACATGATCTTTACGGACATTTTTCCCGACGCGGTGAAGATCGGTATGGTCTCCTCCGCGGAGCTTATCGGGGTCATCGCCGAACGGCTGAGATTTTACGGGGCGAAAAACATCGCGGTCGATCCCGTGATGGTGGCGACAAGCGGCTCGAAGCTTCTAAAAACCGACGCGGTATCCGCTTTGGCGCGGGAGCTTCTTCCCCTTGCGGCTGTGACTACGCCGAATATTCCCGAGGCGGAAATCCTGTCGGGCATGACAATACGCACCCGTGAGGATATGGAACGCGCCGCTGAAAAAATTTCCGAAGAAAATTCCTGCGCCGTGCTTCTCAAAGGAGGACATTCCCTCAGCGACGCGGACGACGTTCTCTGTAACGGCGGCGTGTTAAAGTGGTTTAAGGGCAGGCGGATAGACAACCCCAACACCCACGGTACGGGCTGCACTCTGTCAAGCGCGATAGCCGCAAACCTTGCAAAGGGATTTTCCCTCGAGGAAGCTGTGGAAAGGTCGAAGGAGTACGTTTCGGGCGCGCTTGCGGCGATGCTCGATCTGGGGAAGGGCAGCGGTCCCATGAACCACGCCTTTGCTCTTGACGGAAAATTTTCCGAAGAAAAATAAACCCGAATACCAAAAAGGAGAACTTAAAATGACCGATCAAACCTACAGCACCCAAATGGAAGCCGCGCGTAAAGGCATCGTCACCCGCGAACTGAAAACCGTGGCGGAAAAGGAAAAAATGTCCGTTGAGGAGCTTATGCCCCTTGTCGCAAGCGGAAAAGCCGTTATCCCCGCCAATAAGAACCACGCCTGTCTCGACCCGGAGGGCGTGGGGGCGGCGCTCCGCACGAAGATAAACGTAAATTTGGGAGTTTCCCGCGACTGCAAGGACTACGATATTGAAATGAAAAAGGTTATGTCCGCTGTGGATATGGGCGCGGAGGCTATTATGGATCTGTCCAGCCACGGCGACACGCAGCCGTTCCGCAGAAAGCTGACGGCGGAATGTCCCGCCATGATAGGGACTGTCCCCGTGTACGACAGCGTTATCCACTACCGCCGCGACCTCGATACTCTCACCGCGAAAGACTTTATCGACGTTGTGCGTCTCCACGCGCAGGACGGTGTGGATTTCGTCACCCTGCACTGCGGTATCACCCGCAAGACCATCGATCAGATACGCAGACACAAGCGGAAGATGAATATTGTTTCCCGAGGCGGCTCGCTGGTTTTTGCCTGGATGTGCATGACGGGTGAGGAAAATCCTTTCTACGAATACTACGATGAGATACTCGGCATTTGCAGGGAGTACGACGTTACCGTATCTTTGGGGGACGCGTGCCGTCCCGGCTGTCTCGCGGACGCTACCGACGTGTGCCAGATAGAGGAGCTTGTCCGTTTGGGAGAGCTTACCAAACGGGCATGGGAAAAGGACGTCCAGGTCATGGTTGAGGGTCCGGGACACGTCCCCATGGATCAGATAGCGGCAAATATGAAAGTCCAGCAGACAATATGCATGGGCGCACCGTTTTACGTTCTCGGACCTTTGGTTACGGACATTGCTCCCGGCTACGACCACATCACGGGAGCTATCGGCGGGGCGATCGCCGCAATGAACGGAGCGGCTTTCCTGTGCTATGTCACCCCTGCGGAGCACCTTGCGCTGCCCAATGTGGAGGACGTGAAGCAGGGCATAATCGCAAGCAAGATCGCCGCTCACGCTGCGGATATCGCAAAGGGAGTGCGCGGAGCGAGAGATATCGACGACCGCATGGGAGACGCCCGCCGCGCTCTCGACTGGGAAGCTCAGTGGGAATGCGCTCTCGACCCCGAGACCGCAAAAGCTATTAGAGCCGACCGTTCCCCCGAGCACGACGACACCTGTTCCATGTGCGGAAAATTCTGCGCCGTCCGCAGCATGAACAAGGCTTTGAACGGCGAGCATATCGACATACTTTGATAAATTCAAACGGATATAATCAACCGTCCCCTGTCCGAAAAAGGCAGGGGACGGCTGATTATGGGGTTGTATGGAAACTGCAAAAACGGGGGGATTTTTGCAGACTGTCTGTGGACGCCGCCCGCATTTCCTTTCATATGAGGACGGCATAAAAAGTCAAAATCTTTGACAGGTAACAATACAGAAGTTTGTTACCCACGGGAGCATTTTGCCCTTTTTGACGCAGTACGTCCGAAAGGGTAAAGGCTCAGCCTTTGGCGGCCCGTTATTTTTTCCGAACCGCCGCGCTGTAAGTCCGCTTCCGTGCGGGCAGGTTTTTATGAAAATGGATTTTGTTTTTGACTGTGATTACAGTATAGTCCCCCTTTGTGAAAACCGTATGAAAACCGCAGGAAAGACTTGTAAAAAATTGTTACGAAAATTCAAAAAATCTCTTGACAAGCGATAAAAGTTGTGGTAAACTGTAAAATATTATTACGGGAAAGGGGTGAACAGTATGACAATCACAATCGCAAACGCAGGAAAAATTGTCAGAACCGACCGGCGCGGAACTGTTCACGCTCTGTTTGATTTGCCGTAAAATCATGCGGAAAAGTACGGATACAGGCGCTCTTTCGGTTTGACCGGGAGAGCGCTTTTTGTTTTTCCGTTTCGGTTCACGGATCGGGAAAAAACTCTCCCACGGGCACGCCGAGTATGCGGGAAAGCCCGTAAAGCTCGATGTCCGAAACGGTTCGTGTGCCGTCCTCGATACGGGAAACAGAGCCGCGGCAGATGTACACCGCTATCGTTTCAAGCTTGTCCGAAAGCTGCTGCTGGCTCATCTTTTTGGCAGCGCGGAACTCCCTCACCTTGTTTCCCACCATATTTTTTCTTTCGCCGTCAATTATTCGCGCCATTTTATCCTCTCCTTTGAAAAATTGTCTTGACACAGGACAATTATTATGATATACTCTTTTGAGGATAATATTGTCCTGTAACAGGACAACCGGCTGACAAATTAAGGGGGTAATCAAAAAAATCATGCTTTATTGCTTCACAAGAACCTGCTGCTGTTTTTAAATTCAAAAAGGAGGCATAAAATGGGCATATTTAACAAAACAAAAAAAGAAGAGAATACCGACGAATTTCACAGGGACTACGGCGTTTTCGGCAATATTGCATATATCCTGAAAGCGTTCGTGCGGTATCGGAAATCCCTTATAGCCCTGCTGATAGCGGGCGGTATCGCGGGAGCTTCCATGTCCTACATATGGAGCTTTATCGGAAAGCTGGTTATCGACATCATCGAACGGCAGGCGGGTTCCGCCGGCAAGGACGTTGCCCCGCTGATCTGGCTTGTTATCGGCGCGGCTGCGGTGGAGCTGTTCTTCCTGTGCCTGAACAATATTTCCTCCCAAAAACTGGGCGTAGGCTTTACCTATGTCCGTATGATGCTGGTAAAGGAAAGGATTGCCAAAACTCTTTCGATGGAGTATGAGACGCTGGAGACCCCCGAAATGCTCGACCGTCTGCAAAAGGCGAAAAGAGCCACAAACGGCGACTGGCAGGGCGTTCAGGGCATGATGACCTATATGCAGACCATGACGACCTACGTTGTCTCGGTGATAACGGCAACGGTCATTATGGCAAGCTTTAACCCGTGGATAATCCTTGCGGTGGGCGTGCTGTCGGTTATACAGTTCCTGTTTTTCGACTATATCCGCAAAAAGGACAAAAAAGAAATGTGGGACGCCATGATGCCCCACTGGCGCAAGCTGGAGTATATGGAAAACGTTACCACGGATTTTTCCTACGCAAAAGATATCAGACTTTTCGGAATGAGGAATTTTCTTTCCAACCGGCAGAAAAAGGTTTACGACAAGGAGCTTGAGCACTGGCGCAGATCGCGGCAGTATTGGATATGGAACACGCTTTTCGCCCACGGTATCTCTTTTGTACGCAATATTATCGTCGTCGGCTGGCTTGTTTGGAGCGTGGTAAACGACGGGCTTTCCATCGGTAACTTTACGCTGTACTTTTCAAGCTCCATGGCGTTTTCCGAAGCGGTAACGCAGGTTCTCGCGGCTGTGGCGGGACTTAAAGAGCGTTCCGCCCACACGGACGATTTCCGCAGCTATATGGATATCCCCGTCGGGGACGAAAGCGCGGATACTGTCCCCATTCCCGAAGCGGAGGACTACGAGTTCACTTTCGAGAACGTTTCTTTCCGCTATAAGGGACAGGAGCAGTTCGCCCTGAAAAACGTGAACATCACCCTTTCCCCCGGCGAAAAGCTTGCGGTAGTAGGGCTTAACGGCGCGGGCAAGACCACCTTTATCAAGCTGCTGCTGCGGCTGTACGACGTTACCGAGGGACGTATCCTGCTGAACGGCGTTGATATCCGCCGCTTCGACAGAACCGAATACTTTAAAATGTTCGCCCCCGCTTTTCAGGACGTGACGGTTTTCGCTTTCCCAATGAGCGAGAACGTGTCTATGAGCGAGCCGTCAAACACCGACAGGGACAGGGCGGAGGAAGTCCTCCGCAGCGCGGGATTGGGGGAGAAGATAGATTCCCTCGAAAAGGGCGTGGACACAGAGCTGCTGAAAGTCCTGTACGACGACGGCGTAGACCTTTCGGGCGGCGAGAAGCAAAAGCTTGCCCTTGCCCGCGCACTCTACAAGGAGTCGAAAATAATCGTTCTGGACGAGCCTACGGCGGCTCTGGACGCGCTGGCGGAGTACCGTCTGTACCAAAGCTTCGACGGAATGATCGGCAAAAAGACAGCGGTCTATATTTCCCACAGGCTGTCCTCGACCCGTTTCTGCGACAGGGTGGCAATGTTTGCCAAGGGCGAAATGGTCGAGACGGGAACTCACGAGCAGCTTATGGAGCTGAACGGCGAATACGCGGAAATGTTCCGCGTTCAGGCGCAGTATTACGTTGAGGACAAAGATATAATATTATCGGAAGGAGCGGCGGAAAATGGCTGATACGGCGGTAAAAACAAACAAGGAAAAAAGCAAGGTTTTTCCCGTACTGAAATATTTCTTCCCCGACGCCTGGGGAAAGTCAAAGGCGTACTTTATCCTGTCGGCGCTGAACACGCTGCTCACGGCGGCGGCTCCCATGTCCGACCTTATCTTTATGCCGCTGCTGGTGGACTCGCTTATCGCCCCGGAAAAGGATATCCGTCTGATATGTCTTTACGGCGGACTGATGATAACGGTAAGCATTATTCTGAACGCGTCCGGCAGCGCACTGACGACCCATCTTGAAAAGTACGCCGATTTCTTTCTCAACGCCACGTCGGTGGATATTTCGAGCAGGTGCATGGAAATCGATTTCGCCCTGACCGAGAACAAAGAGGCTCTGGAGCAGATCAAAAAAGCCCGCGACGGAATGAACTATTCCGGAGGCGTGCACAATATCGCAAAAGCGTTTTTTAACACCATATCCAACGGGCTGAAAATTTTCGGCGCGGCGGCAGTCATGATAGCAAGCGCACCGCTTCTGCTGCTTCCGGTGGGAGTTCTGCTCGCTGTGAGCGCGCTCATCAACAAGAAAAAGAACGATATCGACGTTAAGGAATTTTCCGAGCTGTCGGGAATAAACCGCATTTTCGGGCACATTCTCTGGGAAATGGAGGACTACCGCGGCGGCAAGGACGTTCGTCTTTACGGCGCGGGAGGAATGATGACGGAAAAAGCGTCCCAGCAGATAAACCGCCTGAACGCCTACTGGGAAAAAATCTACAGAAAGAAACGTCCCTATATCGTTACGGATTCCGTAACGATGGCGGCACGCGATTTCTGCACATACCTGTATCTGGGCATCCTTGCGATAATCGGCAAGATTACCGTGGGTACGTTCACCCAGCTTGTGAACGCGGCGGGAACGCTCAGCGGCGCTTTGCAGGGAATAGTTTTCGGTCTCCAGGAGGTGGAAAAGGCGAGCGGGTACGCCTATGAGGTGGTGAAGTTCATGGAGTACCCTCCCTATATGGAAAAGGGAGACAAAAAGGTGCAGAACCTTGACAAGGGTCACACCATCGAGTTCAGGAACGTGAGCTTTTCCTATCCCAACACTGGGGTAAAGGTTCTGGACAGCGTTTCAATTACCCTGCACAGCGGGGAAAAGCTTTCCGTGGTGGGACTTAACGGCGCGGGCAAGACCACCTTTATCAAGCTGCTGTGCCGTCTTTACGACGCCGACAGCGGGGAAATTCTCCTTGACGGCGTGAACATCAAAAGCTACGACTACGACGACTATATGAAGCTGTTCGCGGTGGTCTTTCAGGATTTCAGGCTGCTGGCTTTCTCGGTGGACGACAACGTGCTCCTCGGCAATTCCGAGCCGCCCGAGGTAACGGACGCTCTGCTTGAAAAGGTTGGTCTCGACGAAAAAGTCCAAAGTCTGCCCAACGGTCGGGAGACCATGATGTTCAAGTTCTTCGACAAGGAGGGCGTTGACCTTTCTGGCGGCGAGCAGCAGAAGCTTGCCATTGCCCGCGCGCTCTACAAGAACGCTCCCGTGGTAATTCTCGACGAGCCTACCGCCGCCCTCGATCCCGTGGCGGAGTATGAGATATATAAGCGGTTCGACGAGCTTGTGGGCGGGAAAACGGCGGTCTATATTTCCCACAGGCTGTCAAGCTGCAAGTTCTGCGATCATATCGCGGTTTTCTCGGAGGGCACGATAAAGGAATTCGGCACCCACGACGAGCTGCTCCGCAGGCAGGACGGTCTGTACGCCGAGATGTTCAAGGCGCAGGCGCAGTACTATATATAATATAACCGCTGCGCCTGAACGGATATCCTCCGTACAAAAACGCGCTCCCGAACAAGTTGTTTCGGGAGCGCGTTTTTTATAAATCCCCGGACTTATTCATTTACCGTGGATTCGTACTGATACTTGTCGATCTTTGAAGTAACATGCTTGTTGAAAAGCGTGTCAAGATCCTCATAGCCTTTGTAGAAATATTTGCCCGTGGAGAACGCTTCGCCGGATACCGAGCCAAAGAAGCTGCTGCCCTCGGGAACGGTAATGCCGTTTAAATCAAACGAACATGTGCCGTCGTCCAACAGAATGATATTTGTATAGTATGAATAGTAATAATAATCAAATGCGCCGTCCTGTTCGAGGTTTTCCGCTGTGATTTTGTAGATGAAGTAGACGTAATTATATGTATTGGTTGAAATGGACGGGTCTTTGGGCGCAAGGAAATAGTTTCCTATAAGCTTTACATTTTTTAAGGATTCGCCGCTGTCGCTCCAGTTTTTGGCAACGCTTGCCTTGAAAGTGTCCTGAGCGTGGCTGTCCATTTTAGTCATGGCGTCATTGGGTATAAGCTCCAGCTTTGAGACGTAGCTTGCAAGACCGCTTACGGTGTACTCAAACTCGGTTTCCGTAGGGATATAACCGTTTCCGAGACAGTATTCACGGATATCGCTGCCTGCTTCGGCGGTTATAACCACCTTATCGCCGTTGCTGAGTCCCTCCGATTTGTCGGATTTGTAGCTTATTCCGTAAACGGGATTATCGCCGTTCCTGTTTATACTGAGCTTTCCGTAGGGAGCGTAACCCTCGCAGGAAACGGTTACATAGTCGAACGGGTTGAACTCTTTGGCTTCGTCGAGACCGACAACCTCGTAGGGCACGTCGGAGAAATTCAGGTTCACGGAATATTTTTCCTTGAATTTTTTGGTGTCGATATCGTCCCACTTAAAGGTTATCTTATCGCCATTGGAAAGCTCGGAGTTTTTATCAAGCTCGCCGTCCAATCTGCCGTAGAAGTCGTCGTAAACTGTCAGGAGCGAGCCGAAAGAAGCGTCCTCCAGACCGAGAGCCTCAGCGTTGTCCGAAACAAGCTGTTCCACGTCGATTGAAAAGCTTGCCTTGCCCGCAGTGTCTATGCCGCTGCATTGGATAGTAAGGTATTCGTTAAGGTCGATTGTTTTCGCACCGCACCCCGAAAGGCAGAGCGCGATCGGAACTGCCAGCGCGGCTTTGGCGAACAGTGTTTTGATTTTAATGTTTTTCATCGGATTTTCCCCCAAATAACGGTATTTTGTTTTTTTACAAAACATTGGTATTATATCATTTTAGGACGTTTCGGTCAACAATTTTCCGCAAATTTCCCCGTGAATTTTCTTTAATCGACAAAATGCGCGGAATTTTGCCTGTTTTTTAGGATATACCTCACAAACGCGCCGTTTCGTTTCGCAGCGGACGCATTTATTTTAATTACGCTATTGACAAGGTACGTTTTTTTTGGTATAATGTAAATGCTTTACCACTTTAAAACTGACGCGATTTTATGTACTAAATCAAAGGAGATTTGCTTTATGATCTACGCAATACTCATACTTTATCTGGCAGTCATGCTCGGAATAGGCGTTTACTGCCGCAAAAAGACCTCGTCCGTGTCCGACTTTGTTCTGGGAGGACGAAGCCTGGGCGGCTGGTTTACGGCGTTCGCCTACGGAACGTCCTACTTTTCGGCGGTGGTTTTCATCGGCTACGCGGGACAGTTCGGCTGGAGCTACGGCGTGTCCGCCGCTTGGATCGGCATAGGAAACGCGGTCATCGGCTCAATGCTTGCATGGATGATACTGGGAAAACGCACCAGAATTATTTCCAAGTACCTGAACGCCTCCACAATGCCGGAATATTTTGAGAAAAGGTATTCCTCGAAGGGACTGAAAATAGTTTCGGCGGTGATCGTTTTCCTGTTCCTGATACCCTATACCGCGTCCGTCTATAACGGACTTTCCCGCCTGTTCGGAATGGCTTTCAACATTCCCTATTCCGCCTGTCTTATAGGAATGGCGGTTCTCACGGCGGCGTACGTTATCCTCGGCGGCTACAAGGCGACGGCTATAAACGACTTCGTGCAGGGAATAATAATGCTTGTGGGAATTGCCGCCGTGGTGATCTGCGTTATAAGCAAGCAGGGCGGCTGGAGCGCGGCTCTCGCGTCCCTCGGAGAGATAACCGACAGCGGAGTGCCCGCAAACAGCCTGAACACGCTGTTCGGACCCGACCCGATAAACCTTGTGGGAGTAATTATCCTTACCTCTCTCGGCACATGGGGACTTCCCCAAATGGTGCAGAAATTCTACGCCATCAAGGACAACAAGGCTATCACACGCGGAACAATTATCTCCACGCTTTTCGCGCTGGTCGTTGCGGGAGGCTCCTACCTGATGGGCGGCTTCGGCAGACTTTACGGCGCAGCCGACGGGGAAACAGCCGCCGCCACGGGACGTACCCTTATCGAAACCGGCTCAAACGGCAAGCTTGCCTTTGACTCCATCGTTCCCGCAATGCTCCGTTCGGCTCTGCCAGAAATTCTCATAGGAATAGTTGTGGTGCTGGTGCTGTCCGCGTCAATGTCCACGCTGTCGTCGCTGGTGCTCACGTCAAGCTCCACCCTTACCATAGACCTTATCAAGCCGTTCATGAAAAAAGAAATGGACGAGAAGAAGCAGGTTCTGATAATGCGCGTGCTTATCGCGGCGTTTCTGATACTTTCGGTAATCATCGCACTTAACCCCAACGCCTATATCACAACGCTTATGTCCATTTCCTGGGGCGCGCTGGCGGGAGCTTTTCTTGCGCCGTTCATGTACGGACTTTTCTCCAAAAAAGTCACCTCCGCCGCGGTGTGGACGAGCTTTGCCACGGGTATCGGCATAACGGTCATTCATATGTTCATATTCAGTCTGGGATTTTTCCCCGAAGCCACAAAAGCGGCTGCTTCGCTGAAGCTTAATATGGCTTCGCCCATAAACGCGGGAGCTATAGCAATGATCGCGGGACTTATAGTCGTACCGCTTGTAAGCGCGTTTACAAAGGTAAAAAATCCCGAAAAAGTGGAGGAAATATTTGCCGACTGTGAAAAGCAGCTGACCGAAAATCAGTAAGCGTTCCGCATACTCACGCGAAAATATTTAAATATAGTGAAAATTAGCACTCTCAACCGGCGAGTGCTAATTTTCATCTTTTTTTCACATAATCATGATATTCCCGTCATACGGCGGCGGTATTCTGTAATTACAGAAACAAAAAGGAAGTGATACCGATGGGTAATCAAGTATTTCCCGAATAAAAACGCAGATAATTTAATATAATGTTTCTTACCAAGGAGGAATTTTTATGTATGGACTTACACCGTTTGAAAGAAAGAGCTATGACCTGTTCAGCGCTTTCCGCGACTTTGAAAAGGATTTTTTCGGAAACGGGACTTCTTTTAATTCCTGCAAGACCGATATAAAGGACAACGGCGGCAGCTACGTTCTCGAAGCCGAGCTGCCCGGATTTGACAAGCAGGATATCAGTCTCGACGTGGATGACGGCTTCCTCACCCTTACCGCGGAACGCAGCTCCGAAAACGAGGAGAAAGACGCGGACGGCAAATATATCCGCCGCGAGCGTTCCTACGGTTCTTACCGCAGAAGCTTCGACGTTTCCAATGTCAACACCGAAAAGATCGACGCGGAGTACAAAAACGGCATTCTGACCGTAACGCTCCCCAAAAAGGAGACCGCGCCGCCCGCGTCGAAACGTCTTGAGATAAGATAACCGCGAGGCAAGAGGCAGGAGAATATCCTGCCTCTTGTTTTTGCACTTTTAAAAATTTGTGCATTATTTTTTTGTAAAAAAACAACAAAAGCTGTGTATAATATTGGTATAAAACATCTATCCTCTGCACCCTGTTTTTATCTTCTGAAAGGAAAGGACATTCAAATGATCACAGATCTGACAAAAGGCAAACCGTCGTCGCTGATATGGCGGTTCACCCTGCCAATGCTCATCAGCATTATTTTCCAGCAGATGTACAATATCTGCGACAGCGTTATCGCGGGAAATTTCGTGGGTTCCGCCCCCATAGACGGCGAGCTTGCCCTTGCCGCCGTGGGAGCGTCCTACCCGGTCACAATGCTGTTCATTCAGGTCGCCAATGGAATAAACGGCGGCTGCGCGGTGGTTATCTCGCAGCTTTTCGGGGCAAAGGAATACGTCCGTATGAAAACGGCGGTGTCCACATCGCTTATCACCACCCTTGCGCTGTCGGCTGTCCTGACCTTGGGAGGACTTCTCTGCTGTACCCCCATAATGACCGCGCTTAACACTCCCGCCGATATTTTTGCCGACTCGGTGCTGTATCTGCGAATTTACATCGCGGGACTGCCTTTCCTTTTCATGTACAACGTGTGTACGGGAATTTTCACCGCGCTGGGGGACTCCCGCACGCCGCTTGTCTTTCTGATAGCCTCGTCGGTGGGAAACATAATCCTCGACCTGATATTGGTAATACCGCTCCGAATGGGAGTTGCGGGCGTTGCCTGGGCGACTTTCATAGCGCAGGGCGCGTCGGCTGTGCTTGCGGCGGCGGCTCTTTTCGCCCGTCTCGGAAAGATAAGGACCGCCCACAAAAACCCCGCGTTTTCACCCCATATGCTGAAAACAATAAGCAGGATAGCAATTCCCACAATATGTCAGCAAAGCTTTGTCTCGGTGGGAAACCTGCTTATCCAGGGATTGGTAAACGATATGGACTCGGCGGTTCTGGCGGGGTACTCCTCGGCGATAAAACTGAACACCTTTGCCGTGAACGCCATGGCGTGCATTTCCAATGGTATAAGCTCCTTTACGGCGCAGAACGTCGGCGCGGGAAAGCATGAGCGCGTACCGCAGGGCTACAGGGCGGGAATGGTTTTCACGGCGGTGTGCATAGTGCCGTTTTTGGTTTGCTACCTGCTTTTGAGCGATGTTATGATAGGCATATTCTTCTCCGAGCCTTCGGAGGAGGCTCTCCGTATCGGAGTTTCATTCCTGCGGGCGGTATCGCCTTTCTACGCGGTGCTGGGGATAAAGCTGCTTTCCGACGGTGTGCTGAAAGGCGCGGGAGCGATGAAGTCGTTCATGACGGCAACGTTCAGCGACTTGTTGCTGCGGGTGGTACTGTCCTACCTGCTTGTGCCCGACAGTATCGGCTTCGGACGGTTCTCTGTCCCTGCGGCGGGAATGGGCTTTGGCGGTTTCCTGTGGGCTTGGCCCATCGGCTGGGGACTGTCCGCGCTCATGTCCCTGTGGTTTTACCGCAGGGGAAACTGGCGCAGCACGGCGTTTTCCGAGGCTTTGGGGAATAAAAAAGGCTGATTTGCACAGTCGGCAAAGCTGTTTTCGGAACAACTGTAAAAGGAGGTCATAAAATGATTTTTGACGCTCACGCGCACATTTTTCCCAACAAGGTCGCCGAAAAAGCGGTGGCGGGCATCGGAAACTTTTACAATACCCTGACCATGGAGCTTGACGGTACTGTAGAGGGACTGCTGAAAAACGGCGGCTCTGCGGGTGTGGACAGGTTTCTCGTCCACTCGGTGGCGACCGTCCCCGAACAGGTGACGAGCATAAACAACTTTATCGGAAGAAGCGTGAAAAAATATCCGGACAAGTTCGTCGGCTTCGCGGCTATGCACCCCGATTTCGGGGACGTCCCTGCCGAGCTTGACAGAGCGATGTCTCTCGGACTGAAAGGGGTAAAGCTCCACCCGGATTTTCAGCGGTTCAACGCGGACGGCGAAAAAGCCATGGCGATCTACGAAGCCGCCGCCGAGAGAGGTCTTCCCGTGCTGATCCACATGGGGGACAGCAGAACGGATTTCTCTAAAGCGGGACGGCTTGTGAACGTCCTTGAAAGGTTTCCGGAGCTTGAGGTTATCGCGGCGCATTTCGGCGGCTGGTCGGAATGGGACGCGTCCGCGGAGATACTTGGCGACGGGAGGTTCAAGCATTTGTGGACGGACTGTTCAAGCTCGCTGTACGCCATGTCCCCCGAGCACGCGAAACGGCTTATCGACGCATACGGCGCGGACAGGGTGCTGTTCGGTACGGATTACCCCATGTGGACGGCTTCCGAGGAGCTGGAAAGGTTTGACAAAATTCCGTTGACGGAAGGGGAGCGGGAAATGATACTGCATGAAAATGCGGAGCGGCTTTTAAAATTATAGTTTTAATGGAGATTTCCCCGGTGTCTTTTGATTTGGGTAAAGGGCGGTAAATTGTAATTTACAGCAAAACACATAACGAGTATTGGGCGGCGAAGCCGCGACTAAAAAGTTCGCCAGCCTTTCAAGGCTGCGAGGTCCACGGGGCAGAGCCCCTGGTCGCTCCCCGCAGGGAGCGAAATCCCCCTCCCCGCGCCCGCAGGCGCATTCGTCCGAAACGGAGCAGGAGGTGAGAAAC